>CAVUKL010000067.1:0-63698 GCA_963742015.1 uncultured Acidobacteriaceae bacterium | reverse complement strand
GCGGAAGGCGAATGGGAATTATGGATAACGATTCAGGTTCCGGGCTCGACTTGCGGAACAATGGGCATAATTTCGGCTTTAATAGTAAGTAGAGGATGTTGAAGTCTTGGCGATCTCGAAGCTTGCTGCGTTGGTTGTGAACAGAGACCCTTCGTCGGGCCGAATCTGGAGCTGGCGCCGCTTGCGCCGTTGCGCGGGGTTGTCTCTACTACTGTTGACCTGGAGTCTGGCTGGGTCGGGGCAAACCGACGAGGCGGCCCCTAAGAAGCAGCATGCCGCAACATCGGCGTCGAGCAGCCACAAGACCACCTCCCAGGCACATTCGTCCTCCAGCCACACGAAGACCGGAACCAGGACCAACGGGCATTCAACAACCAAATCGAAACACGCTGCTCATCATCCGCTTTCGGCCAAGGCATTGGCCAAGAGCCGCAAGCTGCACCAGGCGTTTGTTGCGTCGTCGCAACTGCGGCCGATGGCCCAGCAACTTACCCAGATGCGCAGTCCGGCGGCTTATGCCGGAGTCACCGCCTACGCACAGTCGCATACCGGTGAAGCCGCCTCGGCGGCTTACCTGGCTCTGGGCCACGCGTATCTTGAGGACAAGAAATATCCAGAGGCGGTGACCAGCCTGCATAAGTCGGTGGCCGCAGGTCAGTCCCTCAGCGATTACGCCGACTATCTTGGCGCGCAAGCCAACCTGGAAGCCAAAAACCTGCCTGCGGCTGAGCTGCTTTTGAATGGGTTTGCGACGCGGCACCCGGACAGCATCTTCGTACCGAGCATACCGGTGCTCGAGGCGAACCTGTTCATTCAGGAGGGTGACCCGCAAACGGCGCTCGCGAAGTTGAAGCCTCATTTGGGCGAGCCCATCGCGGGTCATGCGGACTTCCAGCTGGCGCAGGCGCAGGCGGAGCAGATGGCTGGACAGACCGACGCCGCAGCCAAACTCTTTCGTCACGTGTACCTGACCTTTCCGCTGAGCAACGAGGCACAAACGGCCAAAGCCCAACTGGCGGTGATCGGCGCCGCGGCACCCATCAGCGCCGAGGAGCGGCGCACTCATGCCGATGCGCTGTATCGCGCGGGACGGTTTAACGACGCAGCCGAGGAATATCGCGCCCTGGCCAACGAGCCGGAGTTGAGTCCGGGAGCCAGGGATGAAGTCCTGGTGGCTGCGGCTAATTGCGATTTGAAACTGAAGAGGCTGAACAAGCAAGAGCTCGAACGGCTGCCCGACACGCAGGACGAGGCCGGTGCGCGGCGCATGTATTTGATGATGGAGTTGGCCCGCGATAAAGATGATGCCGATGCTCAGCGGCAGATTGTGGAGCAGATGGAGACGCGGTTCAGCGAGAGTCCCTGGCTGGCGGAGGCGCTCTACTCGAGCGGCAACATGTATCTGCTGCGAAAGGACTACTCGCATGCGATCGACTACTACGCGGAATTGGCCAAGCGCTTTCCGAAGTCATGCGAGCCGGAGCCGACGGCGCATTGCTCGAACTACTCGCCGAGCAGTCATTGGCGTGCGGCGTGGCTGAGCTATCGGTTGAAACAATACTCCGACGCGGCGAGGCTCATGGATGAGCAGATAGCGAATTATCCGGGTGGCAAGGAGATCCCCAGCGCGCTCTACTGGCGCGGCCGGCTCTACGAGCAGCAGGAACACCAGCTGGGTTTCGCAGCGGCGTATTACCACACCATCATCCGTGTCTATCAACATTACTACTACGCGGCTGAATCGAGGCAACGTCTCGCCGCACTCGGCAGCGCGACGCCGGAGAATATCGCCGCGCTCGATGATATGCGACCCGAGACGATTCCGGAGCTGAGCGACGATGTGCCGGAGGACGATCCGCATGTCGTGAAAGCGAAGCTCCTGGCCAACGCCGGGCTGAACGAATATATTCCCCCTGAGATCCGCGCAGCTGACGGCAGCGCGGAATGGGGATCTTTTGCAGAGGCGGAGATCTATACCTCCTATGGCGAGACCTTCCGCGCCATGCGCGTGCTCAAGCGGGCGATTCCGTTCTACACCTCTGCTCCGATTACAGCGATGCCTATTACCTATTGGCGCGTTCTCTTTCCTGAGGCCTATTGGTCCCAGATCAAGCAATCCGCGGCTGCCAACGGCCTTGATCCTTATATGGTTGCGTCGCTGATTCGGCAGGAGTCGGAGTTCAACCCACAGGCTGTCTCTAACAAGAGCGCCTATGGGTTAATGCAGCTGCTTCCGTCGGTGGGAAAATCGATGGCCAAAGCGGAAGGAATGAAGCACTTTGAAACGAGCCAGCTGCTCGATCCGAATGTGAATATTCAGTTAGGGTGCCGGTATCTCAGGCAGACCATGGACAAGTTCGGCGGGCAGCCGGAGTATGTATTCGCCGCCTACAATGCTGGTGATGCGAGGGTCGTCGACTGGCGTAGCGGCGCGGGTGAGCAAGGCATCGACGAATTTGTTGAATCGATTCCGTTTACCGAGACGCGCGACTACGTTCAGGCTATCCTGCGCAATGAGGACATCTACCGCGCCATCGATCAGGTCAGTGCACAGACAGCCTCGCGGGCCAGCTCCCAAAGCCACGAAAATTGATCTGGGAGACGTGGACGTTTCGCCTGCGTGGTCGATCAACCAGGGGTATCTAAGAAGAAACACATCTGGACTTTCGTGTTGACAAGCGAAGGACGCCCGGAAAGAATTGGCTCAATCCTTACGGCTGAAATTGTCCAGCCGTATGCTATCGATCCCGAATTCCAGGATGCGCCTTGATGCTGAGTGGATGTCGCCGCACTCGCGAGGAGACAGGAACTTCGAATCGTTTGGCTGCACACCCCGGCAAGTTCCGTCGAGGCTCCTCACTTCATACGTCTTTAACGTCGCATATAGCTGTTGCGTTCCCGCGCATGAGCGGGAGCGTGTCCCGCCTAAGCAGGAACATACGTAGACCAGGTTGATAGGGAGAGGCCCATGATAGCGGAATTGCAACTACTCGAAGAATGGATCCCCGAACAGATGGAACCGGGAACGCTATTTGTGCTCGAAAATGCAGGGGCCATGGGTGAGCCGGAAAATCCATATTGTGCAGTACTTTCCTGCCCGGTTTGCGGAGCCCTTGGTCTGATCACGCGGCGGCAGTACAGAGGCAGCGAAACGATGATTTGTGGTGGCCACGATTGCTCCGCAGAATACTATCTGCGGGACGGCGGCATCGAATATCGACGTACGCAGTGAAAGCAGCGCGTCAAGGCCGATATTTCCTGGGGCCTTGGTACCCGGAGAATCGGCGTTCGATTTACTTTGGTCTCCCGTTCCTACCTAATGGCGGTGTCGCACTGGCAAGCTGAGACGGTCTTTTTGGGAGAGTGATTCCCATGCCGCTGCTTTATCATGAAAGCTGTTAGCCAGTTTCACGCGGGCGTGGCGAAATGGCAGACGCAGCGGACTTAAGCAACACTTGAGTGCCCACCCGGGAAACCGGTGGAGTAGAACTGCCCAAAGTCGGGGAAACCTGAAATGGCAATCCCGAGCCAAGCCCGGATCTTTCCGGGAAGGTGTAGAGACTAGACGGGCAGCACCTAATTCCCTTACAGGGAAACGGTGAAGGGATAGTCCAGACCACGAACCCGCCAGGCGGGGCGGCGAAAGCCGAAGTGGTACGAAAATCCGCAGGCCGCAAGGCCGTGTGGGTTCAATTCCCTCCGCCCGCACCACCATCGGCCGATGTGCTTCCTGTCGAGTCATTCGCAGGATCTAGTGGAGATCCACCCGAGCTGTACTCAGGAGACAGCAAGCTCAGGAGCGGTTGTGTTTGGGCTTACGGCGAGGCTTTGCACGAGAGCCTGATCGAGCGCCTGGCGCATAGTAGGTTAGAAAGACGTCCACCGCATGCCCTACATGTCGACTGGCCCTCATCTCCCGGTCCGTTCGCCCAAGTGCAATTGCGGTCATGAAACGGGCTGTGATCACCAGATCGAGAAAGTCGTCCGCTGCCTGAAGAGGGTCGGTTTGTAGCAGGTTTCCAGCTTTCATCTGCCGATCGAGAAACTTCGCCGTCTGGTGGCGACCGGCGCCGGGACCAAGCAGATAGAACTGCCTGGCAGCCTCAGGGTCGTGGAAAGACTCGGCCGCGACGATTCGGAACACATTGCGGAATTTCTTGGAGACGATGAAATTAAAGATCGCGGTTCCGGCATGGAGCAAGACGGACCGAAGATCACCGGTCGCGCCCCACTCTATATCCATCTCTGACCACATGTTCTTTTGCAGCCCGGTAATGGCTGCCGACAGGATCGCGCGCTTGTCAGCGAAATGGGTATAGAGCTCTCGTTTGGAGACCCTGGCCCGCCTCGCGATATCTGCGGTGCTCGCCCTCTCGAAGCCGAGCTCGAGGAAAAGTTCGGAAGCTGCGTCGAGAATACGTGATACGTGGTCCGGCTTTTGAACCTCTTTGCGATGGGGCATCAAATCATCTCACCGTTCTTGCGAGGATATGGAGTACAAAAGCCGACCATCGCGCTCTCCCAGACGTCTTTAGGAATCGCACCCGTCTCTGGTTTGCTGCCGCGCTGATGATCCCCGAGTATATCGTGAGGCAACGCCGCAAAATGTGCTGACGACCGTCGGATCAGCGGCTCTCGAGAATTGGAGCGTCTCAGACGGGAGATAACGCTAAATGGCTGCGGAAGAATTCCTCTACAAGGTCGAAGCCAAAGGGGATTCGCTGTACGCGCCTGCCGAAGCTGGACCTCGTTGCCGACGAACTCCGATATACCGTGATTGCACCGGGATCGACGAGGTCGAGCCTGGAGTTGTTGAAGAAGCCGTGCCCAAGACGCTCCAAGACCATGAGTGTGACGTTATTGCTTGTGTCGCGAAGCGCCTCAAAGAGCAACTGACTCTGCTGCCAAGGTATCAGTGGGTCATAGAGACCATGCAGAATCAGGAAAGGCGGAGCGCGGGTGTGCGCGTAATTCGCCGGGTTAGCCCGGGAAACTTCGGGTGGTGAGCTGCCAACCGACACGCCGATGAATCGCGATTCGAAGGACTCCGGATGACTTGCAGGGAGCAGGTTGGGAACAGACACGCTCTCGACATCGACGGGCTGGGACTCGACAGGAACGCGGTCGGCGTCAATCCGCGAGAAGTCCGTCGGTCCATAGCCGTCGAGCACCGCCTGCACGGCGCTGGAAAAGCTTGCGTGTTCCTCACCGGCGAACTGCGATTCATCGGAGAGCGCTGCGCATGAGGCCAGGTGTCCTCCGGAGGAGGAGCCCCAGAGGCCAATATGGTCACTGTCCAGGTTGTGCTCTTCTGCGATAGAGCGAGCCCATCGCACGACCGTCTTCACGTCTTCAATGGGCGCTGGAAAGATGGCCTCGTCGCTCAGTCTGTAGTCGAAGCTGACGATTGCGAATCCGCGCTCGGCGATAAATCGAGAGAGGTCCGGGGCAAGATGGCGATCTCCAAAGCGCCACCCGCCACCGTGCACCCAGACGATCACCGGAGCCTTGCCCGCGGGCAGTGTGGGAAGATACAGGTCGGCCAGCCGTGGCTTTCCGCCCGCATGGCTATAAATCTGATCGCGAACCTGCTCTACCGGGTAGAGCTTTGGCCTGCCTCGGAAGCTCTTCATGCGGCGCCCGCTCCGGGAGGCCCTCCAGGCCTGCCGACCATGTGCAGATCCAACTCACCCATGTGTTGAATCACTCGATCGAAACGGAAGGGTGGTGGAGTCAGGGGGTATATGTGTCCTTCGAAAGGTTGGCACAAATAACGGAAGAAATTCTCGAATATCCCTGGAGTCACGAAGCCGATGAAGCGTGTGTCCTCGCGCACAATCTTGAAGGCGTGTACGGCTCCTGGCGGAACATGCAGGAAATCGCCCGGTTCGAGCACAACGTATTCATCGTTAAGGAACATCTGCAAAGCGCCCTTGATACAGAAGAATGTCTCGGTGACCTTGTCGTGGTAATGTCGCGGAATCTCCGGTCCGATGGGCCCTTCCGTGAGTAAAGAGATGAAAGTGCCCCCGCTATGCGCCTGCGTGCCCAGGAGGGTGTAGAGCTGTTCGGCGGCCAGCATGCGCTCGCCTTCATAAGGCGCGAGCACAAAAGGCTCCTGCGCCTGCTTACTGCGGGACGCGGGGGATGCGGGGACCATGGAGACGGTTTTCAGGACCTCGGTATCTACTGCCTCGCTAAGTTTCTGCCAGTTGGGCACCTCGGTCGTCTCGGGGTAGACTGTGCCGGGGTATGGACTTCCGAAGCTTTGATAGAGCTGGTTCGCCTTTCCCCCGAAGGTCCATGTAAGTATGCGGGTACGGTGCTCCTCATAGGTGAAGCCATGCGGCGTCCCGGATGGAATATTCACGTAGCAGCCTGGCGTTAGTTTGTACTCTTTGTCACCTAGCAACAGGGTGAGAACACCTTCCAGCACAAACCAGGCTTCGTGGGTGTCATTGTGTCGGTGCAGAGGAAAAGTGGCCCCCTGCGCTCCGCTGAGGATTGCGCCGCACATCGGCTGTCCAAGGTCCTCGGGCCTGGCTATCACGCAGGCCAGGTGACTGCCGAAGGCATAACGCAAGCCCTGTCCCGCGTCGATTTTGTAGGGCATCTTGTTTCCCGGCAGCTCATTCGTGATCATCGCGTTTCGCCCTCATCCGCCCGGAGGCGGCCCTTGATATGCCTGCGCGTCCGTATCATAGTTGGTATTGATCGTGATTTCAGAGGTGGTACCAGCACGTACCAAACAGCTCCCAATTCATAACAAACGCGCAGTGATTTGTAAAGCGCTTTCCTCGTTCGAACGATGACCTCGTCGGCAGTTCCTCGCAAATCATCTGCCATTGACGGCGACTGGTACGCCAAAGTACCATGTCGGAGTCGAGGACGCCCCTGCCTCACAGCGGCTTCTCGGATGGGGACCATATGAAACTTGCCAGTTTTGCGGTGAATGGATCGAAGACGTGGGGTGTGATCGAGGGCGGCTTTGCTTTCGATGTCGGCCGCGTGATGAAACGGTTTGCCGACCTTAAATCTGTGATTGCGGCGAGTGCCTATCCTGAGGTGGTGGCCGCCTGCCTCCAAGCGCAGCAACATGAGCTCCAGCGAATCCAATGGTTGCCGGTCATCCCTAATCCGGACAAGGTCCTCTGCGTCGGCCTGAATTATGAGACACATCGCAAGGAGACCGGTCGAGCGGTGGTCGAGCATCCCACGATCTTCGGGAGGTTCGCCAACTCGCAGACGGGCCACCTGCAGCCAATTCGACGGCCACGAGTCTCGACCAACCTCGATTTTGAGGGCGAGTTGGCGTTGGTGATCGGCAAGCCCGGCCGATACATCGCTCGCGATGCTGCGTCGGCCCACATCGCCGGATACGCTTGCTACAACGATGGAAGCATCCGCGACTGGCAACACCATACGCATCAGTTCACACCGGGGAAAAACTTTCCTGAGACCGGCAGCTTCGGCCCGTGGATGGTCACGCCCGACGAACTCGGAGAGTTGGGCGGGCTGCGCATTCAGACGCGGCTTAACGGCGAGGTAGTACAGGACGCGTTGCTTGGGCAGATGATCTTCGGCATACCGACGATTATCGAGTACTGTTCCTCCTTCACACGGCTGGAGAGCGGGGACGTGATTGTTACCGGAACTCCTGGCGGTGTTGGGGTGAAGCGGACACCTCCCTTGTGGATGAAGCCGGGCGATACCGTCGAGGTCGAGATCGATCGTCTGGGCACTCTGCAAAACAGCATCGCGGACGAGGATTAAACTTCATGACGTATTTTCCGGTCTCTGAGATCCAAAGCGTGGACATTGCGATTCCGGATGTCCAAGCGGCAGAGCAGTTTTATACCGCGGCTTGGGGTTTGGAGTTAGCCGAGCGCCGAGGCGAGGTCGTGTATCTGCGGGCCAGCGGGGATGACACCTACGTGCTGGCGTTGCATCCGAGTCCACAATCGGCGGTGTTGTGCGTGACATTTGGCGTCTCTGCCTTTGAAGAGCTTGCCCGCCTGACTGAAGCGGTCGTCAACGCGCACGGAAGTGTGTTGCGGCCGCCGCGCGCAAACGCAGGTGTGGGGGGTGGAACTTCGATGACAATCAAGACGCCCGAAGGATACGTGCTGCGGTTCGTGCATGGGTCGTCAAAGCGCCGGGACGGCTCGACGCGAAGGGGCTTGCCGAGTCGCCTGTCGCATGTAAACCTCAACTGCAGGGACATCGAAGCCACGCGAGGGTTCTTTGAACAAGTCCTGGGCTTCAGTCTGACTGACCGCTCGGCTGCGATGGCCTTTCTGCGGTGCAATCGGGACCATCATGTGGTCGTGCTCGCAGATTCCGGCGTCGACGGCCTGAATCATATCGCCTTCATGATGCCTGACTTCGATTCACTCATGCGCGGCGTTGGGCGGATGGCGGACCATGGGTATCCGGTGGGATGGGGCGTAGGGCGTCACGGACCTGGAGACAACATTTTCGCCTACTTCGTAGACCCGTTCGGGATCGTGATTGAGCACACGGCCGAGGTATTGCAGGTCGATGACTCCTATATCCCCAAGGGGCCTCAGGATTGGAAGTGGCCTCCTGGAAGGACCGACCAGTGGGGCGCTGCGCCCCCGAAGGCTGAGAGCGTGAAGCGTGCGCAGCTCGCTATCAAGTTTGCCGATTACGATCCCGGCGCCGAGGCTCCAGCAGCTGTCGGAGAGAACAGATGATGGAGGGCTCGGCTGAGCGGTCGAACGAGCACAACCTGGGCCAGGTCGATGTGATCATCGTGGGCTTCGGACCTGTAGGAGCGGTCGCGGCGTGCTGGCTTGGGCATTTCGGGATCAGGACGCTGGTCATTGAGAAGAACCGGGAGATATGGGACATTCCGCGTGCCATGGCGCTGGATCACGAGATCATGCGCGTGTTTCAGAACTTGGGCGTTGTGAAGGAAATCCTGCCACATACTGCGCCGTTTTCAGCGTCGGAGCACTTCGGAGCGCAAGGCCAGCTGATTCGCAGAATCGATATGGTTCCACCGCCCTATCCCTTGGGGTACACGCCCTCGCTGGTATTTACGCAGCCGGCGGTGGAGGCTATTCTTCGCAAACACGTTGCGGATTCCGCCGATGTCACCGTGTGGCTGGATGCGGAGGTTATCGCCGTGCGTCAGGATCGGGACGAGGTTTCGATCGATGTACGGATGGAGAACGGTACGGTTGCGACGGCGCGGTCTGCCTATGCGATCGCCTGCGATGGTGCTTCGAGCCCGGTCCGACAGATGTTGAGTCTCGATCTTGACGACCTCGGATTTGACGAGCCTTGGATGGTGGTGGATTTGCTCGTGCATGAACACGCACTCGGCAAGCTACCCCGGACGGCAGCGCAGTATTGCAATCCATCCCGGCCAACGACATTTATCATCGGGCCCGGAAATCACCGTCGATGGGAGATCATGCTACTGCCGGATGAAGACCCGCGCGCGGTCGAACGGGTGGAAAATGTTTGGCGGTTGCTATCTCCTTGGCTCAAACCTACTGATGGTTCCCTGTGGCGCGCGAGCTGCTACCGCTTCCATGCTCTGGTGGCAGAGCGGTGGCGCGAAGGTCGCGTCTTTCTCGCTGGCGACGCTGCACACCAGCAACCGCCGTTCATCGGTCAGGGCATGTGCCAGGGAATTCGCGATGTGACCAACCTGTGCTGGAAATTGAAAGCGGTCCTTCACGAAGGCGCGGCCGATGAAGTGCTCGAAAGCTACGGCGAAGAACGTAAGCTTCATGTCCATACGTTGACATCACGCATCAAGGCGATTGGACATCAGATCTGCATGCGCGATCCCGAGGCCGCGCGGCGGCGCGACGAGGCGCTTTTGACGCAGGGTGGCGGAGCTCCTCCTGTCGTCACGCGGCAGGAGATCGTCCCGCCTCTTCAAGCCGGCTTTCTGGCAAGCGGCGACGACCGTGCCAAGGGCGCCCTGTTTCCGCAACCGAGCATCGTGACAGACACGGGGGAGCAACTGCTGGATGAGATCACCGGACATGGCTGGCTTTTAGTCCTTGACGGCCGGCGGATGTCATCGGCAGATGTTGAGGAGAGTTGGGTCAAGCTAGCCTTAATCGGCGGCGATGGGATGCGAGAGCGCGATGGCGTCGTGGCCAGTTGGTTCGATCAGAACGGATGTGTTGCCGCTGTTGTGCGACCCGACCACTATGTGTTCGGTATCGCGCCCAACTCCGAGGCAGTCGTCGATCTGATGCGCGAAGTCGGGCATCTTCTGCGGGAGCCTCGCGCAGAACCGTCGTTCGTCGCTAGCAGGAATCTCTATGATCTCTGAATCGGTACGTGTCGCATCGCTTCAGCTTGCTTTGCCGTACCTACAGCGTTTCCCGAATGGATCACGGGTTTTAGACCAAGGTTTGGTCTGGTGGCAGTCGACCGCCAGACGCAAAGGCGGACGGTCAAGCCAAGTGCGGCGTTCTTAGGCAATATTGCAAGAGAGAATTACCTGTAACGAATCCACCATTTGGGGCTCCCAAGCAGGAGTCAACCTGTGGCCTTCTCGCTTGAGGTAGGATGACGTCGGTTCACTAAGGAAGGGATTACGATGACGGTTTTTGATCTGCCCAAGGTATTCTTCGGTTGCGGCGTCCTGGCTGTTGCTGCTCAGTGTTGTGCGGCCGCGCCGCCTGCCACGAATTGCGCCGATCTCCTCAAGATGCAGATTGTGAACGCCACCATCTCCGAAGCGGTCGATGTCCCCGCGGGCAAGCCTTTTTCGGTCGGCGGCGTCTTTGGCGCTCCAGTGGTGGTGACGACTCTGCCCGCTCATTGTCTGGTGCACGGCGAGGTCAACCATCACAAAGGCGCCGATGGCAAAGAGTACGGAGATAGATTTGAGCTCCGCATGCCGGTGGAGTGGCAAGGGCGCTTCTTGTATCTCGGCGGCGGCGGACTCGATGGCATTCTCAATCCGGCGATAGGTCTTCAGGGGCCTGTCGCCAAGCCCGACAGCAAGTCTGCACTTTCCATGGGATATGCTCTGGTCTCGACAGATGGCGGTCATCAGGATACCAACCACCCCCCAGTCCCACCCGATGGATCGTTTGGATCCGATGCCGAGGCTCGCGCCGATTACAACTACCGCTCAACGAAACTGGTTACCGACGTCGCCCGGAAGGTGATCGCGCAGTATTACGGCTCCCCGATCAAGTACTCCTACTTTCAAGGCTGCTCAAATGGTGGTCGTGAAGCGCTCATGACGGCGGAGCGCTATCCCGACTACTTTGACGGCATTGTCGCCGGGGCCCCGGCATTCAATCTCACCCACGCGGCCATTGCCGAAGCATGGAACACCGTCCAACTCGCGTCGATTGCGCCAAAGAAGCCAGATGGATCTCCCGATCTTGCGCAATCGCTGACTGAATCCGATCTCAAGCTGCTGGTCAAAGCAGTGTTGGACAAATGCGATGCCCTGGATGGATTGAAGGACGGCATGATTTTCAATCCAGAAGCATGTCATTTTGATCCCGATACTTTGAAGTGCACTGGCGGAAAGACCGAGTCTTGCCTTTCCGCCGAGAAAACGGACGTTATACGCAAGATTTTCGACGGCCCTCACGACTCTAGCGGCCGGGCAATCTACTCGCGCTGGCCCTATGACTCAGGCGACGCCGCGGAGGGCTGGCGCGTCTGGATGACGGGTCTCGGACCGGTCCCATCGATCAACGTGATGATCTTCCCGTCTTTCTTCAACGGCCTGGCGCTGGCCGGCACACCGCCCCCGATCGACATCTTCAAGTTCAACTTTGACTCTGACCCAGCTCGCATCGATAAAGCCGCAGCGGAGATCAACGCAACCTCGACCGACTGGTCGGGATTCAGAAAACACGGCGGCAAGCTTCTGCTTTATACCGGGGTGAGCGACCCAGTCTTCTCTGCTGTCGATCTGATTCGCTACTACAAGGAGATTGAGCAGGACAATGGCGGGGCAACCGAGGTCCCCAGCCTTGCGCGCCTATTTCTTGTTCCGGGCATGAATCACTGTAGCGGCGGGCCGGGACTCGACGACTTTGACGCTCTCGGTGCGATGCAGAACTGGGTGGAACACGGCAAAGCTCCGGAGAGCATCGTTGCGAGCGGACGGGCTTTTCCCGGCCGGACGCGACCGCTCTGCGCGTATCCGCTGATTGCCAAATATAGTGGGCAGGGGAATCCGGAAGATTCCGGGAGTTTCAGTTGCGAGAAGCCGTAGTTCGGGCTCGCCAGCGGCAATCCAACTTTGACTTTTGTCGCGAAAAACCACTGAAAGGATTCCGCTCTCGTACTCGCGTCGAACGACATTCGTTCGATCTGCTTTGCCTCGTCCTTGTAATGAGATGAGCTTCTACTGGCCGCGCGCCGCAAGCCTGTCGTGAGATGCTTAGGAGGTTGTGGTCTGCCCGGTCGCTAAACACGGTGAACACGTCGATCGGGCGAAAAAGAAAATGCGGCGGATGCTTTGGCCGGAAGCCGCTACGAGGAGATTGATGTGTCGCTTTATGGTTGCTCGCTCATAGGATCGAAACTTGGCGCTGCCGGTGGAGCTGTCTTTTATGGCTCGAATCCGGCTACCGGAGAGGCTCTTGAACCCGGATATTACACCGCCAGCGCGCAGGATGTAGTGCAGGCGGCGCTGTTGGCCGCGACGGCGTTCTCGACCTATGGAAATCTCAACGGGGCGGCAAAGGGGAAGTTCCTGCGTTCGATCGCGGCGGGAATTGAGGAGCGAGGCACGGAGATCATTACCCGGGCGGGACTCGAGACGGGACTGCCCGAAGCTCGCCTGCGCGGCGAACTGGCGCGCACGACAAACCAGCTTCGACTCTTTGCCAGAGTAGTCGAGGAGGGATCGTGGGTCAACGCGCGGATCGACCCTGCCGAGCCCGAGCGCAAGCCACTTCCGCGTGCAGATATCCGCTCCATGCTCAAGCCGCTCGGCCCGGTCGTAGTGTTTGGCGCGAGCAATTTTCCGTTGGCATTTTCGGTCGCGGGCGGAGACACGGCTTCGGCTCTGGCTGCGGGAAATCCGGTCATTGTGAAGGCACATCCGGCGCACCCGGGGACGAGCGAGCTGGTCGGGCAGGTGATTCGCGAAAGCGTAGAAGCCTGCGGGCTGCCAGAAGGAGTCTTTTCGCTGCTCTTCGATGCGCAGATCGACGTTGGAACCCAGCTGGTTGTGCATCCTTTGGTCAAGGCAGTTGGATTCACCGGTTCGCCGGTCGCCGGCAAGGCTCTGATGAAACTAGCGGCGTCGCGACCGGTCCCGATTCCGTGTTATGCGGAGATGGGCAGCGTCAACCCGTTATTCATTCTGCCTGGCGCGATGCATACACGATCCGCGGCGATCGCGAGCGGCTTACAGAACTCCTTTACTTTGGGGTCGGGCCAGTTCTGCACCAAGCCAGGGCTGGTTTTCATTCCTGCGGGCGCCGATGGCGACTCGTTTAAGGAATTGCTGAAGACCGGGGTGGAGGGCTTGCCGGCGCAGACCATGCTGGCCCGCAACATTGGGGAGAAATATGCTGCAGCCGTGCTGGGGCGCAGCGGAGAGAGCGGCGTCCGTCTGGCTGCGCAATCTGCGGCGGAAGGCGGCCTGGCGACCAGACAACCGGTTACGCTCTTCGCGTCGGAAGTACCCGCGTTGTTAAGCGAATCGAGTCTCGCCGAAGAGGTCTTCGGGCCAACGACGCTATTAGTGGCTTATAGCAGCCGAGAAGAGATCTTGGCTGCCGCAGAAGCATTGGAGGGGCACCTCACCGCGACGATCCATGGCACTGAAGAAGACCTGGCCTCGCATCGCGACCTTATCGCCGTGCTTGAGTCGAAGGTCGGCAGGCTGCTGTTCAACGGCTTTCCGACGGGGGTCGAGGTCTGCCATGCGATGGTGCATGGCGGTCCTTATCCGGCGACTTCAGATGGACGCTCGACTTCGGTTGGCACCCAGGCTATCTTTCGTTTCGCGCGGCCCTTCTGCTATCAGGATTTTCCCGACTCTGCGCTGCCTGCTGAGTTGCAGAATGGAAATCCGCTTGGACTCACTCGGATGGTGAATGGGGTGTTGACTAAAGATGCCATCGGCTAGGAGTTCATCCTCTTGGCGCGACTTCGTTGACGAGCGTACCGATTGGCTCGATAGTGATGCGAATCTGATCCCCGGCCTGCAGTGTGAAGGAGTCTGGCGGGACAATGCCGGTGCCGGTCATCAGGAAGGCGCCATTCGGAAAGCTGTTATCGCGGAAGAGATATTCGGCAAGTGTCGCGGGCTTGCGCTTCATCTCGGCGAGCGTGGTGGCGCCGGTGAATTCGGTCCCGCCGCCGCGCAAAATCTCTAATTCGATGGATGTCGATGATGGGAGCGATTCGGAGCTGACAAGCACACACGGCCCCAGCGCGCAGCTGCGGTCGTAGACCTTGGCCTGAGGGAGATACAAAGGATTTTCCCCTTCGATGTCGCGCGAGCTCATGTCATTTCCAACGGTGTAGCCGATAATTTCGCCGCGATGGTTGAGCAGCAGCGTGAGCTCTGGCTCGGGCACCGACCAGGAAGCATCTTTGCGAATTCGAACGAAACCGCCGGGATCGGCCACCCGGCTCGCTGTTGCCTTGAAGAACAGTTCTGGGCGCTCGGCCGAGTAGACGCGGTCGTAAAAGTCGCCGCCACCGGCATCCTTCGACTCTTCCATCCGGGCACTCCGGCTTCGGTAATATGTGACGCCCGAGGCCCAGACCTCCTGGTTCTCGATCGGAGCAAGTACCTTGACAGAAGAGAAGTCTTCGGCGGGGTTGCTCTTTTCTGCGATGGCGGAGAGAAACGCATGAAGGTCTTCGTGTGTGACGAGCGCGTCCCAGGAGGTTTCAGGGACGCGGTAGAACCTTCCGTGTTGTTCCACGTAAGGTCCATTGCTTGTGCGGTAGAGTTTCACTGATTTGGCTCCGTCACAGATTGTCTCACCCGAATTGCAAGCGTAACCCTCGATATGCACTAAGCGCTGACAAATTGCGAGAAGGGCACTTCGTCGAGTCTTGGTGCGATCTCGCAGCGCGGTCTTCAGGATCTCTTGAGCCGCCGTCAGCTCAGCCCCGGCAAGTTCCAGCCGCGGCCCACGCACACGAGCGGAGCCAATGCCAACCTGCGCCTGCACCCACTTGATGAGCTGGACGAACTTAGGCACCGTATCCATACGAAGTAGCGGAAGAAACCAACGGTACAGCGGGAAGACGGACTCGAAGTCCCCGGCACGGGCCAGGTTGAAGAGCTGCACCGACTCGGCGGGAAAGGCGTTCACCAGCCCTGCGATCCAGCCTTTCGCTCCGGCGCCTACGGCTTCTACGACAACATCGTCCACGCCTACGAGAATCTCGATGCGATCCCCAAGCACGGCGCGAATGGCCGCGACACGCCGGACGTCTGCGCTCGATTCTTTCACTGCGGCCAGGTTCGTGTGCTCCTGCGCCAGTTCGGCGATCTGCTCGGGGAGAAAATCGGTGGTGTAGGCGACCGGGTTGTTGTAGAGCATGCAAGATAGTGAAGTTGCCGCGATAATCGCGGAGACGTGCTGTTTCATCTCTCGCCAGTCGGTGGAATAGATATAAGGAGGTAATACCATCAGCCCCGAGCAGCCAGCCTGCTCTGCCTCTTTGGCGAGGCCTACAGCATGGCTGGTCGAGAGCGAGGAGATCGCGGCCACCACGGGCGCTTTTCCGGTGACGGTCTTCACCGTGTTCTTGAGGATGGCGACCTTTTCGGCGGCGTCAAGCGTCGCACCTTCGCCGAGCGACCCGAGCATGACGAGGCCGCTGCATCCGTTGGCGAGCAGCCATTGGGCGTGTTGCGCCATAAAGTTGTGATCGACAGCAAGATTGCTGTCGAAGGCAGTGGTCATGGCAGGCATGACTCCGGACCAGTTCATTAAGGCTCCTTCCGGCCAACGCGGGCGGGTAGATAGGGTTCGAGTTGAATGGCGCAGGGCCTGCGCAAGACGCAGTCGGCGAGCAGGCGGGCCGCACCGGGCGCAGAGGTAATTCCGAGCCCCTCGAAGCCGGCGGCGAGAAAGAGGCTGGGGTCCTCAGTTGGCCCGATGAGCGGAAGCTTGTCTGGAGTGGCAGCGCGGAATCCGGTCCATGCGCGAATGGTCTGAACCTGTCTCAGCGCCGGCATGTAGCTGTAGGCTCGCTCCAGCATGGCTTGCAGGATTGCCTCATCGACGGCGGCATCTTCGTTTCCGTATTGCCGCGAAGAGCCGATTATCATTTGCCCGGTCTGGCGCGGCTGAATGTTGAAGGCCACTGAATCTACAGCAAGCTTGTGCGCGCTTTTCAGGTACCCGAGTTCGACCAGCTGGTGGTTGAGAAAGCCTGGATAACGATCGGTGATCACCAAATGTCCTTTGCGCTTCTGGATCGGCAGCCACGGCAGAAGGGATGTCTCCACCCCGGTAGCAAGGACGATCGCCTCGCTCTTAAGCTCGGTACCATTGCCCAACCGCACGACGCCCTTGCCTACCTCGGCGACGGGTTGATGCTGCAGAAGCACGGCGCCGTGCTTTACTGCCTCTTCGAGGAAGTATGCCGCCGCCGCTGGAGGACTGAGCACTACATCTTCTGACACCAGCAGCGCGCCAGCGAGCCCGGAGCGCAGATTCGGCTCCGCATCGGCCAGTTCCTTTGCATTCAGAACAAAGCACCGGATCTCTCTGGCAGCATAGGTTGCCTGCTTTGCATGGACCTCTGCCAACTCCTCCTCATCTGCTGCGATCCAGATCGTGCCGCGCGGCTCATATTCGGCCGCAGCCGGCAATACCGGGCCCAACTCCCGCCATAGCGATCTGGAATAGTGGGTCAGCGCGAGCTGTGCGGGAGAATCGTCAAGAACGACGACGTGGCCCATGCCGGCGGCCGTGGTAGCGCCATTAGGAAGGTCGCGTTCAATGACGGCTACGTGCAAGCCAGCGAGTGCGAATTCACGCGCGCAGGCGCAGCCTACAATCCCCGCTCCGATAATGATGACGTCGTAGGTCATAGACTGGAGGAAAACTCTACGATACAGGGAGAGTGAGACTCAGAAGCTAATGCCGCTTCGAAACGGGTCGGAGGCGTCGAAGTACAGCGTAGACTCTCCCGTAATCCAGGCCTTCCCAGCGATGCTCGGAATGATACCGGCGCCGTTGCTGCTGAGAATCGAACCCTCAAAAACAGTGCCGAGTATGCCTTCCTGTCGCCAGATTTCGTTTAACCCCAGCTCTGCGGCAGCATGAAGGCACGCTAGCTTCGCGCTTGTGCCGGTTCCGCATGGGGAACGGTCGAATGACGCTCCCGGACACAGCACAAAGTTGCGGCCAGAGTTGCTTGGATCGCTGGGCGGCCCACACAACTCAATATGATCGATGAGGCTTTGACCTTGTCCAGTGATGCCAGATGCGTTCAGCGCGGCCCGAATCGCTGTCGAAACTGCCACAAGCTCGGCGCGATTTTCAATTCGCAGCGAAAGTCCATGGTCCGAGACGAGGAAGAACCAATTTCCACCCCAAGCGATATCGCCGCGAAAGCAGCCATAACCGGGAACCTGCACGGGCACATCGGCCCGATAGCGGTAGCTCGGGACATTCTCGATAGAAACGCTTCCGTCAGCGTGCAAGTGCGTCAGCACCGGACCCACCGGCGTCTCAATCACGTGCTCGCCGGGCCCGATCCGGCCAAGATGCGCCAGTGTGGTGACGACGCCTATCGTGCCATGGCCGCACATTCCGAGATAACCGACATCGTTGTAGAAGATGACCCCTGCAGCGGCTGAAGGATCTGACGGCTCGCACAACAATGCACCGACCACCACTTCCGAGCCGCGAGGTTCGCAGATAGTCGCAGTCCGAAAATCATCATATTGCGCACGAAAGATGCCAAGCCTGGACCGTAGGTGGCCACTCCCAAGGTCAGGGCCGCCGGCTATAATCACACGGGTCGGCTCTCCGGCCGTGTGAGAATCCACGACTTTCACACCGGTCGAGAGGAATGGCGATCGAGACATATGCGAATTGTAGAACGCCAAGTCCTTCTCGCTTCTGTGGCCTTCAGCGTATCCCGGATCGTGGAGTCAGAATCGATATCCCGGCTTGAGCTGACAGCGATAGACGGCGACCTTTTCTGTGTCCGCAGCGGTCCGGACAGTGCACGCGGCCCAGCTCATTTCGAGGTCTGGGCCGAGCGGGAATACCATCGGTGTCCCGTCGATCTCCGCCTCAAGGCTGAGGCCTTCTGCGGTGGGGGGAAGTGTAAAGTTGAGGCCCCGGCCAAAGATGACGGGATAAAGTTCGCGGACGTTGGAACTTATTTGAGTGTGAAGGACCTCTGCCTCTACCAGGAAGGTGGCTGTCTCTGACCAATCCAGGGCAGAAACCTGAATTTTGCGCACACCCTGAAGAGCCTCATCTGAGGAGATGCGCGTAAAAGGGCAGGGCCCGGCAATGCAGGACGCTCTTACATTGGTGAATACGTTGTCAGCTCCAGCATCGAGCGAGGCAGACGCAGAAGACGCCTTCCACTTCTTATCTGGGGAACACGGAGGCCGGCCATTGCAGGGCACATTTGGCTGGTTGACCACCTGGAAGGTCTTGACTGCGCTCCCGATATTCGTTTCTGTTCTTGAATTGATGGTATATCTCACTCGAACCTCGGAGACCACTGTATCTGGATGACGCGGACCAGGTACCTCCTTGGCCGGAGTCGGGACCATTCTCTCGACATAGAGTTGGTTCCGGGGAAGCAGCCTTCCGGTTTGGACCTCCTCGTCAAGAGGCTCGTAGTTCGGGTGCCGAAGGCTGAGCAGGATCGGCTTCCCCGACAATGCTCTCTTTTGGAGGACCAACTTAAAATGGCCGGAGGCCTCGGACCGAGTCGTGGCGGTCTGTGCGCCATCCGAT
This sequence comes from uncultured Acidobacteriaceae bacterium, assembly GCA_963742015.1. GTDB lineage: Bacteria > Acidobacteriota > Terriglobia > Terriglobales > Acidobacteriaceae > Acidisarcina. The sequence continues at coordinate 44,760 of CAVUKL010000067.1, read as the reverse complement.
GCAGTAATCACAACATCGGCGATAGGGAGTTCTTTCCGGGTATCCGCGTTGCTCTCGATCACTGCGCCCTCAATCGTTATCGTAGGCAGCAAGCGACGAGCGCGCAGCAACAAGGCCGTTGTCACGACGGCGGCGATGGCGACGATTGTCCAGACAATCTTCTTTTTTGTCATTCCAATACCGACAAGAGCTTAGACGATCAACTGGAGCACGCGTTGCCCGCATACCGTGCATCCCTTCGACTGCGCATCTATTATTCAATAGAAGCGTGGTAATGGAAGTGTGGAAGGAAATTACTGCCTGCGCAAATGCGGATGCCCGGATGAGCATTAACCGAAGTGCCGATGAAGCCAGTGATTTGAAAGAAAGAGAGATTTGCAAGACGGCCGCCCTGGGCGAGAACCGCAGTTCCCGGCGCCGACTGCTCCGCCAGATGGCCGGCGTCTCCCTGGGGTTACCGCTCGCGCGATGGAACGCTCTGCCTGTATGGGCGCAGGCACTTGCTCCGAAACGGTCTGGCACCTCAAGCAAGGCGACCGCACCAGCTGGGGTCGCTGTTTTTTCGCAAGAGGAAGAGCAGTTTCTTGACGATCTTGAGCACAGCATTTTTCTCTACTTCTGGGAGCAGGCGAATCCCGAGACGGGATTAATCAAAGACCGTTGCAATGTCCAAATCAAGGATACCGGGGTGGTTGGAAGTATCGCCGCTACCGGCTTTGGTCTGACTGCGATCTGCATAGCGGAAAAACGTGGTTTTGTCTCCCACCAGGATGCGCGTCTTCGCGTGCTCGCGACGCTTGTATATCTATGGAGGAAGCTGCCAACGCATCGCGGATTTTTCTATCACTTTGCCAACATCAACACGGGTGAAAGAATCTGGGACTCTGAAGTTTCGTCGGTCGACACGGCGATGCTGCTCTGCGGCATTTTGACCTGCAAGCAGCACTTTCACGATAAGGACATCGTCGACCTCGCCCATGCGATCTTTGACCGCGTGGACTGGACCTGGATATCGGAGGACACCTCGCTGCTTTCCCAGGGATGGACGCCTGAGTCCGGCTTTCTGCCGTACAAATGGGACTACTACAGCGAATTGATGATGATCTACCTGCTCGGAATGGGCGCTTCTTTGCGTCCTTTGAAGCCGGAGGCGTGGGCGGCATGGAAGCGGATCAACTTCGAGTATGAGGGGATGCGCTACATTGGCTCGTTTGCTCCGCTGTTCGTGCATCAGTATTCCCAGGCGTGGTTCGACTTTCGCCACAAGCGCGACAAGTACGCTAATTACTTCCAGAATTCGGCCATTGCAACTGAGGCCCACCGAAAGTTTTGTTTGTCGCTGGCCACGCAGTATCCCGATTACAGCGATGATCTTTGGGGTATCACCGCTTCCGATTCCGAGAAAGGCTACGTCGTCTGGGGCGGTCCTCCGGCCATGGGTCCAATTGACGGTACCGTGGTTCCGGCCGCCGCTGGAGGTTCCGTGCCGTTCTTGCCCGAGGCCACGATGCGTGTGCTGAAAAACATCCGAAGCCGCTATCCGAAGGCCTGGAGCCGGTACGGGTTTGTCGATGCTTTCAATCCGTTGAAGAACTGGTATGACACCGACATTGTGGGAATCGACTCCGGCATCATCATGCTGATGGCGGAAAATGCGCGGACCGGCTTCGTCTGGGAGACCTTCATGAAGAACCCCGAAGCGCAGCGGGGGATGGAGATTGCGGGTTTCAAGAGCGATGAGTCAACGCCCAACCAGCCCGCGCCTGTCAATCTTGCCAATCGCTAGATGACATGCGTCCTTCGCTCCGAGCGTGTGCGGAGGCTGACGATCCCGCTTCCAATGCTCCGGGGTCTATCCAACGCTTCCCGGGAATTCCGCATCGAAGAAGCGTAAACACCAGCTTGATTGAATAAGCAAGACCCAAGACCTCGAACTTTCTATTCGACCAGACTATGGACGCAACTTTGACCGGCAATCCAAACGGCACATCCGCGGAGCCCGAGCCCGAGAAGCCAGCGGAGGTTCCGGGCAACGCGTGGGGCGATCGCATCCGCGCGCTCCAGAACGTGCCCCCAGTGTTGAAGATTCTGTGGGAATCCGGCCCTGGGGTGGTCAGCTGGAGCCTGATCCTCAGGCTGCTTGTCGCGGGACTTCCTGCGCTGCTTGGCTATGTCTCGTCGTGGATCCTCGGTCACGTAAAGCTGGCGATCGACCATCAGCCGCTGCCGCCTCGGTTCTGGTGGATGGTGGGCGCCGAGGTGTGCCTTGCCGTCTTCGCCAACGCGGTAAATCGCGGCATCGATTACCTGGACAGCCTTTTGTCGGACCGCTACACCTTTTTCGTGAGCGTCAGGGTGATGAAGAAGGCGGCCGACCTCGATCTCACGACCTATGAGGACCCGGTCTTCTACGACCGGCTGGAACGCGCGCGGGTGCAGGCCACGGACCGGCTTGCGATGATCCAGCAGATGGGCCGGCTTTTGCAGCAAGTTGTGACGACCGCTATCTTTACGGGCATTCTGATGTATCACTCGCCGTGGCTGGTGTTGCTGCTAACGCTTGGCGTTTTGCCATCTTTCCTGGGTGAAACCCATTATGCCTTTCTCGGATATGCAAAAAACTTTCGTCAGACCCCGGCCAAGCGTCAGATGGACTACCTTCGCCAGGCGGCCGGAAGCCGCGAGGGCGCGAAGGAGCTGAAGCTCTTTAATCTGGCCGGTTTCTTCACTGGCCGCTTCACGACGCTCTCAAAGCAAATCTACGAAGAGAATGTCGATCTCTCGCGCCGCAAGCTCTTCTGGGGCGGCATTCTTACGATGATCGGAACTCTCGGCTACTACGGTTCCTACGTCTTTGTGATCTGGCGAGCGGTGCAAGGCGAGATCGACATGACCACCTTGCTCTTCTTGACCACCTCGATCATTCAAGCGCAATCAAACCTGCAGCAAGTGTTCTCAACAGCTTCGGGTATTGCCGATCAGGCGCTCTTTCTTACCGACTTAATTGCCTTCTTCGAAATGCAGCCGACTGTGCTTTCGAAGCCGGATGGAAGACTCATGCCTCGGCCGATTCGCCGGGGTTTTGAGTTTCGCAACGTCTCGTTCGCATACCCTGGCACGACCCGCCGAGTACTCAAGAACTTCAACTTCAGCCTGTCACCGGGCGAGCGCGTGGCGCTCATTGGTGAAAATGGCCAGGGCAAGACCACGGTCGTCAAGCTGATTACGCGACTTTACGATCCGACCGAGGGACAAATACTCCTTGATGGCGTTGATCTGCGCGACTACAAACTCGAGGACTTGCACCATGAGATCGGGGTCATCTTTCAGGACTTCATGCGCTATGAGATGACGGCGCGCGAAAACATCGCGGTCGGTCGTGTGGAGCGACAGCACAGTGACGAGGAGATACGCGAGGCCGCTGAAAAGAGCCTCGCAGCAAGCGTAGTGGCGAAGCTCGAACATGGGTACGACCAGATGCTTGGCCGCCGGTTTGAGACTGGCGTTGAGCTTTCAGGTGGCGAATGGCAGCGTGTCGCTCTGGCGCGGGCGTATTTGCGCGACGCACAGTTGCTCATTCTGGACGAGCCAACGGCCGCTCTGGATGCCCGGAGCGAGCTTGAGGTTTTTGAGCGTTTCGCCGAACTCACCAAGGACAAAATGGCGCTGCTTATCTCGCATCGCTTTTCGACGGTGCGAATGGCCGACCGCATCGTAGTGCTGAACGGTGGTCAACTCGTGGAACAGGGAAATCATAAACAGCTGATGGCGCTCGGAGGCCGTTATGCGGAGATGTTTGAGATGCAGGCTGCCAGCTATCGATGACGCTGGAGATATGCGGACCGCCAAGGAGCATAACCGGCGATTGCCCGCCGGTAAGCCTTGGCTGACTCAAAACGGCAATCTAAACCCCGCAATCTTCCGGGAGTGCACCAGTTGGCGACGAATCAGGAAATCACGGGAATGATCGAATTCATCGAGACAGCGAACGAGCAGAATCCGGAGAGTGCGCCGATATCGGTAGACCATCTCCGAGAACATGCCCGCACCGTCGCTCGCTCCTGGGGCGTCACTCGCCAGGTTTCTCGGCGGAGTGCGTTCCTGGCTCGCGTCGAATCTGCGCGGCATTTGCTGGATAGTCTCTACTCCAAGGCGGATCAAGCCACTGCATCCCCAGATTCAGATCTGCATTGGGCCGAGCCGGTACGATTGCTGCGCGAAAATGTACGCCTTCTGCGCGGGACCATGCTCGAGGCAGCTTCTTTGCGACGCAAGATAAATCGCTTGCCGCAGATCGTTGCTCGGGGAGCGCAAGCCTCCTCAACTGGGCGCGAATTGCAGCAAGAGATGCCGCGAGCTGCCGCCGTAGCCGCCGCATTCTTCAGTGCGACTCAGCTCGTCTGGCACCCCGACGCTTTCAAGGTGTATGTCGATGAGCTCCAGATCAACGATGGGTTCGATCTTTTAGAGATCTGGGCTTTACCGACTTTCTTGAAGTTCCATGTTCTCGAAGAGATCTTGACTCAGGCGCAGACGCTCCTGGATGGCTCCAGTCCCAATCCCGTCGAAGGTCCTGCAAACAATCTGTTCTCAATCTATATTCAGACGCTTCGCGAAACCGGTTTTGCGGACTGGACTTCTTTGCTCGAGCCGCTCATCGTTTTCGAAGCGGTATTACGGCAGGATCCGGCGAACGCCTACTCGAAGATGGATTTCGAAACGAGGGAGTTCTACCGGCGCCGGGTAGCCAAACTTGCTCGCGGGTCCGACATGGGCGAGAAGCAGGTGGCTGTTGCAGCGCTGGAACTTGCCCGTGAAGCCCAGCGGTTGCAAAACATCGACCTTCGCCTCCAACAGCGCCGGAGCCATATCGGCTATTACCTTATCGATAAGGGACTTCCACAGCTAGCTCGCCGCATCGACTACCGGCCGACATTGATTGACCGACTACGCACCCTGCTTCGTAACAATGCGGACGACTTTTATATCGTGGGCATCGAGATCGTTACGATTCTTCTGATGGCCGCGGTTATTCTTCCGCTGGTCGTCCGGTATCCGGTCATCGGCGGACTCACGGTCGCTTTTCTTCTTTTGCTGTTACCCGCTGCGCAAGGGACTGTCGATCTATTTAACAACACTGTGACCGCGATCTTCGAGGCCGAGCCGTTGCCAAAGATGGACTTCGGCAACGGGATTCCGAGCGAGTTCGCTACGCTTGTGGCCGTGCCTACACTGTTGATGAATGAGGACCAACTGCGGGAACAGGTCGAGAAACTGGAAGTCCACTTTCTCGCAAACGCCGATCCTGCCTTGCATGTTGGGCTTCTGACTGATCTGCCGGACTCTGTCACGAGCCCACGAGAGAACGAGGCTGACCCGCTCGTTGATCTCGCAGTAAGCCTTATTAACGAGCTGAACCATAGATATAAGAATGGCCATTACCAACCGTTTTTTCTCTTCCACCGCCGCCGCATTTTCAATGCTCGGCAAGGCGTGTGGATGGGCTGGGAACGCAAGCGAGGCAAGTTGCTCGACCTGAACAAGTATTTGCATGGCGACTTCGATGCCTTTCCCGTGAAGGTTGGCGATCTCGACGCATTGCGTCGAGTGAAATACGTCATCACCCTGGATTCAGACACGCAACTTCCCCGCGGAACGGCAGCCAGATTGGTCGGCGCCATGGCTCATCCGCTTAATCGGGCGATTATCGATCCCCAACGGCGCATCGTCACCGATGGCTTCGGTCTCATGCAGCCCCGAGTAGGAGTGAGCGTCGGCTCAGCGTCTCGATCTCGCCTCGCCTCGATCTACTCCGGACAAACCGGCTTCGATATTTACGCAAGAGCTGTTTCCGATGCCTATCAGGACCTCTACGGAGAGGGAATCTTCACTGGGAAGGGCATCTACGAGGTTGGGACGTTCCATACCGTACTTGACCGGCGCTTTCCGCGGAATGCGCTGCTGAGCCATGACCTGATTGAGGGCTCCTACGTCCGCGTTGGGCTGGCGACGGATATAGAGGTCATCGACGACTACCCTTCTCATTACAGCGCTTACACACGGCGCAAACACCGCTGGGTGCGAGGTGACTGGCAGATCGCGCAATGGATGTTCTCTCGGGTTCCGGATGAGTCCGGGCGCTTGGTGCCGAACCCGATTACCAACATTTCCCGCTGGCGCATCCTGGATAACCTGAGGCGTTCGCTCGTCGAACCGTTCACGTTTTTCCTGTTTATGGGCGCGTGGCTTGGCCTGCCTGGAGGGCCGCTTTACTGGACGATCGCAACCCTGCTGGTCATGTTTCTTCCAAGTATCGTACAGCTGCTCTTTGGCCTGGGCCGAGCCACTGTATCTGAACAGCAAGGGGCCTTCCGCGATGTCTTGGTTGGGTTTTGGCAGGCTGTCGTCATCACTCTGCTCACTCTCGCTTTTCTTCCCCACCAAACGTTCCTTTCGCTGGACGCCATCATCCGTTCCCTGGTGCGGCGTTTCATCACCGGCCAGCGGCTGCTTGAGTGGGAGACTGCTGCGGAGGCGGAAGCAAGCATCAAGTCGAAGAAACGCACACCTGTCGACAGCTACCTCGCAGCTATGCCTGTGATTGCGCTCGGGCTGGCGGCGATTATCTGGCTCTTGAATTGGGGAGCGCTTCACATCGCGTTGCCAATCCTCGTGCTGTGGGGGCTTTCCGGTTCAATCACGGCGTGGCTCAATGCGCCGCGGAGCGACCAGCACGCTCGCATCAGGCCCGGCGATGAAACGTTCCTTCAGCATCAGGCGCTGCGCATCTGGCGTTTCTATTCTGAGTTCAGCAACGAAACCCACAACTATCTCATTCCGGACAACGTTGAGGAAGACGGACTTGTCGAGGCGCCGCGCGTCTCAACCACCAACATCGGCATGTTGCTCAACGCTCGCCAGGCAGCGGCGGACTTTGGCTTTATTACTGCTCCTGAGTTTGCGGCGATGACAAGGCGCACTCTCCTGAGCATTCGCAAACTTGAGAAGCTCAACGGGCATCCCTATAACTGGTATGACACGCAGACTCTCATGCCGTTGCATCCAGTTACCATCTCCAGCGTCGACAATGGCAACCTCGCCGCCTCTCTCTATACCCTCCGGGCAGGATCACTTGCATTACTCAAGATGCCGCTCTTGCGGCGTGAGCTCTTTCAGGGGCTGCGGACTCATTGGCAACTGATGCTGTTACAAAAAGGCATCCCGAAGCAAATTGCCTCACAACCCCTCCCGGAGCCGGACGCTACTAATGGACAATGGGTCGACTGGTGCCTGGGAACGGCGATGCTTGAGGGGTTTGAAACCTCTTCCGAGCTTGCCGGAGAAGCCGCATGGTGGCTTAGGGAAACACAGGACCGGATCAAAGCTATTAACCAACTTGTTCGCGATTACCGGCCGTGGATGCTGCCGGAGTTTGCTCCCCTGCACACAATTCCGCAGATCGGCCTGGCTTTAGAAGAGCCAATTCCGCTTACCGGCGCGCCGGAATTCGCAACTCAGCTCGAAGCACGCCTGGATAGAATGTGGGCGACGTCCACCGATCAGGATAAGTCGGTGCTCAGCGAGAGGCTGCGCGCTTTGCTGCCCGACACGATCATGCGCCTGAAGGCGCTCAACGCCTCACTTGAAGAGATTGTCAGAGACGCGTTCAATCTGGCGGAGGAGATGGATTTTGGCTTCCTCCTGGATAAGGGCCGCTTACTGCTCTCGATCGGCTATGACGTCTCGGCAAGGAAGCTGCACAAGGCAACCTACGACATGCTCGCATCCGAGGCGCGCATCGCCACCTTTCTGGCGATCGCCAAGGGCGATATTCCGCAACAGAGTTGGTTCAAGCTTGCCCGCACGCACACCATTGCCTACGATCGTCCAGTGTTGCTCTCCTGGACGGGGACGATGTTCGAATACCTTATGCCGCTGCTGTGGATGCGCCGCTATGCGGATACGTTGATCGCCCGCACCCTCGACGCCGCTGTCGAAATCCAGCGCGATTTCGGGCGCCAGCATCGTCTTCCTTGGGGCATCTCCGAGTCAGGCTATGCGGAGCAGGACCCAGCCGGGCACTATCACTATCAGGCATTCGGAATTCCTGCGATGGCGCTAAAGTGGGACGCTACCGCTGGTCCGGTCGTCTCCCCATATTCGAGCTTTCTTGCGCTGGGCATCGACGCGCCTGAAGCGGTCAAGAACCTCCGCCGCATGGCCAAGTCCGGATGGGTTGGCGCGTACGGCTTTTACGAGTCGGCAGACTTTTCAAAAACCCGAAGTCACGCGACAGTTGTGCGCGAATGGATGGCCCATCACCAGGGAATGTCAATGCTGGCGATCTTGAATTTGCTCCACGAGAACACCGTCCAAACCTGGTTCCATGCGAACCCCGAGATTCAGGCGACAGAATTGCTGTTGCACGAAAGACCGATGCGCGAGGCTGTACTGCGGGCAGAGCATAAGCAGTTCGCGCCGGTTGGGCGGAGGTCGGCATAAGGGCTAATTCCAAGGTTAGTGGTCCGATCTTATCCGTCCTACCTTTCGTCAGGGGGTTATGATTGCTCGCGGCCTGGCGTCGCGCTCGAATCTGTAAACTGATCGAGGACCCTCAGAGAGGGTGAGGGCCTGCATGATGAAGGGCTCCCCTTAGGACCGACTTATGGATCGTCGCAAGTTCCTTGTTTCCTCGCTGACATCCTCGGCGATTTGCGCAGTTTCTCACCGGACCCGGGCCGCTTTCGCGGATGTGTTGCAGCAGTCGGCTACTGCGAGCGGCGAACTTGCCCCGGAGTTGCGCGAGAAGCTGATGCATGATCCCTTTCGTCCGCAATTTCACCTGTTGCCGCGCGCGAACTGGATGAATGATCCGTGCGCGCCGCGCTTTTATCGTGGCCAATACCACATGTTCTTTCAGTACAACCCTCATGCCGCCGTTTGGGGCGACATGCACTGGAACCATGCGACCAGCCCCGACATGATTCATTGGAAGCATGAGCCGTTGGCGCTTTCGCCGACGCCTGGTTCTTACGATGCCTTCGGATGTTTTACTGGCAGCGTGTTGCCTGGCGCCGATGTTCCGACGATTCTCTACACCGGCGTCACCAAGGCAACGCCCGAAACCATCCGTGGCGAAGGGCTGCATGAGGTGCAGTGTTTGGCGATCTCGACCGACCCTGATCTGCGGGTCTGGAAGAAACTCGACAAGCCGGTGATCGATGCGCCTCCGCCGGGGTTGAGTGTTACCGGATTCCGCGACCCGTGCCCGTGGAGGGATGGAGAGATCTGGTACCTCGGGGTAGGTTCGGGATTCACCAAAGTTGGTGGAGCAGTCCTGCTCTATCGCTCCCATGACGCCCGCAACTGGGAGTATCTGCATCCGCTGGCGCAGGGGACGTGGAATGGCGGGACGCAAAGCAATCCAGTCGATACCGGCGAGATGTGGGAATGTCCTGATTTCTTTCCGTTGGGCGGCAAGCATGTGCTGCTCTATTCGGTCGAGCGCAAAGTCTTCTGGGAGGTCGGCGTCTTCGACAAGAGCGACCTCAAGTTCCACTCCGAGACAAAGGGCATGCTCGACCACGGATACTACTATGCGATGAAAAGCATGGCGGATGAAAAGGGCCGGCGTATCTTGTGGGGATGGGTCGAAGAGTCGCGCACCCCAGAAGAATGTCTGGCCGCAGGGTGGGCCGGGTCGATGGCGCTTCCGCGTGTACTGACGCTTGGAGCCGACAATCGATTGCGGATGGATGTGCCGCCTGAGTTCGCCTTGCTGCGCGAGCAGACCCAAAGTGTGAGCGGGCCGCAAAACGCTGAGAGGCTCAACGGGAGTTTCGCGAAATTGTCGATACAGAATCGCGCCGGTGAGGTGGTTTACAGATTCAAGCCAGAGGCTGAGGCGTGCGCTCTGGAGCTTCACACTGGCTCCGCGGAGACACCGCTTCTTGCCATTCAGTGCAACGGGACATCGGAGAAGCCGGCACTGACGATTGGCGGAAAGACGCTGATGCTGACTCCTGATAGCAACGGGGTCTCGACGGTCCGCCTGTGGATGGACGGATCGGTTATTGAGATCTTCGCCGACAGCAGGGAAGCGCTGACATGGCGAGACTTCACTCCTTCCCCGGGAGGCATTCAGCTTGCGTGGAAAGGCCCAGCGACGGCGTTGGCGAGTATCAGTGTCTCCGTTGTGAAGCCAATCTCAGCCGATCGCTTGACCAGCTGACACAAGTGGGCGAAGAGAAGCGAAGCGTCAGGCTATAGAATTCTCCCGTCAGGAAAGGCAATCGAATCACCATGCGAACTGCTTTGACAGCTGCGATGAGTTTGGGAGTTTTTTGTTTTTCAGCCAACTTGCTTCGTGCCGCGAACTGCGAGGCCATTAAGGACCTCAAGCTTCCCGATGCGACCATCACCATGGCCGAACGCGTGACTTCTGGCGACGTCGAGGGTCCAGGCATCGAGACGCCGCTTCACGGACTTCCCGTGTTTTGTCGAATCGCGGGGGTCTTGCGCCCGACCTCGGACTCGGAGATCAAGTTTGAAGTGTGGATTCCGGAGAGTGATTGGAACGGACGCTTTCTGGGAGTCGGCAACGGCGGGTTCGCCGGGTCGATCTACTACCAGCAGCTAGCAGGGAACTTGAAGCGCGGGTTTGCCACAGCGGGCTCGGACGCGGGCCATCAGGCAGAGGCTGAGGACGCGAGCTGGGCCTTCGGTCACCCGGAGAAGGTGAAGGACTTTGGCTGGCGCGCGGTTCACCTGACTGCCGAGCGGGCGAAGGAGATCGTGACGGCGTATTACGGCAAGCCAGCGACGAAGGCCTATTTCGATGCGTGTTCGGACGGCGGCCGCGAGGCTTTGATGGAGGCGCAGCGTTTTCCTGAGGACTATGACGGCATTCTCGCTGGCGCGCCCGCGAATAACTGGGTGCACATGCTGAGCTCGGGCGTCGATGTTGCCCAGGTAACGAGGGGCGATCCTCATGCCTACATTTCCAGCCTGAAGCTGCCGGCAATCCAACGTGCAACGCTGGCTGCGTGTGACGCTCAGGACGGCGTGAAGGACGGCATCATCAACGATCCGGCGAAGTGTCATTTCGATCCGCAGGTGCTGTTGTGCAAGGGCGAGGAATCCATTGAATGCCTGACGCAGCCTGAGGTTAATTCCCTGAAGAAGCTGTATCAGGGAGGCGTGGATTCTCAGGGGACATCTATCTTCCCGGGATTTGTGTTGGGAGATGAATCGAGTTGGCGCAACTGGATTCTCGGTCAGGGGCCCGGATCGGCGTATGGTGACGGCTATGTGCGAAATTACTTCAGCTACATGGTGAGCGGCGATCCGAAATGGAATGTCTTGACGGCGAATGTCGATACGTCTCTGAAGATGGCGGGTGAAAAGACGGGGGCCGAGCTCGATTCGACGAATGCCGATCTGAGCAAGTTTGCTGCGCGTGGCGGCAAGCTGATCATCTACCATGGCTGGAACGATCCGGCGATCTCTCCCTGGAACAGCATCCACTACTACGAGAGCGTTCAGAAGGAGATGGGAGCGGAGCAGGCCTCGTCCGTCGTCCGGTTGTATATGGCGCCCGGCGTGGAGCACTGCGCTAGCGGCCCAGGGCCGAGCTCCTTCGGGCAACTTGGCATGGCAACGACCGGAGCGGCAAAGTACGGCGTCTTCGATTCGCTGGTTGATTGGGTGGAGAAGAGCTCGCCGCCTGAAAGTGTGGTGGCGACGAAGTACACGCCCGGAGCCGATGGCGAAAACAAGGTCGTAATGACGCGGCCTGTGTGCCCTTATCCGGAAGTTGCAAAGTATAAAGGCAACGGAGACATCAATGACGCGGCGAGTTTTTCGTGCGTGAAAGAGTAGTCGATCCGAGAGAGACGTAATCGATGAAGCACTTGAAATTTGTCATTCTCATTCTGATTGCCGGCGTTGCCTGTACCTCGCCCTCGCGGGCATCGGCGCAGCAATATGCCACGCCTGGAAAATTCGACCTGTATCTCTTCACTCTTTCCTGGTCTCCGCAGTTCTGTGCGACTACTCGTCGCGAAACTGCGGAGTGCGAGGTTCACGGCGGAAACTTCGTCGTTCACGGTCTCTGGCCGGAGTTTAAAAATGGCTCCTGGCCGGCGGACTGCTCGAGCGAGCCCGGTCCCACGAATCCCGAAGCGGAGGCGGACCTCATGCCGCCTTCGCTGGTCGAACACGAATGGCAGAAACACGGCACCTGCAGCGGGCTTGGGGTCAATGGCTATTTCGACCTGATGCGATCGATCAGAAAATCCATTACGATTCCGGATTCGCTACTTCACCTAAAGCAGACGCAGATGATGGCTCCGGCCGAGATCAAGGCCGAGTTTGTGGCAGCGAATCCGCAGATCCGCACCGAGAGCATGGTGATTGGGTGCGCGAACAATACACTCGTCCAGATGCAGTTCTGCGTCGCCAAAGACGGCACTCCGACTGCGTGCGGCACGATTCGGGATTGCCGTGCGGCCAAGATCAAGGTACTGCCTGTGCTGCCCTGAGTGCCGACCGCACGATCGCCGATTTTCCCCATAAGGCATCTGCTCGGGAACTGCCGCCGATAAAGTTGCGTATTTCGACCTAACCGCAACGGGGAATCTCCGTCAAAGATCGAGATCGTGTGCCGGTGGCGACGCGGACATATCCATTCGCTTTTTGAACAATTGCTGAGAACTGAGGAGATGTCGTGGAATTTCTCGAAGACGTTCGTTATGCATTACGGCAGTTTGCCAAAGCGCCTGGATTTACGGCGACCGCCGTTCTCACTCTGGCGCTGGGCATTGGGGCGACTACCGCGATCTTTACGCTGGTGCATGCTGTGCTGCTGAAGTCTCTACCGGTGGTTAAGCCGGAGGAACTGGTCCGAGTTGGCAACGAAGAAAACTGCTGCGTGAACGGCGGGATGCAGGACAATTGGACGCTCTTTTCCTATGAGCAATACAAGCAATTCCGTGACAACACGACGGGATTCGCAGAGCTTGCGGCATTTCAGTCGGGGCAGACGCTGATCGGGGTGAGGCGCAGTGGCAGCGGCAAGCCTTCGGAGTCTTATAAGAGCGAGTATGTCTCCGGTAATTATTTCTCGACCTTTGGCATTCCTCCATACGCGGGACGGACCATCGCCCCCGCCGATGACTCCAAAAGTGCCCCGGCGGTGGCAATGATGAGTTTTCGCACATGGCAGGAGAAGTTCGGCAATGACCCCTCGGTGATCGGCGCAGGCTTTGTGATTAACGGACAGCCCTTCACGGTGATTGGCATCACCCCGCCGGGTTTCTTTGGCGATCGCGTGCAGAGCAATCCTCCGGCGTTCTTCCTGCCGATCCATACGGAGCCACTGATTTCGCCGACGAGCACGATCCTGGATGAAGCATCCTTGCAATGGCTCGATCTCATTGGCCGGATAAAGCCGGGCGCGGATATGGCCGCGATGGAACCCCAGATGCAGGTGCAATTGCGTCAGTTCCTGCTCAGCCCTTTGAGCAAAGTGGAGGAACGCGATAAGCCGCTGGTAGCGAAACAGACGCTTCATCTTTCTCATGGCGGCAATGGTGTGCAGATGATGCGCGACGAGTATCAGGACGGCCTGCATCTGTTGATGTGGGTTTCTTCGTTTGTTCTTCTCATTGGCTGCGCCAACCTCGCCAACCTGATGCTGGTCAGGGCGACGACACGCAAACAGCAAACCTCGGTGCGGTCTGCGCTGGGCGCCCCGCGCTCCAGGCTCGTCCGACAGGCGCTGACGGAAAGCGTCGTGCTCGCCGTGCTCGGCGGAGTTGCCGGAATTGTTCTCGCCTTTGTGGGAACGAGAGTGATTTTGTATCTTGCTTTCCAAAAAGAGTACGTCCCAATTCATGCGACGCCCTCTCTTCCCGTGCTTGCGTTCGCATTTGGCGTCTCGGTGTTGACAGGAGTTCTCTTCGGAGTTGCTCCCGCCTGGATGACCGCGCGGGCCAATCCGGTGGAAGCTCTCCGCGGAGCCAACCGCTCCACTGGTCGCAGCAAAGGCTGGGGGCAAAAGTCTCTGGTAGTCTTGCAGGCTGCGCTCTCGCTCGTCCTGCTATGTGCGGCAGGATTGCTGACCCGGAGCCTGAGCAATATGCAGCATCAGAACTTCGGCTTCGATACTGCCAACCGTTATATCCTTCACGTCGATCCGCAGATGGCTGGCTACAAGCCCGATCAGCTCGAAGCACTCTATCGTCAGCTGCGCGACAATATTGCGGCAATTCCGGGCGTGAAACAAGTCAGCTTCTCGCTGTACAGCCCAATGGAAGGCGACAACTGGGGCGAAGGAGTCTTCATCGAAGGCGAGCCGCCGCCGGCGCCCGGGACCTCCGACCATGGGGCATCGTGGCTGCGGGTCAGTCCACATTACTTTGAGACGATCGGTACGAAGATCATCGAAGGCCGCCCTAACAACGAACAGGACACGGCCGAGACGCAGAACGTCGCTGTGGTCAATCGTTTCTTCGAGGAGAAATACTTCAAGGACGGGCACGCGATCGGAAAACACTTTAGCGATGACCTGAAACATCCGGGCTGGTTTGAGATTGTGGGCGTTACTGAGAACACGCGCTACCAGGGGCCAACGCAGAAGATGCGCGCGATGTATTTCCTGGCGCAGGGACAGACGGTCCATAACGACGATCCGCAATACAAGCGATTTGAAAGCAGCTCGCAATATCTCAACGCAATCGAGCTGCAGACTGCGGGCGCGGTGCCAAATCTCGAGACACAGGTGCGGCGGGCGATCTCGCAGATTAATCCGGATCTCGCGATCATCAACTTCGATCCCTTTTCCGAGCAGGTGAAGGCGAATTTCACCCAGCAGGCGATGATTGCCAAGCTGACTTCTTTCTTTGGGATTCTGGCGCTGATTCTCGCTTCGATCGGGCTTTATGGTGTGACGGCATATTCTGTGGAGCGCCGGACCAGCGAGATCGGCATCCGCATGGCGCTGGGCGCGAATCGAAACAATGTGCTGCGCATGGTCTTGCGCAGCGCTTTCCTGCAAGTCGGCATCGGCTTGGTGATCGGGATTGCAGCTATGGTCCTGGTCGGGCGCGCAATGGCCAGTCAATTGTTTGGGGTCAAGGCCTATGACCCCGTGGTGCTGTCGGTGACGGTGCTGGTTCTGACCGCAGCCGCGTGCGTGGCTGCGTTGATTCCGGCGCGCCGGGCGGCGGGAGTGGAGCCGATGCGCGCCCTGAGATCGGAGTGATGTTCCGGCAAGCCGGTCTTTCGGGGATAATGTAGCTAGCTTATTGCGGAGGCCCTGTGTCTACCAAAGCCGATTCCTTCCATCCCCTAGGTGTGTCGACCAGCGCCGCTCCTATGCCGCAGACTGCGGTGAGGAGCGCGGCAGCGGTTCCGTGGTATGTCTGGTGCGGAGTCATAGCCGTCACGTCGGCCTCGATTGGCGGGGCATGGGACGTCTCCTGGCATCGGTCTATCGGCCGCGACACGTTTTGGACGCCTGCGCACATGGCAATCTACGCCTGCGGCGTGCTGGCGGCGATTGCCTGCAGCTATCTGATCTTCGCGACGACCTTTGGGCACTCGGAATCGCTTAAGCGGATTTCGGTAAAAGTGCTCGGTTTTCGCGCGCCTCTGGGTGCTTTCCTCGCGGCGTGGGGAGGCATCGCGATGCTTACCTCGGCGCCCTTCGACAACTGGTGGCATGCCGCATACGGCCTGGACGTGAAGATCGTAAGCCCGCCGCATACGCTGCTCATTCTTGGCATCCGCGGGGTCGCAGTTGGCGTGCTTTTCCTGATCCTGGCGGCGATGAACCGCGCTGGCGCAGCTGCCGGGGCCACCGAAGAGAAGAGCTTTCATACCTTGCAGCTCCTCTTTCTGTATATGGGCGGTCTGATCATCTCCGGGCAGATGTTTTTTTTGATGGAGTACACCTGGGACGTTTATCTGCACAGCGCAACCCCATACGTGGCGATGGCCATCGGAGTACCGGTGGCGCTGGCGATGATTTCGCGGGCCTCGCAGCACCGCTGGGCGGCGACGATCGCCGCTTCGGTCTACACGATCTTTATCATCTCTGAGATTCTGATCCTGCCGCTTTTTCCGGCGCAGCCAAAACTAGGGCCGGTCTATTTTCCTGTGACCCATTTGGTGCCGGCGAAGTTTCCGATTCTGATCATCGCGCCGGCTCTGGCGCTCGATCTCCTCTGGAGGCGAACTCGTAGCTGGAGGAGCTGGCAAGTTGCGCTGCTATCCGGCATGGTCTTCGTGGCTGTTCTTGTTGTCGTCGAGTGGCCTTTCGCGAGCTTCCTGATGACGCCGGCGGCCGCCAACCGCTTTTTCGGGACGATTTATTTCGACTATAACTCGCCCTCCTGGGGAGTCGACCGTATGCGGGAGTTCTGGCAGCCCGAGCAAGGTGTCGCGCTCATGCGTGGACTGGTAAAGGCGGCCGTCTATGGCTCGATCAGCACATGGATTGGCCTGGGTTTCGGCGGCTGGATGCGGAAGGTCCAACGTTGAAGGTATTGCGGGCGGTATTGCTTCTTGCCTTGTTCGTTCCACGCTTTGCCTTAGCGCATGTGGGCAGCAAAGACGTCTTCCAGCAGGTCACGGCAGGCCCTTACAAACTATTTGTAACAGTCAGAATGCCAAATGTAATTCCGGGTGTCGCCAATGTCGAGGTGCGCTCGACCGGCGCCTCAGTCACCGCCCTGCAAATCGCTCCCTTGCCAATCGCGGGTGAGGCTTCATTGCATCCGCCGACGCCGGATTCGATGAAGGCCTCCGCTGCCGATCCGGCGTTCTTCACCGGCGGGGTGTGGATGATGAGTTCCGGCTCATGGCAGGTGCGGATTCACGTCACCGGTGCGGCGGGCGACGCTACTGTATCTGTCCCAGTTCCTGCGGTGGCGGTCTCCACGTTAAAGATGCAGCGCGACCTCGGGATCCCGTTAGCCCTGCTAGGACTCTTTCTCGTTATCAGCCTGGCTGGAGTGGTTGCGGCCGCGGTGCGCGAGGCGCGGCTGCTGCCCGGCGAGACGCCGTCGGCTGCTCAGCGCAGGCGGGGACTCATCGCTACCGTGGCGAGCCTGGCCCTGCTTGGTCTAGCGGTCTGGGGTGGGGCAAAGTGGTGGAACGCCGAGGCAACGAGTTACGCTGCCGGAATTTATCGTGCGCCTGAAGTTGTTGCTATTCTGCGCGGAAACAATCTGGACATGAAGGTCAAGGACATTTCCGACAGCAATCGGTGGGAGGATCGATCGAGCGCGGCCCTGCTGCTCGATCACGGCAAGATCATTCACCTTTACGCGATTCGCATGCCGGAGATGGACGCGGCGTATCACCTGCACCCCGAATTCGACCCGCCCAACGATTTCCGTATTGCGCTCCCGGCAATGCCAGCGGGCGAATATGCGCTCTACGGAGATGTCGTCCACGCCAATGGATTTCCGGAGACCCTGGTAGCGAAGGTGGAAGTTCCAGCGGATATGATCGGTGCCTCGCTCGGGCCGGACGATGCTTCGGCACATCCGCCTGCGGTTGGTTCGAGTCCGCTGGGCGACTCCTTCAAGTTGCCCGACGGCTACAGCATGGCCTGGGACAGGCCGGCGACGATCACCGCAAATACCGCGTATTCGTTCCGCTTCCGCTTGCTTGCGCCCGACGGCTCGCCTGCGACCGATATGCAGCCCTATCTGGGTATGGCCGGGCACGCTGCTTTTGTGAAGACCGATGGCACTGTCTTTGCCCACACTCATCCGGAAGGCTCTGCGGCGATGCCGGCGATGATGCTGGCGAATGGAATGGACGGCGGAATGAATATGCCCTCCGGGCCGATCACCAACACCGTCGAATTTCCCTACGGATTCCCAAAGCCGGGCGCTTATCGCATCTTCATTCAGATGAAGCACGGGTCGACCATCGAGACCGGGGTATTCGACGCGAACGTGCAATAACCTTTGCCGAGGCTGGATTTTCCCGTCGCGCAAATGTATCTTTGCTCGGTAGCTAAGGAGCCTTGGAAATTATGCGCTTAATGAACTGTCTTCGATTTGCTGCTGTAAGCGTTTGCATCGCGATCGCTGGCATGGCCGCGAAACCTGCCTCCGCTCAGTCGGCGCAGCTTGCTGCTACGCCGCCCATGGGGTGGAACAGCTGGAACCATTTCGCGACCCGGGTGACTGATGCCGATGTGCGCGCCACGGCCGACATTATGGTTTCCAGCGGCATGCGCGACGCCGGATACATCTACGTCAATATCGACGACTCATGGGAGGGTGAGCGCGACGCGCAGGGCGTGCTCCACACCAATAGCAAGTTTCCTGACATGAAGGCGCTGGCCGACTACGTCCACTCGAAGGGACTCAAGCTGGGGATCTATTCCGGGCCTGGCCCCAAGACCTGCGGCGGATACGTTGGCAGCTACCAGCATGAGGAGCAGGATGCGAAGATGTGGGCGGACTGGGGCATCGACTACCTCAAGTACGACATGTGCAGCATGGGTCGGATCATCAATAAAGAAGCCAACGGCGACCCCAAGAAGCGCGCCGAGCTCGACAAGGCTGTCTACGAAAAAATGCACAAGGCGCTGCTGGCGACGGGGCGGCCGATTGTCTTCAGCCTGTGCCAGTACGGATGGGACGACGTTTGGAAGTGGGGCCCCGAGGTCGGCGGCAATCTCTGGCGCACGACCGGCGACATCAGCGACGATTACACGCGCATGTCGGAGATTGGGTTTATGCAGTTCAATCTCGCGCCGTATGCCGCGCCCGGCCACTGGAACGACCCGGACATGCTCGAAGTCGGCAACGGAGGCATGACTCACGACGAATACATCACTCACATGTCGCTGTGGGTGATCCTTGCCGCGCCATTGTTGGCCGGGAACGACCTGAGCAAGATGACGCCAGAAACGAAAGCGATCCTTACCAATCGCGACGCCATTGCGGTGGACCAGGACAAGCTGGGCAAGCAGGGCTATCGCGTCTCGGCGGAGGGCGCGACGGAGATTTGGGAGAAGCCTTTGAGCGACAGCGCCAAAGCCGTCGGGCTCTTTAACCGCGGCGAGTCGGCTGCATCCATCACTCTCGATCTCAAGTCAGTGGGATTTGGCGATGGCGCAAAGCTGCACGACATCTGGGCCGGCAAAGATGTCATGGCGAGCGGCGGAAGCTACACAGTGCAAGTGCCAATGCACGGAGCGGTGCTGCTGAAGGTATGGAAGTAGCTGAACGCAAACCGAGACGCGTGACAGCGAGGCCCGACAGCGATGTCGGGCCTCTTAACTTGTGCGGTATATGGGACTACACAAGATCTGCGTTAAATCCACCGAGGATGATCTTAGGCCTCTCTCCACGAGTATCGGCGTCGCGCAGCTCTGTTTGAATGGTCTGCTGTTCGCCCGGCATCAGCGTGATGTAGTTGTCGCTGTATATGGCGGGCAGGATGCGGTCGCCGCTCTTCTCTCTGACCGAAATCAATCTAGTCATCAGAGATGGATATGCCGAGGTGTTGTGCACCTCTGTCGTCAGAAGCCAGAGGTCGCCCTTTTGCTCGGCGGTGGTGGTGGCCCGGAGCTTGGCCTTGGGCAGTGCGCGAATGGCGCGATAGTTGCCATCCTCGACGCCACGCATGTAGATGTTGTTTGAGACGACGGTGCCACCACGAGTCAGCGTCAAGCGCAGAAAATGGACGGGACTTAGCCCTGCCGGGTACTCCATCTTGAGGCACTCGGTCGTGCTGTCTTCGGCGCTGTCGACGGAGACGGTTTTGGTGGACATTGTCGATCCGTCTATATTTAGGACTTCGACTTTCGCGCTCAACCCGGTGTTATTGCCTCCGCTGAAGTTCATCACCTCGATGGTGTCTGTGAGGCGGTTCCACTGGATGTGCAGCGGCTCTGATGCTTTCTTACAGGCGAAGTAGGCGGAGTTTGGTTCGAGGTAGTAGTCGTAGGTCTGCCATACGAAGGAGGGCCAGCAGGGATGGCTCATCCACAGCAGCAGGCCCATGCGATATTTGCTCTGCGCTTCGAACATCGCGCGGTAGCCTTCGTAGTTGACGAATTGGGCGAGGGATATCCATTCATCTGCGCTATCGGCGCCTCCGTAGCTTTCGTCGATGATGCTGCGGAAGCTGGTGCCACCCTGGGCCCCATCGAGGCAGAAGTCGTGGATGCCCCAGTCGAGGCTCTGCGGCCACATGGCGCTTTCCGGCATCATGAGCTTCACGCTCTCGATCGAGGGGATGTTGGGCATGCCCATCTCGCTGTGGAACTTTGGATCAGTGATGCGGAAATAGGTTTCGGGAGGCAGCGCCTGGTAAGGGCCATGGCCGCTCACCACCTTGTCAGCGGAACTGCCGATGTAATGGATGCCGGGGTGGAGTTCCGCCAGGTCTTTGCGGATGCCGGCATCGAGCGGCGGCGGCGGGAACCACTCGTTGCGGCCGCAGTAGAGGCCAATGCTGGCGTGGTTGCGAATCTTCAAGATCAGATCTTTCACGTTGCTCATGAAAAGATCGTTGTCGTTGGGGATTGGGCCGTCCCATGGATTCGCCAGCCAGAAATCCTGCCAGACGACGACGCCGTATTTATCGCACGCGTCGTAGAATGCGACTTCGCCGATCTGGCCGACCCAGTTGCGGATCATGGTGAAGTTCATCTCGCGGTGGTAGCGCACCGAGGCGTCGTACTCGCGGGCGCGGTACCGCAACATCGATTCGCTGAAGCCCCAGTTGCCGCCGCGCGGTACAAAGCGTCGTCCGTTGATGAAGATCCGCAGGGCGTCGCCGTCTTCGTTGTAGGTGAACTGGCGCACACCAACTTTGAAAGCATTCTTGTCGAGTGCTTTGCTTTTGCCGGATTCGAAGGACAACTCAACGTCGTAGAGATGGGGATCGCCGTAGCCGACTGGCCACCACAGCTCCGGTTTCTGCAGACGCAGCACTGGATGAGTCGATGGATCGAGCTTGACCTTCTTCGTCGTTGACGCTTCGATGGTGACACGTTGGTCAAAGGAAATGTCGCCGAAGCGGCCGCGCAGAGTTCCGGTGACTGGCTTGGCTGAATGATTGACAAGGTCGACCTCGACGCTGATATCGGCGCGTGAGTTATCGCGCAGCGGCAAGGAAGTGTTGACGAACGGGTTTTCCAGAGTCACTGCGCCGGTGACGGTCACGTAGACGTCGGCCCAAATGCCGGTGTTGCGTCCGCGAATGGTGGGAATCCAATCCCAACCGATCGAGCCATGAAAGGTGGGGTCGTCCGCGCCGAGCGCGCCGCCGTTCTTACCGACGTTCTCCAGCGTCTTCTGTTTGCAACTGCCGGGAGTGGCGTTCTTTTCGACGCTGACCGCGAGGGCATTGACTTTGCCGGGCAGCAGTTTGCCGGTGACGTCGAAGCGGCCACGCATGAAGCCGCCCTCGATGCGGCCGAGCTTCTCGCCGTTCAGAAAGACATCGGCCTTCCAGTTAATGCCGTCGAAGTTGAGCCACGCCATCTCTCCGGGCGCAAAGGAAGGCCCGGTGAACTCGGTGCGATACCAAAAGTCGGAGTAGAAGAAGGAATCCGAGATATAGAGCTGATTGTGGCTGAAGTTAGGATCGGGAATTGCTCCGACATTGAAGTAGGAGGTGAGTACGGTGCCGGGGACGGTGGCGACGACCCAGTCGTCCGCCTTGTAGCCCGGCTTCGAGAGTGCTTCTCCCGCGCTGGCGACCAGGTTTGAGCGCTGCAAGCGCCATGCGCCCCCGGCGAGGTCGAGCCGGCCATCGACGGCGGTCGCCGCAGACGCGGGCTTCGCGACAGGGCCGCCGCGGCCATAGACTTCGATTTCGCTCAGGATGTAGCCGTCCGCCGTGGCTGGTCGGGTCATGAGCACGCGGACGTAGCGGGCCTGCACCGCTTGCGCGAGCCGAATGTCATCGACGAGTCCAGTGCCGGTTGGCAGAGGCTGTAGATCACGCCATGTTTGCGCGTCGTCGGAGATCTGAATTGCACCCTCAGCGGCGCGGGCGATCCAGTAGAGAGAGATTCGGTCGAAGTCGCATCGAGCGCCGAGATCGACATAGATCCACTCTTCGTCCATTCCGGCGGCCATCCAGGCGCTGGTGAAGTTGTAGGGGCCGCCAATCTGGACACGCTTGTCGCCCTCGTAGAACTCGACCTCGCCGAGCCGCCACATCGTTCCGAAGGGCCCTTCGGGCGCATTCGCCATCGAGCACGTCACTTGGTAATAGCGGCTGCGGGATGGCTGCTGAAAAGTAATCGAGGGATACAGAAGCTGCGCCCCGCGAACTAAGTCGGGAGGGTAAGGGTCGGGGGAGATCGGTTGGCCGCCGGTAGCGCTGCCCATCTCTTTCCAGGTGCGGCCATCGTCGGAGGTCGATATGGCGAAGGTGAGCGTGTCTGGAGCGGTATGGGCGGGCATCACCACGAAGACCCGAATCCGATCGACGGTTGGCACCTCTGCGCCGCCGCCGAGCCGAATCTGAGCGGTCGCGTGATTTCCGCGAAGATCGATCGTTGTGTCGTGGAAGTGGTCGAGCAGCGTCTCCCGCTCGGTCTTGGAAAAGGTTCCGTGCCCACTCGCTGACGTTGAGACCCAGGTGGGAAGAGTTGTATCTTTGAGGCCGTCCGTGACTAACTGCGCGGTCAGGTTGTAGTCGTAGCTGCTGGAGTGGTAGGCGGGGCGGAGCAGCGCTAGATCGCGATAAGTGGTGCTGTCGATGACGAGTTCGGGGCTGAAGTTTTCGGCGGGTGCCCCGGGATACAGGCCGATGCCGCGGGTGTAACCGGGACTTCCGGTGGCGGCTCCTACGGCTGCCGCGAAAGTGTTTTCCAATGGAGTCGGTTCGCTGGCGGTTGTCGACGCCGAGGCAGCTGGCCCGGAGAGCGCCACTCCCGCACCCGCGATGATCGAACTCTTCAAGAAGTCCCGTCTTGATGTAGACATTCATCTCCCTTGAGAATGTTCTCGCCATATCGGCAATGGACGAGGCTAGGTTGGTAGCTGGTGAAGTAATCTGCTCTTGGTCAGCGTGCGAAGCCACCCAAAACTGCGCAAAGGCCAGCTTACACCGATTTATTCTCAGTCGAGACTGCGTGGCGTTCTTGGCGTTCCAACTTGGATTGTTCCCAAACCTACGTTTGGACTACGATGCCAATTTGATTGACTTGGCTAACTCGCTCGCCTACTCTACGACCTAGCTATGGTTGGTGAAACTGTCTCCCACTACCGGGTGCTCGAAAAAATCGGCGGTGGCGGGATGGGGGTGGTCTACAAGGCTGAGGACACCCGGCTCGGGCGCTTTGTGGCGCTCAAATTTCTGCCTGACGAGATCGCCCGCCAACTGCCGGTGCTGGAGCGTTTCCGCCGCGAAGCTCGGGCCGCCTCTTCCCTCAATCATCCGAACATCTGCACGATCTACGACGTCGGCGAAGACGACGGCCGTGCCTTTCTCGCGATGGAGTTCCTCGAGGGCCAGACCCTCAAGCACCGCATCGACGGCAAGCCGCTGCCTATCGATTTCCTGCTCGACCTTGGGATTCAGATCGCCGATGCGCTTGATGCAGCCCATGCGAAGGGCATCGTCCATCGTGACATTAAACCGGCGAATATCTTCATCACCAGGAATCGCCAGGCAAAGCTGCTGGATTTCGGGCTGGCGAAGTTTGACAACCGCCGCGACACGGGTGTCACGGCCGACGGCAACGAAACCGCTCGCGACCTCACCAGTCCGGGCAGCGCGCTCGGCACCATCGCTTATATGTCGCCGGAGCAGGCGCGAGGCGAGGAACTCGATGGCCGCACCGATCTGTTTTCACTCGGGGCCTCGCTCTATGAGATGGCCACCGGCAAGCAGGCGTTTGACGGCACCACCTCGGCGGTCGTGTTTGAGAGCATCCTCAATCGGCAACCGGTGCCGTCTCTGCAATTGAATCCCGACCTGCCGCCGCAGTTGGAGCGCATTCTCGATCGTGCGCTCGAGAAAGACCGCGACTTGCGTTATCAGTCCGCCGCGGAAATGCGCGCGGAGATGAAGATTCTCAAGCGCACTTTGGATTCTCAACGGTCAGTCGCCGCTCATGCTTCTTCGCGATCTTCGGGCACAGGAATTGCTGCGGCGGCTACAGTGGAGCAGGCGCCTGTGGTCGCGCCTCCCAAGATGCCCACAGGACGGATGGGGCGCCTCGCTCTGCCGGCAATCGCGCTCGCGTTGATCGCCGGTGCGGCGATCGGTTGGTTTGTCAGCGCCGCTCGGAACCATACCACTCCACCGCTCTACCATCAACTGACATTCCGCCGTGGAACGATCCGCTCCGCGCGCTTTACTCCCAATGGTCAGTCGGTGGTCTATGGCGCAGCCTGGGAAGGCAAGCCGACGGAGCTCTTCATCACCAGCCCGGAGAGCCCGCAGTCGCGTTCGCTCGACCGACACGGCGAGGAACTGATGAGCATCTCGTCGGTCGGCGACATCGCGCTACTGACCAGCGTCAATGCGACAGGGACTTACACCCAGGTTGGCACGCTGGCGCGCATGCCGCTCAACGGCGGCGATCCGCGCGCCATTCTTGAGGGAGTCCAGTGGGCGGATTGGTCTCCGGACGCTAAGAACCTTGCCGTGGTTCGCGATGTTGGCGGGAAGAACCGCCTGGAATATCCGATTGGCAAGGTGCTCCGCGAGACACCTGGCTGGATCAGTCATCCGCGCATTTCGCCCGACGGGGATCTGGTGGGATTCATCGAACACCCGCAGGTCGGCGACGATGCCGGCAGCGTCCACGTGGTTGACCGGAACGGCAAGGACAAAACGCTGTCTCAAGGGTATTTGAGCGCGCAGGGCCTTAGCTGGGCGCCGGATGGCAAGGAGATCTGGTTCACGGGCAGTAAGAACGGCGCCAATGACCGCGCATTGCTGGCCGTGACGCTCGCGGGAAGCGAGAGAATTGTTACTCGTGTGCCCGCGAATCTTCAACTCGAAGACATCTGGCATGACGGAAAGGCGTTGCTCTCACGGCAGAGTGCGAGGCGCGAACTGAGTGGGTTAATTTCCGGAATGAACAAGGAACAGGACTTTTCCTGGCTTGATTATTCCTTTCCCGCCGAGCTGTCAACCGATGGCAAGAGCTTGTATTTCGATGAAGAGGGCGTTGGGGGCGGGGCAAGCTATTCCGTTTACCTACGCAAGACCACCGAGGAGTCCGCGGTGCGTTTGGGTGAGGGGCAGGCGGTGACGCTCTCCCCCGATGGCAAATGGGCCCTCGCTCTCACCATGGCTTCGCCGGCGCAGCTAGTGCTTTTGCCCAGCGGAGCGGGGGATGCCCAGCA
Organism: uncultured Acidobacteriaceae bacterium; assembly: GCA_963742015.1. Lineage (GTDB taxonomy): Bacteria > Acidobacteriota > Terriglobia > Terriglobales > Acidobacteriaceae > Acidisarcina. The sequence continues at coordinate 19,405 of CAVUKL010000067.1, read as the reverse complement.
GATCACCCATGACGACCTCTATCACAACTGGGCGCGCTGGCTGCCCGACAGCAAGGGTTTCGTTTTCACCGCCACGCGCGAAGGCCACGGCGCCCAAATCTACTTACAGAAATCGATCTCCGATCCCTCGCACCCTATCTCTCCCGAGGGAGTGGACTCCCTGGCGATCGCCCTCTCTCCCGACGGCACCCAGGTTGCGGGTATCGGGCCGGATGGGCTCGCCTATCTCTATCCGGTGGCTGGAGGACAGCCCAAAGCGGTTCCTGGCTTTCAAACTGGGGAGCAGCCGATCGAATGGTCCGCGGATGGCAAATCACTCTATGTCTATCGTCCCGGCGAGTTTCCTGCTAAGGTCTCAAACCTCGACCTTACGACGGGCAAGCGCACGCTCTGGCGAAGTCTGGCACCAGCAGATCCCGCCGGCGTGAGCCAGATTGGCCCAATCGTGATGACTCCCGATGGCAAGTCCTACATTTACGGCTACCATCGAGTACTGTCTGACCTGTATCTGGTAGAAGGTCTTAAGTAAGAGACCGCCCGGTTTGATCGCTTACTTGAACTGCGCCATATACTTCGCATCGATGGCCAGCGCATCGAGCATCGGGCCGACCGACTCTTCCTGTTCGACGAAGACGTGGCGGATGCGAGCGTGCTTCGCGGCGGCGAAGATTGGCTTGTAATCGATGTCGCCGGTGCCCAGCGGAACCGATGGCGGCTTCTTGTCTTTGAAGTCCTTGATGTGCAGCATCACGATGCGCTTGCCATACTTCTTCAGGAACGGCACGGGGTCCTGGCCGGCGACGATCACCCAGCCGCAGTCCATCTCAAAGCTGACGGTGGCGGGATCGGTGTTCTTCACGAGCATCTCCCACGGCAAGGTCCCGTCGATCGGGGTGAACGAGGGAGTGTGGTTGTGGTAGGCGAAGCTCATGCCAGCGGCCTTGATCTTGGCCCCGATCTGGTTGAACTGGTCCGCGTTCCACTTCCAGTCATCGAGGGTGAACGGCGCACGGCCGGCCCCTGGTTGCGGGTGCATCGGCGAACTACAGACGATGTATTGAAGGCCGAGAGCCTTGCCGTACGCGATGATTTCGTCGAGTTTGGGTTTGAGTTCGCCCAACGGGTAATGCGCGCTGACGCAATTTAATCCCGCCGCCTGCATCGCCGCTTTGACTTCCTCCGGAGTATGGTCGTAGAAGCCCGCAGCCTCTACCTCCTTGTAGCCAAGCGCGCCGACCTGTTTTAACGTGCCCCCGAAGTCTTTGGGCAGCATTGTGCGCACCGAGTAGAGTTGCACGCCTAACGGAAGGCCGAGTGGATAAGCCCTGGCAAGTGTGGTGGCGGCGAGCGTACCGGCGGAGAGAGCGATGAAGCGGCGGCGGCTGATCGATTGGGAGACCATAAAACGAGAGCACCTCAAAAATCGGTTTATCGAACCAGCGTAATACTACACGGGGCAGGATTTTTTTTCGCGATTTGCCGGGCTCTCTGCAACAAGTATTCTTACGCGGAGGAACAATGATGGACGAACTGGAGCGGATCCTGATCGGCAACAGCGCGGCCGCGCCCGCAGCTCAAATCGTAGAGGGCATCAGCGATGAACTTGCCCATCGCGTGATTGCTGGAGTTCCGCGCACGATTTACGAAGAGCTTTGGCATATCGCCTTCTGGCTGCAGATGACGCTGGAATGGAACGACGGGATTGAAAGCCCTTATCCGGAACATGCGTCGGAGGGATTTCCCTCTCCGGCAGATATAGAAAAAGAGAGCTGGTCTGACCTTTGCCAACGGTTCTCGCAGCGCTTAGATCTGGCAGCTGCCACCATTCATGATCCGGCCAAGCTGGCGAGGGTAGTGCGGTGCCCGTCTCCGCCCGGAGCGCCGGTACGCACAATGACCGTGCGAGAACAACTCGAAAGTCTGGCCGCGCACAATGCGTATCACTTCGGACGGATCGTTCTAATGCGGCAGATCAGCGGAGCGTGGCCTCCGCCGTCGGGCGGGGATAGCTGGTAGTCGCGGAGTTAAACGGAAAAGGCAGGCGAGAGTCAGTGCTCGCCGCCTGCTTCTTGCTTAACTACTGCTTCGGCTTCCAGAAGTCCGGATCGGCTTTAACGAAGGCGTCTGTTGGGTAGCTCATCTTGGGGTCGATCTCGAACAGGTTGCTCTGTTCAGATTCGACGCAGACGGCCTCCAGAGCCTCCAACTTCTTCATGCCGTCTTCGCCCATGGCCGCTTCGAAGCGTGGGCCGGAGGCGAACATCGAGTCAATGTCACTCCCCGACTTGATCGTGGTGATGAATATGAAGCCCTCGCCGGGCGAGCCGTAGGCCTCCTGGTAAGCGCCCCAGTGAGCTTCGGGGATCCCTTTCTTGTAGCCGGCGATGACCATCTTCATCAGATCATCCCAATCCTTGTGGTGGCCTGGCTTGATGCGGAACTGGCTGATTTCCTCGTAGCGCGCGCCGACGCGAAAGCCTGGGTTCAGGCTCATGTCGTCGCTCCGGAGCCAGACGCTCTGATCGGTCGAAGAGAGCAGGTCGCCGTCGGCCATGTTGGCTGCGTCGAGGGCGGTGGTTAAGGTAGTGTCGGCGCCGATGGCCTTGTTCTCCGCCTCCCATGCTGCGAACGATGGGTAGGAGTAGAAGAAGAGGGCGCGTTGCGGTCCCGAGAGCGAGGTCGCGGCATAGTAGTGCGAGGCGACCTTGCTGGCGGCGGAGGCGCTGACGAAGGCAGCCTCAGTCTTTTCATGAGGACTGTGATCCCGTCCCGGTTTCGTATACTCGCGGGCAACCACGAGCACCTTGTTGCTGGGAATGATGCCGGTGGCATTGTCCTGGGCAAAGACGGCAACGGAGGCGCTACTCGACAAAAGAAGCAGCAAAGGGAGTGAGGCAGAAAGGCGTGCGAATGGAAGCTTCATACGGTCGTTCTCCTGGGGAACTAGTAGTGGGCCAAGGAAGGGGCGCGGTCGGCGGCCTCAGAATGTTCGCTCTGAGAGAAATGCGCCGGCTGCAATGTGGACAGAAAGGCCCGAAACGATCTTGTGCCTTGTGGTCCGAGGCGGGTATTCCCGGAGAAATTCAAAGACGGCTAAATGTTGCGGCAATACTAGAAGCTGTGAAGGCAGCAATCAAGAGAAATCAGGCTCGTCTTCGCCGGACCTTGTTTCGTTTTGAAACAGTGCCGCTAGGGAGCGCAGGTCCGCTTGGAGTTCGTTTTCTCGCAGGCCGGCGAAGACAGTGGGCTACGTCCAGTCACCGAGCGCATCCTGCGAAATCTCTCGATCGAGCGGTCCTGAGAGCGGTCTGTATCTCCTGGCTTCGGCCAGCGGATATGTGTCCAGACGAGCTAGACCCAGAGCCGAAGCTACTGTTCGTTTGAGCCTGACTGGGATCTCCGTATCGAAGAGAAAATAGCCGCCAAGAGATATCTCGGCGGTCACCAGGCCCAGGAACTTCGTCAGCGTATCGAGAGTTGCGGAGAGCGCATGATCTTCGACCCGCAGCCGCACACCAACCCAGGGCTCTAAAACAACCGGTGACGCATGGATCATCGCTTCGTCCAGGGCCATCGAGGCAGCTGCGGCAAATGCCTCGGGGTAGGAATAAGCGGGAAGATGAGTCGCGGCGATCACGCGTGCCTCAAGCCCGGTCAGGGGAAAGCCGTGAATTGGGCCTCGGTCCATCCTCTTGAAGAGTGCGGCACGAGTGGAGTGATAGCAGTCAGATGGAAGCAGAAGGCCTTCAGCTGCCGTCACCGAAGGCAGCTCTCCGGGACGTGGAAGGAGTTCGAGCCGAAGGTGGGCAAAGTGGCCGCGGCCGCCCACGTAGCGAACGTACTTCCGCTCTCCGACGGCGCACTGCGCGATGGTTTCTCGATAGGGAACCATGGTTCCATCCGCCATGTCGCGATGTTAGGAGGGGCACTCGGCCAATTCGGGCGAGATCGTCTCATCTTCGGGAAGTCCGGAGATGCCGTTGACGAGTCGCGATTCAAAGAAGCACTCGACAGCACCCAGAATCGCCGGCCCCGACTTGCATTCGTAGATCGCTTTGCGCAGCGCGCCGCCGCCGGGAACTCCGTGGGTGAACCAGGAGGCGAACTGCTTCATCTTGCCCTGGGCGTAGTTGCGGCCTTCGTAGCCTGTGCCCTGCGACTCGCCGTCTTCTTCGGAGGCAGTGTCGAGCAGCATCTGGAAATAGGCGCGGATGATGTGATAGCGGTCCATTTCCGTCGGTTGATCGTAGCGTCCGAGAGCGGTGTACTGCGCGATCTGGCGGAAGATCCAGGGATTCGCAGGCGCAGCGCGGCCGATCATCACCGCGTCGCAGTCGGTCTGCGCGACCATGGCGACGGCGTCTTCCGGAGTGCGGATATCTCCGTTGCCAATGACCGGGATGTGCACGGCATCTTTCACAGCAGCGATATGTTCCCAGCGCGCCTGGCCAGAGTAACCCTGTTCGCGAGTGCGGGCGTGCAGCGCCACTGCGTTGAGGCCGCAGTCTTGGGCTAGACGAGCGAGTTGGACGTGGACGAGGTTGCGGTCGTCCCAGCCGAGACGGAACTTCACGGTGAAGGGAATGGTCACGGCGGCGCGAATGGTCTCGAAGATCTTCTCAATCAGCGGCAGGTCGCGCAGGAGGCCGCTGCCTCCGTTGCAGGCGACGACGCGCTTGGCGGGGCAGCCCAGGTTCAGGTCGACGAGATCGAAGCCGGTATCCTGAACGATGTGGGCGGCGTCGGCGAGTGTGGCCGGGTTTGAGCCGAAGAGCTGTGCGGCGATGGGGTGTTCATCGTCGTAGAAGGTGAGGTAGCGCTTGCGCTTCGATTCGCGCATGCGAGCGAGTCCGTCGGCCGAGGTGAACTCGGTCATGATCAGGCCGCAACCAGACTGCTGGTTGGTGATCTCCGCGTCGACATCGGAGCCCAGGTTAGCTTCCCATCCCAGCGAGCAAGGACCGCTCGCCGTGGATCCGGGATCGCGAACCCGGGGCATCCGGGATTCCGGTGTCGTAAAGAGGCTCGCGTTGCGGATGAAGCGGCGAAAGACGGTGTCCGTCACCCCGGCCATAGGCGCGAGGACGGTCGCCGGCACGATCTCGACTCCGCCGATCGAAAAAGACGCAGGGACGCGCGCATGCTCGGGCATGGCGTGTTCGCGCGGGTTGTCCCAGTTCTTTTTCATCGTTGCTGCGAAGCCGTTCAGATGTCCAGCTACAGTTTGCGCGAAAAAGCCTCCGCCGAAGCGGAGGCTTTTCGCAATCCGCTTGAGCGGCGTTACTTGGCTGCGGTCGCTTTGCCGGCGTCGGAGGCGGCGTACTTGCGGCGGAAGCGCTCCACGCGTCCAGCAGTATCGACCAGCTTCTGCTTGCCAGTGAAGAACGGATGGCAGGCGGAGCAGATTTCGACGTGGATGTCGCCCTTGTGAGTCGAGCGGGTCGCAAAATTGGATCCGCAGGCGCACATGACGCGAATTTCGTTATAGTTCGGGTGAATTCCCTCTTTTGGCATGACTCGAAAAACCTTTCTAGACGGAGCTTTTAGTTTATCTGTGATTTCCACGCTTTGCAACGGTGGCGCGACTGGCGCGCTGCTCCGTCATGCTTTACCGTGACAATAGATTCGATGCTGGAAACATGTCCAAGATGCGACGGGATGGGGATGCGGGTGGTTGTGCGCCCCGATGGGAGCCGAGTTGCCGAGGAGTGCGACTGCCGGCAGAACCGTAAGCTTTCTCATGCGTTTGGCAGATGCCGGATTCCTCCCAAATATGAAGAGGCGACGCTGGAGAACTATGACAGCCGGTTCGCCGGCGCCGACCCCTCGCTTCAGATGGCCCAGGTGATCGCCAAACGCTTCGCCGACGACTACCCGGCGATGATGACTCCAGGACGCGCGCTGATGTTTACCGGCTCGTCGGGTCTCGGCAAGACCCACCTCGCCGTTGGCATCCTGAAGGTCTTGGTTCTGGAGAAGGGCTGCGACGGCCTTTTTTGCTACTACCAGCAGCTGCTCAAGGACATTCAGAACTCCTGGAATCCCCAGACCTCAACTACCGAGCTGCAAGTACTCGAGCCGGTCTTCAATGCCGAGGTATTGGTTTTGGACGATCTGGGCGCCGTCAAGCCTACCGATTGGGTCTGGGACATGGTCTCCATGGTGCTGAACACCCGCTACAACCAGAAGCGAGTCACTATTGTGACCACGAACTTTGAAAATCTGCCTGCCGGAGCAGCGGGCGCGGGAATGACCCTCGGCGATCGCATCGGGGATCGGATGCGATCACGATTGCTGGAAATGTGCAGGGAAGTGAAGATGCGTGGGCAGGACTATCGGGAACGGTTCGCAGACCAGGAAGCCGGGCTCAACCATACCGCCTCCGGTCGTCGTTAGACGGTGGCCGAGAGTAGCAGAAGCAATGCGGCGATGATCGTCGCGCCCTGATAGACATAGTCGGCAGCAGCCTGGTTTCGCAGTTGCCGGTTAGTCGATTGCGAGTTGTCTGGAACAGCGGTCACCGGGAGTGCTCCTCGGCCTCAATGAGGCTGAAATTGCTAGTGGAACGCACGGAAGGCCGAGCTGGTTTTCTTCGGCCTTAGACTGTGGCACTTTTTCTTAGGACATTCCCGCGAAATTCCGCTTGGCCCCGAGGCGAATCTGAATTCTGTCTAAACCGGCTGTTGTTTCCCGTCCATAAAGATTGGCGGTGGCCTGAACTAGCCGCCTCATTCATGCCGCGTAGACTCGACATCCACTAAAATTGGAGGCTATGCCTGAGCTGGACCGCAACGAAGACCCCGAGCTGAAATTTACCCAATCCAAGACCGAGCCAACATCCTGGCTGCCGTGGGCGATCGCTGGCGCAGTCATCTTGCTTGGCCTGGGCCTGGTTATCGTATTTGGCGGCCATCGGAGCTCAACGCCTTTGGGAGCGGGCCCAGGACTCGCGCCGGCTAGCCCCTACGCCACAAATCTGGCGATCACCGACATCAAAATGAGCGAGGCGAGCAATTTCGCTGGTGGCAAAGTGACTTATCTTGACGGGAAGATTGCCAACCAAGGTAACCAGACCTTGACGGGCGTTACCGTTCAAGTCGCCTTCCGCAACGACCTGAAGGAGATCGCGCAGAAGGAGACGCTGCCGCTGAGTCTAATCAGGACCCGTGAACCTTATGTGGACACGCAGCCGGTCAGCGCCTCGCCGCTGAAGCCGGGAGAGCAGCGGGAGTTCCGGCTGATCTTCGACAGCGTGGCGCCGGACTGGAATCAGCAGTACCCAGAAGTACGGGTGATCCAGGTGACTGGCCAGGTTGGAGGCAGCTAGCGTCCGGAGATCGGACACCCCGCGCTCCCCTCGCCGACCGGTCCAATCAGGTAGAAATTGCCGAACAAAGGCGCAAAAGTTTCTCGGTTTTCGTCCGGTCTCCGCACTTGCCTTCAGCATGCCGGGATTTTGATGACTCTAAACCCTTGTTAAATTGGGCTTCGGTGTGGAACGCGTCGCTTGTAGCACTTTGGCGTTTGAATTGCTCTATGAGAGGCAGGTCGGATGTCGTTACCGATGTGAAGAAGTGGCATCTGGCGTAATATAAGCGGCTCTCACTATGGGGAGCAGATTGCCGATTTAGGTAAGGTCGGACGAAAGGTTTAGTCGGGGGACTGAATTTAACGTTTGGTAGGCGTAAGGGCGACGGAAGCGCACAAGATTACGCTGGCACGACAATAGTTTTGCGGCCTTGAATAAATCGTTGGGTTACCTGACGATTTGCCGAGAAGTTTGGTGATGATGTTTTTTTCAGGTGTTTACTCCTGATTGGTCATCGTTCTTCCCGGAAATAGAACATAAGATTAAGGTCGCCACCAAGCTCTCACACAACGAGAGAACCAAGGCAGATTGGCCCCTCACCCGAGGGGCCCTTTTTTTGGTTCCGCGCCGGATTGAGCAGACTCCGGAAGGAAATCGGTCTGATATAGATATAGATGATCGGACTTTCGCTGCTCATCCGTTGCGTCGAGCTAGCTGGCTGCGTGGTGAATGCTCAGCAGAGTCTCGAGCAGTGGTCGGAGAAGCTCCAGGCGAAGGGCATTTGCCCCGTCGGACTTCGCGTTGGCTGGGTCGTCGTGAACCTCGAGGAAAAGCCCGTCAATGCCGGCCGCGACGGCACCACGCGCGAGCAGCGGAATGAACTCAGGTTGGCCGCCGGAGACTCCGTTGGCCGCCGACGGCATTTGTACCGAGTGGGTTCCGTCGAAGACAACTGGAGCGAGCTGGCGCATGATGGCGAGTGAACGCATATCGACGACCAGATTGTTGTAGCCGAAGGTGGTTCCGCGTTCGGTGAGGAAGATGCGGCGATTGCCGGTTGACTCGACCTTTTCGACCGTATGTTTCAGGTCCCAGGGAGCGACGAACTGGCCCTTCTTCACGTTGATCGCACGTCCGGTGCGACCGGCGGCGACCAACAGATCAGTCTGGCGGCAGAGAAAGGCTGGAATCTGCAGGACATCGACGGCTTCAGCCGCGACTTCGCAGTGGCCGGGCTCGTGAACGTCGGTGAGAACGGGGAGTCCGGTCGACTCGGCGAGGCGGAGGAGGATTTTGGTGCCTTCGATCAGGCCGGGGCCGCGGAAACTGTGGACCGAAGTCCGGTTCGCCTTGTCGTACGAGGCTTTGAAGATGTACGGAACGCCAAGGTCGGCGGTGATGCGCTGGATTGCGTCCGCCATTTTGCGGACGTGGGTTTCGCTCTCGATGACGCAGGGGCCGGCGATGAGGAAGAGTTTGGACTTGCCGTCGACGCGGCCGACGGGGACGGTTCCGATCTCAAAATCGTGAATCACAGCAACTATGAGAGCACAAATGATGGCTTGGAGGGTAACTAGCGTGAGGATGTGCGCTTCGTCACTGTCTTGCGGCTAAGTGCGGGAGTATAGTTCGTTCGTCACAGAATTTCATCTGTTCGGAGGGTTGTTATGAAATTGGCGGCAGCGGTACCCGCGATATTGCTTTGTGGAGCGGTTTCAGTGGCAGTGTTGGGTGCGCAGGATGCCGCGCCGCCGGCGCAGGCGCCCAGTCCGGTTCCAGCCGACCTGATGGGGAAGACCAATCCCGTCAAGCCGACGCCAGAGGGACTGGCCCATGCCAAGAAGGTGTATGGCTACGACTGCGCGATCTGTCACGGCGTGAATGGCGACGGCAAGGGGGACATCGCTTCGTCGATGAAGACGCCGCTGAAGGACTTCGCCGATCCTACGGTGCAGGCGATGTCCGACGGAGAGCTCTTCTACATCATCCAGAAGGGTAAGGGCGAAATGCCACCCGAGGGCGATCGGGGCAAGCCAGACGACCTGTGGAACATGGTGTCCTATGTCAGGACGTTTGCCAAGAAATAGCGCCCCAACGCGCCACTTATTTCGACCTGAAATTCGATCGGCTGAACCGGCGCGAAGGTTCTCCACCTGCGGCATTCTTCGGGAACGAACCTTCCCGATCGTATTGGATGTGGAATCAACAATGCGGAGTTACTGAACGATTCTGATTATCTAGGGCGCCACCCTTGAGTCAACGGACAAGCTTACCTCGACGGAGTGGACCAATTCATGCAAGCGGTAAAGGACGAAGGTGCGTCTGGGGAGTTTGATCGCCTGCAAATCGACAGGTTTCGGGAATCGCGCGCCCTCATCGCCATTTGTTTGCGAAGGCTGATCATGTCTGTTCGAGGCCTTCTTCTATGCTGATGGCAGGGTGATAGCCCAAGTCTCGACGCGCGGCAGAGATATCAAACTAGTGATCGCGGCGCATTTCGAGTACGGAGAGACGTGTGACTGGCGGTTCATTGGCAACGTGAAACATCCTGTAGCCCCCCTCCAGAAACCAGGCCGCAGCATAGGCAATGGGCAAGGGAATCGAACCTTTTCACGGGAGGCAAGCCGGCAGCATGGAGGAGAGCGTTTATCAGATCCTCACAGGACGAGGATCTCCCTGTGAGATGAAATATGCTCGTCCTGCTATGGCGCTACCGGGTGTCAGCCGCTTCGCGGCGTCAAGGTGGGCGCGCGCTGCATTGTCGACAAATGTGGAATCGACGAGATTGTCGCCGGATCCGCCGAGCATCAAGCGATTGGCAACTCACCGTTTGCGATGGTGGGAAAAGCTGGGTATCGCCTGGGCCCCAGATCAGATGAGGTCTAAGCGACACGGTCGCGAGACTGTCGCTGTTGGTCTGGATCACGAGGCGTTCGGCTGCGGCTTTAGTGGCCAGGTACGGCGCCAGATTTTTTTTGGGAAGGGGTTCCTCCTCGTTAGCGTTGCGAACGTCGCGTCCGCCGAAAGCGACGCTGGGCGTGCTCGTATACACGAGCCGGACGACGCCATTGCGCAGGCATGCCTCGATGACGTTGCGCGTACCGGTGACATTGGCTGCATGGTATTCGGAATAGTCACCCCCATATTCCCGCCTTTGCGGCAACATGAAAACCACATCTGTGTCTTGAAACGCGTCGGAAACCGCCCGCGATCCGCCAAGTTGCCCCTATGACACATGACGCCCTGCGCCTTGAGCTCCGGATACTCGTTCCGCGAAAAGTGCCGGACCGAGCAGCCTTCGGCGAGCAGCATCGAAACGATCTTCGAGCCGAGAAAACCGCCTCCTCCAGTAACCATGGCTCGAAGTGTTTGACTCATGTGCGGCCTTTTCTCCAAGTATGGATGAATTGAAAGTCCCTCGGAGCGTGCGGTCATTATATAACTGCTCGCTGCTCATTTGTTAACTATAGAGGCAATACTAGGGGTGATAACTCAGTGGGTTCAAAATAAATAAATAGTTACTATGCTGCTTGACGAGTTAAAGATTAGGTAACAAACCAAATATATCTTGACAGTTACCCTAGCATTCGTACACCATCATGCGCGTCGGCCGTGAGGCGAATGGTGGAGGCTTTTTCTCGTCTTCTCGGAGCCGCCGCAGGAGATTCCATGAAAAGCATTTCTGTATCGATCGCAGCGCTTGCCTGCCTTACCATCTCCCTTGCCGCGCAGGTCCAGCCGAACGCAAGTTCGCCTTCAGTGAAGATGCCGGCGGCGGCTCCTTCAGGCCAACGTCAGGCCACCATTGATCTAGGCGCGCCGTCGGCGATTGCGTCGATGGGCAGGAAAGCCTCGTTCGCTCAAATGCCATTAAGTTTTGAGCCGAATGTAGGGCAGAGTGAATCTGCGGCGCGATTCACCGCCAGGACTCCCGTCTATACGCTCCAACTCGAAGCGACGCGTGCACAGCTTCGGCTCGGCGGGGCCAAAGACAATGTGGACTCCAAAACGGTCACGATGGAGATGATGGGCGCCAACCTTGCGCCGGAGGTGCGCGGCGAAGAGCAGTTGCTCGGCAAAGACAGCTATTTCCCTACTACGGACCCGAAGACCTGGTTCTCTAACATTCCGACTTACTCGCGAGTCAAGTACTCGAGCGTCTATCCAGGCGTCGATGCCGCGTTTTACGGCAATGCCAACCGTCTTGAATATGACTTTATGCTGCAGCCGAAGGCCGACCCCGGCCAGATCCGGATGAGGCTCAGCGGCGCCGACGCGGCGAGCATCGACAAAGACGGCAGCCTGGTGCTTCGCGTCGGCAAGGGTGACATTCGCTTCCTCGTCCCGGTCGCTTATCAAACGTCTGCGGACGGGAAGGGCCGAGATGTTGTGGCCGCTTCGTACCGCTTGGAGAAGGCGGCGAATGGTGAGCCTGCGTTGGTGAGTTTTTCGCTGGGCAGCTATGACCGCGCACGGCCGTTGGTGATCGATCCCGTAATGGCGCTCACCTATGCCGAATACCTGAACGGCTATGTCGGCGATGTGACCGTCGACGGCTCCGGAAACACTTATGTAACCGGCCAAAACACCAGCGGCGCGGGGTTCTATGTCACCGAGTTCAACTCGGCCGGCACGGTCGTCTACAATACGACAGTAGGAACCAGCACTATCTATCCGTTCAGGATCAGGGTAGACAGCACCGGCAAGGCCTATGTGGTCGGCTACGCCTATGAAACAGCGACGCTGCCAACCGGATCGAACTCGTATAAAGCCACCGTCACTGGTGCCTACAACGGCTTCCTGGTGCAAATCGCAGTGGGTGGAGCGAGTGTTCCTTATGCCACCTTCATTGGTGGTGCTGACAGCTACCAGACGGCAGCGCAGGGCTTGGGCGTGCAGACCATCAGCGGAGTAACCTATGCGTTCGTCACCGGCTGGACCCAGTCCCCAACATTTCCAGTGACCACCGGGGCATATCAGAACGCTGGAACGGCAGGCAACAATAATGGATTTGTCGCCCGGTTCAATCCTGCGGCCTCGGGTAGTGCATCGCTCGTTTATTCGACCTATTTGGGATCGGCATACACAAACTTGGCCGCCCTGGCAGTCGATGGCTCCGGCAATGCATACGTAACCGGCCAGAGCACTTCCTCGGCTTATCCGGTGACGTCCGGAGCGTTCAACTACAGTGGATATGAGTCGGGCAACGGCGGCGTCTATGTCACCGAGCTGAATCCGACGGGAACGGCGCTGGTCTATTCCGCCTACCTTGGCTACGGCGATGGATTCGGGATCGCAGTAGATGGAGCCGGAGCCGCCTACGTGACCGGTGTCGTCAACTACGAGGATTTTCCTACTACACCGGGAGCCTACCAAACCGCCTATCCGGGCGGGTTTGTCACGAAGCTCAATGCGGGCGGCGCCGCTGAGGCGTATTCGACATTTCTCGGCGGCCCCAGCAGTGTCGCCGGTACCGACGTCGTCCCGTGGAGCCTCGCGCTGGAGAACGGCTGCGCCTCCGCCTGCGACGCGTATATCTCGGGATGGACTAATACAGCAGATTTTCCCGCCATTAATGAGGTGCAGAGCATCGAGTCCACTTCGGACCAATCCGCATTCATTGTGGAGTTAGCCGCCAACGGTGGCAGCGCTCTATTCTCAAGCTACCTGAGCGGCCTCACAGGTTATGTTTGGGACGGTTCTTTACAATCCGTCTCGTACGGCTTAACACCCGCTATCGCCGTGGATAACTCTGGGAATATGTCGGTCGTGGGTGACCTTGGCGGTACAGCCGATTTCCCGGTGACGATCGCCAACTCCAATCCCAGTTACGCATTCCTGGCGAAGATCAGCTCCACGGCAACTACTCCGTTTACCTGGTCTACGCCCACCTCCATCAACTTCGGAAACCAGCCGGTCGGCGTCAGCACCAGCGTCTATAACGCGCCAGCGACAGTAAGTATTCGCAACATCAGCTCTACCCCGGCGACGATTTCCTCGATTACTGCTTCGCCTTCCGCCATCTTCTCCGCTTCTGACTCCTGCGCCGGCACGATTCCCGCTGGAGGTTTATGCGCTTTGACGCTGAACTTCGATCCTAACGTCTCTGGCACTCGAACGGGCATCGTCACGGTCAATTCCAACGCCAGCAACAGCCCGACAGTCATCTCGGTAACCGGCAATGGAACTGACACTGAGATCACTCAAGCCTCTGCAACCAGTCTTAGCTTCGGTACCCAGAACGTCGGCACGACCAGCCCCCCCCAGCTCGTGACGCTGACGAACGTTGGAGATGTAACAGCTTCCCTGACCATCTATTACCCGTATTTGGGAACAGACTTTTACGCTGAAGACAATTGCTCGAGCCCACTGCCCCCAGGCGCCAGCTGCGTGGCGCAGGTGACCTTCACTCCGACGCAAGCCGGTCTTCGGACGGGTACCCTGCTGGTTCAAGGCAGCGGCCAGGGAAACATCTCTATTCCGCTTTCGGGTACTGGCCTGCCCTCGGGTGTGGACGGAACGGTCAGTTTCAGCGCTCCCGCTCTGAATTTTGGAAGTGAAACAGTGGGACAGACGACCACGTACCAAAGCACCTATCTTGAAAACAACGGCAGCGTGCCGATTACCCTTACGGCGATCACCGTTTCCGGCGATTTCCTGCTTTACCAAAGCAACTGCGGCACCCTGCCTGCTCAGATCAATCCGCAAACCTCTTGCGCTGTGTACACAGAATTTGCGCCTTCGGCGGCCGGTTCGCGCACAGGAAGCCTGACCTTCACCGACACTGCCACGGGCAGCCCACAGAGCGTCGCGCTTAGCGGAACCGGCGTGGCTGGGGTGCAGACGCTCGAGTTCTATCCTTCTCCTGGAGCGAACTTCGGAGATGACGTGCCGGTTGGCATTCAAAGCGGAATCATCACTGTTTATGCCCAAAACGCGGGTACGAGTCCAATTACTATCGATCGGGTTCTGGTGAGCGGTGACTTCCTTGTTTCCTCAACTAATTGCGTCGACACAACCGTGAAAGGAACCACGGAGGATGGAACCGGCAGCCTCTCCTATTGCTCGGTCAACGTGATCTTTCAGCCGACCGCAACGGGTCTGCGCACGGGGACTCTGACCTTCATCGACAGCGCAGGAAACAGCCCGCAAACCGTCGCGCTTTCTGGCAATGCCATCGCCGATTCAGGTACCGCTGCGGTGACGCCGACCCAGCTTGATTTCAACACCCAGGCGGTCGGCACTACAAGTGCCGTCCAACTTGTCGACATAGTCAATCCCGGCAACGTAGCGATCAAGATCAATAGCTACAAGACCGGCACCGGCAGCTTCTCGGCGACGAACTATAACTGCCCGACAGTCCCATTCACGATCAACCCAGCAGGCTCGTGCTATGTCCAGGTACAGTTCACCCCCGCATCGGCGGCCGCGCTGACCGATACATTAACCGTCACCGGCTCTATTGGAACCGCGACTGTGTCACTCTCGGGCACCGGCGTCGCCGAATCTAAGACCATCGGATTCACCCCCGCGTCACCGATGAACTCTGGCTCCGTTGTCGTCGGCCAAAGCAGCGGCGCGAATGGGAGCAGCGACGGCCGAGTGGGTGATCTGGTGTCGATCAGGAACACAGGTACGGCGGCTGTGACGTTCTCGGCGAGCCCGGCAATCGGAGGTGCCAACGCGGCCGATTTCACGCTGAGTAACCCCAACGCCTGTGGCAATAACACGACGCAGCTGCAGCCGGGGGCCAGTTGCCCGATGTGGATCACCTTCAAGCCATCCGTCGCGGCCGCTGAAACAGCCACCCTCACGTTCACCGACGATGCCACGGGCACAACCCAGGTGCTCACTCTGAATGGCAAGGGAATCGCCGCGGCGCCAGCTTCTTCCTTGTCCAATAACCTGCTGAATTTCGACAACCAGGCGGAAGGAACCACGAGCGCCACGAATACTTATATCCGCTTCTACAACAATTCCGGCGCGTCTGTAATCCTTGGAAACGCGGTTCTGAGCGCAGGTTTCGTCGTCCCAGGAGGCAGTCAAACCTGCAACGGCGCAACCATCGCCAGCGGCAGCACCTGCTATTCCTATGTCTCATTCGCCCCGACGAGCGCGGGATTGATCACAGGTACCATAACCTTCAAGAACAGCGGCGGAACGGTTCTGGCATCGGCGCCTCTCACGGGGTATGCGCCGACGCCCGCGCTGTCGGGTCTATTGACTCCGAGCACACTCAACTTCACCGCCGCACAAGTCGTGACAACAACGTCGTCCTATTTGTCGACAGTGCTAACCAACACCGGGAATGCTCCCTTGACGATCGGAGCGACAACGGGCACCAATCTTGGCGCGGCGCCCACAGACGAATTCCTTCTCTACGGCGGTGACCGGTGCACGGGTGTGACGCTTGCTGCGGGCGCTACCTGCACGCAGTACGTGGAGTTTACGCCCAACGGCGCCGGAGCTCGCACCGGCAATCTCAAGATTCCGGTGACCTACACCGGCGGAACCACGGCGAGCTTCACTGCAAACCTCACCGGAACCGGGACAGCTGAGGTCAACTCGGCCGTCCTTCAGCCGGGCAACGGGAACTTTGTCGATCAGACTGTCGGAGTTCAAAGCCCCTATGTGGTCACACTCTACCTCTTCAACCAGGGGAACCTGCCCTTCAAAGTGGGCACGCTAACCGGGGTTAACGCCATGGTTGGAGTCACTACTACGGGCGAGTTCTCCGCGTTTGCGGCTGAGGGCGGATACGATGGGTGCAGCGGAGTGACCGTAGCGGCTACCACCGGCTATTGCCAGATGAATTTCACATTTACGCCTTCGGCGGCCGGAGCCCGGACTGGCAGCGTGAGCTTCCCGGTCACTTTCGCCGACAGCACCACCAAGACGGTCACGGCAAACCTCACGGGTAAGGGCGTTGCCGCGTCGCCGACACTGCAGTTCCAGCCGGCCAGCCTGGAGTTTCAGCCCGAAATCATCAACAACACCAGCGCGCAGACCTATATTGCGGTAACGAATATAGGCAACAAGATAGTGCATTTCAGCGTTCCTGCGTCGCCTTCGGCGGGCTTCATTCTCGGTTCGAGCCAGGATGGCTGCTACGCTCTTTCACTCAACAATCTCGCAGTAAACCAAACCTGCTACATCTATGTCAGTTTTGCGCCGACGGCAACCGGAAACATAACCGGTACGCTCACGGTGAGCGACAACGCCACCGGCGGCCCGCATAAGATTCCACTTTCAGGCACTGCCATTGCGGCGAACCAGCAGATCGCCATTTCGCAGACCGCGCTGACATTCGCCAATCAGCCACAGGGTTCCACCAGCTCCCCGCAGGTTGTCTACGTGACCAATCAGAGCGACAGCACGGTCACAAGTCTCGGCGCGGTCCTTGGAGGAACGAATGCGGCCGACTACACGTTGACAAACAGCTGTCCGAGCGCTCTCGGCGCCCGGGCCGTCTGCTCGCTCTCTGTCGTATTCAGCCCGACGACGACGGCGACGGGTACTCTTACCGCCAGCATTACCCTGAGCGATTCCGATACAGGAAGCCCACGCACAATCACCCTTACTGGAAAAGCGGTGGTGCCCGGCCCCGCCGTGGCTCTGGCGCCTCCCTCGCCGCTGACCTTCGCTAAACAGATCGTTGGCACCACGAGCGGCACGGAGAATTTCAGTGTCACCAACACCGGCAGCCAGAACCTCACCGTTACCGGCGTTGGGCTGAGCGGCACGAATGTGGGCGATTTCTCCATCGTCTCGGATGGTTGTTCCGGCGACGTCCTCACCCCCAACCAGAACTGCGTTGTGGGGATTCGGTTCGCGCCAGCGCTGGGCGGTACGCGAACGGCGACCGCGAGCGTGACCGACAATGCGACCGGTTCGCCGCAAACAATCGGGATTAGCGGCTTCGGCTACGGGATTCCGGTCGGCAGTCTGAGCACTACGCTCTTTACCTTCAACAACACCTTGGTCGGCTCGACCACGCCGGCGCAAACAGTCACTCTCTCAAATCCTGGCACTGACACTCTGAAGATCGCCAGCATAGCCATTACTGGAGGACAAGCCGACGATTTCTCAGCGCCGGTCACCACTTGCGGCACGACCCTCGCGCCTGGGGCAAACTGCACCATCTCCACGACATTCTCGCCTGTGGCCTTAGGTGATAAGGACTCCGCTATCGTGATTACCGACAACGCCAACAACCAGGCCGGATCTACCCAGAGCGTCAGCCTTGCCGGTGTCTCAATCGGCGATCCAACGACCACCACAGTGGCCTCTTCGGTAAGCCCGTCAACCTCGGGCCAATCGGTGACGTTCACGGCAACGGTGACCGCATCCACGGGGCCGACCCCCACCGGGGTGGTGACGTTCAGGAACGGAACCGCGATATTGGGCACTGGCACGCTGGCCGCGGGAACGGCGACTCTGGTGACTACCACGTTGCCGGTCGGCAGCGCCGCCATTATTGCGACCTATAACGGCGACGCGACGGACGCGACGAGTACTTCACCCCCAATCGCCCAGGTGGTGAACCCCTCGCCAACCACGACTACCCTGGTGTCTTCGGCAAACCCGTCGACTTCGGGCGAATCGGTAACCTTCACCGCCACGGTGACTCCGACCACGGGTGCGACTCCCACCGGAACGGTCACCTTCAAGGACGGAACTACGACTTTGGGCACGGGAACCCTTAGCGGCGGGGTTGCGACCTTTACCACGACAACATTGGCAGTGGGGAGCAATTCCATCACTGCCAGCTATGGGGGCAGCGCGACGGATGTGGCCAGCACCTCTTCCACACTGACGCAGGTAGTTAACACTTCGCCGACCGCGACTACTCTTAAGTCGTCGCTAAATCCGTCGACGTCGGGCGCATCGGTGACCTTCACCGCGACGGTGACTGCATCCACAGGGGCCACTCCGACAGGGACGGTCACCTTCAAGAACGGAACTACGACTTTGGGCACGGGAACCCTTAGCGGCGGAGTTGCGACCTTTACCACGACAACATTGCCCGTAGGGAGCGATTCCATCACCGCCGGCTATGGGGGCAGCGCGACGGATGCGGCGAGCACCTCCTCCACGCTGACGCAAGTGGTTAACAATTAGTCCTTCCTTTTGAGGTCATGATGGCCTCTTGAATCAGGAAGGAAAGAGTTGGCCGCGTCCCGCGCCGAGGTTTCTGCAGGCTGCTGCGGGCCACCACGGCGGGCGGGCTAAAGCCCTTTGGCCCCGCCGAGGCCCCCGCATCAGGTGCAGCGAAAAACACGCTGCCCACTACCCTTGCAGCCCCACGGGCCAAGCTCACGTCGCAAAAACAGAATTGCTGAACCGCATTTCTTACGGGCGCCACGTGTATGCAGCCGCGAGTTTTACATATATGGGAATCTGGAACACGTCGCGAAACTCAAAAAAAGGGCGGGTGCCCTGGAATCTATAGAGAAAAAGAAATCCCGACATAACGCGAGATTTGAGTGGAGCAGTCTTCGAGAGGCTGAGGCAAGGCAAAGTAAACCTTCGTGATGTAAACGCCGAGGCAGTATCTTTTCGGGGTTCAGACCTTCAGAAGTCAGACATGAGAGGCATGCGCCTAGTCAATGCGCGCTTGGGCGCCGCCGATCTTCGCGATGCAGGCCTTTGTAACGCGAACCTTGAAGGTGCTTATCTGAGCATAGCCAGGCTCCATAGTGTAAACCTTCAAAGTGCTTGCCTTCGCGAAACAAATTGCACGTCGGTGAGCTTCGTGGGTGCGGACCTCATTGGTGCAGACTTCGAGGACGCGGACCTCTTCATGGCTGTATTCCAGGGAACTACCCTCACGGGTACTCGCTTTCCCAAGGCGAATCTCACTCCGTGAATTTTAGAGGTGCAGACTTGAGAGCATGCAACTTCGATCAAGCAAATCTCAAGACATCGGATTTCTGCCTGGCGAACCGCTCCGGCGCTCATCTCGAAGAGGTAGACATTGTCCGCTAGCTAAGCTCTGCAAATTCAGACCAAATGGGCGGATCGGCCATTTGGTGAGCAAACCTGCACAGTATCCAAATTTCTGTGGGAAGATACTGTCTCCACGAGGATCGTCCG
>CAVUKL010000066.1:0-30445 GCA_963742015.1 uncultured Acidobacteriaceae bacterium | reverse complement strand
ACTATTTCGACGTAGGTGGCGTCGGGGGTGGTTCCGGTGATTCTTAGGCCGGCTCCGGTGAGGAGTGCTTCGTTATTCGCGCCGGTTGTGTTCATCTGGTTGGTGATTGCGATTAGGATGGATTGCCGGAGGGTGAGTATGCGGCGTGGGATGGTCTTTCTGATAGCGGTGGTGGTGATGGCGGCGGGGGCGATGGCGCAGGAGGCTCCGGGGATGAACCGGCTTTCGGCGGAGGCGATTGCGGCGCAGGTGAAGACGCTATCGGAGGCGGCGCAGAAGAGCGCGACGGGGATCGGCGTGGTGACGCTGGAGAAGTATCCGACGCATTATTCGATGATGGTGGTGCGGGCGAAGACCGGCGAGGTTGAGATCCATGCGAAGTATGACGATGTCTTCTTTGTGCTCGACTGCGAGGCGACGGAGATGACCGGCGGGACGGTGGTGGATGCGAAGACGACTCCGGATGGGGAGACGAAGGGGTCGCGGCTAGAGGGTGCGACGTCGACGCCGGTGGGCAAGGGAGATGTGGTCCATATCGCGGCGAATACGCCGCACTGGATGGTGCTCGCGCCGGGGAAGAGCTGCGCTTATTTCCTGGAGAAGGTGGCGGCTAAGTAGCCAGCGTTTGGCTGGCAGGCTGATTCTCCGGCCACGCTGTCGCATCGAGGGCCGCTTCGACGGGTGGCTCGAGCGGATGTTTCACCCGGTTCCAGTAGCTCGCCTCGATAAAGGCCCGGAAGAGCGGATGTGGCTCGAGGGGTTTGGATTTGAATTCGGGGTGGAATTGGCAGCCTAAGAAGAATGGGTGGGCGGGGATTTCTACTATTTCGACGTAGGTGGCGTCGGGGGTGGTTCCGGTGATTCTTAGGCCGGCTCCGGTGAGGAGCGCTTCGTATTCGCGGTTGAATTCGTAGCGGTGGCGGTGGCGTTCGCTGATCTCCAGCTTCTGATCAATAATCCTGCCCATGTCAGCGTTGGATGCCTCGCCGTAAGCTTTGGCTGCCAGCGAACCGGGCTCGAGGATGCAGGTCCAGGCTCCGAGGCGCATGGTGCCGCCCATCTCTTCGACTCCGGTGAGCTCGCGGAGTTTGTAGATGATGCGGTGCTGGGCGGCGGGGTCGAATTCGCTGGAGTTGGCGTGGGCGAGGCCGCAGACGTTGCGGGCGAATTCGATGCAGGCGGTCTGCATGCCGAGGCAGATTCCGAAATAAGGGACGTTGTTTTCGCGGGCGTAGCGGATGGCGTTGAGCATGCCTTCGATGCCGCGCTTGCCGAAGCCTCCGGGAACGAGGATGCCGTCGAAGCCGGCTAACTGGGACTTATAGCTCTCGTCGCCTTCGTGTTTGCTTTCGAGGCCTTCGGCTTCGATCCAGGTAACTCTTAGTTTGAGGTTCTTGGCGAGGGCTCCGTGAGTCAGGGCTTCTTTGAGCGACTTATAGCTGTCTTCGTATTCGACATACTTGCCGACGATGCCGATCGAGACTTCGTCCTGCGGGTGGTAGGCGCGGTGGACGAGGTCCTGCCACTTGCTTAGATCGGCTTCTTTGGCTTCGATGTGGAGGTACTTGAGGGCGAGGGCGTCGACGCCTTCCTGGTGGAAGACGAGCGGACATTCGTAGATGGAGTCGACGTCTTTGGCGGTGATGACGGCGCGGTCCTCGACGTTGCAGAAGGCGGCGATCTTGGACTTGACTTCGCGGGAGAGGAAGCGGTCGGTGCGGCAGAGGAGGATGTCGGCCTGGATGCCGATGGAGAGCAGTTCTTTGACGGAGTGCTGGGTGGGCTTGGTCTTGAGCTCCTGGGCGGCGGCGATCCAGGGGACGAGGGTGACGTGGACGAAGACGGTGTTTTCGCGGCCGAGCTCCTGGCGCATCTGGCGGATGGCTTCGAGGAAGGGGAGCGATTCGATGTCGCCGACGGTGCCGCCGATTTCGACGATGGCGACGTCGACGTTGGCGGCGACTTTGCGCATCGCGTTCTTGATCTCGTTGGTGACGTGGGGGATGACCTGGACGGTCTTGCCGAGGTAGTCGCCGCGGCGCTCCTTGGTGATGATCTGCTCGTAGATGCGGCCGGTGGTGAGGTTGTTGTCGCGGGTGAGATGGGCGTGGGTGAAGCGTTCGTAGTGGCCGAGGTCGAGGTCGGTCTCGGCGCCGTCGTCGGTGACGAAGACTTCGCCGTGCTGGAAGGGCGACATGGTGCCGGGGTCGACGTTGAGGTAGGGGTCGAACTTCATCAGGTTGACGCGGAGGCCGCGGGATTCGAGAAGAGCGCCGATGGAAGCCGCAGCAAGGCCTTTGCCGAGCGAAGAGACGACTCCGCCGGTCACAAAGATGTACTTTGCAGACATGTTCGCGTCACCTGATTTTGTGGGGAATGGTTGGACGTGCGGGGTGTGCACTTCCAATTATCGCAAATGCCGAGGGGGATTGGAAGGGGGCGATTTAGCTTCGGGAGTGGCGAAGGAGGCGCGCTGATTTTAGGTGCGGAACCGGCCGACGGAAGGTTCTGGCCGGTTCCGCGTCGGGGATATGCGAGCCGGGGGAGCCGCTATTCCCATAGGTTATAGTACGCCCAACGAGCGCAGCGGGATTACTATAGTAAGAAACTATTTTCATGAGATTTGCAGTAATTCCATCCCGGAACAAGCCCTCGGCGCCGATGCGCTACACTGAATTACATGGGTCGGAGTCTGCATAATTCACAAAAGAATGGTGGTTGGAGGCGGTTTATAGGCCTCTTCTGCATTCTGCTGGTGATTTTTGCGGGAAGCGCGGAGCTCATTCATTCCCATGACTCGGGCAGCATCCACCCGGATTGCTCGCTCTGCGTTACGGCACACTCTGCGGCGCAGGCGACGGTGGCTACTGTGGTTGCGGTGGTATTGCGGCCGGTGGCCAAGTGCGCCGATCCCGAACCGATCTTCCTCCGCCGTACCTTAGATATACGTCTTTCGATACGCCCTCCTCCTGTTGCGCCCGTTTTTGCCTAACGGTACGGGCCGCATTTCATCACACAGGGACTTTCAGGAGGTTGTTGCATGCGCGCATCTTTGCGACATGGCGTCTTTGCTTTATCCGCTATTTTCTTTGGCATTTTTCTGCCGCACTTACAGGCGCAGAGCACTTCAGGAACGATTACCGGTTCGGTAACGGACGCGACGGGCGCGGTTGTGCCCGGAGCAACGGTGACGATCCTCAATCCCGTGAGCGGTTATACGCGCACGGCAAAGACGGATGGGTCGGGAAGCTATCAGTTTCAGAACATTCCGTTTAATCCCTATCACCTTACGGTGGTTGCGGCTGGATTTGCATCCCGGGCCCAGGATGTCGAGGTAAAGTCGCCCGTTGTGGTCAAGGTGACAACCACGTTGAACGTGGAAGCGGCGTCAACGACGGTGAAGGTGGAGAGTACGGCTGGCGATCTGCTCGAGACCGACTCCACGATGCATACCGATATCGACCGCAGCCAGTTTCAGGAATTGCCGTTGGAAAGCGCGACTTCCTCGGTGAGTTCGCTGGTCACGCTATCGTCGCCAGGAATTTCGGCCGATTCGAATGGGCTTTTTCACGGCCTGGGCGACCATGCGTCGAATTCGTTTTCAGTGGACGGGCAGCCGATTACCGACCAGCAAAGCAAGGTGTTCTCGAACCAGATTCCGTCGAATTCGATCCAGTCGCTGGAGGTGATCTCGGGCGCGCCGCCGGCGGAATATGGCGGCAAGACGGCGCTGGTGATCCAGGTGACGACCAGGTCGGGGCAAGGTGTGACCAAGCCTACGGGGAGTTTTACGACTTCTTACGGAGCGTTTGGGACTGTGGATGCAGGTTTCGACCTATCTTACGGTGGCGAGAACTGGGGAAATTTCTTCGAGCTGGACGGGCTGAATTCGGGGCGGTTTCTGGATCCCCCGGAGTTCGTGGTCTTCCACGACAAGGGCAACGAGCAGAACCTGTTTGACCGGGTGGATTACAAACTTACGGCGAAAGACTCAGTACGATTGAATTTGAACTACAGCCGGTCGTGGTTTCAGACGCCGAATGCCTACGACAATCTGAACGTCACGAATGTGATCGCCGATGGCGGCTCGTCCGATCCGACACTTGGCAACGTCGGCAACGCCGATCAGCACTCGAAGATCGAGACATTCAACATTGCGCCGGCCTACACGCGGCTGCTCGGACAGAACTCGGTCTTCAACTTCAGCCCGTATATCCGCAAGGACGCTTACAACTACTATGGGAGCGGGAACCAGCTGGCGGACAAAGGGCCGGCAAACTTACAGAACGAGACGATCAACCAGGCCAGGACGCTGACCAATGCCGGGATTCATTCGGACATCTCGTATGTTAAAGGGATCCAGAACATCAAAGCCGGCGCGGGTTATGAGCAGACATTCCTGAGCGAGCATGACAACCTCGGCGTCGTTTCGCCGACCTATAACTCACCGTGCCTCGATGCCGGGGGCGTGCCGGTGATCGGGTTCACCGATCCGTCGCAGTGCGCGGCGGCGGGCAACCTGCCGAATCCGAGCTTCCTGCCGGTGTTGCTGCCCTATGATCTGACTCGCTATGGCGGCATCTACAGCTACTTCGGTCACACAGATATCAAGGAGCTGGCGCTCTATATTCAGGACCAGATCAGCGCGGGGAACTGGATGTTCAACCTGGGCATTCGCGGTGACCTGTATAACGGCCTGTCGATTGCGCGGCAGGCCGAACCTCGGGTAGGAACCGCTTACACGGTCAAGAAGACGAGCACCGTGCTGCGGCTCTCGTATGCGCGAACGCTGGAGAGTCCGTTCAATGAGAACCTGGTGCTTTCGAGCGAAGGCTGCGGGAATCCGGTGCTGAATCCACTGTTGTCGTGCTCACCAGGTGTTTTGGGTATCCTGCAGCCGGGGTTTAAGAACGAGTTTCATGCCGGATTCCAGCAGGCGTTCGGCAAGAACGTCGTCTTCAGCGGCGAATATATCTGGAAGTATCAGCACAATGCCTTCGACTTCAGCGTGTTGGGGAATACTCCCATTACATTTCCGATCGATTGGCACAACGCCAAGATCCCCGGGTATGCGCTTCGCCTGGATGTGCCGAATTATCACAACCTGACGGCGTTTGTGGTCGCGTCTTCGGTGGCTGCGCGCTTTTTCCCGCCGCAAGTAGCGGGAGCCGGCGCGACGGTGGGACAGAGCGGATATCCCTTCCGTATCGACCATGACGAGAAGTTCAATCAGACGACGCATCTGCAATATCAGGTTCCGAAACTGCGGAATTCTTGGGTGGGTTTCAACTGGAGATATGACAGTGGACAGGTGGCTGGTTCGGTGCCTTGCTATAACCCAGTGTCGAACGATCCGAACAGCGCATGCGCCGACACTTCAACGACCTTGAATGGGCAGCCGGCTGTTGATCTGAGCGCACTGACGGCGGACGAGGAGTTCCAGGCCGGGCTGGAATGTAACGGAGTGAGGGCGACGCCGAATAACCCTCTGCCTGCCGTGTGCCTGGCATCGCAATACAGCTCGACGCTGGTGAAGATTCCGGCTCCGGGGACGGGCGACAACGACCACAACCCGCAGAGGATTCTGCCCCGGAATTTGTTCGACGTGTCGCTGGGGAACGACAATCTCTTCAAAGGCGACACAAAGAAGTGGAGTCTGCGGTTGACGGCGATCAATATAGCTAACAACTATGCGTTGTATAACTTTCTCTCGACGTTCAGCGGAACGCATTATGTGAGTCCGCGGGCTTTGACGGCGGAGGTTGGTTTCCACTTCTAGACCACCAGCGTCACGAAGAATGCTTTAGACTTTGGGGGCTGATGTTGCGAGACATCGGCCCCCGAGTTGTTTGAGGATAGGAATGTGAATGCATTCGTCGCTCTTCTCCGCGCCGTCAACGTTGGTGGCACCGGCAAGCTGCCTATGATTGAGTTGAAAGCGATGTGCGAAGCGGCCGGCTTTCAATCGGTCAAGACATACATCGCGAGCGGCAACGTGGTCTTTCAATCGAAGAAGACGGAAGCGCAGGTGAAGGCGGCCCTCGAAGCAGCGCTTGCGGTGTACGCGGGAAAGCCGGTTGGCGTGATGGTTCGCACCGCTGCGGAGATGGCTGAGTTATTGGCGCGCAATCCTTTTCAGAAGATGCCTGCAAACCGGACGGTTGCTTTCTTTCTGGATGGGCCTCCAGCGGCGAATGCTTTACAAACAGTGTCAAATCGGACGAGCGAAGAAGTCCGGCTGGGGCTTCGAGAGATTTATGCTTTCTATCCGGATGGGATGGGTCAGTCCAAGCTGAAGATTCCTGCGGCTAAGAATGGTACCGCTCGCAATATGAATACGGTTGCCAAGCTTGCGGAAATGGCTGCGAGTCTTGCGTAGGCCGTTTCATCGCCACCATTCGGAGCGAGCTTCGACTTCGGGCGTGACTTCGGTCGGCGTTCCCGGCTCCGGCGAAAAGATCTTGAGACCGTCGAGTGAGAAGATGCGCTCGATCGGATCTCTCCAGGCGTGAAGGGCGAGGTCGAAGAGGCCCCAATGGATTGGCATGAATAACCCTTTTCCGCCGAGAGCTTGAAAGGTTCGCGCGGCGCCGTCGGGGCCCATGTGGATGTCGCCCCATAGGGGGTTGAAGGCGCCGATCTCAAGCATGGTGAGATCGAAGGGACCATATTCGCGCCCGATTTCCTCGAAGCCTGGCCACTCGCCGGAGTCGGCTCCGTAGTAGACGCGATGTTGCGGTCCATCGATCACGAATGAGGCCCACAAAGTCTTGTTGCGGTCGGAGACGCCGCGACCGGAGAAGTGACGCGTGGGCAGTGCGGTGAGCTTCACTGGGCCTACGTCAACGCTCTCGGTCCAGTCCAGTTCGCGAATGAGTTCGGCCTTCACGTCCCAGCGGCGGAGGCGATTGCCGACTCCGAGGGCGGTGACCCAGCGCGTCGTATCCATTGACTTCATGCTTGCCAGCTGCTTTACGGTGCGGGTGCCGAGATGGTCGTAGTGGTCGTGCGAGAGCAGGATCGCGTCGATGCGCGGGAGTTGTTCGAGCGCGAGTGTTGGCGCGAAGAAGCGTTTGGGGCCTGCCCATTCGACGGGAGCGGCGCGTTGATCCCACACGGGGTCGATGAGGATTCGGACGCCGTCGATCTCGAGAAGCGAGGATGAGTGTCCGAACCAGGTGATGCGCATGCCGCTTGGCGGAGGCTGCTCGTAGATGCGGGTGTCGGTGCGGAAGGGGCCGAGCTTTTGTTTCGGGGTTCTCTCGTCCTTGTTTTCAAGGTAGAGCTTGAGCACCTTGAACATCATTGAGGGGCCGCCTACCGAGGTCGGCACCGGATTCTGATAGCGGGTGCCGATGCGTACCGCCGGTCTGAGGGTCATGCTTGAGTCGGGTGCTCCCGGAGTAAGTTGCTACTACGATAAGTTTCTCATCCGCCGGAGGTATGCGGGAAAGCTGCGGTCGATGACGATGCGGCCGGCTCGATCGCTGGCGAAGGCGATGCAGTTACGCTCGCGAGCCCACTCGCGCGATACCTGGAGCAGCCGTCTGCCGAGATCGTGGCCGCGGGCTTCGGGCTTGATATACAGGCCCTCCACGTAGCCAACCGGCTGGCCTTCGTGACCAGGTATGTCGCGGCGAATAGAAAGCTCGAGAAGGGCGATTGCCCTGTGGTCTTCGGTTTCCGCAATCATCACCCCTTCGGGCTCGGCGAGAGTGCCCGCGAAAAACGAGGCGATCTCAAGAGCGTGGTCGTCGCTGCCGTCGGGCCACATGGCACAACGCATCTCTTCCCAGGCGGCAGCATCGCCTGGTGTGACGGGGCGAACAGTGATGCCCTCGTTGACAGGCTCATCCACAGCGCAGCTTGACCGGCTACTTCTCGCTGCTGGGCGGGGTGATACCTTTGAGCCGCAGGTAGAGGGCGAGGGTGGCGTACTGTTCGTTGTCGTGAGAGGCGTTGCCCCACAGCATCCCGATTCGCGAGCGTTTGACCGGGCCGGCCTGAATCATTTCGCTGATATTTGCGTCAGTGAGCGAGGCGTAGGCCTTGTCGCACTCAGTGAAGGAGGCGTTGAGGGCGGCGACGATGGTGGCCTTGTCGGCGGTCTCGGGTGGGACGGTATATGAGTCGGGCTTGATCCCGTCTATGGCTCCACAGACGTGCATCTGCGCCTCGGTCACGTGGTTGAGGACACGGGCGTAGGTGCGGATGTCCGGGGTGGGCTTGTAGCTGTAGTCCTCGGCGGGCATCTTGTCGGCCGACTTGAGGATGTTGGCTTTAACGCGCGCGTAATTCCCCTGAACCTCCTTTGCCATGCAGTTCTCGGTGCAGGGCGGGGGTGGAGGTGGGGGCGCCGCCGGGTTGGCCGGTTGTTGTGCGAGTGAAATGCCCGATAGAGAGATTCCGATGATCGCGCAGGCCGTCCATTGGTGCCGCATGTTTCTGCCTCCCAGCTTCCTGAACAGCCTACCACCGGAATTTCTCCGCGGGATGAAACAAAATCGTGAGAGGATTGCCGTTTTGCTTTTTCGGGAGTGACTTCACCTAGGGAAGATTGTCTAATAGCTGCAAATGAAGAGCTGTCGCCGACTCTCGATTCTTCTGCTGGTTATCGTTTGTTGCGGCTTGGCGTGCGCGCAGACGTCGAACAGGCGTCTCATCCTCAAGGACGGCTCCTACCAGATCGTGAAGCAGTATGAAATCGTGGGCGACCGGGTGCGGTACATCAGTGCGGAGCGGGGTGGGGATTGGGAGGAACTTCCGGCGAGCCTGGTGGATTGGGCGGCGACCGACGCGTGGGCGAAGGCGCATGCTCCGGGAGCGGCGCCAGTGATTACCGATCAATCGTCCGCGCCCCCCGGCAACAAGGAGGCGGCTGAGATCGACAGGGAAGCCAGGGCCGAGCGCGAGGAGGCGACACCAACGGTAGAGCCGGGACTGCGCCTGCCGGACTTGGATGGGGTGTTCATTCTGGATACGTTTCAGGGAGAGCCGGAGCTGATCGATGTGCAACAGAACAGCGGCGGGCTGAATACGGGAACTCCGCATAACGTGCTGCGGGCGGCGATTCCGAGTAGCAGCGCAAAACAATTGATCACTCTTGAAGGGTACAAAGCCAAGGCGCAACTGCATGTGAACCAGCCGGTGATCTATGTGAGTCTTGGCGATGGAAAGGACTCGAAGAACGATGATGAAGCAAGTGAGGGCGCGCTGACGGTGGATACGCACGGCGCAAGTTCAGTGAAAGAAAAACATGGGCAGAGTTCGCCGACGAGCCGGTATGCGATCGTCCGGATGCAGGTGAAGCGGGAGACGCGGGTGCTCGGCGCGATGAAGGTGAGCATGCTGGGCAAGTCGCAGCCGTCGGTCGACATTATCGAAACAACTGCCGAGATCCTGCCCGGCGGGCGCTGGATGAAGCTGACGCCGAAGCAGCCTTTGGACATCGACGAGTATGCGCTCATTGAGATTCTGTCGCCGAAAGAATACAACCTTGCGGTTTGGGATTTTGGGGTGAATCCGCGAGCGCCCGAGGCGAAGAATGCGATTTCTCCGGTGGAGCTGGCGAAGTAGTCACACTTCAAGAGAGCCCAAGTTAGCTTCTTCACGCCCGCGAGCAAAGACCGCTCGCCGGGCGCCCCACTTCGCGAACCTGGGGCACCCGAATCGCTGGACACCATCAGGTTGGTGATGAGTTCAACATTCCAGTTCGGCTACGCGGCGCGGACTGGGTCTTCTAGCTCGCCGTTCTCGATCTTCTCCTGACAATCGATGCAATAGGGCGTCCACGGGAGGGCTTCGAGGCGTTTGATGCCGATGGTCTTGCCGCAGTTGAGGCATTCGCCGTAGGTGCCTTCGCTGATCCGGTCGAGGGCGGCGCGAATGCGGGTCAACTGGACGTGTCCGTTGGTGCCCTGGCTGAAGAGCAGCTCTTTTTGATAGGAGGCGACGGCCTGGTCGGCGACGTCCTGCGTCTCGTCGGCGGTGGTTTCACGTCCCTGCTCGACGGCGGTAAGCATGGCGTGTTGAAGATCCGACTGCTGATGCAGCAGCTTCTCCTCAAAGTGGCGGGGGTCTATGGACGATTGGGTCACTACACTTGCTCCTTCGGATATGAATAAATGCGAACAATCCACTATTGGACGCAGAAGAACGGAAAGGGATGTTCCGGCCTCCGCTGCGTAAAAAACAATCACTGCCAGCAATAGACGCAACCGGGGCTTGCCGCGATGCATCCAGGCCATTAGGCTAGAGGACATGTACGAAGACTTTCATGTCACCGACCGCTGGACCGGCGAAGATCTTCATTGCCGCTGGAAGGCAAATATGGTCGCAATCGCCACCCGGCACGCCGACGCCGTGGATGTGCGCTTTGAGGTCAATCAGCGTCCGGTTTGGATTGCGATGCCGGCGGTTGCCTGGGTCGAGCAGAAAAAGCGCAGCGGCGGCGTTATTACCGACCAGCTTGCGGCGCAGATCGCTGGTCATTACCTCAAGCAGGCGATCGAGTCTGGTTACGATAACGGCCGCGAGATGTACACGATGAGCATCGCTGAGGTGCTGGAGCATCTGGATGCAGTGCTGGCCGAAGCGAAGCATACCTCGCAGCTGCCGACGCTGCCGGTACTGGTCGACTAGGTTCGGGGATGTTTGCCCGCAAGCTGCGAGTTCTGCGCCTTGATCTCGACGGCACAACTCACCTTTGCCCGATCTCCTGGATCGACAACTTCGCCATGCGGAATTTCACCAACGATGCGGTTTTCGACGATACGCTTCCCGTCGGGGATGGTTTGCTCGAGGTAGGATTTCGGGTACCGCTCGACGCGCTCAGCGCCGCGATGCAGGACTGGTTCCGGCGGAAGAGCTACCTGAAGTCGGGTGAGTCGCTGGTTATTCAAGCGATCTAAATTCCGCCGCTCATTTCCGCGAACCCAAACAACTCCCAGCCCGGAAGATGCAACTTACCGTAAGCCATCCACTTACCTGACCCAACCTGGGTCTGGTTTATGGAGCGGGATATCTGAGGAGAGAGATACTATGTGGCTGATTATCGGGATTGTGCTGATAGTGCTTTGGCTGGGTGGATTTCTGGTATTTCACACAGCGGGATTCTTGATTCATATTCTGCTTATTTTGGCGGTGATTTCGATTGTCTTTCACTTTCTTCGTGGCGGGTCGCGGGCATAATCCGCGACGTCATAACGAAGCGGGGCGCTTGTCGCGCCCCGCGTGCATTTATTCGTCGTAATGAAGCAGGCTAAAGACGTCGTGATCGGGAAATTTCTCCCGGCCCTTGAGAAAGTCGAGTTCGATCGCGAAGGCGAGTCCGGATATCTCGCCCCCGAGTTGCTGGACAAGCTTGATGGTCGCCTCCATTGTGCCGCCCGTGGCGAGCAGGTCGTCGACGAGGATGACTCTTTGGCCTGGCTCGATGGCGTCCTGGTGAATCTCTAATGAATCAGTTCCGTATTCGAGATCGTAGCTGACCTTGGCCGTCAGTGCGGGAAGCTTTTTCGGCTTGCGGACCGGGACGAACCCGGCGTTGAGGCGATAGGCGAGCGCCGGGCCAAAGATGAATCCGCGCGCCTCGATGCCGAGCACGAGATCGACGTCTCGACCGATATAGTGCTGGGCGAGAGCGTCGATGAGTTCCGCGAATCCCTTGCGGTCTTTGAGCAGGGTGGTGATGTCGTAGAAGAGGATGCCCGGCTTGGGGAAGTCGGGAACGGTGCGGATGAGTGCCTTGAGTGGTTCGCAATTGATTGGAGGCAGAGGCATAGTAAGTGGACGAACTCCTTAACTAATATAAGCGGAACCGGTGGGGAGTCTTCCCGGTGGCGCACCGAGGCGGAGGATTAGTGGCCGACCCTACCAGGCGCCCTCGATGTGGAACGGGCCGAGGCCTTCGGCTTCGGACTCTGCTAATTGTTGCACGAGCACTGCGTCGACACGGCTGCCGCGCGAGCCTTGTTGAAGAGCCTTTTCAACTTCCGCGAGGTCTTGCTCGTCGCCGGCGGCGACCACCTCGACGTGTCCATCTTCCGTGTTGCGGACCCAGCCGCGCAGATTGAGCGCGGCAGCCTCGCGATGGACGAACCAGCGAAATCCAACGCCCTGCACGCGGCCTTTGATGAGGTAGTGGTTGACCATGGAACCTAGGCCAGTGTGGCAGATGATGGGGTGGGGCGCAAGGTCTTCGACGGCGTTCGAGTTACGCTAACGCTTCCCAGTCGTTGGGCTGGATATGAGCCTGGCTCAGGATGCTCCGGAGGGTTCCGACGGGGATTTCCGATTTTTTTGGAACAATCGCGGTGTCTATTCGCTCTTGTGAAATGCGAGCGAACTTTACATGACTGCCGCGCTGGCTTACCTCGACAAAACCGACAGACTCGAGACGCCGTTTGACTTCGCGAAAGGGTAACGGATTAAGCCGCCCCAACCTCAACCTCAATAGTTCGGAGCATCGGTGGGCGAGTCGCTTGCGGCGTTTCGAAGTAGAGTTCCAGGGCTTCTTTCAGATTCGCGAGGGCCTCTTCCTCAGTTTCGCCCTGGCTCGCGACGTCGAGTTCGAGGCATTGAGAGACGAACCAGTCGCCTTCTTTCCAAACCGTAGCCGCGAAGGGTCTCTTCATGTTGCTATTGTTGCACAGCCTCCAGCTGGCGTTGTGCGTTTGCGTGTCGGCGTCCGACTTGGAGGATGCTCTACTCGGAGACCGGAACATATACGCAATAGCCGCGCGGTGGAGCAGGGAATTCGGCGTTGCCTTCGGCGTCAGTGGTGCGTTCGTCGGGATGGGCGGTGTCGTGGCCGTCCCAGGCGACTGGTTTGAACTTCTGGTTGGTCCACCTGGTCTTGACTGACGTGCCGCTCCATTTGTCCCCGAGATTATTCAGCACATAGACAAGACCGCTCTGCCCTTCGGCGCCGCCTCGCTGCATGATGTAGAGGTCGGGATCGGCGTGCAGGACAGTCGATTCCCCGCCCGCGGAGCGGTGATGCGCGTCAATGAGCGCATCGATGCCATTCGGGGTCTGCGGACGGGCGAGCTCGCAGTTGAAGTAATCCCACCAGAAGACGCAGGGATAGCCGTCTCCGGTGAGGATGAAGGAGTAGCCGAGCATCTTGTCGTTGATGACTTCATTGCCGCCCATGTCGTGATTCTCGACAAATGTGACCGCGTTGAAAGGGCGAGCGGCGGAGACGGAGGCGCCGTCGGCTAGATTGCGCAGATTGTAGTTCGGCGTATCGCACACGTCTTTGAGTTTGTAGCGCAGGGGGAAATCGAAGGCGGCGATTTGCTTGTCGGTCACGGCGAGCACACCGTCGAGCCAACCGGCGATATCGTCGGGGCCGGACCAATACTCACCGACAACGAATGGACTGAATTCAGAGCCGTCCTTCTTCTGATATTGATATTTGGCGAGGAGGCCGATCATCCAGGCCCCAAATCCTTTCACAAAATCAAAGCGGAGGCCGTCGAAGTCGAGCTCCTCGATGGCCATACGGGCGTATTCGAACATCGCTTCGTAGACACGCGGATTGCGATGGCAGAGGTGGGGAAATCCGGCGAACTTCTCGCCCTCAATCATGATTCGCTCGTAGCGACTGGGGTGAAAACAGTTCCAGTCACGAGGGAACTTGCCGCTCTTGGGGTTGAATTTCGTCCATCGCTTCTGTTTATCGAGCGGGTTGGTTTCTTCTTCGTCGGCGCCGGAGTTGTGGTTGATGACCATGTCGGCGATGGCGCCCATCTTGTGCTGGCGCATGGTGCGGACGAGGTTTTCGAGCTCGGCGCGGTTCCCGTAGAGGGTCTTTACCGAGCCCTTCTGGTCGAAGTCGCCGAGATCGAAGTAATCGTAGGGATCATAGCCGTTGGAGGTCGGGCTGGCAGCTTTGGAGAAAGGCGGCAGCCAGAGGGAATTGATTCCGGAGGCGGCTAGCTGAGGCACCTTCTCGGCGACGAAGTTCCACCATTCGCCCTGCTTGTTTTCCTTAACGGGTGCGTCCCAGTAAAACGCCTGCATCATTACGGCCATCGGCAGTGTCTCCAATCATGTCGTTCAGGTGTGTTCGGCGAAGGGCGCGGAACCTTCTCAGCGGGAGATTGCTTCCGCGGCGTGGATGTGGGCGGGTGACAGCAAGTAACTCGAACTTGGATGCGTGTACGCCAGAGTTTTGCTGCCTCGGCTGGCCAGCTTTCACGTATTGGATGTCGGGCGACGCGGAGTGCCTGAGCTGCATCCAACGCAGGCATAGCCTGACAAAGAAAGAGGAGCGTTCGTGAAAATTATAGGTGTGGTGCTGATCATCGCCGGAGTTGCGGCGCTTATTTATGGGGGATTTACGTTTACTACAAAGAAGAAGGCGGTCGATATGGGACCAATTCAAATCGACAAGACCGAACATCACGATGTTCCGCTGCCGCCGTTGCTGGGCGTTGTGGCGATCATTGGTGGCGGGGCCTTGTTTTATTTTGGGGCGAAGGAAGGAAAATAGCGGGAGGCACCTGGCGGCGTGCGATTGTGCGGGAACGGCCAAGGCGTGCTCACGACTTATCGTGAGTTACTCCTCTATTTCAATCCGAGTTCCCGCGTGACAGATTCAACGCTTTCGCTGCCGAGCCACTGGTGCCGATCGCGGGTGTAGTCCCCGGAGCCGGCTCTGTATACGCGAAGAAATCGCGCAAATCCGGATAGGCCGAGCTCTCGACGGAGGATGTCCAAGGCATAAGCGCTGAATTGCTCGTCGGACATGGTCTCAATCGGGGTCATCGCCCTGGCCTCTGTAGAATTTACTGGATTCATGACCGCTACCGTTAGATCTCCGATTCCATTCTCTGCTCGCCGAACTAAACGGTCATCGATCGTCAGAAAGACATCGCCGCCGGCTTCTTCAGCACATGCCAAGTGCAGTGCGTCGAGGCCTCCGTAACCAAGTGCTTCTAGAGATTGGGCCCGATCGGCGCAGGCCGCCGAAGGAGCATAGATGTCCGTCGCGAATGACAAGAGGTCCGATGTTTCCTGCCGACGTTCGTGGTCAGGATTTCGTGAAAGCTCGTATTCAAGGACAGTGCTCGCAAGCCAGAGAAACGCGCCTGCCTCGATCCGTCGCAAAATCTCTTCGATGGCCTCAGCTTCCGCTCTAATCCGGTTTTGGGATTGATCATCGGTCAAGCGGCTTAGTACGCAGGCATCAAGATAGACTTTCAATCCATTCGCCTCGCCGGAAGACTACGCCCGGCTCAGATAAGCCCCTTCCGCTGTATCGACGCGGATTTTTTCGCCTTCATTGATGAACGGCGGCACCTGGACGACCAATCCGGTTTCGAGTTTGGCTGGTTTAGTCACCGACGAGGCTGTCGCGGACTTGATGCCGGGCTCGGTTTCGACGACGGTCATCTCGACTGTGCCGGGCAATTCGATGCCGACGGGAACTCCGTCGAAATAGGAGACCTTGATCTGGAGGTTGGGGGTGAGGTATTCGACGGCGTCGCCGAGGGTGGACGACTTGAGGGTGGTCTGTTCGTAGTCGACCGGGTTCATAAAGTAGTAGTCGTCGCCGTCGGCGTAGAGGAACTCCATCGGGGTTTCGTCGACGATGACGCGCTCGATAGGGTCAGGGGAGCGAAAGCGGTGCTCGAACATGGCGCCGGTGCGCAGGTTGCGCAGCTTGGCCTGGATGAAGGCGCGGAGGTTGCCGGGAGTGCGGTGCTCGACGGCAAAGACGGCGTGGAGTTCGTTGTTGTGCTTGATGATCATGCCCGGACGCATCTGGGTGGCGGGAATCGCCATAAGTAAAGCTCCTTGCAGCTTGTAGCTGGGATTTGGGACCCAATCATGAAAATTGGGGCCACAGGACGGGAGTTGGAGTCCGTGCCCAAAGTCTTATTGTAGCTTAGGGGCGATTAGGAATTATTCCGCCAGCTGATTTGGCGCGTCGCGATTTTCCGCATGAATTGCTCCGCAACTTCGAGTTTCAGGCCAAGAAATGGCCATTCTACAATTCCAGATCGGATGCCGGCGCGCTCTTCTTTACTCCGACCTTAGCGCTTGCATCGGCTCGACCGAGGCGGCTCGTCTGGCCGGGATTAGTGCGGCGGCGATGGAGACGCGCTAGCGTGCCGAGTCCGGCGGCGGCGAAGCTGAGGGGTCGTGGGTGGAGAGCTTGAAGAGCATGGAGGCCATGAGCTTTGAGGTGAACCAGGCGAGCGGGAGCCCGACGATGAGGCCAGCGGCGACGAGGTAGAGGCTTTCGCGGACGATCATCCAGAGCACTTCGGGGCGAGCCGCGCCGAGCGCCATGCGGAGGCCGATCTCGAGGGTGCGGCGGTTGACTCGGTAGGCGAGGGTTCCGTAGAGGCCGACGGCGACGAGTATTGCCGCGAGCGCGCCGAAGAAGACGGCGAGGCGGGCGAAGAGCGCGGGCATGAGGTAGGTTTCTTCAAAGCCAGTTGCAAGCAAGGCAGGCTTATAGAGGGGCGCACTGGGATCGAGGTCGCGGATGATCCTGCGGATCGCGGGCAGAAGAGCCATCGGGTCTCCCTGAATGCTTAGCTGGACGTCCATGTTCGGAATAACCTTTCGCTGCTGGTAGCTATACCAGGCCATAGGCATCTGGTCCTCGTCGGCCGACGCGTACTTGCTGTCCCGGACAACGCCGACGATGGTGGCTGAGTCTTTTTCGCCGCCGATGGTGTGGCCGATCGGGGACGTCCCTTTGAGGTAGCGGTCGGCGAGGGTCTGGTTAATGACCGCGATGCGCTGGGCGGACTGAGTATCGGATTCGCGGATGTCGCGGCCGGCGAGAACAGGAATGCCAAGCGTCCGGAAGAAGTCAGGGGCGACTTCGTTGCTGCGGAGCATGTTCTTGCCATCGTCCCAGGGGTACTCATGGCCGTCGATTGTGATGACGTTGTTGTCCGACCAGCCGGTGCCGGGGCGCAAATTGGCGAGTGTTACCGAGGAGACTCCCGGCAGATGGCGCAGGCGCTCGGTGAGCTGGCTGTAGAAGGCGAGCCGCTGGGCGTAGTCGTCCACTCCGGTGGGATGCACTCCGAAGGCAAGCACCCGGTCGGCGCGCATGCCAAGGTCGACGTTCTGGTAATTGCGCAGGGTGCGCAACAGCAGGCCGGAGGCAAAGAGCAGCACGACGCAGAAGGCCATCTGCATGGAGATGAGCAGCTTGCCGGTGAGCATTCGCTCCCGGGTGGCTGTGGTCTGCACGCTCGAAGACTTGAGCACCAAGCCGATCTGGGCGCGGGCGGCGGCGCGCAAAGGAGCGAGGCCGAAGAGGAATACACAAACGGCAGAAATGCCCAGGGTAAAGAGCAGGACCTGATTGTCGGGCGCGAGACTTACTTCGAGCTCCGACCAGGCGGCGAGCAGGCGGGTGGCTTCAAGGGCAAAGAGCCAGCCGAGCAGCGATCCTGCGACGACGAGGATCACGCTCTCGGCCAACAACTGCCGGAAGAGCGGCCAGCGGCTGGCTCCCAAGGCGAGACGCAGGGCGAACTCGCGCTCCCGAACCGCGTTGCGGGCCACCAGCAGCATGATGATGTTCACACAGGCGATCAGAAGCACGACCGCGACCATGCCCATCAACACGCCGAGGGGTTGCTGGTAGTCTTTGGCCGCGGTGCCGACGCCGCGGGCGGGAGTTGCCAGGAGCTCAATCTTGATGGGCTTCTTCTTATCTTCGGCGCCGACGGTTTCATAAACGGCGTGGGCAAAGAGAGGCGTGGCCTGGGAGATGGCCTGTGCGGCGGTCATGCCGTCCTTGAGGCGCGCCATCAGCATCAGGTTGTACCAATTGGGACTGGCGTAGAGGGTATTCGTCGGAGTCGCAGGGATTCCCCAGGCATTCAAGCTGGCGCTTTTCTGGAGCGGGAGCCACAGGTCGGTGATTGCCCCGGCCGATTCGATCCCGTAGAAGCGTGGAGCGGCCACGCCGGTAATGGTGAAAGGAACGCCATTGACGAAGATCGGCTTGCCAAGCACGCCAGGGTCGCGGTTGAAGCGGCGCGTCCAATAGCCGTAGCTGATGACTGCGAGCTGCGAATGCTTGTCTTCATCTACGGCGGCGAAAGGCTGACCGATGGCCATGGGCACTCCTAAAGCGCCAAAGAAATTGCCGCTGACCTCGTCCGCCGCGACCTCCTCAGGCGTGTCGCCAAAGCGCACGGCTGTTTTTGTGAAAGAGAGCGGGACGTAAGCGATGACATCAGAGAAGGCGGAACGATCTTCTCTCAAGCGTTGGTAGACGTTGATTCCGAAGGTGTCAGGATAATTTCCGCTATTGCCGATGCTGCCGGGCAGGCCGGCGTGGCTGAGATAGACGAGCCGTTCGGGTTCGTGGACCGGCAACATGCGCAGCAGGACCGCATTCATCACGCTGAAGACGGCGGTGTTGGCGCCGATGCCGAGGGCGAGGGTCGCGATTACGGTGATGGCGAAGCCGGGCGACTTGCGGAATTGGCGCAACGCATAGCGAATGTCCTGCAGCAGATTTGCCATGATTGTGTGTCTCCCGGCCTATGGATGCCTGTTTCTAAGCAATCTTCAAGCAATCAAGCAACCATATGAGGCAAAGGTAAGTCTTTGAATAAGATCGAGATGAAAGTAATCAAGGGAAGAAAGGTGTCCGCCGTTGGAGCGGGTTGTCCAGTTGCGGACGGTAGGCGCCTCGTAAGCGCCGGGATCTCTGGCTCAGGTGCACCAGGATTTCCAAGAAGCGGAGCAGCCGGATATTTAAGCAGATTTCGCCGGCTCACGTTCCCCCTCACTTGCCTTTTGCTTGCAGCTCTGCCGATGCTAACCGCCGCGCCTGCAGCGCGGGCGTATTCCCTGCTAACCCATGAGCAGCTGATCGACCTTACGTGGCAGGGATCGATCGTCCCGCTGCTGCGAGGCCGCTATCCCAACATTACCAATGCTGAGCTTAAGGAGGCGCGGGCCTATGCTTATGGCGGCTGCGCTATCCAGGACATTGGCTATTATCCCTTCGGCGATGTCTTTTTCTCTGAGCTGACCCATTATGTGCGGACAGGAGACTTTATCGCGAATCTCTTTCGCGAAGCCCGCAACGCGAATGAACTGGCGTTTGCCATTGGCGCCCTCTCGCACTATATCGGCGATACGGTGGGGCATTCGGAAGCGACAAATCTCGCCGTTCCGGAGGAGTTCCCAAAATTGGGAGCGATGTATGGTCCGGTGGTCACCTATGCCGAGGATAAGCACGCCCATGTGCAGACGGAGTTCGCTTTCGATATCAACGAGATCGCGCATGGCCGCCTTGCTCCGTTTCGCTATCTGCAGCACGTAGGGCTGCGCGTTCCTGTTGCCCAGTTGGCGACGGCCTTTTACGACACCTACGGTCTGGGAGATCCGTTCTCCAAGACCCGCAAGCGGCGAATCAATGTCCGCGGGTACCGCTTCGCGGTGCGTAGTTTTCTTCCACGAATCGCATACGCCGTGACGATCCTGAATCGAGGCCACATGCCACCGGACGTGCAGGACAGTGAGTTTCAGAAGATGGCGGCGGAAGCTGCAAGGGTCGCCAGCGAAAACGATTGGCAGGCATATCGAAGGAAGCCGGGCGTCTTCACTTACTCGCTTGCCGGGATCATTTATATCCTGCCCAAGGTTGGGCCATTGAAATTAATGGCGATCAAAGGGCCTACAGAACTCACCGAAGAGGATTATGTACGCAGCGTGAATCGCTCGACCGATGCTCTGCGCTCGGCTTTGGCGAGGTTTGGCGGACCGAAGCCTGGCCTTGAGAACCGCGACCTGGACACAGGTTCGATGGCTCACCCCGGAGCTTACAAACTCACCGATGAGACTTATGCCGCTCTTCTTCATCGCCTGGCGGCCGAACCGCATTCTCCGATTCCCGCGGGGGTGAAGGCGGACGTGCTTGATTTTTATGCCGATCCGAATGCGCCGATTTACGGCACGATGTACCCGGATCGATGGGAACGGATCCAAGCCGATCTGCTGGTGCTTGAGACGATACCGGTGAAAGAGCGAGCGGCTGAATCTGCGAGCGCCAGTTCTCGTTAATCCCAATGCCGAATTGAGACTGCCAGGCCGGAGGTTTTCTTTGCGCTTGCGGCTTGCCGCCAGCCCAACCCGGTAAACTGTAACAACATGAAACGAGTGATAGGGCACT
This sequence comes from uncultured Acidobacteriaceae bacterium, assembly GCA_963742015.1. Lineage (GTDB taxonomy): Bacteria > Acidobacteriota > Terriglobia > Terriglobales > Acidobacteriaceae > Acidisarcina. The sequence continues at coordinate 10,272 of CAVUKL010000066.1, read as the reverse complement.
ACGAACTGGTCCGCAAACTGGGCTCGGGCGGCAGCGGAATTGTGTATCTGGCGAACGATACGCAGCTGATGCGTCCGGTGGTGCTGAAGATATTGCGGCGGACGACTTTGCCGATGGAGCAGATGCGGACGACTGTGCTGCGCGAGGCGCGGCTGGCCTCGGCGATCGAGCACCCCAACGTCTGCGCCATTTATGAGGTTGGCGAAGAGGGCGAAGAAGCCTACATCGTGATGCAGTATGTGCCGGGACAGTCGCTCGACAAAATTATTGCCCAGGGGCCGGCGAGCCTGCAGCTGGTGTTGTCGGTGGGAATTCAGATCGCGGATGGTTTGAGCGCTGCGCATCAGCTTGGGATCTTTCATCGCGACCTGAAGCCGGCCAACGTAATGCTGACCGATGGCGGACTGGTCAAGATTCTCGACTTCGGTTTGGCGCGGCGGCTGCCGGTTGAGGATGCGGAGTTCGATCCGGGCAAGACTGCGCCGCGTCCGGGAGGACCGAAACAGACGTACACCGCGCGCGGCGGGACTATTGCTTACATGGCGCCGGAGCAGTTTGTGACCGGGCAGAGCAGCGTGCAGAGCGACCTTTGGGCGCTGGGGATCATTCTGTATGAGCTGGTGAGTGGGCGGCATCCGTTTGCGCGGCCCGACGGCGATGAGTTCCAGAGCATACGGGCTATTCAGTATGCCAATCCGATTTCGTTCGGCGAGTGTTGTCCAGGTGTGCCGGCGGAATTGGAGAGCGTGATCTTCCGCTGTCTCGAAAAGACTCCGCAGGAGCGGTATTCGTCGGCCGCGGATGTACGCGAGGCGCTGAAGACGATCATGAAAGCGCTGCAGATCGAGACTGGGATCATTCCTGGTGACGCGGCCGCCAATCTGCCTGTTTCTCCGGCAGAGGCGGAGAAGCGCTCGACGGGATTTCTTTCGATGCTGGCGGAGCGTTTCCGCGAGTCGGCGGCTACGCAGTCGAAGCAGAATACGGTGCTGGTGCTGCCATTTCAGAATTTGGGGACGACCGATGTTGCTCCTCTGTATGGCTTCGCGCTGGCCGACGCGATTGGCGCGCGACTGGCGCGGATGTCATCTCTGGTGGTGCGCCCGGCTAGCGCGCTGATGAGCGTGCCGATTGCGCAGATGGATCCGCTCGCGATTGGGCATAAGCTGTTGGTGCAGTTCGTGCTCGCCGGGAGTTTTTTCCGCTCAGAAAAGGGCTTCGATCTGAACTGGCAATTGCTCGATGTCCCTGGCGAGAGTGTGAAGGCGGGCGGCGCGATCAGCGTGCCCTCATTCGACCTGGTCGCGGTGCAGAACGAGATTTGCACGGAGGTGTTTTCTTCGCTGCAGGGTCTGGGGCGGGGGTTTGTGCAGACCTCGCCAATTCCCACGCAGCGCGAGGCGCTGGCGGACACGTCTTCCGAAGAATATCTGCAGGCGCGGGCGATGCTCTCTTCGTTCATGCAGCGGACGAGCGCGAAGACGGACCTGGATCGGGCGCGGGAACTCTTTGAAAAGGTCGTCGAGCAAGATCCCAATTTTGCTCCTGCCTGGAGCGGGTTGGGCATCACTCACCTGCAGTATGTTCGGTATGGTTTTGGCGGGCAGATGCACGTCATGGCGGCGCGGCGGGCTTTCGACCAGGCGCTGGAGATCGATCCGGGATCGGTTGAAGCGAACCTGTATCGCGTCTACATGCTATTGTCGCGCGGCGAGAAAGAGAGTGCGCGGCATGGCATCGAGCATCTTCTGCTGACCTCGGCGAACAACTCCGATGTGCATATGGTGGCTGGCGTCACGCTGCGGCTGGATGGGATGTATGACGAGGCGATGGAGCAGTTCAACCGCTCGCTGCGGCTGAATCCTTCGAATGCGCCGGTGATCTACAACCATCGCGCGCGGGTGTATCAATATCAGAACCAACTGGAGCTTGCGGACGAGGAGTTGCAGAAAGGAATATCGCTGGAGCCGAGGCAGCCTTTGCTGTTGACCTCGATCGCTTATCAGCACATGCGCCAGGGAGATATGCGGCAGGCGATCGAGATATTGGAGGGCGTGATCCGCGACGATGCGAGTATGCGGATTGCATATCCGACGCTGGCCATGTGCTACGTCCAGATCGGCGATCGCGAGCGCGCTGCTTCGCTGATCGAGGAAGGCTCGCTGGCTGCGGCGCAAGTGGACAGCGAGATGGCTTACCGGCTGGCGACTTACTTCGCAGTCGAGGGCGATGAGAGTGAGGCGCTGCACTGGCTGCGGAGGGCGATCTATCTTGGGAAATGAAAATTATCCTTGGTTTATGAAAAATCCGGCGTGGAACAGGTTGCGGGCGCATACGGATTTTGAGCGGATTCTTGAGGACCTGAAGAGAAGTTTTCGGCGAAACCAGCGGAACTGGAAGCGGCTGCTGGAGCGGGTGCCTAAGGAGAGTTAGTTGAGTGTTTTCCGGTGCGGGAAACATCGGAAAGGTTTAACTTTAGCGTATGGAAATCGAACTGCTTCCCCATCAAGTCGCCGAGCTAACCGAAATCGCCGCGCAGACGGGTCGCGGCCTGACGAACTTGTTCGCCAAGCTGTGGATCAGATGATCTCTGAAAATGAGTGGCTCCGTCAGCAGGCCGAGATAGGAATTGAACAGGTAGAGCGCGGAGATTTTCTGGAAGAAGAAGAAATGGCGATGCGCGTGGAGCGCATGCTGCGGCCTTGAGGCGTGTGCGCTGGTCGTCTGCCGCAGCCAACGATCTGGAAGGTTGTTACGAGTATCTTCTGGCAAAACACCCCTCCTTGTTGCGATCAACCGTCCAGAAGCTTTATGACGCGGCGCTCTCTTTGAAGAAATTTCCCTTGCGCGGGCGCACAGGTGCGGCTCCTGATACCCGCGAATTAGTTATGGCGCCGTTGCCATACATCATTCAGTATCGGGTGACGCCGGACTTTGTGATCATTCTTCGCATCCTTCATACCTCAAGACAGAGGCCAATGTGAATGCGCCCGAACCGCTTCCGCACTCAGCCGATTGACGCCCGCATCACCCGTTGGCATCTCGACCTTCGAACGCCTCTCTTGATTGTGACCTTTCTTTGGGTCGCTCTGGCATCTGCGCAGTCCGGTCTCCAATCGCAACTCAACGCCATCGCTGCTCAGCATCATGGCAAAGTCGCGCTTTTTGCGGAGAATCTCAAGACTGGCGAGACCGCGGAGATCATGGCGGACCAGCCGGTGCCGACCGCTTCCGTGATCAAGCTGACGATTTTGCTGGAGGCGATAGATCAGGTTCGGAATGGCCAGGCCTCACTCGGTGAAAAGGTCGTCCTCAAGAAAGACAATCAGGTTGAGGGGTCAGGGGTGCTGGGGCTGATGGATGTTCCGCTTACCTTGACGCTCAAAGACGCGTTGACCTTAATGGTTGTGGTCAGCGATAACACCGCAACCAACCTGATGATCGATCGATTTGGACTGGATAGGATCAACGCTCATACCCGCGAGCTGGGCCTGAAAGATACTTACCTCTACAAGAAGGTGTTCAAGCCGCCCTTGCCTCCGGTGCCGGCAGATCAGCCGAGGTTTGGATTGGGCAAGACGACGCCGAGAGAGATGGCGAAGGTGATCGGCAAGATTGGGCTTTGCCGGTTGGGGACGACGGCGCACCCTGCGGCTGCTTCGGATGCGGCCTTTTGCGATGTGATGCTGACGATGTTGCGGAATCAGTTCTATCGGGATGGGATTCCGCGGTATATCGAAGGGTTGGATTCGAGCGAGTCGGGCTCCGCGATTGCGAATAAGACGGGCGCCGTCGACGATGCGCGATGCGATGTAGGCCTGGTCGCTTCGAAGAATGGCTTGATCGTGATCTCGGCCTTTACCTATGACAACGCCGATCGTAGCTATAGCAGCGACGATGAGGGCGACGTGACGATTGCGAAGCTGAGCCGAGCGATTGTCGAGGCCTGGTCTCCCGCCGGGTTGGATGACCGGGTGTTTGCAGAGGCGCGGCGTCCGGGGTATGCGAAAGCCCAACCCTAGGGCAGGTCAAATGCCTCGCGCGGGCCGCTTTCTTAGCATGGGCCTAAACGGCCCATGCTTCCACCGAGAGTCGAGCGTGAATCGCTAAGCGCTGGCGCCGGCCATTTGCTCCATTGCCTGCTTCATCTCTTCGGGTGAGACGTCGCGGATATGGGTGGAGATGAACCATTGGTGACCGAAGGGATCTTCGATTCCGCCGTTGCGGTCGCCGTAGAACTGGTCGGCCAGCGGACGTTTGACGGTAGCTCCGGCATCGACGGCCTTCTTGAAGACTGAATCGACATCCTCGACGTAGATCATCAGATTGCCGGGGACCCCTCCGTAGTGTTTCGGACTGTAGGCGCCGACCCGTTCGTTCTGATCGGCAAGCATTACGTGGGAGTCGCCAATTTTGATTTCGGCATGGCCGATCTTGCCGTCTGGGCTGGGCATGCGAAGGACTTCAGTTGCGCCGAAGGCCTTCTTGTAGAACTCGATCGCTGCGGCGGCGCCGTCGATGTAGAGATATGGAGTGACGCTGTGATAACCGTCGGGGATGTATTTGACTGCATTGCTCATGGGGAGGCTCCGAGATGAATTCTCGTTCGTCCAGAGAATAAACCTCTTCTGTAAGCACTGAAAAGCAGGCTTTCCCCGATATTCTTGAGCCGGGCCGCTTCACGGATAATCAACGCTGCTAGGGGATGAATGAACGCAGAGGAATTTTCGGCGCTGGTCTTTGGGACTTCGGTGCTGGCGGGTTTTTTGGGTTCGCTGACGGGACTGGGCGGGGGCGTGGTGATCGTGCCGGTACTTGTGTTGATTTTCAAGGTCGATATCCGCTACGCGATCGGCGCTTCTCTGGTCTCGGTGATTGCGACGTCGTCGGGCGCGGCCGCGTCTTATGTGCGCGAAGGGCTCTCGAACGTGAGGATCGGGATGTTTCTGGAAGTGGCCACCACGCTTGGCGCGTTGCTGGGCGCTTACTTGACGGCCAAGGTGTCGCCTGAATGGATCGCAATCATTTTCGGCCTGGTACTGCTTTATTCGGCTTACGCTTCGTTCCGCAAACGGAGCGATCATGGCGCGGCGAAGCCGAGTGCATTGGCGGCCAAACTTGAATTGCATGGAAGCTATCCGACCTCGTCAGGCGAAGTGCCTTACGCGGCGCAGCATGTGCCGTTGGGTTTCGGCATCATGTTTGGCGCGGGCACGTTGTCGGGATTGCTTGGGATTGGTTCGGGAGCCGTGAAGGTGCTGGCGATGGACCAGGCGATGAAGCTGCCGTTCAAAGTGTCGACGACGACCAGCAATTTCATGATTGGGGTCACGGCGGCGGCGAGCGCTGGGATTTATCTGGCTCGCGGCTATATCGACCCCGGGCTCGCGATGCCGGTGCTGCTTGGCGTGCTGGGCGGATCGATGATTGGTGCGCAAGTTCTGATGAAAGCGAAAGTAGCGACGCTGAAGATTTTGTTTGCAGTGGTGATCGTCGCACTGGGCGCAGAGATGATTTACAGCGGACTGACGGGGAGGATCTAGTTGGCTTCTTTAACGGACAAGGAGATGGAGACTGAGATCGGGCTGATGCTCCGCATCGGTGTCAGCGTTTCGGCGGCTGTCGTCCTTCTTGGCGGCGTGTTCTATTTGATTCGCGGGACTCAGCTGCCAGACTATGCGCACTTCCACGCCGATCGTCAGAGGACTCTTGCGAGCGTCTTTCATGGAGTTGCGCGTTTTGACGCATCCAGCGTGATTCAGTTGGGGATTCTGCTTTTGATTGCGACGCCGGTGGTGCGGGTGGTGTTTTGCGTAGTCGGATTTGCGCGGCAGCGGAACCGGCTGTATGTCGCGGTGAGTTCGCTGGTGCTCGCGATTTTGATTTATAGCCTGATGAGCGGAGCAAGGTAGAGTCCAACGGTCAAAGCCCGCTTATTGGCAATAAGTAGTTCTGTTTGGACTCGCGCGCAGGGAGCGCAGATGCTGGGTTATGAGGTACTCCAGCATGGCGGATGCACGTGGCATCACGACACTTCACGGCAAGAACATTTTCTTTATTGGCCTGTTGGTCGCGGCGAGCGGAATAATTTCTCCCCCGATTGCGTTGGCCCTTGGAATACTGTTCGGCTTTACAGTCGAGCATCCGTTTCCGAGTGAGAGCAGTTCGCTTGCGAAGCTGTTGTTGCAGATTTCGGTGATTGCGCTGGGCTTCGGCATGAATCTGAAGCAGGTGGTGCATGCGGGACGGTCGGGCTTCTTGTATACCGCCATCAGCATCAGCGCTGGCGATTGTATTGGGACTGCTGCTGGGCAAGCTCTTCAGCGTTGGCGGCAAGGCTTCATTTCTCATCACCGCGGGGACGGCGATCTGCGGAGGAAGCGCGATCGCTGCGGTCGCGCCAATTACCGATGCGAGCGAGGAGGAGATTAGCGTCTCGATGGGGACGGTGTTTCTTTTGAATTCAGTTGCCTTGCTGATTTTTCCGGCGATCGGATATGCGCTGCATCTGAGCCAGAACCAGTTTGGATTGTGGGCGGCGTTGGCGATTCATGACACAAGCTCTGTCGTTGGGGCGGCGGCGAAGTATGGCAACGAGGCGCTGGCGATTGGGACGACTGTGAAGTTAGCGCGCGCGCTTTGGATTGTTCCGGTATCGCTGTTGACTGCTGCTTTCATGGCGCGGCTGACGGGCAAGACACGCGGAGTCGGCGCCGGAGTAAGAGTTAAGATGCCGTGGTTCATCCTGTTCTTCTGTGTGGCGGCAGCTATTAGCACTTACGTTCCGCGCTTTGCCTCGACCTATGGGACGTTGAGCCATCTGGGCAAGATCGGGCTGACGGCTACGCTGTTCTTGATTGGGACGAGCCTGTCTCCGCGGACGGTGCGACAGGTTGGGATCAGGCCGTTTCTTCAGGGTGTGGCGCTTTGGATTGTGGTGGCTTGTGCTTCGCTGTTCTTTATCTATCGCGGCTATATTTCGATTTAGTCTTACTGGTTCTCTTGCCGCGAGCTGAGGCGCGTGGGGCGAGGGCTTCGGCGCGCTCCATGACGAAGCGGCGAAAGATGCCCGCGGTTCCGGTGGCGTCGGGGCCGGCGAGGGTGGCGATCGAAAACATTCTGCCGAGTTTCAGACCTCTCACTCGTGCCAGGCGAAGGGTTCCGAGGCCGAGCTGATTGCGGACGGCCCAGCGGGAGACGAAAGCGACTCCCAGTCCGGCTTCGACGGCGCTGAGCAGTCCTTCGGTCGAGTCGAAGGTCATCCCCAGATGCAATTCCTTGATGGGCAGCCCTGCCTCTTCGAGCGCCTGCTCGACGATCCTTCTTGAACCTGATCCCAGCTCGCGCGTGACGAGAACTGCGTGGCGCAAGTCCGCGAGATCGACCTCTTCGTCGGCCCATTCGTGGCCGGGAGGAACAACGCAGACCATGTGGTCTTCCATGAAGGGCTCGACCTTGACGTCACGGCGCATCGCAGGTCCCTCGATGAGCGCGAGCTGGACGCGGTGTTCGACAAGAGCCTCAAGCACAGCCTGGGTGTTGCCTCCAGTGACGGTGATTTCGACTCGCGGATGATCTTTCAAGAAGCCGGCGATGAGGCGTGGCAGAAGGTATTGGCCGATGGTTTGCGAGGCGGCGATGGCGAGGCGGCCGGCGGATTCTCCGGCGGTTGCGGCGACGGCCTGGCGAGCTTCTTCGGCGACAGCGGCGAATTTATCGGCATAGGGAAGCAGGGCTTCGCCGGCAAGGGTGAGCGCAACCCGGCCTCCGCTGCGGTCAAAGAGGGCGACAGAGAGTTCGGATTCGAGGGTCTTGATCTGCTGAGTGACGGCGGGCTGGGTGAGGAGGAGTTCTTCGGCCGCTTGGCGGAAGTTCAGGTGCCGGGCGACGGCGCGGAAGACGCGGAGGCGGAAATTTTCCATTCCGATCAGAGTACAGAGAGTTTTTATCCGCCGCCGAAGAGTTTGGCGAAGAAGTGGCCGATGCCGTGGAAGAATCCGCCTTGTTTCTTTGCCGGCGGCTTCGGGGCTGGCGCAGCGGCCGTGGTTGTCGGCGGCGCCTCGGGGGTCATATTTGCGGGAGGCGTGGGTGGCGGCGCGTCGCTTTTGTAGACCAGAGGGACGGTGACCTGGGCGTGTGGTTGTCCGGCGGGAACGGCTGGAGTTGTTGGGGGTGGCGGCGGAGCGGCGAGGCCTTCGCTCTGGGCGAGGGGGAATGCGGTGTCGGCTGGTGTCGAAGACGGGCCACCGACTGGCTTGGCGGCTTCGAGCGTCGCGGGCGGGCAGCCGCAGGGTTCGGTTTCGTTGTCGACGACGTCGTTGAGGCTGCCGTGTTCAAACAGGACGCGCTGATTGGGCTGGACGCGATAGAGTCCGCCCTCGAGGAGGCTGGTGACGGTGATGTAGGGGGCGTCTGTGCCGTGGTTGTCGAGGCAGGTATCGCCTTTAGGGCTGACGCGAATCTTCAGGTCGGTCTGGCCGGGGCCGGAAATGAGAATGCGGAAGTCCGGGGTCATGAGCACGTCGGAGTATTTGCCGGTGGCATAGCTGGCTTCGAGTGCGCCCCGGTCAAGCGAAATCATGAGCGCGCTGGATTGTGCGTCGGCGATGGAGCGGTCGCGGGAGAGATGGACGGTGGTCGTCGAGCAGAGCTGGAGCGTGCCGCCGCGCGCGAGGGTCACCGTCGCGGTCTTGTCTCCGGCGGTGATGGAGCCGTTGTTGCCGATGACCGCCTTGCCGTTCGCGACTTCGAGTGAGCCGGAGAGGGTGACTCCTTCGGTGGGGGCGTAGGCGATAGGTTGCTGCGGCTGCTGCGTTTGCTGCGCAGACGCAGCAGGGACTGGGGAATACAGACTAGGGAATAGGAAGAGCAATGCAACGAAGAGAACTGCAGGTCCCTCTACTCCGCTGCGCTCTGGTCGGGATGACAAGATTAGCTGGAGACGGCGCACTCGTTAGAGCTCCAAAAAATTCTGGACGAGCTTTTTGCCGTCGCTGGTGAGGACGCTTTCGGGGTGGAACTGGACGCCTTCGATGGGGAACTTCTTGTGGCGGAGGCCCATGATGGTGGTAGTCCCGTCGGCGTTGTGGGTGCGGGCGGAGATTTCAAGTTCGGCGGGCAGGGTGTCTTCGGCGACGATCAGGGAATGGTAGCGAGTGCAGGTCATGGGGCTGGCGATTCCGGAGAAGACGGTCTTGCCATCGTGCGAGACGCTGCTGGTCTTGCCGTGCATGAGCTGAGGGGCGCGGACGACGTCGCCACCGAAGGCGGCGCCAATGGCCTGGTGGCCGAGGCAAACTCCGAGGATGGGCCGCTTGCCGGCGAAGCGCTGAATGAGCGGGATGAGAATTCCGGCGTCCTGCGGAGTGCAGGGGCCGGGTGAGAGCACGAGACGGTCGGGCGCGAGGGCCTCGACCTCGTCGACGGAGAGCTCATCGTTGCGGCGGATGACCATTTCGGCGCCGAGTTCACCCATATATTGCACCAGGTTGTAGGTGAAGGAGTCGTAGTTATCGAGTACAAAGACCATTCCGGAGGACCACCGTGAGAAGCAAACGTGACCTTTTCGATAGTGTAGCGTTAATTGGGAAGAAGGAAATTTGCCAATGCCCTTGAAGTGCCGCCCTTTGTACGCTCTTGCCATCCTAAGTGGCCTGCTTACCGGAACCAGACTCTGCCAGGCCCAACAAACGCCGATTCAAATTACTGCCGATCTTTCAGACGCGCCGCGCAAGCTGTATCACGCGGAGGTCGATCTACCGGTGATGGCGGGGCCACTGACGTTGACGACGCCGAAGTGGATTCCCGGCACGCACATGCCGCAGGGTCCGGCTGAGGACATTACCGGGGTAGTGTTTACCGCGAACGGGCAGCCGCTGACCTGGCGACGTGACGATGTCGATCTTTACGAGTTCCACCTGACGATTCCGGCGGGTGTGACGACGCTTCATGCGCATCTTGACTGCATCGTAACCGCTCGCGTGACGCAGAAGATGGCGGTGCTGGAGTGGGAGAAGCTGCTGCTTTATCCGGCGAATATTCCGGTGAAGGAGATCCCGATCCAGCCTTCGCTGAAGGTTCCGGCGGGGTGGGGGATTGGCACGGCTTTGACTCCAGAGGGTGGAGGGGCGTATCCGGTTCCGGCGGCGGGGGCGGTGACGCGTTTTGCTGTGACCGATGTTGAACAGCTGGAGGATTCTCCCGTGATTGCGGGGCAATACTTCCACGAGTTCCCGCTGGCGCCGGAGATTTCGCCGAAGCATTATCTTGATG
>CAVUKL010000065.1:0-20488 GCA_963742015.1 uncultured Acidobacteriaceae bacterium | reverse complement strand
CGCCGCGGACCATGCCCAATCCGGGAACGAGCTTCTCGTTGATTGCCACCAGCGCTTTAGCCTCGTCGGAGTTACGATCGACGGCGCGGGTGGTGAAGACTCCGCCCTCGTGCATGACCTGCATCGGCGGCTTGCCGTAGCGGTTGACTTCGGAAAAAACGACGTGGCGTTCGCTGGTGATCGAGTCGACGTGGAAGATGTCGCCGGGAACGAAGCGTTCGAGGAGGAAGTTGCTTTGTTCGTCGCCGAGTTCGTCGAGTGTGCGCCAGAGGCGCTCTGGTTCGTGAATTTTGCGAATGCCGATGGCCGAAGCCTCGGCGGTGGCTTGAGCACCCATGGCGCGGGCACGCTGCCCATATAGGCGCGCAGATCGTCATAGTTGAGAATCCCGACGAACTCCGGAACGAGGATGCCGATGCGCTTGGCCTGATGACGCATGGCGAGTTTGTCGCGGAAGTAGGCGGTAGTGGTGAGCCCCATGCCGGGAATGCGCATGTGTTCGCGGAGGTGGGCGACGGTGTGCATATCAAATTCGTCTAGCGCGACGATGCGCTCAAACTTCAGTCCGCGAGCGAGGTAGGTGACAGTGTTGGTGATTTGCTCACGAGTGAGTCCGTCGGGCATGGTGTGGAACTCGTGCAATATCTCGAAGGGCCAGTCGGCATGACGGAGTTTGTCGATGGTAAGCAGCACCACATGGCAGCCCATGGCCGCAGCCTGGCGCATGAAGGCTTGCCCCTTTTCATAGGACGTGAGGCAGAGAATGATTTCGCCATGCGATCCGGCGCTTGCCTGGGACGCGGATGGGCCTGCCAGTTCTTCCGCCATAGCTATAGCACCTCGAAGACTCGACGTTTGTTACTGGATAGTTCTACCATAAGGGTCGAGAGGGAGAGGAGCTAGGCGCTGTCTTTGCTCCGCTTGTCTTCCCTGCAAGCCAAACGATGCTATCCGCCACTGAAATCGCGATTCTGCACGACCGCTGGACGGGCGAATGGCACGCCGATTTGCCGCATACGGTGAATGAGTCGGGCAACGACTTTCTGCAGACGGTTTTCGCCAACCATCTTGCCAATTTCAATATCTGGCATGCTGAGGATGAGGCGCGCCTGCCGGAGGCGAGCGACCACCGCGTCGCGCGGGCGAAGCGCACCATCGATCGGGAGAACCAGCGGCGGAACGACTTTGCCGAGCTGTGCGACACGATTCTGCTGGACTATCTGGAGCGCCATGCGCTGCCCAATCCGGATGCGGAGCTGCATACCGAGACTCCCGGGTTGATCATTGACCGGCTCTCGATCCTCTCGCTCAAGCTCTTTCACACCGCCGAAGAGGTTTACCGTCTCGATGCGCCGCCGGGCCATGCCGAGCGAAATCGCGAACGCCACCACATTCTGATCGAGCAGTGCGACGATCTTGTGAGTGGGCTCGATCGCCTGTGGCGGCAGCTGCTTGGTGGAGAGCGCCGGTTTAAGCAATACCGGCAGCTCAAGATGTACAACGACCCCACACTCAATCCGGCGCTCTACATGCAGCACGGCTAAAGTTGAAGGCGATGTCTCTTACGAATCTGAGGCTGGGTTGACGCGAGGAGAGGTTGTCGGTATAAAAACCTTCTCATAGGAAATTTTCTTTTTTCCGGTCGCCGCTAATCCAAATCGTCAGGGTCATGGAGAAATGGCGAGTCTGTGCGGAAGTTCCTACTTTGACCCTAAAGCGGAGTAGTATGCAGGATACAGCTCCAATTCACGGCGCTCGTCGCACACCTCGGATTCTGGAGGGGAAGGTTAGTACGGTGGCTAACCCGACCCATCAGCAGTCACTACTGGCTTACCAGACCGGCATCCAGCTCATGCAGGAAGGGAAGTTTGAGGCCCGCGCGGTCTTTGAGGAGCTCATTGCGACCGGACCGGTCGAAGCGCTGGAGAACGCTGCTGGGTTCATCTCACGGTGTGTCAAAGCAAGCTTGTCGAGTCCACGCGGGACTTCGCCAACGATGAGGAGCAGTACGACTATGCCATCTCGCTGCTAAATACGGGCGACTACGGCGAGGCGCGGGACCACTTCGAGATAATCCTGGACAACAATCCCTCCGCCGATTATGCCTATTACGGCCTGGCGGCGCTCAACAGCATGACTGGCCAGGTGGAGGAATGCCTGGAGCACATGGCGAAGGCCATCGAACTCAATCCGCGCAATCGCATCCAAGCGCGCACTGACCGCGATTTTCACAACATGATCGAAGACCCGCGGTTCACAGAACTCTTATACCCTGAGATTCTTTGAAAGCTGAGCTGCTGTGAGCCGCGCGGTTTTGTTATCCTCCCTTATCTTGACCTGGCCCGATTGAGCAGTCCTTCTTGAATGCCGAGACTCCCAGCCGCGGACCATGCCCAATCCGGGAACGAGCTTCTCGTTGATTGCCACCAGCGCTTTAGCCTCGTCGGAGTTACGATCGACGGCGCGGGTGGTGAAGACTCCGCCCTCGTGCATGACCTGCATCGGCGGCTTGCCGTAGCGGTTGACTTCGGAAAAAACGACGTGGCGTTCGCTGGTGATCGAGTCGACGTGGAAGATGTCGCCGGGAACGAAGCGTTCGAGGAGGAAGTTGCTTTGCTCGTCGCCGAGTTCGTCGAGTGTGCGCCAGAGGCGCTCTGGTTCGTGAATCTTGCGAATGCCGATGGCCGAAGCCTCGGCGCGTGGCTTGAGCACCCATGGCGCGGGCACGCTGCCCATATAGGCGCGCAGATCGTCATAGTTGAGAATCCCGACGAACTCCGGAACGAGGATGCCGATGCGCTTGGCCTGATGACGCATGGCGAGTTTGTCGCGGAAGTAGGCGGTAGTGGTGAGCCCCATGCCGGGAATGCGCATGTGTTCGCGGAGGTGGGCGACGGTGTGCATATCAAATTCGTCTAGCGCGACGATGCGCTCAAACTTCAGTCCGCGAGCGAGGTAGGTGACAGTGTTGGTGATTTGCTCACGAGTGAGTCCGTCGGGCATGGTGTGGAACTCGTGCAATATCTCGAAGGGCCAGTCGGCATGACGGAGTTTGTCGATGGTAAGCAGCACCACATGGCAGCCCATGGCCGCAGCCTGGCGCATGAAGGCTTGCCCCTTTTCATAGGACGTGAGGCAGAGAATGATTTCGCCATGCGATCCGGCGCTTGCCTGGGACGCGGATGGGCCGGCCAGTTCTTCCGCCATAGCTATAGCACCTCGAAGACTCGACGTTTGTTACTGGATAGTTCTACCATAAGGATCGAGAGGGAGAGGAGCTAAGGCGCTGTCTTTGCTCCGCTTGTCTTCCCTGCAAGCCAAACGATGCTATCCGCCACTGAAATCGCGATTCTGCACGACCGCTGGACGGGCGAATGGCACGCCGATTTGCCGCATACGGTGAATGAGTCGGGCAACGACTTTCTGCAGACGGTTTTCGCCAACCATCTTGCCAATTTCAATATCTGGCATGCTGAGGATGAGGCGCGCCTGCCGGAGGCGAGCGACCACCGCGTCGCGCGGGCGAAGCGCACCATCGATCGGGAGAACCAGCGGCGGAACGACTTTGCCGAGCTGTGCGACACGATTCTGCTGGACTATCTGGAGCGCCATGCGCTGCCCAATCCGGATGCGGAGCTGCATACCGAGACTCCCGGGTTGATCATTGACCGGCTCTCGATCCTCTCGCTCAAGCTCTTTCACACCGCCGAAGAGGTTTACCGTCTCGATGCGCCGCCGGGCCATGCCGAGCGAAATCGCGAACGCCACCACATTCTGATCGAGCAGTGCGACGATCTTGTGAGTGGGCTCGATCGCCTGTGGCGGCAGCTGCTTGGTGGAGAGCGCCGGTTTAAGCAATACCGGCAGCTCAAGATGTACAACGACCCCACACTCAATCCGGCGCTCTACATGCAGCACGGCTAAAGTTGAAGGCGATGTCTCTTACGAATCTGAGGCTGGGTTGACGCGAGGAGAGGTTGTCGGTATAAAAACCTTCTCATAGGAAATTTTCTTTTTTCCGGTCGCCGCTAATCCAAATCGTGAGGGTCATGGAGAAATGGCGAGTCTGTGCGGAAGTTCCTACTTTGACCCTAAAGCGGAGTAGTATGCAGGATACAGCTCCAATTCACGGCGCTCGTCGCACACCTCGGATTCTGGAGGGGAAGGTAAGTACGGTGGCTAACCCGACCCATCAGCAGTCACTACTGGCTTACCAGACCGGCATCCAGCTCATGCAGGAAGGGAAGTTTGAGAAGGCCCGCGCGGTCTTTGAGAAGCTCATTGCGACCGGACCGGTCGAGGTGCTGGAACGCTGCCGGGTTTATCTCACGGTGTGTCAAAGCAAGCTTGTCGAGTCCACGCGGGACTTCGCCAACGATGAGGAGCAGTACGACTATGCCATCTCGCTGCTAAATACGGGCGACTACGGCGAGGCGCGGGACCACTTCGAGATAATCCTGGACAACAATCCCTCCGCCGATTATGCCTATTACGGCCTGGCGGCGCTCAACAGCATGACTGGCCAGGTGGAGGAATGCCTGGAGCACATGGCGAAGGCCATCGAACTCAATCCGCGCAATCGCATCCAAGCGCGCACTGACACTGATTTTCACAACATGATCGAAGACCCGCGGTTCACAGAACTCTTATACCCTGAGATTCTTTGAAAGCTGAGCTGCTGTGAGCCGCGCGGTTTTGTTATCCTCCCTATCTTTACCTGGCCCGATTGAGCAGTCCTTCTTGAATGCCGAGACTCCCATCCCTGCTGCCGCTCCACATGCCGCCTCGTTGCGCGTAGTGGCGATCGGCGGCGGCACGGGCCTCTCGACCATTCTTCGGGGATTCCGGCACTTCGTGGCCTCGCCGCAGGGCGGCGGTCCTGTGGCGGGTCCTGCGGCAGAGTGCGACCCATGCCTGATCAGCGACCTCGCCGCCGTTGTCACGGTGACCGACGATGGCGGATCGAGCGGGCGGCTGCGCAAGGACTTTAACATCCTGCCGCCGGGCGATCTGCGCAACTGTATGGTGGCGCTGTCAGAAGACGAGGGCCTGATCTCGCGGCTCTTTCGGCACAGATTTCAGGCCGGCGAAGGTCTGCAAGGGCATAGCTTCGGGAATTTGTTTGTCGCAGCTCTGACTGAGATGACGGGCGATTTCGCCCAGGCGATCCGGCTCTCGTCGCAGGTGCTGGCGACTCGCGGACAGATCTACCCCGCGACCACCACTGACGTCACGCTTTTCGCCGAGATGGACGATGGCTCGATCGTGCACGGCGAGACAAACATCAGCGCCACGAAGCAGCGCATCGTGAAACTCATGATTGAGCCGGAAAAGGTCGACCCGCTGCCGGAGACGCTCGAGGCCATTTCGCGCGCCGATGTGATTACGCTGGGCCCAGGCTCGCTTTATACGAGCCTGATTACCAACCTACTAGTGCAGGGAATTCCGGAGGCTTTGGCCGAAGCCCGGGGCGTCCGGATTTATATCTGCAACCTGATGACCCAGGCGAATGAGAGCTTGGACCTTACGGCCTCGCAGCACATTGAGAAGATCTATGAACACACGCGCGCGCCGATCTTCGATTATGCGATTGTGAATACGGCTCCCGTTTCAGAAGAGCTGCGCGAGCGCTATGCCAGCGAAGGCGCGATCGCCATCAAGCCAGATGTCGAGCGGATCGAGGCGTTGGGGATTCGCTGCATCACCGGGGATTTTTCCGCCGAGGGCGGAGTGCTGCGGCACGCGGCGGACCGGGTCGCTGAAACTGTGCTGCGGATTGGCGCCGAGGCCAAGGCGGCTGGAGTTCGTCCGGAAGCCTAGTTGCTTGGCGGCTCGACTTTGCGCTGGTCCACCACTTCGAATCCAGCGGGCAACGTGAACAACTGTGGATCGGGTTCGGCGGCGCTGATGACGGTCACGGTGAAGGTCTGTTTCCCGGCAGCAGGGCTGTCTACCTTAGAGAGCAGGTTGATCGCAAGCTGCGGCGAGTACCAGAACTCGCGGGTCGTGACCATCGGTTGATCGTTGCCGAAGACTCCTGGGTTGAGAGTAGTGGTCTCGCGATAGCCCACCGTGTCAAAGCCGAACAAGCTGCTTTTGCCCAGCTCCTCATGGGTGTGGAAGCCGTTGCCGTTTGAGAGCGGAGCGGAAACGCCGATGGGTGGTTTATACTCGGTCGTCGTCAATCCGACGTAGTCCATCAGAAAGCACTTCTTCAACTCGACCTGGCAGTTGTAGAGGGTGTGTTGGGCCGGGTCGGCGATCTGGATGTAGTTCATTGTCGACTCGACTTTGCCGTTCTTCGGCACCAGGTACCAGCGCTCCTCATACACGCGGCCGGAGGTGTCCCGGGCGATGTGGCGCTCGTTCACCAGGGTGTATGTGCCGCCGTTGGCGAGGGGGCGCGTCCACTCGGTGTCGAGGGTGAGAGTGAAGGGGGTATTGGGCTTGGGCGGGATGAAGATGCTTTCGAGCACCTGGCGCACCCCGCCGTCCGCCGGTGTGCGAGTGTTGCTCGGCCCCTGGGGCCTGTGCGAGCATGATCCCGCTCGAAGCAGAAATCAGCGCAGTAAGACCGAACGAATAGATCGCGGAGATGAGGCGAACGGTGCGCATGGGCTTCTCCATCCGTGTGGAGATGAGTATAGTCTGCTCTCCTTCGGGAAGAGGAGTATTTCATCGCTGCGACGCCCAAGAAGGCCTTGATTTCTTCCATAATGGAGAGATGAGCGCCACGATTCTGGAAAAGCCGTCCGCGCTGCGGCCTGAACGGGGAGCGTCCCTTTTTCAGGTGCTGGTCGCGGTCAGCTTTTGCCACATGCTGAACGACCTGGTGCAATCGCTGCTGCCGTCGGTCTACCCAATCCTTCAAGGATCGTTCCATCTCAGCTTCGGCCAGATTGGGTTGATTGCTTTGGTCAATCAGGTCACCGCTTCGCTGTTTCAGCCATTTGTCGGCCTCTATACCGATCGCACCGCGGCGCCGTATTTTCTTCCCGTCGGGATGTCGGTGACATTGGCGGGTCTGCTGACTCTGGCTTTCGCGCCGACCTTCGGGTGGCTATTGGTTGGCGGAGCGCTGGTTGGCGTTGGCTCGGCGGTCTTTCATCCAGAATCGTCGCGGGTCGCGCGCATGGCCTCGGGTGGACAACACGGATTCGCGCAGTCTTTCTTCCAGGTCGGCGGCAGCACGGGTACGGCTTTTGGGCCTCTGCTTGCCGCGCTGATCGTGCTGCCTCGCGGACAGGTGGGGATGGCCTGGTTCAGCGTCTTCGCCCTGGTTGGGATCGTCGTGCTCATCAGGATCAGCAACTGGGCTAAACACCGGCGGAGGGCGCACCCGTCGCTGAGCCACGCCGGCCCCTCGCCTCACGCGGAGCTTCCAAAGCGGAAGGTGATGGTCGCGCTTGCCGTGCTGATGGCTCTGGTCTTCTCGAAGTTCGTCTATCTGGCGAGCCTGAGCAGCTATTACACCTTCTACCTGATCAGCCGGTTTCAAGTTTCGGTGCAGAGCTCGCAGTTGCATCTTTTTGCGTTTCTGGGAGCGGCAGCTGCGGGCACCTTCTTTGGCGGCCCGATCGGAGACCGCTTTGGGCGGAAGTGGGTGATGTGGGGATCGATTCTAGGAGTCTTGCCGTTCACGCTGGCGCTGCCTTATGCCAATCTCTTCTGGACTGGTGTGCTAAGCGTGATTATCGGATTTGTGATCGCGTCGGCGTTCTCGGCGATTCTCGTTTACGCGCAGGAGCTCGTTCCAGGCCGGATCGGGATGATTTCCGGGTTGTTCTTTGGGCTGGCCTTTGGCATGGGTGGCATTGGCGCGGCGGTGCTGGGCAAACTGGCGGACATGACGAGCATCGTCTTTGTCTACCACGTCTGCGCCTTTTTGCCTGCGATTGGCCTTCTTACCGGATTGCTGCCCGACATCGAGCCACTGCATCGCTTGCGCAGAGAACCTCAGCCTGATCTCGAACCGCTCTAACAAGACCCTCCTACGTCGTCGAGTTGTCGAGATGCTGGCGCAGTTCGCTGGGGTTGTAGCAGTGGGCGAAGGCGGTGTCGCGCGAGATGCGGCCGGCGCGGACGAGTTCGGCGAGAGACTGCTCCATGGTCAGCATGCCTTCAGAGCGGCCGGTTGAAATGTGCTGGCGAATCTGGTGGTCTTGCCCGGTGCGGATGAGGTTGCGGATGGCGCCGGTGGCCATCATGATTTCGATGGCGGGGAAGCGGCGCGCTCCGTCGGCGCCTGGGAACCAGCTGCTGGGAGATGACCGCCAACAGCGCCAGCGACAACTGTTGGCGGATCTGCGGCTGATGATGAGTCGGAAAGCTGTCGAGGATGCGCGACATGGTCTGCGCGGCGTCGTTGGTATGGAGCGACGAGAGCACCAGGTGGCCGGTCTCAGCGGCGGTAAGCGCTGCGGCCATGGTTTCGCTGTCCCGCATTTCTCCAACGAGGATCACATCGGGCGACTGGCGCAGCACTGCACGTACTGAGAGGGCGAAGCTGGGCGTGTCGTGGCCCACCTCGATTTGTTCGATAATCGAGCCGCGGTTGGCGTGCTGGTATTCGATCGGGTCTTCGATGGTGACGATGTGGTCACGGCGGCGGCCGTTGATGAGGTCGATCAGCGCGGCCAGCGTTGAGGTTTTGCCGGAGCCGGTTGGCCCGGTGAGCAACACCAATCCCTGACGGCGCTCGGTGAGCTGGGCCAAGACCGGAGGAAGATTCAGCGCTTCGAGCGACGGAATCTGTGCCGGCAAAAGCCGAATGCTCGCCGCGAGCGTGCTGCGCTGATAGTGGAAATTCGCGCGAAACCTTCCCATCGTGCCTCGCACGAAGCAGAAATCCAGAGATTTGTTTCGCTGCAACTCCTCAGACTGCTCGACGGTGAGCAGCGGGAGCAGTATGCCGCGAATCTCTTCCGATGTGAGCGGCTTGCCGGCTGCCAGAGAGAGATTGCCATTGATGCGGAAAGCCGCAGCGGAACCGGCGACGAGAATCAGGTCCGAAGCGAAGCGTTGGGCCGCGAAGTTCAGGAGCTGATCGATCGAGGAGCGATCGATTGTCGATCGATCCGCTGCGGGCCGCTCCAGCGAGGATCCCTCGCCAGTTTTGTTCGCCGGGGCGGAACGGTTGAGTTCGTCGACCAGGCGGGACAGTTCGCTCTCGTAGGCGCTCATGGGACAGCATTCATCCTATATCTCCTAAGCCGTAAGACGAACTCGAAGTCGGCTGCGCTCATGGCGAACAGGGCGCGTCTTCAGTGGCAGCGCCAGAGTTCCTTTGTGTAGAGAAGATTTTGCGGATAGCTTGACGCGAGCTGATGCAGCAACACACAACCTTTGGCGTTGTCTTTTGCGCGGAAGGCGGCGACGGCGAGCAGGAGTTTCGCAAAAGGCGCGAGGAGCACTCCGTGATCGGCGGCTTGCCGGAGTTCTTCGATACCCTGCTTCTTGTCAGTATTCATACCGCCCAACCGCAGAAACCAACGCACCGGCGCGGGCTGGATACCGGTGAGATAGTTCTCGACGCCAAGGGCGACGTAGGCGTCATATTCGTCAGGCTTTTCCTTGAGGAGCTGATCTGCGTAACGACGTCCCTGCTTCGTATAGCTGAGGGCGGCGAGATTACGCTTCTCGATTAAAGCGGCGTAATCGGAGCGAAGGCCGAGCGAGAGCACTTTGGCGAAAAGAGCGTTTGCGTCATTAGGGTCTTTGGCCAACGCCGCGTCGGTGAGTTGGTCGCCCAGAGCGAGCTGATGCTCAAACTGCTTCTTGACATTCGGGTCGGCAAGGGGCTTCTTGCGATCTTCGTAGGTCTGGTTGTCGACAAAAAGCTTCGACTCGAGGACCCCGAGGCGATGGAATTCAGAAAAGAGCAGAGCGGCCGCCTGGGAGACCGGGCCCATCGGATCGTCAGGATGCTGTTTCTCCCATGACTCGAAATCCTGGCTCGCGTGGCCAAAATCGAGGTTGTACATGCTGTGAAAGCCCTGCTGAATCAGATTTCCTGGTGGGCCGGTCTGGCCAGTTGACGCGTGATACGCCGAGAGCAACAAGACTCCGATGGCTACGCAGCTGCATCTAGTGATTGGCCCGCGAATAAGGTAGTTCAAGCTGGAGGCGCTTTCTGGAGTCCTTTCGATGTTGCCATCCATTGCCAGGGCATCAAGCGCGACGCGGGCAATCACAGCGTGCGAAGGCATCTCTGCTGGGTTAGGATGCAGATTCTCTGTGTTACTTTGAGAGTAGCGGTTAATTTGTGAGCTCGTAGCTCAGTCGGTAGAGCAACGCACTTTTAATGCGTGGGTCGTGGGTTCGATTCCCACCGAGCTCACCATCCCTCGCATCCCTTCTTTCTGGGTCAAATCAGTTACCTTTTGCGAAGGTCTTCCGCGGTCAAACGGGCGGAAGTCCGTCGACGATCTCCGTTCCAGCGGGCGCGTGGAAGGCGAAGTCGCTGTCGCTGGCGGGTGGATTGGGAACTTCTCCGGTAAAGGTGAAGGTCGAAACTGAGCCATCGACCTCTTCCACTCGAATGCCGAGAATCGTGCCATCGGCCGAGACCTCAAAGCGAAGGGAAGTGACACGCTGCTGCATGTTCTTCGGGACGCCGGAGAGATCGTAGTTCGCTCCCTGGGGAGTCAGAGTGAGGCCGGTGAGCTCTTTGGTGAGCTCGGTGTGTCCGAGCAGGAAGCGCAGCGGCGATCGCAGGTCATCGAGTTTCTTTGCGGGTACGCGCTGCACCTCGGTTTGTCCTGGTGCATAAAAGTAAGCGTTGTGACCGTCGAGGACGAAGAGCTTGCCCTGCGGCTGCGAGTAAGTCCACTTCATCCGGCCCGGTTTCTTCAATAGAAGGACTCCGCTTTCGCGAAGGTTTTGGCCGAGGCCGTTGTATTCCTGCACGAAGTTCACGCTTAGCGAATGCAGGGAATTGTAATGATGGTCGACTCGAGCGGCGATCTCGGTCGCGGTCTGGGAATGGGCACAGAGCGCAGGGCACAGGGCACAGACAGAGAAGAGCACGACCAGGGTAAGTCTTCGGGAAAAGCCCAAACGGGGCGCGATGAAGCCGCGCCCAGAATGGGTTGTCCGGATTCGTGAGGAAGGCTTAGCGCTCACTGCAAGGGAACGGTGCAGTTCGTTCCGCCGGTCGGGTCGGCCTTGATCTCGCCCTGTTGGTCGATGCAGAAGCCGCGGTGCCCGGTCTTGCCGACGGCCTGGGGAACCGCGGTCGCTTCGTAACCGGTGTACATGTCCTGATTGTTCACGGTGACCTTTGTCGGGTTCACGATAGCGAAGGTGTAGCCACTCTTCTGACCCGTCGCCAGGTTAGTGTCGAGCACCTGCGCGGCCTGAGGAGTCGGCGGTCCTGACGACGAAGAGCCGCCCAGCATGCTTAGGTTAGGAGCAAAGCCGCTGGCCGGGTAGTTCGTCTGATACTGAATCTGCGCCTCATAGATCGCACGCAGCGACTGGATTGCCGAAGTCTCGTTGGCCTGGCTCTTCATATTGGAGAAGTTCGGAATCGCGATGAGCATGAGGATGAGCATGATCGAGATCACGATCAGCAGCTCCATCAGGGTAAAACCGGCTTCGCGCTCGCGGCGGCGTTTCGCGACCGAGCGTTTCGGGCAAATATTCAAGAGGATTTGATTCATAGTCGCAGGATCCTGTTCGAAGCTTCCCAGGGCAATGCTAATCGATATAGACGCAAACGGGAAAGGGAGCGCTCAGCCTAGTTCCCCTATGGCACTGGCTAGCAGACGCCGACACGGAGCACCCGACGCCGTCCACGACGTAATCGCCGCTTTGTAGAAGAGATGCAGCGACCCGAACCGAATGGCGGAAGGCGACAAGCCCAATCGGAGAAGTCGTGAAGTGCCAATCTCGGGGCAATCAGTATTTCCTAGCAACCACGTTACCCGTCTCCTTCTCAGCTACATCCCACGCCGTCTGCAACTCGGCTAGATAGCTGCTCCACTCTCTTGCCGGAGACGCGGACGAATCGTGGACAACCCTGTGCAGTCGATTGTGAGCCATTAGCCACTTTGTCCTATATACAGACTCTTTTGAGGCTTTTGCTGGAACCTGTTGGGCAGAGATTCTCTCTTCAGTTTGCATTTGGGCCTACTCCATGTCGAGATTTGGATGCCGGCGAAACTGTTTGAGAGGCTCCGGAAGAAAGAGACAGTTAGAAAAAAAATTTCCTTAGCAGGCCAGTTCCTTCCGTGTCACTTTCAGACCGTCGAGCCTGCCGAGCAGCGTCACCGCGACCTCTTCCGGCTTGAAGATCGACTGCGCCATCTCCATCACCTGCTCGGCGGTGACGGCTTCGATCTTGTCAAGGATCTCCTGCATGCCGAAGAAATACTGGAAGTACATCTCCTGGCGGGCGAGGTTGG
The DNA here is from genome assembly GCA_963742015.1 of uncultured Acidobacteriaceae bacterium. Lineage (GTDB taxonomy): Bacteria > Acidobacteriota > Terriglobia > Terriglobales > Acidobacteriaceae > Acidisarcina. The sequence continues at coordinate 8,081 of CAVUKL010000065.1, read as the reverse complement.
ACATCCGGGACATGGAGCTCTCGAGCGAGAGCAGGATGTTGCCCTTTAACTGATCTTTCGCGCGCTGGAGCTCGTCGGCGGGGAGAAGCTCCTCTTTGAGCCGGTGAAATTCGGCCATGACCAGCTCAATCACCTGGACCGCTTTCGACGAAGACGTACCGGCATAGACGCAGAGCGAGCCTGTATCCCGATAGGGGTTCAGGTCGCTGTAGATCGAATAGGCCAGGCCGCGCTCTTCGCGCACGGTCTGGAAGAGTCGCGAGCTCATGCCGCCGCCAAGCACCGTATTCAGGACGAGCGTGACATAGCGGTGCTCGTGGGCGATCGGCTGCGACGGGACTCCGAGGCAGAGCTGCACCTGTTCGAGCGACTTTTTGTTGCGCAGGCTGATGCGGGACGTTGTCGTTGGCGCGGCGTCTGAATCTTTGTGGCTACCCGCTACGACAGACTCGAAGCGGCGCGTGACCTTCTCAACAAAAGAGTCGTGTTCGAGATTGCCGGCAGCGGAGAAGATCATATTGCCGCCGACGAAGCGCTGTCCGTAGTAGTCGAAGAGTGTTTCCTGCTCGAAGCGTCGGACGGTCTCCTTGGTGCCGAGGATTGGCTTCCCGAGGGGATGGTCCTTCCAGAAATTCTGGGTGAAGATCTCGTGGACGAGATAGTCGGGATTGTCTTCGTCCATCTTGATCTCTTCAAGAATGACGCCGCGTTCGCGGGAGATGTCCTCGTTGGCGAAGACCGGGTTAAGCACCAGGTCGGAGAGCACGTCGAGTGCCGGCGGCACATGCTCATCGAGTACTTTGATGTTGAAGCAGATCGTCTCCTTGCCGGTAAAGGCGTCGAGGTTGCCGCCGATGGCGTCGACCTCGCGAGCGATGTGCTGGGCGCTGCGCGATTTGGTTCCCTTAAAGACCATGTGCTCGACAAAGTGCGAGATGCCGTTGACTTCAGCAAGCTCATGGCGGGAACCGGCGCGCACCCAGACACCCATGGCGACGGAGCGGACGTGCTCCATTTGTTCGGTAAGAATGGTCAAGCCGTTTGGCAGGACGGTACGGCGAATATTGCGTTCGTTACTCATTGGTATAAAGAATCCCTCTCGTTCCGAGCCGGGCTGTACAGCAGCGAAGACACAATGCAGACTGAAAGGATGCCACTCGAAGCGCCTGATCCAGCGAAGAAACCGGACGTTGCGGCTAGTCTTAGCGGAGACGGCGGTCTCTTTATTTTAGACGCTGCCGGGCAACGAATCGCGAGATCAATTTTTGGCCTTTCGATTGAGCAGCTTAGCGGCTTGTGTGGAAATATTGCCACACCGCCCTACCGGGCGAAACAGCTTGCCGAGGCGCTTTATCGGGGTTGGATTGGCGATCTGAGCGAGCTAACCACCTGGCCGAAAGCGCTTCGGGAGAAGCTGGTCGCCGAGCGATATCGGATCGGACTGCCGGAGATTGTGCAAGCTTTTCGGTCTGCTGACGGCACCGAGCGCTATCTGATCGCGGGCAACGATGTCAATACCGTCGAGACCGTCTGGATGCCGGAGGGCGATGACGGAGAAGCTGGCGACGGGTCTGAAGCGGGAGCCGAAGAATCGGCGACGGGGCCGTCTGAACATCATCGGGCGACGATATGCGTTTCGAGCCAAGTTGGCTGCGCGGTGAACTGCCAGTTTTGCCTGACGGCGAAGCTGGGGATTCAGCGCAACCTGTCGGCGGGGGAGATCGCCGGCCAGGTGGTCGCAGTATTGAAGCGCCAAGGCGTGAAGATTGGCCGCGACCGGATCAATCTGGTCTTTATGGGGATGGGCGAGCCGTTTCTGAATTATGACGAGTTCATGGGGGCGGTGCGGCTGCTGGTCACTGAAGTCGGCATTGCCGAGTCACGGATGACAGTCTCGACCTCGGGGATCGTTCCGGGGATTTTGCGGTTTGGCGCGGAGAAGATCCGGCCCAAGCTGGCGATTTCGTTGAATGCTTCGAACGACGAAGTCCGCGAGCGGATCATGCCGGTGACGCGCAAGTGGGATATCGGTGCTGTGCTCGACGCGGTACGCCAAGTGCCGCTCAGGCCGAAGGAGCGGGTGACTTTTGAATATGTTCTGCTGGGCGGCGTGAACGACCGGTTGGAACACGCCGACGAAGTTGTTGCGCTTCTTCGGCGAGCGAATCTGCCATCCAAAGTCAACCTGATTGTTTGGAATCCTGGGCCGAGGATTGACTTCCACAAGCCCGGAGCAGCGGATATTATGGCCTTTCAGCAGCGGCTGATTGGGCAGGGAATTCCGGCGTTTATCCGGAAGCCGCGCGGGCTGGATATCTTTGCCGCTTGTGGGCAACTGAAGCGGACGGTGAGCTGAATTCGGCCCGTGAGTCTTTGCCAGCAAGGATCGCTCGTAAGTCTTGATTCACAGCGTTGACCCTCGACCATGCTTCTTTTGGCCTGTCCTCGTGCGCAAGCTTTTCCATCCGCAGAGGCCGGTTTGATCCTCGGCTTATTGCTCTTCATTACTTTGACTCTCTCGAGTCAGTCGCCGGGTACAAGCTTTTCCTCCATGATTGCGAGGTCAGACTTGCTGGTCGCGGATGGCCAAGCCGATTTGCCCGCCTACCACGTTCATTATGAGGTTCGCGCCTGGGATTATCGACGGAGGCCGTTCTCCGCTACTTATGATGTCTACCAGGAGGGTGCGGCAAAGGTCCTTCGCTTGAGCCAGCGAAGCGGCTTTTCGGATTCCGTGCTGACTCTGGGATCCCAGATATGGATCAAACGGTCGGCCATAAGTCCGCTTCGCCTGAGCGAGCTGGCCGATGCCTTTCCGAGGCCCGCAACTGCCTATACCCGGGCACAGAAGGCCAGCGGGCAGCCAATCTTCACTCATCGTGATCAACAAGGCGAGCCGCTGGTATGTGGAACGACCGAAGACGGTCTGGAACTATGCTTCGATCAAGCTAGCGGGCTCATTGCATCGGCACGCATTCATGACCAGACGATTCGATATAGCGGTTGGCTTCCGGTAGGGAACCGCTTCGTGCCCGGCATCATCGAAATGCTTTTGGGCGACCGGCTTTTGTTCAGCGCCCATGGGACCGTGGATCTACTCCCTATGGCCGAAACCTTGTTCACCCCGCAGTCTGGCGCCTGGCAGATGGGTGGGCAAGCATCGATCGTTCGCGACCCCTCGGCGGACGCTGCTCGGCGCCCGGATCTCGCCAACCCCGCGGCAGCCGATCCCCCTCTCAAGAAGCGCCCCTCTGGGGCGGTGTTTGTCCGAATCGCGGCGCAGTGTCCCCCCACAGAGATGCCGGATGAAGCTGGATCGGCCCAGGTCATTGTAGAGGTCGATAAACGAGGTCTGGTTCGTAAAGCAGAGGTCGAGGACGCCGACAGCGAAGAGATAGCCAGCGCCGCCATGAAGAACGCCAGGCAATGCAGGTACGAGCCTCACATCGGCGACGGCCACCCGATCGGCTTTGAGAGTTATCTCGTTTACGTCACGCCGTCGTTGCAGCCTCCATTGAAAAAGTGAGCAGGTGGGAGGGCGTTGGTACTTCCAAGCTGATCTTGGTCTAGAATGACGGCGTTGTGCCGGAGTGTCTTTTTGCCTCCGGTATTGGGAGGGACCTTGCGAGCTGCACTTTTTACCCGCGAATATCCGCCACAGGTTTATGGCGGGGCCGGAGTTCATGTCGAATACTTAAGCCGGGAACTGTCGAAGCTCATTGAGGTGGAGGTGCACTGCTGGGGCCCGCAACAGTCGGACGCAGGGACGCTGCATGTCATTGGCGCGGAACCGTGGGCGGAGATCTCCAGCGGGACTACGGAAAAATTCAAAGGAGCTCTGGAAGCTCTCAGCCTGAATCTCACCCAGATCAAGGCTCTCTCCGGTGTGGACGTGGCGCATACGCATACCTGGTATGTGGCGATGGCTGGATTCCTGGCCAAGAAGCTTTATGGCATTCCGTTTGTGCTGACTGTTCACAGTCTCGAACCATTGCGCGCGTGGAAGGCCGAGCAGCTTGGCTCGGGCTATGCGATGAGTTCGTGGATGGAGAAGACGGCGATCCTCGATGCCGACGCAGTGATTGCGGTCTCGAAAGGCACCCAAGAAGACATCCTTCGCGCCTATCCGGAGATCGACCCGGCGCGTATTCATGTGATCTACAACGGCATCGACCTGGCCGAATACCGCAAGACCTCCGAGACGACGGCTCTCACCGACTACGGAGTCGATCCCGCACGGCCTTATGTTCTCTTCGTTGGCCGCATCACGCGGCAGAAGGGCGTCACTCACCTGGTCGATGCGATCGAATATATGCCTCCAGGAACTCAGGTAGTTCTATGCGCCGGCGCGCCGGATACTCCGGAGATCGCCGAGGAGATGCGGCAGAAATACAGCGAGGCCCACAAAAAAAATCCCCGCGTCGTCTGGATCGAGAAGATGGTGACCAAGCCGGAGGCGATCCAGCTCTACTCGAACGCCCAGGTCTTCTGTTGTCCCTCCGTTTATGAGCCATTCGGCATCATCAATCTGGAGGCGATGGCTTGCGAGACCGCTGTCGTCGCAAGTGCGGTCGGCGGGATCAAGGAAGTGGTCGTCGACGGAGAGACGGGGTATCAGGTGCCGTTCGATCCCGATGCAGTGACCGGATTTCCAATTGATCCCGGCCAATTCGCCAAAGATCTCGGCGCGAAGGTCACCGAATTGTTGGGCGATCCGGAGAAGTGCAAGCGTTTCGGCAAGACGGGCCGCAAGCGGGTTGAGGATGTCTTCAGCTGGACGTCAGTCGCCGCGCAGACCGTCGAGCTTTACCGGAAGCTGGTGGCTAGTCGCTAGGCCGTTTCTCCGGATTCGAAGCCTTGGACGAATCGTCTCGGCAAACGCGTTTTCCATGAAGGAAAAGCCACTGTCACCTAAGGAGTGACCCAGCTTGCTGCCGCGAAGGCCTCTCGCGGGCCTCGCCCGATTCAAGCCCTTGCCAAAATCGCCGATCTTTCTGCTATGCGGATGCCCGTTGTTCGCTCGCGCATGGAATCTGCACCGGCAGAGCGAGGCCGGTGGCTTCGTAAGTTTCCGCGCCTGCACGGTGTCACCCAAAGTGATCTCGACCTGGCCCAATCGGCTCGCCGAGTGGCGTCAAGCCTTACGGGACGACCACGGAGAAGCAGCGGGATGGCAGCGAGCCGACGCCTGGAAAGCGGTAAAGGGCGCCAGCTCGCGGGACGCCGGAGCTCGCGGCCCGGTGCGAACTCGCTGCTGGTCGTATTGTCGGTCCTGATAGTGGCTTTCACAGTAAAGAGCCAGGCATTGGCAGCCTCGCAGTTGCCAATATTGACGACCGTACGCCAGGCGCATGGCCTCAATCAGGAGCAGGCGGCACTGGGCTATCCGGTGCGCCTTCGCGTGGTGGTCACATACTACGATCCTCCCAATGACCAGAGGCACGTTTCATTTTTTGTGACTGATGCGACGGGAGGCATTTTCGTGCGGCCTCCTCAGGGCGCGATGCCGGAGATGCGTGCGGGCACGCCGATCGAGGTCATCGGTGTGACCGCACCGGGAGACTTCGCGCCGATCATCGTCGATTCCGAGCTTCATATCCTGGGCCCACCGCGCGGTCTTCCTCGTGCCTCGCGAGTGACTCTGCCCCACATGCAGACTGGCGCCGACGATGCCAACTGGGTGGAAGTCGAGGGGATGGTCCACTCGGTGGAAGCGGACGCGAAGGACTTTGTGCTGGGCCTTTCCACGAGCGATGGAGCTCTAACCGCAACGACTCCAGCCCAAGGCGGAGAGGACTATGCCGCCCTCATTGACGCAAAAGTGCTGATACGCGGTGTTGCGGCGGCGCTGTTCAACCAGAAGGGTGAGATGGTGGGGATTCGACTTCTCTTTCCTGGGCTGGCAGCGGTCAAGGTCGAGGAACCTCCGCCCACCGACCCATTTTCTCTGCCAATTCTGTCCGTCGACCGCCTGATGCAGTACTCACAAACGTCGGTGCTTCGGCACCGGGTCCATCTGCGCGGGCGAGCCACTTTGCATTGGCCGGCCCGAATGCTTTGCGTTCAGCAAGGGAAAGACGGACTCTGTGTGCAGACGCTGGACCAGACGACACTCGACGACGGACAGTTGGTTGATGTGGCGGGCTTTCCAGCGATCGACAACTATCAACCGACTCTCTCGGACGTCATACTGCGGCGGGCGGGGACTAGCATACCAATCGTCGCGAGAAGGATTGCGGCGAGCGAGGCATTCGCCGCCGGCGACACCTCCCAGCTCGTTCAAATCGAAGCATCGGTGGTCAGCACAAGCCGGACGATGGACGCGACCACCTTGCTCCTATCCTCCGGAGGGTTTGTGTTTCCGGCCATCCTTCCGGCCGATATGAGCGACCCGGATATCGATCTCTGGCTGCGACGCCTGGAGGGATGCAAGGTCACGATCAAAGGGGTCTTCTCCGGAAATATCGACGCTCTCAAAACCCGGCGAGAAGGGGCGATCCAGTTGGAGTCGCTTCGCATCCTGATGCAATCGCCCGCCGATGTGGTTGTGTTGCAGAGGCCCTCGTGGTGGACGAGCCAACGTACTCTTACCGTGCTTGGCGTCGTGCTGTTGCTCACGCTGGCGGTGCTGGTATGGGTTGCGCTGCTGCGCCGCCGCGTGAAACAGCAAACCCAGCTGATTCGCCGCAGTGAGGAACGCTTTCGCCATCTGGCGGAGCACGATTCGTTGACCGGCCTGGTCTCGCGCTCTCTGTTGCACGAGCGGCTAAACCTAGAACTCGAATCCGCCCGGCGCAAGCAGACGCCGCTTGCCTTGTTGATGATGGACCTGGACCGCTTCAAGCAAGTGAATGACGCGCTGGGCCATGCTGCCGGCGATGAGATTTTGCGCGTGACCGCGCAGCGCATCCGGGGCGCGGTGCGGGCGAGCGATACCGTCGCACGCATGAGTGGCGATGAGTTCATCGTGCTCCTGCCCGGAGTCAGGGGCCGGCGCGAGGCGGGCAAAATCGCGGCACAGGTGGTGACCAGCGTCGCTGCCCCAGTGAACTTTCGCGGCCGTGAGGTGCCAATCTCGGTCAGCGTCGGCATTTCCACTTATCCAGACGGAGGCGAGGATGCGACAGCGCTCTTGCAGAATGGTGACGTCGCGATGTACCAGGCCAAGGCCATAGGGCGCAACTGCTATCGCTTCTTCACACCGGATATGAGCCGCGCCCCTAGCGACCAACTGGACTTCGCGGTTGCTCTGAATCGTGCCCTCGTCAACGAAGAATTCGATGTCTATTTCCAGCCTCTCATTGATCTGCGCACCGGTGAAGTCGACGGCCTCGAAGCTCTGCTGCGCTGGCGTACTGAGAGGTGGGGTATGGTCGCGCCCGGAGATTTCATTCCTCTGGCAGAAGAGAACGGATTGATTGGTGCGATCGGAGAATGGGTGCTGCGCGAAAGCTGCCGGCAAGTTGGCCAGATGGAGTCAAGGCTCGGACGCAGGCTGTTGCTGTCGGTGAATATATCTCCTCGGCAGATGGAGCACGGAGACCTGGTTCGCACAGTCCGCGAGGTGCTGCAGGACTCGCACCGCGGTGCCCGAGACCTCGAGCTCGAGATCACGGAGAGAATTCTCGTGGGTAACTCCGGCAAGACGAAGGAGACTTTCCATCAGCTTCGAGAGTTGGGTGTGCGGCTCGCCATCGACGACTTCGGAACGGGATTCGCAAACCTTTCCTACATCACGCAGTTTGAGATCGACCGCTTGAAGATCGATCGATCGTTCATTCAGCATTGCCTGATTGAACGCAACAGTGCGACGGTTACGCGGGTGATTATTGCAATGGCCCACAAACTTGAAGTGTCGGTTGTTGCCGAGGGCGTAGAGACTGCCGAGCAGTACCGGTTTCTCCAGGAAGCAGATTGCGATCTGGCCCAGGGCTATTATCTTTCCGAGCCGATCATGGCGTCTGACGTGGAGGAGATGCTGCTGACTGGATCGCCTTGGGGACACAAGCCGCAGGCTCCGTCACTCAGCAACCATTCGGTGGGCGCCTCGGCAGTGAAGGGGGAAGTGCCTGTCAGCGTAT
>CAVUKL010000064.1:0-13161 GCA_963742015.1 uncultured Acidobacteriaceae bacterium | reverse complement strand
CTCGGCTGGGTCGGTGGCTTGGGTGATTGGGCGTCCCACGACCAGATAGTTGGCTCCGGCGGCGAGGGCTGCGGCGGGTGTGGCGATTCGCTTCTGGTCTCCGATGGCTGCGCCGGCTGGGCGAATGCCTGGCGTGACCAAGACGGCTCCGTGGATCGCAGACCTCAGAGTGCCGGCCTCCTCGGGGCTGCAAACAAAGCCGTCAATCCCATTCGCGAAAGCCACTTTCGCCAACAGAAGAACCTCTTCAGCTGGACTGCGTAAGTTGCCGATCGCCGCCAATTGGGTCTGATCCATGCTGGTGAGTACGGTCACGGCGAGCAGTCTCGGCGGATCGGGGAGGCGTGAGGCGGCATCGGCAGCGGCCTGGAGCATGGCTGGGCCGCCGCTGGCGTGAACCGTGAGCATCTCCGCGCCAAGCGGGCCAACCGTGCGCACCGCGGCGGCGACAGTGTTGGGGATGTCGTGGAATTTTAGATCGAGAAAGACGGAGTGGCCGCGCTCGCGCAGAGTTTCGACGATCGATCCGCCAGCGGCGAGAAAGAGCTCAAGGCCGACTTTGAACCAGCGGCAGGCCCCATCCAGACGGTCGACAAAGGCAAGAGCTTCTCGGCCGGAGGGGAAGTCGAGGGCGACAATCAGCTTGTCCCGCGCCTCCTCGGGTGGAAGAGGCGCGGCCACTCGCGGCGACGCAGCGTATTGCTGATCGAGCATCTCGACTCTATTGTAGCGGCAGAAGACTGACAGCATATAAGTCAGTCAAGGAATGGCGCGCAATGTGCCAGACCAAGAAACACTTCTCGAGAGTTACTGGTCAGCCTCTTGTGGCAAGCTCAACTCTGCCATGGCCGGTAATAGCTCCAGACGTACCTTGGCGATCCCGTGCATACCGAGAAAATTGGCGGCGGCAAACGAGAGGTCGACGATGCGGTCCGCGGCGACTGGTCCACGGTCATTGACGCGAAGAACGACGCTCTTGCGGTTACGCAGGTTAGTGACACGCACGAGGGACCCGAGCGGAAGGCTCTTGTGGGCGCAGGTCATATCGTACATATTGAAGCTCTCGCCGCTGGCTGTCGGACGACCCTGAAAATCCTGTCCGTACCACGACGCCTTGCCGAACTGATACCAGTGATGGACGCGTTTTGCCGGCGCGGGAGTTGCCGGTGCACTGGCTACAGCCGGTTTGACGGCCGGGGTATTTGTAGCCGCATCCGGCTGAGTGGAATTGGTGCTGGTGATCCCGACGGTCAGGACGACCGCGAAACCAGCCCACGTAGATGCGCGAAAGATCGATGATTTTTGAGTTGCGATAGCGGTCATAGTCCTCCTTCAAGAATTGTATGGAGGCTGCAAACGATAAGTCAAAGCGCTGCTAGCGGTTACAGGGTGTTTGCTCTTGCCAAGCTGGACCGCATTATGGTATGCGAACTAGTTGCCCAGGGGCAAGTCAAGCGTGACGGTTGCCCCGGGACTGTCGTCCCCGGTCGACTAAGATTGAGGTCGGATAGCCACGGTAGAGGATGAGCCTTCTGGACGAGGCACAAGTCGAGGGAATTGTCCCGCAGGCTGCTAATGCTGCGTCCGGAAGAACCCCTATCTTGTTGACAATAGCGGGGTTTGATCCATCTTCAGGGGCTGGGGTCAGTGCCGATCTGAAAGTATTTGCCGCTCATGCGGTCTATGGGATGGCCTGTATCACCGCTCTGACGATACAGTCGACCCGGGGAGTTTGGGCGGTCGAACCGGTAACGGCTGCGACCGTCGCGGCCACTCTCGAGATGCTCGCTGAGGACGTGAGTTTCGCCGGAATCAAGCTCGGAATGCTCGCAAATGGCGAAATCGCCGAAGTTGTAAATAATTTTCTGGAATCCACAAAAGGGGTCCCGGTGGTGTTAGATCCTGTCTTACGGGCGAGTTCGGGGCGGAGTTTGCTGGATTCGGAGGGGACTCGAGTGCTCCGCGAGCGGCTGCTGCGGAGAGTAGATTGGATCACTCCGAACCTGGATGAGCTTGCGGAATTGACCGGCATGCCGGTTGCGCAGGCGGGTGAGGTTCCCGCAGCAGTAGCGGAGTTGCAACGGCTGGCGCAGCGTAGTGGCAACGAACGCCTGAATGTAGTAGCGACCGGCGGCCACCTTGATCCTCCGGATGACTACCTGCTTGCCTCCGAAGGCGACTCGCTCTGGATCACCGGGCAGCGGGTGGAAACCAAGGCGACCCATGGGACGGGTTGTGCCTTTTCGAGCGCTCTATTGTGCAGGCTGGTGGCTGGTGATTTACCCGCAGACGCAGTGAGGGGCGCCAAGGAGTATGTGACCGCGGCGATGTTGGCTGCTCATCCAATTGGCGGCGGCAAGGGGCCGATGAATCATCTCTTCAGGCTGGAAGCGGAGCGCGGATGAGCCGCGCTATACAGGCCCATCGTTCAGAAGCCCATAATGTTGTAGCCGCAGTCGACGTAATGTACTTCTCCGGTGACGGCGCTGCTCAGATCTGAAGCGAGATAGAGCGCGGCACCTCCGACCTCGGACTGGTCGACGTTTCGGGCCAACGGCGCGCGGTCGGCATGGGCCTTGAGCATCTCGCCGAGTTGACCGATTCCGCGAGCGGCCAGGGTCTTGATCGGGCCGGCAGAGATGGCATTCACGCGAATGTTTTTGCCGCCGAGGTCTGAGGCGAGATAGCGCACGGTAGCTTCGAGCGCGGCCTTGGCGACGCCCATCACGTTATAGCGCGGGACAACCTTCTCGGCTCCGTAATAGGTGAGGGTGATGATGCTGCCTCCATCGGTCATGAGCGGAGCGGCCCCTCGGGCAAGCGCGATTAATGAATAGACGCTGACATCGTGGGCGATCCGGAAACTCTCGCGGGAGGTCTCGGTAAAGGGGTTCTGCAGCGCATCGGCGGGAGCAAAGCCGATGCTGTGCACCAGCACGTGGAGTTTGCCATAGCGCTCTTTCAGCTCGCCGAAGACGCGCTCGATATCCGCATCGGTGGAGACGTCGCATTGGAACAGCTGGGCCCCGTTCAGTTCGGAGACCAGATCTTCAGCATCGGCGCGCAGGCGTTCGTTCTGATAGCTAACGGCAAGGTTGACTCCAGCGGCGTGAAGCTTCTGGGCGATGGCCCAGGCAATGCTGCGCTTATTGGCCAGGCCGAAGACGACAGCGGTGCGGCCCTCTAAATTAAGCATGTCGTACTCCTTAGAACCGGGCTAGAAGGCCCTTGTTTCCCATCAACCGATGCGTGCGCTTTCGAGCCCATGCCGCTGAGGGAGACACGCCAGGTTCGCTTCACGAACCTGGGTGTCTGGAATTGCTGCCTCCTCCGCCTTGGACCGATGCACAAACGAACAGCATATCAGCCTCCGAGGTCGACGAGCTTGACTTCACCAATCGGCTGGCCGAGGAAGCGAGTGCCGAGCTGGCGAAATTTTGTTACCGAGTCGGTCGCGAAGAAGCTGGCCGGCGGTGGGACATTGCTGGCCTGATCGTTCTCAGTCGACGAAAATGCGGCGAGTTGCCGCTCGACTTCGCTGGCCGTTGCTTCGGCGGAGTCAATGACGCGAGGAGGGGCGTCGGGCCAGAGTCTGCCGACGGTGGCTTCGATGACTTCGCGGAGCAAAGGATAGTGGGTGCAGCCAAGGACGATCGTGTCGGGTTGCAAGCCGACTTCGGCGGCCTGCCGATGGAGTTCGGAGAGGTAAATGCCGACGACCTGGGCGGTGACTGGATGATCGATCCAGCCTTCTTCGACGAGCGGGACGAGAAGCGGACAGGCCTTTTCAAGGCTGCGGAGGCCGAGCAGTTGGCAGGCTGCTGCGTAGGCGTGGCTTTGCACCGTGGCCGACGTTGCGATGACCAGCGCGTCGCGGGTCGTGGTTTCAGCGGCGGCTGCTGCGGCGCCCGGGCCCGATGACGCCGACCACCGGAATGCTGTGCGGCTTGGCGGTCTGGCGGATCTCTTCGAGGGCGAGGGCGCTGGCGGTGTTGCAGGCGATTACCAGGAATTCGCAGCCCTGGTCGATGAGGAATTGCGAACTGGAGACTGCGTAGCGGGCGATAGTCATCTGCGATTTGGAGCCGTAGGGCAAGCGGGCAGTGTCGCCGAGATACAGATATTCGGCGTTGGCAACGCGTGGGAGCAGGGCGCGCAGAACGGTGAGTCCGCCGACGCCGGAGTCAAAGACGCCGATTTTCATAAATGGTTATTCGCTTTCATTATTGTCGATGGGCCTCGTTCTCTCCGGCGAGGTAGGTGCGGGTGAGGTCGGCGTGGCCGGCGAGGGTCTCGCGGGGCTGGCCGTCGACGAGAAAGCGCACCTGCTCGACGGCAGGGAAGTTTTCGTGGAGCGTCGCGATGACCGAGAGCAGGGTGAGTGTTTCGGGCTCGATACCGGAGGGGTGGTTCTCGGCGAGGGCGCTGGTGAGATTGACGATCGCGGTCTGTGCCTCGGGATTTGAAGGCGAAGGGTTGGCCTTACCATTGCCCGCGACGGGCATGAAAAAGACCTCCTCGACTCCCGGGCCGGCGGTCAATGGATGTTTCGAGCCGAGCGCGGCGTAGTCCGCGAAGAGTTGATGTAGCAGCACGCGGGCACGAGCGCCAGTCTCTTTGGGTAGGGCGAGTTCGCGGGTGACGGGAGCGACGCTATCGTCAAGCGTCGTTGGCTTCGAGGAGGGTGACGGTTTCCGCGGGGGATGGGTTTTGCGGTGCAGAGTATTGTGTAGCTTCGGCGTTCCCCGGGAGTCCGGCGATACGATCAGCGGCGCGTTCCCGCAGGCGGATCAGCACCACGGCCATCGCCACCGAAGCGATGAGCAGAATCCAGAAGAGAATGCGTTGGTAACGGGGAATCATGGCTGTTGCTTCCAGTCTGTGCGCCACTCCATGATTGCCGAAGCCAAGGCGTCGGTAATCCGCTGCTGATATTTGCTGTCGGAGATGGGCAACGCCTGGTTGGCCGCGGAGCTTGCGAGGGGAGCGATCTCTACGGCGACGGCAGGGCAGGCCAGATTGTCGAGCGGGGCGACGGAGGCGACGCCGAGGGTAGTGGGAAGGCCGGCCTGGCCGAGGGCGGAGTTGATTTCGGAGGAGAGGCGAAGGCTGCGCGTGACCCACGCGACTTGTGCGGTTTGCCATGGGACGAGGCTGGGCGCGGCCGGACTAGCCGAGGCCGTTAGGGTGATCGGAGCGAGTGATGAGGTGAAGAGATGCACTCCGGTGCCAGTCGCTGTGGCGTGCAGAATCAGACAGGCCGAGGCGAGCGCGTGGTTCGCGATCCCGGCTCTTTGGCTGGCCGGCGGGTCGGCGTCGGATTCGCGAGTCATCACCACGGCGACGCCCTGGGCGGCGAGCGCCGCGCGAAGGTGCGAGGAAAGCGCGAGGGTGATGTCCTTTTCTGCGATATTGCTGGCGATGCGTGCGCCGGTGTTGGAGCCTCCGTGAGCAGCGTCAATGACGACTGAAAACGCTGGTTGCACGGTGAGGTGGTTTGCCGGAGGAGCGGGCAGCGGGGGCAAATCGGGTTTGCCGGGCGCAACTGGTGGTGTTGGCACGGGAGGCTGTTGGGCCTGGGCTTCGACCGCGCCCAATAACAAAAGAAACAGAATGAGAGAAGTCGCGGCTTCGCGATAGGAGCAAGACCTTCCGCCGCGGAGTTCAATCGAAGGCATAGATGGCGAGGCCGCTCAGGAGCTTGGGGTAGAAGTCGGTGGACTTCTGGGGCATCACGTCCCCGGCAAAGGCGATCTCGCGGAGCTGATCGAGCGACGCCGGATTCACGAGGAAAGCAATGTCGGCGCGGCCTTCGGTGACCTGCTCGATCGCTTCGCCGGTATCGCGGATGTAGCGAAGGTTGCGCTCCTGGCGAACCGCCTCGGGTGTTATGCCAAGGAGCTCATCGAGGACCAACGCGTGAAGCCGGACGATATCGAGTTGGCGCTGGCGTGGCGAGAGGGATTGCAGCGCTTCGTTGGCAGCTTCGCGCTTAAGCTTCAAGAGAAAGCGACCGGTTCGGGTGACGGCGACGAAGGCCGTTCGGCTGGCGCCTTCAGCGGAAAGCCGCTGCTGCGTCTCAGCAACTTCAAGGCTTTCGAGCCTCTCGATCTCAAAATGAGCGGCTGCGCCTTCGAGGAAGTTGTCTTGGGAGAAGTCCTTCAAGTCAAAGACGACGCGGTGAGTCGGCAGAATGACCAGACCTTCGGAGTCTATGTTGACGAAGGTCATCATGACGGCTGCCTCAGGATAGGGAGGCTGCGGTAGTACGTAGGAATTGCGCTCACTACTGGCCGGGATCTTGGGTGCGATTTCGTGAGAGTAGGACAGAGCGGTCTCGTAGCGATGGTGCCCGTCGGCGATGATGAGCTTCTTGTCCTCCATCGCTGCGGAAAGAATGTTGATGGTGCCCGAATCGCTGATTCTCGAGACACGATGGAAGGCACCGTATTCGTCGGTCAATTCGAAGTCGTCGCTGGATTGAGCGCCGAAGAGAAGCCGTTCGGCCGTCTGTGCTGGATCGGAGTACAGCATGAAGATCTGCCCGAAGTGGGCGCGAGTCGCGCGCAGGAGATTGAGCCTGTCGGACATCGGTTTGGCCAGCGTCTGCTCGTGGCGAAAGACTACGCGCTGGTTATAGTCGTAGAGTTCGCCGAGCGCGATGAAGCCGCGGCGCTCCACGGTGGATTGATTCGAACCGGGGATGATGAAACGCTGCGAGTAGGCGAAGATGCAGGGCTCTTTCTCTCGCGCGAGGACTCCCTGGGAGCGCCAGTCGGCGAAGTCGCGCGCCGCTCGGCTGTAAATGTCGTTGCTGCCTTTGCCGTCCGTGCTGGGAGCGCCGTCGAAGAGTTCAGGCAGGCCGAGGATGATGCGTACCAGGTTGTAAGGGCTGCGCCGGTAATATGCCTGCTGCATGGACGGTGTGATTTTGTCCCAGGGCTGGGTGACGACATCTTCAAGGCGGACCCGCGATGGATTGTAGCGTAGCGCTCGGAAGGGATAGATGCGGGCCATGCTGCTGCAGAACTCCAGTTTGCCGAGAGACGGATCGCACCGGCGGTTTGTCGTGGCTTCTCTGTCGGGATTGTAAATCAAGGAGAATCCGTCAATTGAGCATGTGAGGGCGGTATCGACGTAGCTACTGCGTCCCTGCCATTGGCGCATCAATTCGCTTTTGGTACTGCAAATTCAAATCGTTAGGCGTGCCGGTTGATCACGAGAAAGTCCTCGATGCAGCGTGCTAGCATCTACTCAACGGAGGCTAGCGTCATGGCGCTCCATCGCGGCTCCGCCGCCCGGCCACTGCGTGAATCGAGCATGGGAGGAGTCCGCTCTGTTGTGCGTCTGAACCGGATGCGGAGCAGGCAAGGTTTCGCGCTTGGTCTGGTTTGTCTGCTGGCGATCTCAGTTTCCTCAACATGCAGAGCTCAGGACGACCCTTTGAACAAGGTGCACGTGCCGCCACCTGCGGCGCCAGCACCGGACACAGCTCCAAATGCATCTGCCGCGAAACCGGCCACGGTAGAGGGGCCCGGCGCTCTCTCTGCGCGACCAGGGGAACGGATTCGCGTCGATGTAGATCTGGTTCTGGTTCCGCTGACGGTAACCGATCCGCTGAACCGGCTCGTGACCGGACTCGACAAAGACAACTTCTTTTTGTTTGAAAACAACTCTGCACAGACAATTAAGACGTTCTCAAGTGAAGATGCGCCCGTCTCGATCGGCGTGATCATGGACCTGAGCGGGAGCATGACGAACAAGGTGATCCGTTCGCGGGAATCGATTGTCCAGTTTATGAAGACGGCAAATCCGCAGGATGAATTTTTCGTCATCGGATTTAACGACCGGCCGGAATTGATCGAGGACTTTACCAGCTCCGTGGACGATATCGAGGCCAGGCTGGAGATGGTCAAAGCCGGTCACCGCACCGCACTGCTCGATGCGATTTATTTTGGCCTAGAAAAGATGAAACAGGCGAAGTATCCGCGCAAGGCGCTGCTGGTCGTTTCTGACGGGGGTGACAATCGAAGCCGGTATACCGAAAGCGAGGTACGCGCGGCGGTGCGCGAGTCCGATGTGCAGATCTATTCGATTGGCATCTTCGACCCGTACGCGGCAACCACCGAGGAGCGCCTAGGCCCGCTGCTACTGAACGATGTGAGCGAGGAGACCGGTGGCCGGCTCTTTCGAGTGGACGACATTTCGGATATGGCCGACATTGCCACCAAGATCAGCGCTGAGCTGCGCAACGAATATGTGCTGGGTTACAAGCCACTGGACGAGAAGCGGGACGGGAAGTGGCGTAAATTGAAAGTAAAGCTCGTTGCCCCGCCGGGGCTGCCGCCACTGACCGTTCATGCCCGCACCGGATATTATGCGCCCTTGCAGTAAGCCATTCCGCTTGACCACGATCGCTGCGGTTCTGGCTCTCTGTGTCGGAGTCGCACCGCCATCCATCGCTCAATCGAAGGCTCCCGATCCGCAAAAGCCGCTCACCGTGGACCGCGACCCAGTAGTTTCTCCTGACCCGGCTGACAATGTGCCTGGCCCGGAGATTCAGCCCCCTTCGGTGAGTTCCGGTTCCGGCGAGTCCGACAAGCTAACGAAGGGTGACCACGGATATACGCTGCGTCGCGATGTTGAGGAGGTCGTGCTCAATATTACCGTGCTCGACGACCATAACAAGCTGGTAATGAACCTCACCAAACCCGACTTCAGTGTTGCCGAAGACGGCGTTCCGCAGACGATCGTCTCCTTCCAGCATGAGGACATCCCGGTGTCGATGGGCATCCTGGTCGACAACTCGGGCTCGATGCGCGACAAACGCCAGGCCGTGAACTCGGCGGCGCTCGACCTGGTCAAAGCTTCCAATAAAGACGATGAGGCGTTCATCGTGAACTTCTCCGATGAAGCGTATATCGATCAGGACTTCACCTCGGACATTGGCAAGCTTCGCGAGGGGCTCTCTCATATCGACTCTAAAGGCGGCACGGCGTTGTATGACGCGGTGGTCGCGTCGGCCGATCAGCTGGCCAAGGGGGCCAAGCGGCCGAAGCAGGTCTTGCTGGTGATTACGGACGGAGAAGACAATGCCTCGGTGATGTCGCTCGAGCAGACGATTCAGCGAATCCAGGCGCTACAGGGGCCAGTGGTGTATTCGATTGGGTTGTTATTCAAAGGCGATGACAGCGGCCGCGAAGCCCGGCGCGCCAAGCGGGCCCTGCAGATGCTGTCGAGCGAAACCGGTGGTGTCGCCTTTTTCCCAAAAGGTCTCGACGAAGTCGATGAGATTGCGGCCGAAGTGGCGCGCGATATTCGCAGCCAATACACGATCGGGTACCACTCCACCAAACCGGCCAGCCTGGGGGGATACCGGGTCGTCAAAGTTGAGGCCCACGCGCAAGGTTACGGCAAGTTGATCGTACGCACGCGCACTGGATATTATCCACGCGTCAAGTCACTTCCAGGCAGCAAAGGCAATGAAGCCGATGCACGGCAGCCCTCGGCACAGTGATTTACCGTCATTAGGAATCTCCGCTGCAACTGTCCATCTGCGATTGACCAACCCCAGACCATGCTCATGTAATTGCTGATGCCGAGGGCTGGTGTGCCTGGCAACTGCTAGACTTAGATGTTTTGTATGCGCATAGTAATGGATAATCCCTCAACTCACACTGGGCTTCGCGTAGCCGAAGACATCACCGAACTGATGGGCCAGACTCCGATGTTGCATCTTCGCCGGGTGATCGGCGCGGAGGCGGCTGCGGTCTATGCCAAACTCGAATTCCTTAATCCTGGCGGCAGCGTGAAGGACCGCGCTGCGCTGGGAATGATTCTCGATGCCGAACGGCGCGGCCTTCTCAGGCCGGGTTCGACAATTCTTGAGGCGACAGCCGGCAACACCGGCGTCGGCCTGGCGCTCGTAGGAGTGAACCGCGGATATCGGGTGATCCTTTTTGTTCCGGAAGGCTTTGCCGAGGAGAAGTGCATCCTGATGCGCGGTTTTGGCGCTACTGTCGTGCGAACGCCGGAAGCGGAGATGATGTCCGGGGCAATCAAACGGGCAATCGCGGCCGCGAGGGACGTCCCGGACGCCTTCCTTGCGATGCAGTTCGACAACCAGGCGAATCCTCAGTTTCACCATGACACGACAGCCGTCGAAATATGGGAGCAGATGGAGGGGCGGATCGATGCGTTTGTCGCCGGCGTGGGAACGGGTGGGACGTTCTCCGGTGTGGCGCGATTTCTCAAAGAGCGGGATTCGTCGATCCGCGCTATCGCCGTCGAGACGCAAGGATCGATCTTGCAGGGGGGAGAGCCAGGGCATCACAAAGTCGAGGGGATCGGCGTTTCGTTCGTGCCGAAGACCTTTGACCGCGAGGTTGCGGACGAAATCATGATGGTGACGGATGAGCATGCATTCGCGATGGTCAAGCAGCTGGCCGCCGAAGAGGGTCTGCTGGCCGGTTCGAGCGCGGGCGCAGTCGTGTATGCGACGCTCGATGTGGCTCGCCGGCTAGGGCCGGGAAAACGTGTGGCGACAATCATCCCCGACTCGGCCGAGCGGTACCTGTCGAAGAAGATTTTTGAGGGTGGAATCTAGGAATGGCTAGTAAGAACGCCGGTTTTGCAACACGCGCGATTCACGTCGGGCAACCACCGGATCCGCTGACGGGCGCGGTGAATGTGCCGCTGTATCTCACCTCGACGTACGCACAGAAGGAACTGGGCGGAGAACCGGAGTATGACTACTCCCGAGCGGGAAATCCGACACGGACGGCGATTGAAAAGTGCCTGGCTTCGCTCGAAGGCGGAACTACGGCGCATGTCTTTGGCAGTGGCATGGCCGCGATCGCCGCGCTGGTGACAATGCTCAAGACCGGCGACCACGTGATTTGCGGATCGAATGTGTATGGCGGAACGCCGAGGCTCTTCAACCAGGTCTTCGCTCCCTATGGAATCGATTTCACCTATGTCGACACTTCAGACATTGAGGCGCTGAAGGCGGCGATTCGGCCTAAGACGAGGCTCGTGCACATCGAGACACCGACGAATCCGTTGATGACGCTCACCAACATTGCCGCGGTCGCGGAGATTTGCCACCGCAGCGGAATCGAGATGTCGGTCGACAACACTTTCATGTCGCCTTACTTTCAGCGGCCGATCGAGTTGGGTGCGGACATTGTGATGCATTCGACAACCAAGTTCTTGAACGGTCACAGCGACGGGATCGGCGGAGTCCTGGTCGGTACCAAGCCGGAGCATCAGGAGCAGTTCGATTTCGTTGAGAAGGCAGTTGGGGCGATCCTTTCGCCGTTTGAGAGCTGGCTGATCATGCGTGGAGTGAAAACGCTCGCTGTTCGAATGAAGCAGCACGAGGAGAATGGCCGCGCGGTCGCCGATTTTGTCTCTGGACATAGTAAGGTGCGCCGGGTCTTTTATCCCGGCCTCAAGAGCGGCCCTAATGCGCATCCACAATACGAACTCGCGGTGCGCCAGATGTCAGGTTTTGGCTCGATGATCACGATCGATCTGGGGTCGCTGGACAATGCCAAGGCCTTCACCGGCCGTCTCCAGGTTGCCATTCTGGGTGAGTCGCTCGGGGGAGTGGAGTCGCTGGTTTCGCATCCGGCATCGATGACCCATGCTGGACTAGGGCCGGAGGGCCGGGCGAAGATCGGGATCACCGATGGGATGGTGCGCCTATCAGTCGGGATCGAGGATGTCGACGATCTGATTGCTGACTTCGACCAAGCTCTGTCGGCGATTTAGCCGCCGCTGATCCGCAGGCATTTCGGTAAGACGGGTGCGCTTGCGTCGGCTACGCAATTGCTGAGCGACGCGGCGGGTCTAATTTCAATTGCCAACGTCTAAAGGCCATATCTTCCCCGGCAGCGGGGATTGGGAGAGGTTTACACGGATGAAGCGGATGATGTGGACAGTCGCAATGACGGTGCTGGCGCTGGGCGTTTCTGCGCCGGTGATGATGGGGCAAATGGGCGGCGCTCCTTCTGTGGCGCCAGGAACGGCGGTCGATCCGGCCAAGGCGATGGATATGTTGCTGGCGCGGGTCGAGGAGACCTTTACAACCGCGGCAAACGCGATGCCGGCGGAGAAGTATGGGTTCGCTCCGAGCAAAGCGATCTTTGTACCGAGCCAGACGGTCGCTTACGACGGGGTTAGGACCTTTGCACAGATCGTGACGCACACCGCGCAGGCGAACTACTTCCTCTTTAACGGCATGGGCGGTATGAAACCGGAGATCGACCCGAAGACGCTTGCGGCGATCACGGACAAAGACGCGGCGCTGAAGGCCCTTGGAGATTCTTTCACCTTCGTGCGTAAGGCTGCGGCGACCACGACGGTAGCCAATGCGTTTCAAACGGTACGCGGGATGCAGACGCCGGTAACTATTGTCGCCATGGAAGTAGGCCATGTTAACGACGAGTATGGGCAGCTCGTGGAATATTTGCGGATGAACGGAATAACTCCTCCGGCTAGCGTGAAGAGCGCTCCGAAGCAGTAGGGTTTGTTCTTCATAGTAATTCGCGTCTTCACCTCACGCTTAATGGCAATGCGCAGGCCTAAGACGTCGCGATACCGAGCTTGACGAGTGCAGGGTTCTGGAACTTACAACGTTAGTAACCAACTTGGGTCACCAATAAAGTCATCGAGGACAAACATTGAATGCGACTGCTATGTTGACTGCATGAATACCGAATTGGAGCCCTTTCACGGTATATGGCGGTTTGTCCCTCAGCTCTCGAATATGTGTAGTCCTGTACCGCACTCGTGGATCCAGGAGATCGACGCTGGGCCAGACCAAGTGGCGGTGCGCGAAGAGATAGTCAAGACCGACGGGACTGAAATGGTACTTCGCGTCCAGGCTCGCTTTGACGGTGCGGATTACCCGGTCGAAGGTTCTCATGCCGTCGATACCATCGCTTATACGCGAACCGATCGAAATGCGATCTGCGGAATCGGGAAGAAAAATGGCCGGGTCTCCTACACGGAGACTGTGCTCGCTGATCCCGATCAGCGGAAGCTAACCCTGATCTATGTTTACTTATTCGGCGAACGGACTGTCGGCCATGGAGTTGCCGTCTTCCAAGCAGCCTGAGTTACTGCGGTACTTACTGCTGTTTCTTGCCCATGGAG
>CAVUKL010000063.1:0-9896 GCA_963742015.1 uncultured Acidobacteriaceae bacterium | reverse complement strand
CACGGCGCGGAAGGCTGAAGGCGCAAGCCGGCAAGGCAGAATGGCAACAAGCACCGGGATAACAACCTACATCCTCGGAGCTGGGGCGTCGCTACATGCGGGTTATCCATCCGTGAAGACGATGGGGCCTGAATTGCTTTCCTGGGACTGAGAGTGCCAAGGGGACATCCTGACGGTCTCGCTCTTTCCGCTGACTACTTAGAAGACCGGTTTGGGAACGGTATCGAAGCTCTCTTCGAAGGGGTCGAACGGTCCATCCGAGAGTATGAATTCGACCGCTCTCTGATGGCCAACGTTCATAAGCCCGCATTGGTGCAGGCCGTGCGTGAATGGTTTGGAGAGATTCACCAGCGTGACCAAGCTCACTCATATGAATTATTCGCTTCTAAGATCGTCCAGCCCGGGACTGGCGTAGTCACATTTAACTATGATGTGTCTCTTGACTCCTGTCTTCGTAGAGCGGGTAAATGGGCTGTGGGCGACGGGTATGGATTTAAAGCGGAAGGACTTCCCGGCGGGTCAACTGTAGAGCTCCTGAAGCTGCATGGAAGCATGAATTGGCTTGCTGTGATGTTTGGCGGGATCACCAGCGGAGGGTTTCTCCTCCCTGCGCAGGTGGTGTTTGGCGACCGTCCCGCGATCCCAAACGGCGACTTGAGTGCCTTGGGATACGTGAACGTCGTTGACCCTTTGTGGCCCCAGAACGGCACCACCGCTCAGTTGCCGATGATCCTCCCCACCAGTCGCAAACGGTTCTACTTTGACACGAACCTAGGCCGGGAGTGGGGTAGTTTTCCTGGGATTCGACTCTGGCGAAGCGCGCGAACAGCGATCCGAACGAGTGACAGAATAGTGGTATGCGGATATGGTCTATTCCCCATTGATAGGCGGGGCTGCGATTTGCTCTTGAAAGGCGAACTATCGGGCGAGATCGAAGTCTGTTCTTGGAGCGACACAGACCGAAATAGTCTCCGACCTCAGAGCGATCGGACGCAAGGCGAAGGCCGCAGAGCAAAGGTCGTTCGTGGATTGGGTTCAGATTAAAGCAGAAATTTAGGTGCCGCGGGCGCCGACCCCGGGTGAAGAGCAGCGCCGATCAGCATACTGGTGTCGAAAACCACGCGCCTTGTGCTCATCGCAGTGGATTGCGCCATCTAAGACCAGCAAATCGCCGGAAGTCGCGATCGTCCGAGTAAAGCTCCGCGTTTTGCTCGATGGCAAGTGCGGCCAGATGCGCATCGGTAGTGAGATTTCCGCCAGCGCCGGAAGTGAGAAGCAGTTGGCGCAGGATGCGCGCATGGTCCCGGCCCGGATGCACAGTGGTGGCCGCGGGCTGGTCCAGCCAGCTGTCGACGATGTCGAGCGCCGCTTTGATTGACAGAGGATGCTCGAACAATCCTCGGCGAGTCGTCAGCCGTAAAAAGGCCAGCAACACGACCCAGGCAAATCCTACCGGCTCCGCGCCTTGAAGAACCTCCTCAAGCCATTCTCTTGATTCGCGATGTGCCGGGGAGTCCCGGTTCACGGCATAGATAAGAAGGTTCGCGTCGATCAGAATCATCTCCGCAAAGCCATCTTTCCTATCCTCTCTTCATCCTCCAGCTCCGCCGCGGTCTGAAGCGCCTTTTCCCATTGGAAGTATCTTGCGGAACCCATTGGGAATGTCTTCTGTTTGAACGCCTTTTGGCGGACAGGCTCTTTCTTCAGGCCCGCTCGTATTGCCTCATTGATTGCATCTTTGAACGAGAGATCGCGCTCTCGAATGATCTTGCGAATCAACTGGTCGACATCCGGGTCGAGAGTGACGGTCGTCCTCATATGAGCATCATAGCATCAAAGTAAAAGCATCATGATGCACGTCAAGCCCTGTGCCCCATCAGACGGGGTCCCAGAGGTCTCTCGCTTTTGAAGCCTGCCGTTGGCTTGAGTGGGATTGCGTATGTCTCCATGCCGCACCCTGCGGAAGTCGCGACCTAAGCCGACAGTTTCAAACCAACAATCCCCGCAATAATCAGCCCCGCACTCACCATCCTCCACAAATTCACCGGCTCTCCAAGCAATACGATCCCCAGAACCAGCGTCCCAACCGCACCAACGCCCACCCAAACGCCATAAGCAGTCCCGATCGGCAGCGACTTCACCGCAATTCCCAGCAGCCATAGGCTAACAATCATCGACAGCACGGTCCAGACGGTCGGCCACAGCCGCGTAAAGCCTTCCGTGTATTTCAATCCAATGGCCCAGCCCGTCTCAAATACACCCGCGATAATAAGAATGACCCAATTCATCGGCACACGTCCTTCCCCAAACTTATTCCTTACGATCCTCGTCTACCCGCAACAGTTCGACAACCAGACCCACTTCAGCAATACTTCCCAGTTGAAGAAAAGGAGAGAGCCACTTCATGTGCGATGATTTCATTCACCAGGGACTAACCCACGATCCCACCGTCTCACGCCGAACATTCATGGTCGCTTCCGCAGCGACGGTAATGCTCACCTCCGCCAATGCGGCTGCGCAGGCCAAGGTCGTCGAGAAGGACGTAAACGTGCCGATGGCATCAGGCGTGTCAGACTCGGCTCTCTTTTATCCCGAGGGCAAAGGCCCATGGCCGGCAGTGCTCGTGTGGACCGACATCCTCGGTCTGCGTCCGGTCTTTCGAGAGATGGGGCGCAGGCTCGCGGCCGAGGGCTACGTTGTTCTGGTTCCCAATCCGTTCTACCGCAATGCCAAGGCTCCCGTGGTCGATGGCTCGTTTGATTTCTCCAAGCCTGAAGACCGCGCCAAAGTAATGCCCATGGCGGGGGCGCTGACCGCTGACGCGAACATCAGCGACGCGAAGTCCTACACGACATTTCTCGACGCGCAGCCACAGACCGACAAGAAAAAGAAGATGGGAGTGCAGGGCTACTGCATGGGAGGCCCGCTCACCTTCCGTACAGCGGCCACCGTGCCGGATCGCATCGGCGCCGCGGCAACCTTCCATGGCGGCGGACTCGTCACCGACAAGCCCGACAGTCCGTATCTGATGATTCCCAAAATGAAGGCCGAGGTGCTCTGCTGCATCGCCGACAACGACGACAAGCGCGATCCCACCGCAAAAGACAAGCTCAAGGAAGCCTTCGCAGCAGCCCACCTAACCGCGACCGTCGAGGTCTTCGAAGGCTGCGACCACGGCTGGACGGTGCGCGGAAGCCAGACCTACAACGAAGCCGGAGCCGAACGCGCCTGGTCAGAACTAACCGCGCTCTACAAGCGAAATCTTAGTTAAATAAGTGAGAAACCACTGAAACAGTTCGCCCGGTTGTCAGGCCCGATACCTGACAACCAGTCCGTAGGCTAGACCCAGCGATCGAGCCCCAGCAGCTTGCGCCCCAGCGGACTCAGCTCCGCCGTCGCAAACATCGTCCGCTCCCACTCTCTCGGATCACCCGGAAACGCAAACCCTTCCGGAGCGCGCCGCTCCGCCCACGAAGTAATCCGTCGCTGGCGAAGCTCCTCGTTGCTCTCGTCCGCGAGCGACATCGAAATGTACTGCGCCATGCGAACCTTGTTCTCTGAGCTATTCGGACGAATCCCGTGAGGCAGCAGGCTGTTGAAGATCAACAGATCGCCGGCCTTCATCGGCACCGGGTAGATCTCAAACCCTGTGGTGTCCGGCTTGAATCCGTCACGGTCCGCTGGCTGAGTCTTCTTCCATTCTTCAAATGTCCGAAAAAGCTCAGGAACACACTGAAACCCACCCGTCTCGCCGTCCACATCGACCAGCGACAACACACCCTGCACATTGATCGGCAACGGATCAAGCGTCGTGTCGTAGTCGGTATGAATGAAGCCCGAAAACGCTCGCCCGCTGCGATTCGGCGTATTGAGATTGGCGCGATCGATCGTCACCCACAGCTTCTCCTCGTCCCAAATATCGACGAAGGCGTCAAACACCCGCTGGCACTGGCGGTTGTCCCAGAGGTACTGGTGGTTGTACACCTCAACCATGCCGCTATAGTTCAGCTCTTTCATCGCATGATCGCGAAGCTGCTTCACAAACCAGGTCTCAATATTGGCGGGGTCCATCTCCTGGAACTCCCAAAGAAACTTCACCAGCCGCTCGACATTCTCCGTCGGCACGGCCTGCGATATAACAACGAAGCCATACGTCTGCCAATGCTCAAAGTCGGCATCCGAAAGCACCCGAAGCGGGAGCGCCTTCCGAATGCTCCGCAATGGCGTCTTGGCAACGCCCGCGCTCAAGCTGTTTTCTCCAGGTTTGGTAGAGACTTTCTTTTCCGAGACTACTGTCTGCGTCGCCATTTTCACCTCCGCGCTCGGGGCGCATGGAAAGGTAGGCCGTCAGCAGAAAAGTAGTTGCCTACACGCGCTCAATACTAATACGAACGCGCCGGCGAATCCTCCAAGCGGTCTCACAATCCAAGGAAATCTCGGAACTTCACAACCCGAATACCAGTCATAACCCAACTTAGCCGTGCTCAATCAATCAATAGGTCGATCGACACCCTTCCTGCCAATATCTATGTAGGCGGACAGCTCAAATCAACGATCCCCGGAACAATCAGCTCTGCACTGAACATCCGGGCCAAATTCATCGGCTCTCGCAGTAGCACAATAGTCAGGGCGAGAGTGCCCATCGCACCAACGCCTACCCGCGCCTACGATGCACCCAGAAACGCTCCTCAAACGACCTTAGGACTGTGTCAGGAACTCTGATGGGCTCATAGTCGAGATTCCTGCCACGGATGGAGGACTAGCAAATCCTTGTCGCTGCTGACAATCACATCTGTCTGCACTGCAAGCGCCAAAGCCATAAACTTATTGTCCTGAGGGTCTCGGCAACGCGGCTTCAAATCTGAAGGGTGCGCCACCCAGCCGGACAATACGTTCGCTCTTTGACTCAAGAGCGAGACGAATTCGCGACGCGAATCTCGACTCAGATAGCAGTCAAACGTCCCACGCTCAAGCACCTTTCTAATTGCTGATGGCCATCTCCGAACATTACAGCATCTCGTTCGCGCAGCAGCTTCTAGTGGTGAAAAACTCCACTCGTCTATGCCCTAACTACCGGCAGTTTCGCCGCCTCCCAGGCAGCCAGCCCGCCGGCAAGCTCCACCAGGTCGGTGATGCCGTGTTCGTTGAGGATGCCCACCGCAATCGACGACCGGTAGCCGCCCGCGCAATGCACTGCAATCCTCCGCCCGTGGGGCAACCGTCCAACGCTCTCTTTCAAATGGGCAAGTGGCAGGTTCAAGCTGTCGCCAATATGCTTTTTCCCCCACTCGCGGGATGAACGAATATCCACCACCAGTGGAGGATTCGCTGAATCCAGTTCTTCTTCCAGCATCGGCGCGCTAACTCGTTCCGTTATGCGCACCAGGTCAGGCCGGCCGGCGAGTGCTTCCATCCCGTCCTTCAGGTATCCGTTGACGCGGTCGAAGCCGATCCTTCCCAGGCGCACCGCCGCCTCTTGTTCGCGCCCAGGCTCGGCGATGATCACGATCGGACGCGCCGCATCGAGCATCGTGCCCGCCCAGGTTGCGTACTGACCGCCCAGGCCGATATTGAGACTGCTAATGAGATGCCCCTTTGCATATTCCGCTGCATCACGAACATCGAGCACCTGAGCGCCCTCGTCGCCCATCTCCAGCACTTGCTCAAGATCGAGCGGATGCAGCCCCTGCTCCAGCGCCTTATCCAACGTCGGCCGCTCGCGCGTGTTCAGCACTGCGTCATAAGTGAAATACGCCGGGGCGTCCGGCTGATCGGTCGTTACCAGCCGGGTGAACTCTTCTTTACTCAACGGCTGCAGCGCGTAATTGAAGCGGCGCTGCTCGCCCAGAGTCGAGACTGTGTCTGACGACAGATGCTTGCCGCAGAGCGACCCCGCGCCATGCGCCGGATAGATCAGGGTTTCATCCGGCAATGGCAGCAGCTTGTTGTGAAGGGAATCGTAGAGATGGCTGCTCAGCTCCTTGGCCGTCCAGCCCAGCGATGCGCGCAGATCGGGCCGCCCCACATCGCCGATAAACAGCGTGTCTCCGGTTAGCACGGCATACGGCTTGCTCGCATCTTTCTGCAGATCGAAAACCAGAATGGAGATCGACTCGATCGTATGCCCAGGAGTCTCCAGTAGCTGCAAGCGCAGCCCAGGAAAATCGAGCGCATCGCCGTCCTTCATCGGGACAAATGCGTAGTCTGCTTTCGCCTTTGCCCCAAGCCGGATCTCCGCCCCACAGCGGTCGCGCAGTTCCAGATGCCCGGCAAGGAAGTCCGCATGGAAGTGGGTGAGGAAGACGTAGCGAATCGACATGCCCATCCGCTCGGCATCGGTAAGATATTGCTCGATGTCCCGCTGCGGATCGACCACGACCGCAGTCTTGCTGGCCTCGTCGGCGATCAAATAAGAGGCATGGGCCAGACAGCCCAGATAGTACTGTTTCAGGAACATACTGCCAATCTTAGAACAACATAGCGGACAAGCGCTCCGGCCGGACGCGAACTACCAGGCCTTGGCCCGCTCCGTCGATCCGACATTGGCATAGACGCAATTCCGCTGCAGCTTCCACGTCGTACCGTCAACGTAGGTCACCTGCGACAACTCAATCCGGTCGAAGCCTATCGCATTGGCCGCCAACCTGAGGGCCTGCGTCGCCTGCACATCCTTACCCAGCAGCGCCTTCCGCGACAGATCCAGCTGAACGGAATGAGTGACCGAGTCAAGCTGATAAGGATTGTCCTTCACCTTGATCCAGCCCGTTAGCACCACCGACTCGATGTCCTTACCGCTGAAGTTGCGATAGTCGAGGCGTAGCGTCGGCGCGCTTTCCGCCCGCGAATGGCCAGTCAGCATCAATTCGGCAGGCCGATCGAAGGATGCATTCACAATCTGCACTGGGCACCCGGTCTGATTGCCGACGACGTGCTCCATATCGACCGCCCCCGGCTCTTGAACGAGTCCATTCAACTGACCCAGCGTAGCCGGAACTTGAAGCTCATGCGTGCTGCCATCAGCGCCTTGAACCCAAACTGTCGCAGGCTGGTTGGGGTTCGCGGCCGCGCCAATCGCCGTCTTCGGCGTTTCCTTGCTTACCTGGCCCGAGGCCGACAACACAGCCGAAGTTATCAGAACCAGAAGTAGTCGCTTCATAAGTCACCTCAAGAGACGGATGGCCGGCAAATCTCATTGCCAAGAGAATAGTCCCGCTTACAAACCTAAATCAAGATCGTCCCGCCTCGATCCGATTAAGTCCCGCATCAAACACCCCTAACCCAACTGCTATCCTCGACTTATGCTCAACCCTGCGGCATCGGCGGACTCGGCCCTACTCCTCACCGAGGAGTTCCTCGTCTTCGCCACCGTCGTTGGGTCGATCGCAACGCTGCCTACCTTTATCGAATTCATCACCGAGGTCCGCAAGCGCCGCGAGCGCATCTACCTCTCGCTCGAAGACGTCCCCGTGAGCAGCCTAAATCCCCGCCTCGCTGGACTCGACCCGCTCATCACGAGCATCGCCGACCTCATCGACCGCGCCCGCAATCCCGCCGCATATAAGGACTTAAAGATCGGCAACGAAGTCCTCGTCATCGGCCCCGTTCAGAGCGGCAAGAAAAGCCTCGCCGAACGCATAGCCCAAATGGCCGGCATGGAGCGCCTCGTCACCGTCTACAACCCCCGCGACTCCGACGCGCTCGCCAAGGCAAAAAGCATCGTGCGTGGATACAAATCGCGAAAGGTGATGCTGTTGCTTCCGCGCATCGACCTCGCCTACAAAGAGAGCGACCCCGACGTGCTCACCGAACTTGACGCCCTCATCGAGACCACCTCCGAGCGCCACAACGTCCTGGTGGTAGCCACCACCGTGACCTTCGAGACCAACAGCGACCTCGACAATCTCTTCGGCATCAAGCTCACCCTCCCCGGCGCCGAGGTGACTCACGGAGGAAGCCGCGAGATCCCTGACGATGCGCGCGAGATGCTCGCCGAGGTCGCTGTCTTTTACCTGAAAGAAGCCCAGCGTCAGGGCTTCCGACTGCAAGACATGACCGAAGAAGAGTTTCGCGGCAGGGTGCTCGAGTCGGCCATCAACCCGGCCGAGATCGAAGACATCGTCGTCCTCTGCCAAACCACCGCGCTCTACCGCCGCCGCACCGGAGCAGTCTCCGACCTCATATTCACCGGAGAAATCCTCGAAACCGCCATCTCCCGCGTCGCCGCCGAGTAACGCACTCCCAATCGAACGTCATTCTGACTACCGCAGGAAGGAAGAATCCCCGGCGGACCTTCGGCCTCAATTGCTCCTTCAAATGTCGCCGCAAAGAGAAAGCGCATGACCCCATAAGAGTCATGCGCGATATTAATCAAGTCAGCCTGCAAACTACAC
Source organism: uncultured Acidobacteriaceae bacterium (assembly GCA_963742015.1). Taxonomy (GTDB): domain Bacteria; phylum Acidobacteriota; class Terriglobia; order Terriglobales; family Acidobacteriaceae; genus Acidisarcina. The sequence continues at coordinate 1,506 of CAVUKL010000063.1, read as the reverse complement.
ATGAATCGAGCTCGAGTGACCCGCTGCGCCCGCTACCATCGGCTTCACCCTAAACTTCTCCATCGAAATCTTGAGCGTGCGCTCAATCTTCTTCAGGTCACCGCGCTCGTCCGGCTGCGCAAAAGTGTGAGCGACGCCCTTCTTGTCCGCGCGTCCAGTCCGGCCAATGCGATGCACGAAGTCTTCCGCCACCTTAGGCATGTCATAGTTCACGACGTGCGCAATGTGGTCGACGTCCAGGCCGCGCGCGGCCACGTCGGTCGCGACGAGAATCCGGTGCCCGCCTTTGGAAAAACTCTTCAGCGCGGCACTACGCTGCGCCTGAGTGCGGTCGCCGTGAATACTGGTCGCGCCGTGGCCCGAACGCGTCAGTCGCTGAGCAACCCGCTCTGCGCCATGCTTGGTGCGAACGAAAACCAGGAAGCTGCCCTCCTCACTCTTCAGCAAGTGCTCAAGCAGCTCCTGCTTCTTGTCCGAGGTCACCTCAAAGGTCTGCAGGCGAACATTCTCCGCCGGCTTCAGCACCGAACCAATCTCGATCCGAACCGGGTTCTTCAGGTAGTCGCGAACGACCTCCTTGATCGCCGAATCCAGCGTCGCCGAGTAGCAAAGCGTCTGACGATCGCCAGGGATCTCAGCGGCAATCCGCTTGATCGCCGGTTTGAAGCCCATATCCAGCATGCGATCGACTTCGTCGAGCACCAGGATCTGCACTTCGTTCAGCTTCACCATGCGCCGCTTGATGTAATCCTCAAGCCGCCCCGGAGTCGCCACAATCAACCGCGCTCCACGGCGAATCGCCTGGATCTGCGGCCCTTCGGCCAGCCCGCCGACTACCAGCGCCACGCTGTGCGAGGTGCCCTGCGTCAGCGTGCGAAAAGTCTGCTCGACCTGCATCGCCAGCTCGCGCGTCGGCAGCAGAATCAGCGCCGTCGCATTCTTGCTCTGCGTCACCTGCAGCTTTTCGATGATCGGGATCAGAAAGCTCAGCGTCTTGCCGGTTCCGGTCTGCGCCGTCGCCAGCACATCGCGGCCCTCCAGCGCCGGAGGAATCGCCCCATCCTGCACCGGAGTGGGGGTGATGAAATTACAAGCCGCCAGACGCTTCTTCAGCGAGGCGGAAATCTGAAAGTCATTAAATTGAGTCAAAGTTATCCCTTGGTCCCGTCGCTTCGGTTCCTTGTTTTGCTTTGGAAGCAAACTTCAGACCGGTCCGGGACGCGAGTTACTGTCTCGCGACGGCTTCATCCGTCCGTGACAGAAAATTGTTTCTTTCGAGAGGGAGTGCCGGGAATCAGTAAGCCGGGGGCTGAAGAAATGTCCCTGGCTCGGCTCTGCCGCACGATGCCTGTTGCGGGGAAGCACTCGGAGAATATTCCGAACTTCCACACACCGCCGCGCACATCATATTTGCGGGCGATTACGCTGAGGGGCTTGGAGACACTGTAGAAGGCGATCCAGCTTTCCAGGGCAAGAACGGCTCACAACCAAACAACTGAGCGCAAG
>CAVUKL010000062.1:0-22717 GCA_963742015.1 uncultured Acidobacteriaceae bacterium | reverse complement strand
TGAGTCCTGCGGAACCACTAGGAAATAAGCTGCGGTGTGCGGCGGCAGCGCATTTACCTTAGTGAGTAATTGATCTGGGGGAAGGCCGATCAGGTCGATCGCATTCAACCCAGGTTCCCGATTCTTTAGGTCATCGTCCGCCATGCCTGCCAGGAACCGCTCGAAGGCTGAACCTCCCGCAATCACGGCGACATTCTCTGTCGCCGGCTGAAGACGCCGGGCCAGATCGAACGTCCCTTTCATGTTGCCGCTGTACGTTACCCCGGTGACGCCCGGCCACATTTGTTGCCCCTCAAGGCGCCTGGGCATCACCGCAAAAAAAACAATCGGAGCACCGGGAAATATCTGGTCGCGATGCTGGACCGCGAAACGAAGCGCTGGATAGAAGGCGGTCAGAACCAGATCGATCTTTTTTCCCCGATAGGTAGCGGCGAGAGTAGCGGCCAGCGCCTGTTCATAGCCGGGAGTATCAAAACGCAGCGAGTCAAGATACTCAACATCGAAATCAACCGGACCAGCAGCCCGCGAACGAATAGTCGATTCCACCGCATCAAAATCGCCTAAGGCCTCGCGAGCTGTAAAGCTGTAGAGGATCAGGACGTTTTTCGCCTGAGGCGCGTCGGTTGCGTGGCTTGGAACTGCGATGGAAAGCCATGCCAATAGACAAGCAGCCCCAACCCAGTGTGATCGGCAGGTGCGTCTTCTCACGGCAAGCCTTCTTTCTAACAAACCTGGCAGCAATATGACCAATCAGGGATGAGTTGTGCACCGATAATCAGACAAGCAGAGTTTATGCCCGCATCCACCGCAGGCCGTGTTTCTTAATCTGCTGGCAATAATGCTATCTAGTTATTATTCTTGGTGTTGTGACACTTGTCACCAGAAAACTCGAAAGTGACAAGGTTCCAAAAACCTTCTCATTTACCGAAAATTGCTTGTCGTCCTACTGTTCTCTTCTCTAAAGTTAGGATCGGACGGTCGCGTGCCCACTCGGATTGCCGGGCAACAGCAGTCAAGAAACCGCCGAAGCCATGAGGGTAATTTATGAGGCGCATCAGAGTACTTCTTGCAGACGACCACCATATGGTTGCAGAGATGTTGAAAAGCGAGCTGTCTTCCTCTTATGACGTGGTCGGAACGGTGACCGATGGCCTGGAGCTGATCGAAGCTACGCGCGAGCTGCGACCCGACGTGGTCCTGCTGGACATCGGGATGCCGCACCTGAACGGACTCGACGCCGGGATGCAGATCAAGAAATCCATGCCCGCGGTAAAGCTGATCTATCTCACCATGAACCTGGACCCCTATGTGGTTCGGCAAGCCATTCGCATCGGCGCCTCGGGTTTTCTGCTGAAGCAAGGCAACGCGAAGGAACTGCCAGAGGCGATCGAGAAGGCGATGCTGGGCGGGATTTACCTGACAGCGATGGCCTCAGCGGCGCTCAACGGCCTCGCGGAGCTTGAGCCCGCAAATCGCGATTCCCGGCCCGAGCCAACCGCTCGCCAGCGCGAAGTGATCCAGCTTCTCGCCGAGGGACAGTCGATGAAACAGGTCGCTGACATCCTGAAGATCACGCCGCGGACGGTGGCCGCCCACAAATACGCGGTGATGGAGCTCTTGCAGATCAAATCCAGCGCCGAACTGGTGCAGTACGCGCTGAAATCCGGCATGATTTACAACTAGTCTTGTCCCGGGCGCTCCTGATTTGCTGGATCGAGATTGATCCTGATGCCCGCGGGTTGTGATCGACTGGGGAACCGCTCTGCTGGCACAGCCAGCTCGCTGGCGTCGCGGTGAGACAGAATCGTGGGAGTCATGATCTCGACGCCTGCTTCCGCAAAGGCGTCCAGCACATTCTGACGCAATGCCGCGCCGGTTTCGAAAATCTCCTCCGATGTTTCGGTCCAGGTCCGCAGTTCGTATTCCACAGAGTAATTCCCGAAACGAATTCACCAGCGTTCGCGGGGCGGGATCGGTAGCGATCTGCTTGGTTCGAGCCGCCCCCTCGAGCAGAAGCCTTTGCACGATCCTCCAATCCACGTCGTAGCCGATCGTAGCAGTGATTCCCAACGCAAAGCCTTTGCTTAGGCCGTGCACACTGTAGTTCGTAACCAAGTCAGCCAAAACTTTGCTGTTGGGAATCGTGACGTGCTCGTTCCCAGCTGTGACGACTCGGGTGACGAGTAATGTCTTCTCAGTGACCTTGCCATACACGCCTTCGATGCGAACCACGTCGCCCAGCCTGAATGCCCGTTGGTAGGTCAACAGGATTCCCGCGAAGAGGTTGCCGATGACTCCGGTCGAGCCAAAGGTCACCAGAGCGCCGAAGAACAGGGAGAAGCCGCGAAAAAACGGCGAGTTGGCGCCGGGCAGGTAAGGAAAACTCACCATCAGACCCAACAGAAACAGCACCGTCCGGCTCAGCTTGTAGGTCGGTTCGGCCCACTCCGCGGGGAAGTTCGCAAAAACGATGTCTCTGCGTTGGATGGAAGTGAAGAAGTACTTCAGAACTTTGTGAAGAACCCAACCGAACAAGACGATGACGAAGAGATAACCCAGGTTCGGAACGTAGTTCCCAAAGGCCTTCGACACATCACGAAAGGGCGGGCCCAGGAACCCAAGCAGACTGTCAGTGAATACCCTGGTGCGTGGGAAGATCGCGAAGCCGTAGAGAAAATAAACCAGCACCAGAGCGGTCGCGAGAAGGGTACAGACCAAGTGGACCACCGTCCGAAATACGCGGCTGGCGTGAAATCGCGGATTGGATTCGACCGTGCCGCTGGCGCGAAGCCGGGACTGCCAGGCATTGACCCGCCGATCGCCGAAGCGGTACACCAGTCCTATTGCGTAGATAGCCAGGAACAAAATCAAGCTGGCGACTACCACGTAATAGAGACCAATCATCGTGGCAGCAGGCCAACCCACTTCGGATGCCGGCATAAAGCGCCCGGTCCAACCTCCCACCGCAGTCAACAGCTTCTCGGCCGGACCTCGCAAAAGGAGAAGCAGCACAAGGACGGTGAAGTTCAGAGCCGAATGGAAATTGCGCCAGCGATCAGACCCCCCGCCGCGATTCAAAAGGAAGCTACGTATCCCCCAGCGGCAGGCCAGCACGGCTGCCAGGAAGGTCAGAACTTGGACAAAAAAGCGGATGATGGTAAATGCCGATTCGGCGGTGCTCCCGGTCTGATCAACGACCTGCATGCGTTAGCCCCTTCGACGAGTATCCGCCGACGGCCCGACACCCGCAATATCTTCGACGACTGACGAAGGGTGAAACATCTCCACGAACTCGCAACCTTTGCGTACAGCCAACGGCTCATCGCCTTGTTCGGTGGTGTATCGACACTTCCTGAAGAGTGCTGAAGAGCACAGCCGTCGAGAGGCCAAACAATAGCCACCCATCGAGCGCCTCGATCGTGCCCAGCAGTTGCCAGCTTCCATTCAGAAAGAGGTTTTCGTGCCCATAGGTGGTCATCGCGCCGAGTGAGTAGAGCATCGCGGTCTTGAAGTTCGGCAGCGCCCCGATCATCCGATATGCGATCGCCCATAGGGCAGCTTCAAATCCATGCAGAAATGTTGCAAGCGTCGTGGTTGTGCCCATAATCAGTCCAAAGACGGCTATCGGGTGACGGCGCTTTTCCACCGGCCCGCAAAGTTCAATCACCCTTTGACTGATCACTCCCAGCCCGAAGACATGGATGATTACTGTCAGCAGGACCATGGGAATCCCCCATGCCCAGTCCGCGGTCCACGTCTCATATAACTCGGGAGAAAACTTAAGGAAAGCTAAGACGATCGCCATTCGTTCGTCGTCACCGCTGGCGCAATTCAGCTACACGCGCCTACCCGTTCTTAGTTGGTCACACTTAAATTCTTCAACCATCGTCTGCGAACTTGAAGTTCACGCGACATTGGCAAAACTACCACAGTCCCGGGCACGCATGCCGCTCCACCTGTCAGAATTACCCATTCCCAACTCTGGCGGACTACTGTTCAATGTGATCGTGAATTCCCGGGCCACCCCTGTTCGGCCCGGTAACACCGCCGCCCCAACCCTCCCCGGAGTTGGGGCGGTGGCGTTTGTACCTGTCAGAACTACCAATTCCAAACTCCGGCTCTGCATAGTCAACTTACATCCACTGAACACAAGGTAGGTGCACGAGGGTAGCGCCTGGCCTGCCGCCAGTAAGGAGAAAGTTATGCATTTGGGAGCAATCGCCAGGAGACTGGCCATCACTGCGGCGGTGGCCGCATCGGGGCTATTGGCGACATTTGGAGCAACGGGCGCCGTAGCGCAAGCCAAACAACCCAACATCGTTGTCATTATGGGTGACGACATCGGTATGTGGAACATTGGCGCCTATCACCGCGGCTTGATGGCCGGCAAAACGCCCAACATCGACAAACTCGCCAAAGAAGGGATGTTGTTCACTGACTATTACGCCGAGGCGAGTTGCACGGCGGGCCGCGCGAATTTCATTACTGGCGAACTCCCAATCCGCACCGGAATGACCACCGTCGGCCAGGCAGGCGCCAAAATCGGAATTCCTGCCGAGGCAGTGACCACGGCCTCGATCCTGAAGTCGATGGGCTACGCTACCGGTCAGTTCGGCAAAAACCACCTCGGCGATCGCAATGAGTTCTTGCCCTGCGTTCATGGCTTCGACGAATTCTTTGGCTATCTGTATCACCTCGATGCGATGGAAGACCCGGCACATCCTAACTATCCGCAGGACCTCTTGAATGTCGTTGGCCCACGCAACATGGTCCATTGCTGGTCCACGGACACCGATGACAAGACCGATATGCCTCGCTGGGGCCCAGTCGGCAAACAGAAGATCGAAGACGCCGGCACCCTCTATCCCAAGCGCATGGAGACCGTAGATGACGAATTTCTCGCCTCGTCGATCAAGTTCATGGATCAGTCCAGGAAGGCCAACAAGCCGTTCTTCCTGTGGCTCAACCCGACCCGTATGCATATCGTCACTCACCTCTCGGCAAAATATGAAGCGATGCGCAACTCCGAGAATGGCTGGTCTGAGGAAGAAGCCGGCATGGCCCAATTCGACGACATCGTCGGCTCAGTCATGACCTACCTCAAGGACAACGGGCTCGACGACAACACCATGGTTTTGATAACCACCGACAACGGCACCGAGGTCTTCACCTGGCCCGACGGCGGTCAAACGCCGTTCGCACAGTCGAAGGGGACCGTCCTCGAGGGCGGCTTCCGTGTGCCTGCGCTCCTTCGCTGGCCCGGGCATGTCCCCGCGGATTCGGTGCAGAACGGCATCTTCTCCGGCATGGACTGGTTGCCAACCTTCGTCGATGCGGCTGGAAATCCGAACATCACCGAAGAGCTCCTGAAGGGCAAAACCATCGGAGACCGGACATACAAGAATCATCTGGACGGCTATGACCAGATGGCGGCCATCACCGGCAAGGGCCCGTCGACTCGTCACGAAATCTTCTACCTAGGCGAGAGTACCGTCGGCGCGGTGCGGATTGACGATTACAAGTTCCGCTTCATCGACCAGCCTCAGGGCTGGCTCGGTGAAAAGACACACCCGGACGTGCCATATATCACTAACCTTCGTCTCGATCCCTTTGAGCGCACCGGCTGGCCCAACAACGGGACGAAAGACGGAGCTCAGCAATACTTCGATTGGTTCAAATACCAATTCTGGCGGTTCGTCTTTGTCCAGCAGGTAGTCGGGAAGGAAGTCCAGACCTTCATCGACTACCCGCCCATGCAGCGTGGCGCAAGCTTCAACCTGGACGCCGTCAAAGCTGAAATGGCGAAGAGGATGGCCGAAGCCGAGTCAGCTGCCAAAGGCCCAAGTAACTAACAAGAAATACCTTGCCGAAGGAAACGTCTTGATTCACAAATAACAAATACTGGTGAGGCCGAGTCTCCATCGGACTCAGCCGGCCCCTGTAATGTACAATTCGCGAGGGATGTATTAAGTGAAGTCCCGAGAGTTTGAAATAGAGAGGGTATTACGAATGAAGAGAAATTTGATTGCAGGTTTGCTATGTATCGCAACGGCGTTTCCGGCCATCGCCCAGAAGGCGGATCAGAGGCTGGCTGAATCAACCGAGGTCCTGAAAACGATCGCCACCAAGAGCTCAATCCCCAACACCGCGTGGAGCAAGACGAAATGTGTCTTGGTCTATCCCAGCGTCAAGAAAGTGGGAATTGGCATCGGCGTGAGCTATGGCCGTGGCGTGTTGGTTTGCCGCACCGGAGCCGAGATGACTGGCCCATGGGGAGCACCCATCATGTACACCCTTGACACCGGCAGCCTCGGCGCGCAGCTGGGCTCCTCCTCCACCGACTATGTTTTGCTGATCATCACTACGCGCGGCGCAAACAAGATCCTGTCTGGCAAACTGAAGCTCGGCGCTGACGCCTCCGCGGTGGCAGGCCCAACTGGAGCCAACGCCGCTGCCTTTAACGATCCAAATATCGACGTCTTGTCCTATTCACAGTCGAAGGGACTCTTCGCCGGAGCTTCGCTGGGCAGCGCCTCCATGGCCGCTGACGACAAGATCAACGCGCAGCTCTATAACAAGGACATCGACGGCACTCAGATTCTGCGTACCGAAAAGATCCCCGCTGCAGCAGAGCCGCTGATCGCCGCCATCAAGTCGGCAGCCGGAAAGTAAAACGCTCCTATCCAGCCTGATCGATGGTCAACGATTTGGCTGGATAGGCGAGACGGTAATCAGGTTTGGCGGCTCGCAGGGGCCGCCGAACCTGAATCTATATAAGTTAGACCGGCTAAACATACGCCCATCCTCAGCATCTGAGGATACTCCTGCCCCGTTTTCCCCGCTTCCTTGTTAGAAATGACAGTTGTTTTTCCGCCTGAGTCTCGGGTGAACTATCATGAGTGGCAACCCTATTTCATAGGTAACCCGCTACTTGCCGCCCTACAAGGAGAACCTCACATGCATTTTGCTTCCAAAAGGCTCAGCGCGGTCTTCACCGCCCTCATCGCTTTGACCCTGACCATCGGGATTTCCAACGCGCTTGCTCAGGATGTTGCCCACTGGGTAACTGGCGTCGTGAAGAGTGTAGACAAGGACACCAAAACTGTCGTCATTAAGTCCGCCGACGGCACCGAACACACCATCAAGTACACCGACGACACCGTCGTCAAGGGCAGCAAGGATGCCGCCAAAGGCACCGAAAAGGCCAGCGTCGACACCTACCTCGCCGCCAAGACCGGCACCCAGGTGAGCGTAAAGTACACCGAAAAAGCTGGCGAGAAGACCGCAGTCGGAGTCAAGGACGCCAGCAAAGCTACCGCCAAGGCCGTCACCCAGTAAGAGACCCGCGATCACGATCTGAATCGGTTCTCATTGATGGGGCCGCCAACCCGCGGCCCCGAGTATCTTCCATCCCTCTCGCCTTACTCTGCTCCACCCCACCTGTCACAAATTACAATTGTCCGGCGCTGGATTTAAGCGCGACACTTTATGAAGCAGGCGCCGAGGTGCATTTGAACATCCGCCCGAGATTCGCTCTGACACTCTCAGCTGCCCTGCTGCTATGTGTCTCGCTGCACCGAGCGACGGTAGCACACGCCCAGGACGATCCTCTATCGTCATGGAACGATGGGGCCCCCAAGCAGGCGATTCTCAACTTCGTCAAAACCACCACCGACCAATCGAACGCGGCCTACGTGAAGCCCGAAGACCGCATCGCGACCTTCGATCAGGACGGCACCCTTTGGACGGAACATCCGCTCTATGCGCAGGGCATGTTCGCCCTCTACCGCGTCGGCCAGCTCGCCCCGAAACATCCCGAATGGAAGAAGAAACAGCCGTTCGCCGCGGTACTCACCGGCGACAAGCTCGCCATGAGCAAGTTCACCGAGTCGGACTGGATGGAAATCATCGCCGCCACTCACGCCGGCATGAGCACCGCGGACTTTGAGGAACTGGTAAAACAGTGGCTGGCCACGGCCAAAGCGCCGCGCTTCGATCGCCCCTACACCGATCTTGTCTACCAGCCGATGCTGGAGGTCATGCAGCTTCTCCGCGCCAACGGCTATCGGACCTACATCGTCACCGGCGGCGGCCAGGAGTTTGTCCGCGTCTACAGCGAGCAGGTCTATGGTGTGCCGCCCGAGCAGGTCGTCGGATCAAGCATCGTGACGAAGTACGACAACTCGACGGGCAAGCCAATGTTGATGCGGGAGCCGAAAGTCTTCCTCATCGACGACGGCCCCGGCAAAGCGGTCGGGATCAACTTATTCATCGGCAAACATCCTTACGCGGCCTTCGGTAACTCGGGCGGCGACGCCGCCATGCTGGAATGGACTCAGGCAGGTCCCGGCACGCGCATCATGATGCTCGTCCATCACGACGACGCCACACGCGAATACGCCTATGGCCCCGCCGGAGGCCTTCCCGACACGCATGTCGGCACTTTCAGCGACGCGCTGATGAGCGAAGCACAGAATAACAGTTGGGTTGTGATCAGCATGAAGGACGATTGGAAGCGAATCTTTCCATTCGATAAGTAGCATCAACAGGCAGTTATCAGCTGTCAGGAGAATCACCGATGGGCATCGTGATACGCATCAGGCAAAGCTTATCTGTTGGGCTGGCCATCCTTCTGGTCTTCACCATGGGCCCTGGGAGCGCTACTAGCACGGCCCAGGCCATTGGAAGCCCTCTGCCAGCCGCTACGCCGCCGGCGCCCACCTATCCAGGGCAAGGCGCGCCCGAGACGGCGGAAGAATTGCAAGCGCTGGTAGCACCAATCGCGCTGTATCCCGATGCGCTGGTAGCGCAGATTCTTTCAGCAGCCACGTTTCCCGACCAGATAGGCGCGGCCGATTACTGGTTGCAGCAGAACAAAGCGCTGACCGGTAGCGCTCTAATGACCGCCGTCAATGAACAATCATGGGACCCCAGCGTGAAAGCGCTCACTCAGTTTCCCGCAGTGCTCACGAACATGGGCCAGAACCTCGCCTGGACCTCGCAACTTGGCGAGGCGTATCACAACCAGCAGGCCGATGTGATGGCCGCCGTCCAGGTGCTTCGCGCAAAGGCAAAGGCCGCCGGGAAATCTGCAGTCGGGCTCGCAGATCACCGTCACCCAGCCATCTCCGCAGATCATCGTCATCCAACCGACCAATCCGCAAATCGTCTATGTGCCGCAATACAACCCCGCGGTGATCTACGGATATCCCTACGTCGTCCCGTACTACGCCCCCCCATCCACCGCAGCTGTCGTCACCGCGGGCTTGCTTTCCTTCGGAGCCGGGCTGGCCATCGGAGCGATGATGAGCGGAGGTTGCTGCGGCTGGGGCTACAGCAGCTGGAACTGCAACTGGTACGGTGGCGGCGCCTACTACCACGGCGGGGCCTACTACGGAAACAGCGCTTGGCATGGCGGATACTACGGCACCGGCGGGTCCTACTACGGACCCAACGGCAGCGCCCACTACGGCCAGGGTTACAACCCCTCCACCGGCACCTATGCTCGCGGTGCATCGACGACTACAGCCTACGGAAAGCAATCCGTTGGGCAGGCCTATAACCCCTACACCGGCGCCTACGGCCAGACCCACCAGACCTCCACTAACGGCGCGCAATATGGAAGTTCGTACGCCTCAAAAGACGGCACGTCGGTAAACTCAGCGCACTATTCAGACGCCAACGGAACAGTCGGCGCAGCCACAAGCTCGAACGGCAACAAATATGCGACCGCCAACGGCAACGCCTACAAGAACACCGGCAGCGGCTGGGAGAAGAACTCGGGCGGAGGCTGGGACCAGGTCCAGAAACCCAGCGGCACCAGTTCCGACGCCGCTCACGGCTGGGGAGACAGCAGCGGTGGCTTTGGATCGCAGTCCCACAGTAGCGGCTCTTCAGCATTCAGCGGCTGGGGCGGCCATTCCGGAGACTCCGGCGGCGGATGGGGTTCTCGCTCAGCCAGCGCTCAAGGCTGGGGTAGCCGCGGCGGTGGCGGAGGATGGGGCGGCGGTGGTTTCCGCGGCGGCGGTGGCGGCTTCCGTCGCTAGCATCAACCGACTGCAATCATTTGCAACGCAACCGGAGCCTTTTGGAGGGATCCACATGTTCGAGTTGGTTGGCCATCGCGGAAAAAACAAACTGCACAGTCTCATGCTGGCAGGAATCGTCGTTATGCTGCTCTCGTTTGCGGCCTGCAACAAGCCGTCAGCCCCGGAAGGGCCAAAGACGTTTGCTTCTCCGGAGGAAGCCGGGAAGGCGCTTGTGCAGGCGACTGGAGCGCAGGATAAAGATGCAATCCTGGCGATCTTCGGCCCCGGATCGCAAGATGTCCTCTCTACCGGCGATCCCGCCCAGGACAAGGAAGCCATGGAGGGTTTTACCCGCGCCTACGGGGTGATGAACCGCTGGAGAAAGCTCGCCGACGGCACCGAACTCCTGCTGGTCGGCGCACAAAACGAGGCGTTTCCGATTCCGTTGATGAAGAACGCTTCGGGCCAGTGGTATTTTGACGCCGCTGCCGGCAAGGAAGAGATCCTGGCGCGCCGCATTGGGCGCGATGAGCTCGCTGCGATCGACATCTGTGCCGCACTGGCAGACTCCCAGGCGCAATATTTTGCGCAAAAGCACGGAGGAGTCAAACAATACGCACAGAAATTCATCAGCGACCCCGGCCAGCAAAATGGCCTCTATTGGGAGTCTCCTCAAGGCGCCCCACGCAGCCCGCTCGGTCCGCTGGTCGCCTTCGCTTCTGAAGAGGGATACACCGTCAAGCCCGATGCGGCCCAACCCTACTACGGCTATTACTTCCGCAGACTCGATAGCCAGGGCCCCCATGCAAATGGCGGGTCGAAGCCGTATGTCGTCAATGGAAAGATGACCGCGGGCTTCGCCTATCTCGCCTATCCGGCAAAGTACGGTGACTCCGGCATTAAGAGCTTCATCATCAACCAGCAAGGCGTGATCTATCAGAAGGACCTGGGCAAAGATACAACGACAACCGCCAAAGCCATGACCAGCTTCGATCCCGACCCCAGTTGGACGCCGCTTTAATGATCGGTCGAAGCCGCTAGTGGGTCAGTTTCGAGCCACAAGCTCCGAGTCTTGCAGGAGAATTGCCTCGACCCAAGGCAGCGCCCGGTGAGAAACTTGCGGTCATGGCTTACGGTGGCCCTAATCCATCTGGCGGAAGCGACGACCTCGCCCTTTCACTCGTTTGTTGCGCAGGGGCGATGTCTCTGGTCCTTTTCCAGATCGAGAAAACTCCGGATACCGTCGCCGCCCTGGTCTTAGGGATTGCCGGGATTCTGACTTACCCAATCATTCACTTCGTCCCATCCAAGATACCCCGAATCGCCACTCTTCTCGGAATGCTGCTACTGGTCGGAACAATTGGATGGAGCGTATGGCCCGAGAAAACGCCGCAAACCAACAAATGCGAATCCTACGAATACATCAGGGCAGGATCAATCACGAATAGCCAAGGGATATCTGATCCCGACCCAACGAAGTGCTTCGTGATAAATGGACTCATTTTCGACCACTATGGAGTCAAGATTGCGGCAGTCGACCCCAGAAATCCGCCGCGTAATTCTCCGCCTCCGCCGCAGTAAGCTTCACGCGCCCACAGCGAGATCGCGAAACTGTCCGACTCCTCATCCCCGCTTCATTTGCAACTGAAACAAACAACGATACACTGTTGCATCGCCAAAAGGCGCGACTGAACGGTGATCAAATCCAACGCCAAACCGGACACCGACGACCTCGGAGTCTCCGGCTTCTTCGTCGAAGCCCTCGAAGACGCCGAGCTCTTGCTGAAATACGCCGCCGAGATGGGCATCGACATCGACGCGAACACGCGCTCGGCTGTTCTCCACGCTCGCGCGATACCACCGGCGCAATGGACCGAAGAGATGTCGGCGAACCTGCTGCTGGCCCTCACCTCACTCGCTGCCAAGCTCAAACCGGTCACCGCGGAGAGCCTCAAGGCCTATCACTCCGAAACCCGCCCCACCATGCATACCTATCTGTTGTGGGCGATCATTCTCTCCATTGTCATCATTCCGTGTTCCATCCTCACCTTCGTCTCATCAAGCATCTCTACCCAGATTCGCACTGACATCACCACCGCCAACGCCCTCGCGGTCAAGCTTCACACCGAGCTCGGACCTCCAGCCGCGCAGGGCATCGGCGCTAGCGACGAACTCGCCGACCTTCAGGAATATGCCGCCACCATCCGCTCGATCTATGCTCGCTCGCGCCGGCTCAACTTTATCCTCATTCCCCGGGTAGAGACTCCTCTCGGCCTGCGCTGCAACTCCGGCAACGCCACCCAGGACGCAACCTGCATCAAGCAGAAATTTGAACTCCCATACGGTTTAGATCTCAATGATTTTCCCGCAACCCGCGATCACCTCACCGAGACCTATCAGGATGTCCGCTACTTCGCCCAGAACATCACGACCGATGTCCTGACTTTCTACGGGGCCTTCAATACCTGCATTCTCCCCATCCTTTACGCGTTGCTGGGAACCTGCGCCTACCTTCTGCGCTCGTTTGAAGACCAGATGAGCACCCGCACCTTCACCCCATCCGTCGCCAACTCCGCCCGCTTTGTCATCGCCGCCATCGGAGGCACGGTGATTGGCCTTTTCAACGGATTCACCTCCGAAGCCTCCGCCTCGCCGCTGGCCATGGCCTTCCTGGTCGGCTACGGAGTAGAAATCTTCTTCTCTTTCCTCGAAAACCTCATCAGATCTTTCACGAGGACCGTGCCACCACCCCCGCCTCCACCTCGCCCATCCCAGTAGCTGCCTCAAGCGCCGGCGCTGCAATCACGACACGCAATAGCGCCCGATATTTGGCTCCTGAGTCTCCTGAATATCGTGCAACTTCTAGGTTGCATCACGTTCTAGCTTCCATTAATATGCAACCTAGAGGTTGCATACCATGCCTGATCGTATTGAGAAAAGCATCGAACTCAACGCGCCCGTCACTCGCGTCTGGCGCGCCCTGACCGACTACCGGGAGTTCGGCGAATGGTTTCGGGTCAAGCTCGATGCCCCATTCGTTCCCGGCCAAACTTCCCGAGGCCCAATCACTTGGCCCGGCTACGAGCATGTCGTGTGGGAAGCGCTCATCGAGAAGATGGAGCCCGAACGACTCTTCTCCTTCACTTGGGCCCATGCCAAGTCTCTCGATAAGGCAAGCTATTCATCGGACTACACCGGCGAACCGACCACCCTGGTCGAGTTCACGCTGGAACCGACCGCGAGTGGGACCCTGCTTCGCCTCGCCGAGTCCGGCTTCGACAAGATACCAGCCGACCGCCGCGACCACGCCTACCGCGGAAACGAAGGCGGATGGGCCCAGCAGATGGAGAACATCGCAAAGCATGTCGCCGAAACGCCCTAGCCGCTTGGTAGCCGGGTCGCGGCCCCGCGCAGGCGCACCCGTCTTTGCCGCGCTCGGCGACAAGACCCGTCTCACGCTCGTCTCGAAACTCAGCGGCGGTGAGCCTCGTTCTATCTCCGAGCTGACCCGTGGAACAAGACTCACGCGACAGGCAATCACCAAGCACCTGCACGTGCTGGAAAAAGCCGGACTCGTCCACGGCACTCACGCGGGCCGCGAAAAGCGCTTTGAACTCGATCCCGAACCGATTGTGGCTCTGAAAGAGTATCTGGACTCCGTCTCAAGACACTGGGACCAGGCGCTTGCGCGACTAAAGGCCCTCGTCGAGGAGTGAACAGGCATCGCCGAAATCACTTTTCAGCGGCTCGCCAATCTGGTCTACTGCGAAGCACATGGAGAACGCAGAGCAGCACCTGGTTCGCTGGGAACGCGCCGGACTGATCGATGCCAGCACCGCCGCCGCGATCCGCAGCTTCGAGGCAACGCGCACCAAACAGGGCGGCCGCCAGTGGATGGTCCTGCTGGTGCTCATCCTCGGCGGCATCCTCCTCGGCGCCGGAGTTCTGCTCTTCGTCGCCGCGCACTGGGCCGAACTCTCTCCGCTGAATCGAATGCTCCTCGTGCTCGCCATGCTGGTCTTCTTTCATGGCGTCGGGCTGCTCGTGCGAGACCGCTTCGACGCCCTCGCCACCGCCATGCACGCAGTCGGCACGGTGTCGGCGGGCGCAGCGATTGCGCTCGTCGGGCAGATCTTCAACATGCAGGAGCACTGGCCAGCCGCAGTGCTATTGTGGGCAATCTGCGCCGCCGCTGGATGGCTTCTGCTGCGCGACCAGTTTCAACAGACCTTCACCCTGCTCCTTTTGCCCGCCTGGATCATCTCGGAGTGGATCTCGCGCATCGGCGCCTACGGCGGTTTACAGGTCTACGTCGCGAGGATGCTCATAGTGATCGGCGCAGTCTATCTGGCCGCCTTCCTGCATTCGCGCAAGCGCGCGGTCTTCGGCATTCTTTTCGCCGTTGGGGCAATGGCCCTTCCCATCGCCACCGCCCTTCTATCCGACGGGTGGGGTAACTTCTTCGGCCGCGAGGTAAAGTTTGTGCCGGGCAGCTATCAACTCGTGGCCCTCGCCATCATCGTTATGGCGATTCTCTTAGGTGCGCTCGTCGACTGGCGCAGCCTGGCTCCCGCCTGCGTCGTCACCATCGTTGCCTATGGCTTGCCCTGGGCGCAAAAGACCGTGACTGTGCAACTCGCCCCAGGCACCCCTTGGCAACGAACCCAACCGAGCCTACTGGCATACGCCATGGTCGCCGCCGGGGCGATCTTTCTCGTCTGGTGGGGAGTCCGAACTTCAGCCAAGGCGCTGGTCAACTATGGTATGGCCGCCTTCGCCGCAACGGTAGTTTGGTTCTACTTCTCAAGCGTGATGGACAAACTCGGCCGCTCGCTCGGCCTCATCACCCTCGGCATTCTCTTCCTCGCCGGCGGATGGTTTCTCGAGCGCACTCGCCGCAGGCTGGTCAGCGGCATCGAGGAAGGCGCCGCATGAGCAAGCGCCGCGCCGGATTCATCTTATTAGTAGTCCAGCTACTGATCGTGCTCAGCATTGCCGGAAAGTATCTATACGAACGCCGCTTTGATCCGCGTGTGTGGACGCCCGCCATGCAGGTAGACCCAAACCTGCCTTTGCGCGGACGCTATCTCGCCCTTCAGCTCATGATCGACGCCTGCTCCCTGCCCAAAACTTCCGGATACTACCGGCCTGATGGGCGCCCTAATTTAGGAAGTCTGACCTCGGGCTGGAGCTGGCTCGTAATCCCGGAGCCGGTCAACGGTCGATTAGCGGCCCGTGTGGCCGACCCAAAATCAGAGCGAGACAGGGCGCAGCCAGTCTTTCTGGAAGAACATGCTCCATGCACCCAGGTGCCCTTCAGCCGCGGCGAACTCTACTTCATCCCCGATACCGCCAATCCCCCATTCCCGCTAAAGCCCGGGCAGCAACTATGGGTGGAGGTAACCTTGCCTCCGAGCGGTCCTCCGCGCCCTATTCAGCTGGCTATCTCCGATTCATCCGGTTTTCGCCCGCTCAAGTTTGAATAAGCCCACCCGCATGTCGAATAGCTCTCGTCATGACTCCGGACTCTTCTGGTGCACCGGCCCTCCACGCATAGCCTAGAATCCGGTATTGAGTCACACCAATGGGTAGAGCGTTCTTTCGATTTCTCGATGAGGCGAAACGCTGGGTGCGCTACGGATACTTCCTGCGCTTTGCTCTCGCCTTGTGGCTCTTCGCGCCGCTGATGTGCGCGCTCGACACGACCGGTTTCAAGACCATAACCAGCGGCGTCATGACCCCTGAGACCCTGCAGCAATATATCTGCGTCGCCTTCTTCCTTGTCTCTGCCGGATTCGTGGCGCTTATCTGCGCCCGCGTGGTGCTCATCAACGGCCCGGCCCGCTTCGACAAGTGCTACGACGAACGCAACGACGGCCGGCCATCCGGACTTACCGCCTTGCTCGCCAACAACGAGGGCAGGTGCGAATGGTGGGCTCTCCTCGTATCCCAGCTTCCCAACGCCGGCGTCTATATCTACCTTTTCGTGAACGGCCATGGGCAAATGGTTCGCGTGGCTGATATTTGCTGGGGTCTTTTCTTCGGTTCCGCGCTTGCCCTGGTCGTCTGGTACGTCATCAACGCCTGGTACTACTTAACCTACGACCCTCCTGACCCGAGGGGCACCGTTGAGTTTGGCCGCAACGCGGCTCGCACGCTGCTGTTGCCGCGCAATTTCATCGGCTTTGGGCTGCACAAGCCGGGAGTCGACCGCTACTCGCACGACACCATCGAGGGTGCCTCAAATTGGATGGCCGGCAGCTTCCTCGACAGGTCCCTCCGCTGGGTTGCGGAACATGCCGCGCGCAGTCCGGGCTATTCCTACATCGTCGCGCCGCCTTCCGCCAAGGATGATCTCGACGGCGACGCCGATGTGGAAGCACTTTCCAGCACCGCAGCCCTTGCTGCTCGCCTTCGACTCTACGAGGGTCACGTATTTGGCGGCCTGTCGGCCCTCGTCTTCACTGCTCTTTACTGGACGCTGTGGCCCCTCACCGCCCCCGTACCGGCGATCCATGCGTCTATCGCCGCGTTAGTCCTGTTGCTGATCACATGCGCAATACTTGTGTCGTCGATCCTCAGGATGAAGCAACACCCGCGCTGGAAGATTCGCTTTAACCGCTTCGGTCGTCCTCGCCTATCTCGCCGTGCTCGCGCTCTATTTCCTGAGTAACGCCGAGCGCTTCCCTATCCTCGCGACACTGCTCATTGTTGCGACTACACTCTGCTGGACCCTCTGCGGCATCTCGTTCTTCCTCGACCTCTACCGCGTGCCGGTGCTGACCAGCTTCCTGGTCGTGATGATGCTGCCGCGCCTGATCAACATCGAGAGAGGACATGAGGAGCACTACGTCTCCACCATCACCGGAGCGCAATTACAGCAAGGCCAGGCGCTGCCCGTAATCCCGGAGCCGCGCGAGATTCTCAACGCCGCGCTCGCGGCCAACCCCGACAATAGCGGCCCGCTCATCATTGTCACGGCCAACGGCGGCGGTCTGCATGCCTCCGCGTGGACTGCGGAAGTGCTATATCGACTTGAAGACGAATTTGATCGGCAATACCCCGCCGCACGCGGGACCTTTCATCGGCATCTCCTGCTCGCCAGCACCGTCTCCGGCGGCAGCGTCGGGCTGCTCGCCTATCTCGCCGCATTGCACCAGCAACAGCCCGGCGCTCCCTTGGATTTCCAGGCCATGCGCACCACCGCCCAGTGCTCGAGTCTCGAAGCCGCCGGCTGGGGCTTCGTCTATTGGGACCTCTTCAAAGCGGTCGTCCCCGTGTTGCCCTATTTCTGGATGCCCTCCTCGGGCCTCGATGATCTCGACGCGTCGCCGCTCGGCAAAGACCGCAGCTGGTCGCTGCGCAAAGGCTTCGCCCGCAACGCCAACAACGATTTCTGCCACGAGACCTGGAGGCGCGATAACGGCCCCGCTGCCCAAACCCTTGAGGAATGGCTCAAGAGAAACATGAAGAACCGGCTGGTATCCAACTGGAACAACGAGGCTAACAACCAGGCCCTCGAGCGCCAACTGACGCTGCGCAACCTGCAACCGGCCTGGGGAGATCAGACCATCCCCGCCTTCACTATGAACGCAACGGCCTACGAAGACGGCCATCGCTTCCTGCTCGCCAACTACAGAGTCCCCGACCCGCAGAAACCGCCAGATGCCAACTGGCCCGACTCCTGGCCAAACTACAAAGCTCGCTCGTTCCTGGCAACCTACCCTACGGCAATGCTGCCTTCTGGAGCAAAGGCGCTCGCCGATCTGCCGCTCGCTACGGCGGCGCAAATGTCGGCGACTTTCCCTTACATCTCGTCGGCGGCACGCGTCCCATGGGCGCTCGACGGCAGCGTGAAAGCATACCACTTCGTCGATGGCGGCTACTACGACAACGACGGCACCGCTTCAGTCGCCGAGTTTCTCCGCTTCGCTCTCGCCGCCTGCCAGGGCCAAAGAGAGCAGATCAACCAGGACAACTGCGAAGAGCAGGAAATCAGCCATCCGCTCAGCCCACCCGGCCGCCCGGTGCGCATTCTATTGATCGAGATTCGCAACAGTGGCGACGATTACGGCAGCGACGGCGAATCCGATCCTTACCACTACTACCGCGGCAAGGCCCCTGCCAACCTCTTCAGCGAACTCACCGCACCGCTGCTCGGCTTCTGGCAGGCCGGTCATGAAAGCGTGACCGCCAGAAACCGCGCCTCACTCGCGCAACTCGAACACGCCTTCGCCGGACGCCTCGAGCTTCACCGAGTCGTCTTCGACGATCGCCATTCGACCAATGAAGTCGGCACCGACCCGCTCTCCTGGTCTCTCACCCCAAAACAGCGCCACGAGGTCCGCGAATCCGCCGATCCCGCTTCCTATCTCGCACCCCGATATAAGGACGCTCTGGACTGGTTCGCCATGACCCCACAACAGTGGATGAGCGACCCAAACCATCATCACTACGCCGACTCCGATTGGCCCGAGTAAGCGTCGGCCACGCTCGATCCCGCGCACTCAACCGCCCGCGCCGCTATGAGACAATTCGTCTGTGGAAGCTGATACCCCCGCGGTGCCCCTCAAAGAGACTCCACCTCCAAAAACCCGAAGCTATTCGATCGACCTGCGACACTTGCTGCCTATGGTGCGCGACTTTTTCGAACTCGCGACCGTTCGGATTGCCAATAAGAAGACCCGCGGCTCAACCGTCTCACTCGGCCGCGATATCCGCCAGCGCGCCTTTGACGCCCGCGATACTTTTCCGCAAGTCGAGCACGCCGACCTCGCCGCTTTCCTCGGCTGCAACGAGCCGCGAGAGATCGTGCTGCCGCCGATTGATACCGTCAGCCTCTCCGGCCTCGGATTCGTCCAGCCCTACGCTCTCATGGCAACGATCGCCAGCGCCTTGCGGCCAAAGAAGATCTTTGAGATTGGCACTTTTCGCGGGGTCTCCACCTTGACCTTTGCCCTTAACGCCCCCGAGGCCGAGATCTATACCCTCGATCTCGAGGTACAAGTCGCCGACGCGGACCTTGCCACCCTCAGCAAAGGCGACAAGGAATGGGTGCGCCTCTCGCGAACCACCACCGGCTTCGCCTTCCTCACCCACCCCGCCGGTGCCCGCATCCACCAGCTCCGCGGCAACTCGCTCACCTTTGAGCCGCCGCCCTTCCTGGCCAACACCGATCTCTGCTTCGTCGACGGTGGACACTCCTACGAGTGCGTCAAAGCCGACACCGAGAACGCATTGAAGGTCCTCTCGCCCAATGGAGTAATCCTCTGGGACGACTACTCATGGTTCGTCGAAGACGTCGCAAAATATCTCAACGTACTCCGCGAGAAGCTGCCGCTCCACCGCATCGCCGGCAGCCAGTACGTCATCTACCGCCGCAAAAGCTGATTACCGCCAGAATCTCGTTTCCTACTTCGCCCCACGCAGCGGAGCCAGCCAGTTTACGATGGACCGCATCACCACCTCGTCGCGCTGGTTAAACACAACAGTCTGCGAACGGATCACCCCATAATCAGGACGCGCCGCTGAATGCCGCACCTGCAGAATCTCTGCCCTGGTACGCAACGAATCATCCGGACGCACCGGCTGCGTCCACCGCATCTCTTCCACGCCCGCGCCAATCATCCCGCCTGCCACCTTGATCGATTCCACGCGCAGCCGCATCACGATCGCCGCCGTCAGCCAGCCCGACGCGCAAAGCCCGCTAAAGAACGAATTCTTGCCCGCAGTCTCATCGATATGAAACGGCTGCGGATCGTATTTCTCTCCAAAGCTGATGATCTCCTTAGCCGTCACCCGATAGCTCCGCTCCGAGTCAAAAATCTGCCCCGGATAAAAATCTTCAAAGTACATCTCCTGCGCCATAACCCTCCTCACCCAAAATCGTCGCTCTCCACGGTCCTCAGCAACTGCTCCAGCAATCAACCGCAGCTAAACCTCAATTCTAGTTGCGCTTGCCACAGAGACGAAACTCGGCCTGAGGCAGTAAGTCCGGTTTGGAAGACAGTCCGCCTCGGCATAACCACAATCGCGGGCTCCGCCCGAATGAAAACTCCGACCTCGCATAGAATGTGAATACTTCAGATCAATGAGAATGATGTCGGATCAAAATTGAAGAAATGAATCCCCCTAACGAACTAAACGAGGTCGTTCTTCCTCAGACGGTTGTCGGTCCGCTCACCCGCGCTGCGATTTTTCTGGTGGTCTGCATCCGCCAGGAGCAAAATGCTTACGCGCTTCTGCGCTCCTTCGCCGCCGACCTCTCCGGACTGGTCCGCGCCGTTGAGTTCCGCGACATCGAGGCCGGCCTTACTTGCGTAGCCGGATTCGGCTCTGACGCGTGGGACAAGCTCTTTGGATCGCCGCGTCCCGCTGAGCTACACCCCTTTCAGGAGATTCGCTCTGCTGGCCGCCACGCCGTCTCCACACCGGGCGACATCCTCTTCCACATTCGAGCCAAACGCATGGATCTTTGCTTTGAGCTCGCGACCCAGATCATGGACAGCATCGGCGACTCGGTCTCCGTCGCCGACGAGGTCCAGGGCTTCCGCTATTTCGATGACCGCGACATCATGGGGTTCGTCGATGGCACGGAAAATCCGCGCGGAGACGCGGCCCGTGAAGCCGCAATTGTCGGCGACGAAGATCCAGCCTTTGCCGGCGGCAGCTACGTGATCGTGCAGAAGTACCTTCACAACATGAAGGCGTGGAATGCTCTCTCCACCGAGGCGCAGGAACGCATTATCGGCCGCAAAAAACTCTCCGACATCGAGCTCGATGACGCTACGAAACCAGCTTCGGCGCACAACGCATTGACCGTCATCGAAGAGAACGGAAAAGAAGTCAAGATTCTGCGCGATAACATGCCCTTTGGCCGACCCGGCTACGGCGAGTTCGGCACATATTTCATCGGATACAGCCGCACCCCGCGGATCACCGAAACCATGCTTCAGAACATGTTCGTGGGCCGTCCCCCGGGCAACTACGACCGGCTGCTCGATTTCAGCACCGCCGTCACCGGCAGCCTGTTTTTCGTGCCCTCGGCAACATTCCTAGACAACGTCGGCCCCGACATGCCGAACGATATGCCGAACGCCACGCCGGAAGCCGTGCCCGACCCCACAGCAGAAATTACTTCGCCGACACCTGACGTCACTCCGGCCGCAGCCGCACCGGACACATCACTCAGAATAGGATCACTGAAGGGAGAGAAGAATGAATAACCTCCATCGGGAGCTCGCGCCCATCTCCGACGCTGCATGGTCAGAGATTGAGGAAGAGACGACAAGAACGCTCAAGCGGTATCTCGCCGGACGGCGCGTCGTAGACGTTCCTGCGCCGGGAGGAATCGCTCTGCCCGGAGTCGGAACCGGCCACCTCCGAGAGATCTCCGCTCCTGCGGAGGGCATCGTCGCAAGGCAGCGCGAGGTCAAGCCGCTGGTCGAGCTGCGCGTCCCGTTTGAACTCTCCCGCCAGGCGATCGACGACGTTGAGCGCGGATCGGAAGACTCCGATTGGCAGCCCGCCAAAGACGCGGCGAAGACGCTGGCCTTCGCCGAAGACCGCGCCATCTTCACCGGATACGCCGAAGCCGACATCCAGGGCATTCGAGAAGGCACCAGCAATCCCATCGACACGCTTCCCGCCGATGTGCGCGATTATCCCGATGCGGTAGCACACGCATTGAGCCAACTGCGACTCGTAGGCGTCAACGGCCCCTACTCGGTTTTGCTCGGAGCCAATGAGTATACGGCGCTCGCCGAGACTCGCGATCATGGCTATCCCGTGCTCGAGCACGTCAAGCGGATCGTTGACGGCAACATCGTCTGGGCGCCGGCAATCGAAGGCGCAGTCGTACTGACCACGCGAGGCGGCGATTTCGAGCTGAATCTCGGTCAGGATGTCTCGATCGGCTACCTCAGCCATACCGAATCCGCCGTGCGCCTCTATCTCCAGGAGACCTTTGTCTTTCGCGTTCTCACCAGCGAAGCCGCTGTTGTCTTGTCGCCATCGCAGAAGCCTTCGTGAGATAGGCAAGTGCAGCGGCCCCGAAGAAGCAGCCCGGCACGCAATTTCATCCCAGCTCGTAGGCAACTCCGAGCAGCCGATTCGGCCTGTAGGGCGTCACGAAGAAGGAGAACTGAATGACCGACACCATCCTTATCTCCGCAACAGAACTCGCTGAAACGAATAAAGCGCACTTCCCCAACGAGGGCCCCGAATACCGTCAGGCTCGCAACGCTCTACTCGCCGAGGAGATCGAGCTTCGGCGTCACATCGAGCGCGTTGCCGCGCTCCGCCGCGCGCTTCCCCCCGGCGGCCAAATCCCGCAAGACTACACCTTCGAAAGTCCCGACGGCACGGTTCGTCTCTCTCAGCTCTTCGGCGACAAAGACGCGCTTGTGATCTACAGCATGATGCTCGGTCCGCAACGCGAGAGGGCCTGCCCCATGTGCACCGCCATGCTCACCTCATGGGAAGGCGCCGCCGGCAACCTCCGCGAGCGCGTCGCCCTCGCCGTAACTGCACGCTCGCCGATCGGGCGTCTCATCGATTTCAAGCAGGAACGCGGATGGAAGAACCTGCGGATCTACTCTGACGCCGAAGGCGACTACACCCGCGCTTACGTCACCGCTGACGATGCCGACGTTCCCGGCCTTAGCGTCTTTACTCGCAGTGATGGAAAG
>CAVUKL010000061.1:0-35966 GCA_963742015.1 uncultured Acidobacteriaceae bacterium | reverse complement strand
GTGGCCAGAGACGGGATCGAACCGCCGACGCCGGCCTTTTCAGGGCCGCGCTCTACCACTGAGCTATCTGGCCTTGGGACTTCCAAGGAATTCTGCGGGAAGATCGGGCGACCTTCCGGTAGGGCGTCGATGATCCGACCGCCTTATGAAGTATAGCAATCCAAACGAGACTCGCCAAACGCGCTGCGGCACGCAGGGCTAGCCGGTCTTTCGTGCCGCTTTACTTCAGCTCCAGCGCCGTTGGATGCTTCGGCTGATAGAGCCCGACCTCGCCTCCGCCGGGAAGTCGCATCTTGGTAATCGAACCCCAGCGGGCCTCCTCGATCTCGGAGAATTGAACGCCCTTCTTCGCGAGAGAGGCCATCTCGGCTTTGAGGTCGTCGCACATAAGGTAGAGTTCGTGGACGCCGCCCTCATCCGACGGGTGAAACGCAGCTTCGGCCGGTGGAAGGGCAAAGATTAGCCAGCCGTGACTCGCGTCCACGGATTTGAATCCGAGAATATCGCGGAAGAATGCTCGGTCTGCCTCGGCATTCTTGCTGTAGAGAACTATGTGGGCGCCGCCAATCACTCTTATTACCTCCGATTCTGAGCTCCCCGGCGTGACTGGAGTCTCGGAGACTCAATCGGGAACGACTGGGAGCCCTAACGATCAACCGGCGACGCTACCATTTCAAGCGAACGGTCTGCCGTTGATAGCCGCTTCCATTCGGGAACTTCACGCTCAGAATCCTCATCTTATTCGTTCCCGAAACCATGCTGCCGCCCTGCGCCCACCACGTCAGCGTCCGAGGCGCGATGCTCGCCCAGACCCCTTGTTTTAGCTCGCCGCCATCGACGGAAACCTGCTTGTCGGTGACGCCGTTGAGGCGCAGAGGCAAATCGTAGACAGCTCCACCCTCGGCTTCCAGGTCGAGTTCGAGCGACCCGTGGGAATGCCGTTCCGCAAGCACCTTTATCTGATTCGTCACAGCCCCGGGCAGCGGTAGCTCTGCAGGAATGCCGACCTCGACCGCATCGAGAGGCAGCCGCAGCTCGTCGGTACCGCCAGTCTGGCCGGTCGGCGATTTCGCTCGCAATCCAACACCTGCGGGCGCATTACTTAACCGCACCACCAGCGTCGCGCCTTCACGATGAAAGGAGATATCGCCGTTCCCGCTCGCCACCGGGACATGATGCAGCGTCGCGCCTTGCCACGTCGCCGGCAGATGCGGATCGACAACGATGGCCTTGGCTTCGGCATCGAAACTGAGTCCGAAGAGCCCGCGAATCGCCGGGGTGATCACCATCGCCGACGACCACATCTGATGGCTCGTGCTGCGGCCGAAAGGAACAAAGTAATCGCCGGAGAGGAGCTCGGTCACCGCTCCCAAGTCCTGTTGCCATGTCAGGTTGAGGTTTTGCATCAGGTGCGCGTAGGCAGAGAGCGACCGTCCCGTGCGGTACTCCGCCACCGAAGTCCACCCGGTAAACAGCGGCCACACCGAACCCTGGTGATAGCTGATCGGATCGTAGAGCGCTTCATGATTGCCGAGATCGCGCAGCCCCCAATCGGTCGAGAACTCATGCGAAGCCCAGCGCTCAAACATCGCGTCGGGCTGCTTCAGAGCGTAATGCCCATCCCACCACGCGATCGTGGGATAAATCGTCGCCGTCTTGTCCAGGCCCTTTGTGCCGTCGTAGCTGAAGGCGTACATGCTCGCCGCGCATATTCCTGCTCAAGCTTCGCAGCGACGGCGGTAGCCCGCGCATCCGCAGCCTTCGCTCCCGCGGCGTCGCCCATCATCGTGCTCAACCGGCCCATCGCGCCGCTGGCCTGCTGATCGAGCGCGGCGAGGTAGACCTCCTGATGTGGCATGCCCGGCGGCCAGCTCTCGACCCATCCCGTGCCTTGCGAATTGTCATAGATCCCATCGCCATCGGAATCATGCGTCCGCTCAAACTCCCACGCCTTCTCAACCACAGACCAGTTCTTGCGCAGATACTCAACATCGCCGCTGGCGTCGACGTAATCCTCCATCGCCATGATGAATAGCGGAGTCGCGTCGGCAGCGGCGTATTCATAGGGGAAGCTCTTCCAGTTGACCAGGTCGGCGGTCTGCGACCATTCGTGCGGCATCTTACCATCGTCGCGCTGCCGCTTCATCAGGAAGTCGAGCGCCTCGCGTGTCAGCCGAAAGTCGCCATAGCTGTTCACGGCATAGAGCGTATAGAGCGTGTCGCGGCCGAAATACCAGCCAAAGCCCGGACGCGCCGAGTCTCCAGAAGAGTAAAATCCAGCGACCAGCCCGACCTCGTCGCCATGACGTACCTGCACCTGGTCGATTGAAATCTCCGCCCATTTTAGCGCCTCATCGAACTGCTTGTCGGGAGTCTCGACGGTGAGCTTGTCGTCAAAGAAGTGCGCATAGTAGTCAGCGGTCTTTTCGTAGAGTTGCTGCGCTCCGGTGGTCATCGCGGCTAGCTTCTTTTCCAGCGCGGCCTTGGTCGCGGTCTCCGGAGTGGTGCCAACTGCCATCGTCAGTGGAAAATACCTGCCGGCGTCGCGCTTCGGATCGAACTCTAGAATCAACTGCAGCGGATAGACCTTCGGCTTCTCCTGGTAAGGCGCAAGAATCCCCGGATGCGTTCCCGGCATGGCGATCGCCCCGGCGAGGTCCGGGAAATCCTCATGCAGCAGGTAATAGCCGCGCGTCGCATCTCCCACCCACTCCGGCCCCGGAGGACCATAGTTCGGCGACGGCCACATTCGTCTGACCTCCGGAGTAAATGAGAACGTCAGCGTCACGGGACGCGCCGCCTCGATCTGAAAGAGCGCGATGACGCCCGCGCCCGTCTCTGCAGCGCTGTTGCAGCGCGTCGCGAAGAGAATCTCGCGCACCGTGAAGGCGATATGCGCGTAGGTGATCGTCGTGTGGTCGGGGGCGACCTCGATCTCGGCGGCATCGGCGTTCAGGTCAATCGGTACCGGATATCCCTCAACCGCGGCAGAGATCACAAAATGACTCAGCAGCTTCACCGGAAAAATCCACGCCTCAAAACTGCCGTTCTGTTCGCCCATAAAGGAGCCGCATTCACCGGCTACGGTGAACGGTTTTCCCGCCTCAACATGCTGGCGAATCGTCAGATCGCTCGATGCCAGCGGAAACTGGGGGATCGGCTGGAGCCAGTCGTTCGCCGCCGCGGTCGTTTGCGCGATTCCCGGAGCCGCATGCAGAAGCGCCATCAGCACAAACAAGACTGCCGCAGTTCCGCCCCAATGCCATAAACTTGTGCCAACGCAACGTAGCCGCATTCTCAAGAAAGACCTCACGGAGCACCATGCTACTGAATAATTGTCATTCCGGGCTAACTCCACCAATTTCTCCGGAGCGAACGCCTCAGCGCGAGTCGAATGGATCTGGGGTTTCCGCCGTTCTTGCTATCGCCGCCATTCTCGTACTCAACGCCGCACAAAATGCAATCGCCCAGGCTAAAGCGGCGGCCAGCTCCTCCAGCGAAGCCCGCGCCGCCAAGGCCCTCGATGCCGCCGCCAAAATGGGCCCAGCCGCACTGCGCGGATTCCTCTACTCGATGCCCAAGGGCGCCGACCTCCACTACCATCTCAGCGGAGGCATCTATGCCGAGACCTTCCTTCACGACGCCGCCCAGGAAGGCCTATGTATCGACACGGCTGCTCTAGCTATCGTCAAGCCCATGGCCCAGACGCGCAGCATTCCACCCCAGCCGGTTTGCGGCGAAGGCCGCGTCCGCGCCGACAGCGTGACGAAAGACCAGCATCTTTACGACCAGCTCATCGACTCGCTCTCTATGCGGACCTTCGTTCCCATTTCAGGCAGGTCCGGCCACGACCAGTTCTTTGATACCTTCGCGCGTTTCGAGATCCTCGAGGGCAACCACCTCGGCGAATGGCTCGACGAGATCGCCACCCGCGCGGCCGCTCAGAACGAACAGTATCTCGAGATCATGCACACGCCGGGTCAGTTCCTGCAGGCCGCCGCGATGGCAGAAAAGGCCGGATACAACCCCGACTTCGGCCAATACCGCAAGCAGCTTCTCGATGCCGGCCTGCGCGACTTGATTCCGGCGATTCGCGCCGATCTCGACAAGGCCGAGGCGCAGCGCCGCGAACTCGAAGGCTGCGGCAAAACGTGGCGCACAGCCGGCGTGCAAGGTCGAGATTCGCTATCTCTACCAGGTGCTCCGCGCCGCGCCGCCCGACAGCGTCTTCGCCCAGATACTGATCGGCTTTGAGCTTGCCTCGGCCGACACGCGTGTCGTCGGCATCAACCTCGTCCAGCCTGAAGACGGATACGTCGCGATGACCGACTATCGCCTGCACATGCAGATGATCGACGCCCTGCACACGCTCTATCCCAAGGTGCACATCACCCTCCACGCCGGAGAAATCGCGCTCGGCCTCGTCCCGCCCGAGGGGCTGAAATTTCACATCCGCGACGCCATCGACCTCGGGCACGCTGAGCGCATCGGCCACGGCGTCGACGTGATGGACGAAGACCATCCCTACGAACTGCTCAAGGAGATGGCCACCAAGCGCATCATGGTTGAGGTCAACCTGACCAGCAACGACGTAATCCTCAACGTCAAAGGCGGCGATCACCCGCTCACGATGTATCGCAAATACGGAGTTCCGGTCGCTCTCTCCACCGACGACGAAGGCGTCTCCCGCATCGACCTTACTCACGAATATGTCCGCGCGGTCGATACCTATCATTTCACCTATCCGGAGCTGAAGAACATGGTCCGCACCGGCCTCGAACACAACTTCCTGCCCGGCCAAAGTCTGTGGGTAACACCAAAGTCAGGAGACAGCTTCACCCAACCAATAGCCGCTTGCGCTGGACAGCTTGGCAAAGACGAAGCAACCGGCAAATGCGCCGATTTCGTAAAAGGGAGCGAAAAGGCACAGCAGCAATTTGAGCTGGAACGGCGGTTTAAGGTCTTCGAGGCGAGCTTCTAAGAGCAGCAATATTCGATTCATGAAGACCGAGGTGGAACGACGTGCCTTGCTGGCCTGAATTGTGGGACGAATTCAAGATTGCGCTGCCTACATTAGGATTAGTTGCCTCGGGGACAGTTTACGTGGCACTTGTGGCTACGCTCCTATGGGCACCTAGGGTCCGGAAGCGTTGGCAGAGAGTTACCGCCCGAGTCTTCGGTGCGATGGGAATCGTGCCGATAGTTGTGCTTCTGCCGGCGTTTCTATTCGCCGTCTTCCTGACATCCGGCGATCCGCCCCCGCGGACTCATAAATTTCTTTCGCCGGACGGTCAACAGGCAGAACTCCGATACCAAGCTGGTTTCCTCGGGCGGGATTATACCGAGGTCACTCTAAAGCTCGCTGGATGTTGTAGACACAGTAAGGTCTTTGCGCACGGCGGACCAAGCGAATTCAATGACCCCGTGGTCGAATGGCTCGACAATCGCCATCTAAAGATTACCTATCACACTCGCCCTGGCGATTCGCAGCACTGTCAACAAAGGGTCGGGGAAGTGTCAATCGCATGTGTGTCCCTTCCGTGGCCGAAGTAGTAATCGATTGCCGCCCTAAATATGTGCCTCTACCCTCCTCTTTTTGGGGAAAGAGAATGGTTCGACAGCACTCTGTACTCACCTCAATGACCCACGATTCTCACCCGCGTCAACCGTCGTCAACTCAAGCAATCAAAGCCGCTCTACTAGGCACCCTCATGCTGTCGGCGGCAATGCTCGGCGCGCAATCCAATCTCACTCAGCCGTCAGGTGCCGATACCACCACGCTCTCTGTGCGCTCCAACCTGGTTCTAGTGCCGGCGCTCGTCACGACCAAGAACGGGGAGGTCGTTTTCGCGCTCACCGCCGGCGATTTTGTTCTTACCGACAATGGAGTCCCGCAGCGGCTGCGTATGGAAGATGACAACGACGGGCAGCCGATCGCCATTGTCGTCGTTATGCAGACGGGTGGGCAGGGAGCGGCGCATCTGAACGACTACGCCGGCCTCGTCTCGGTCCTCGATGCAGTCATCGGCAACGTCCCGTACCGCATCGCAGTGGTCAGCTTCGACAGCCGGCCTCATCTCGATCTCGACTTCACGGCGGATAAAGCCGCGGCTGCCGACGCTGTCTCCAGATTAAGCGCGGGAGATGGCGGCGCGGCCATTCTCGACACGCTGAGCTTTGGCATCGATCTGCTGCGTAAGCAGCCGCAGACTTACCGGCGCGTCCTGTTGCTGGTTAGCGAAACCATCGATAACGGCAGCCATAGTACCTTTCCGCAAGCCTTGCGCGCCGTCGACGACACCAACACTTCGATCTACAGCTTCGGTTTCTCCAGCGAGAAGATTGCGCTTAAGCACGAGGCCTCCAAGGCGCCTCGCCCCGGAGGAAGCGCCTACTCGGCGCAGCCCTACGCGTCCGGCGGCTGCATGGCGAAAGGCTCCGACCCCGACGCCAACGGCAACCGCGCCGTGCAAGCGCTCGACTGCGCCAGCGATCTGCTCCCACCGCTACGGCTGCCCCGCCTGGCTTACATCGCCGCCAGTGATGGATTCAAACGAAACATTCCCGAATCGGTTGCGCAACTCACCGGCGGCGAATATTTCACCCTCAAAACCTCCAAGCTGCTCAACCGTGACTTGGTCCAGATTTCCAACGACCTGCCCAACCACTACGTCCTGAGCTTCAGCCCGCAATCGCCCGATCCCGGCTTTCACGTCCTCGAACTCAAGGTCAAGGACAGGCCGGACCTCGAAGTCAGGGCTCGAAACGCCTATTGGATCGACGCGGAAACTACCGCTGCGAAGAAGTAACTCTCACCACAGACACTTGCCAGGCGACCCATACCTCGCGGGCGCCATGCAGGAAAGCAGCCTCTATGAACATTCGCTCCCACCCACTTCCCCTCGTCGCCGCCATAAGCTACCGTCATAGTGGAGACTCCACCTCACCCGCATGCGGATTGTTTTCACGACCTTTGGCACGCTTGGCGACGTCAATCCGCTGATCGCGCTTGCCCTCGAGATGCGCCGCCGCGGACACGACCCCGTCCTCGCCGTGCCGGAGATGTTTCGCAGCCGCATCGAGCCGCTGGGCATTGGCTTTCATCGCATCCGCCCCGACCAGGACCCCCACGACAGCCGTCTCATCGCCATGATTTACGACATCAAGAAGGGAACTGAGCGTGGGTTGCGCGAGTTTCTCTTTCCCGCCATCCGCGACAGTTATGAAGACCTGCTCGCTGCCGTTAAAGCAGATGGCGGAGCTGATCTGCTCGTCAGTGGGGAACTGGCCTACGCCGGGCCGATCATCGCCGAGGTGACCGGCATTCCGTGGGCCTCCTATGTTCTGGCGCCCTTCTCATTTTTCTCCGCCTACGACCCGCCAGTTCTACCGCCATATCCCACGCTCGCCAAACTGCAGGCACTCGTGCCGGGGATGGGCCACATCATCGCTCGCTTCGCCCGCTTCGTCACCCGAGAATGGTCGGAGCCGATCTACGACCTCCGCGAAGAACTCGGCCTGCCGCCCGGAGACGATCCCATCTTCGACGCCAAATTTTCGAACGACCTGGTGCTGGCCCTCTTCTCATCGGTAATCGGCGAGCCGCAGCCGGACTGGCCTCCCAGCACTCGCACGACAGGCTTCCTCTTCTACGACGGAGACGCCGGCAAGATGGACTTGCTTCCGAAACTGCAAGCATTCCTGCAGGCTGGCCCTCCGCCGCTGGTCTTCACCCTCGGTTCGGCGGCGGTGCTCGATGCCGGAGACTTCTACGAGCAGAGCGCGCTCGCTGTGGAACAGCTGGGAGAACGAGCCGTGTTGCTGGTCGGCGACGATCCGCGCAATCTCCCGGCGCACCGCGTTCCTGAGAGCATCTGCATTGTTGAATATGCGCCCTATTCGCGGCTCTTTCCGCAGGCATCGCTGATCGTCCACCAGGGTGGAGTCGGCACCACCGCCCAGGCGCTGCGCGCCGGCAAGCCGATGCTGGTCATGCCCTACAGCCACGACCAGCCGGACAATGCGCGCCGGGTGCGTCGGCTCGGGGTCGCTAAGGTAATCCAGCGCGACAGCTATCGCGCCGATACCGCTGCCAGCCTCCTTCGCGAAATGCTCGCCGAGCCAAAATATCGCGAGCGAGCCGCGGCCATCGGCGCCCAGGTCCGCGCCGAAAACGGTCTGCGCGAAGCCGGAGACGCGCTCGAGGCCCTCGCCCACCGGAAGGCTTCTGAACAGTCCCTGGCCCCTGGTCTCTAGTTCTTTCTTCTTGCTGCCTGCCATGCCATCGCATACTTCCAGCTCACATAGACCGAATGGTAGAGATGGAAGAGAAACCCCTCCCTCCCATCCAGAAAACCCAGCCGCAAAAAGTAGTTGTAGATAAAAGTCGCAGCCGGATTCAGAAACGTATTCATCACAAAGGCCGTCAGACCGCTGCTGGTCTTGCCCTTGCTCAGCACAAGCGGAATGCTCGCTCTGCTGTAACGCACCATATGCTCGAGATAGACGTCCAGGTTGGGGTAAGCGTAGTGCAGCATGTGCGACTTGAGCCGCCCGGTTGGCCCGTCCCATTTAGGGGTCGCATGGGGCTCCGTATCCTCCCGCAACCGCGCCGTCCCGCGACGAAAGAGCCGCAGCTTGGATCGGGATAGAGTCCGCCGTGCCACATCCAACGCCCTATCACCAGGTTAAGGCGCGGAATCCAGTACGCGTCGAAAGCCGGCTCGGGAACAACGCCCTCAAGATCGGACAAATCGGGGTCGTCTTGGAGGGACAACAGCGTCTGAATCTCCTCCCGCAGATTGGGGGGTACTACCTCGTCTGCGTCCAGGTTCAGAATCCAGTCTCCGGTGCACTTATCGATCGCCGAGTTGACCTGTGGCCCATAACCCTTCCACGGCTCAACAAAGACGCGGGCATTGAACTCCCGCGCGATCTCCAGGCTTTCATCGGTCGAGCCCGAATCAACCACCACAATCTCATCCACCCAGGCAACACTGGCCAAGGTCCGCCGCAGATTCGCGGCTTCGTTGCAGGCGACGATGGGAACGGAGATTCTTACGGGCATTTTTGACTTGAGACGGGAAGTCCAGGCTCTCAATGAAGGCGTCTCGTTGCATTGTAAGACTTCAACCCTTGCAGATTCTCTGTGAACTCCGTGTTCTCCGTGGTGAGTTGTGTCTTTTTGTTTCGCGCCTGAGAAGCCGAATGAAGCACTCGACCGCGCGCGATTCCCAAATTGGGAAATCAACGCAGCCCTCGGCTATAGCCGCCAATTGCGCCGCGGGCGCCCACAGACTACCCTGCATCCATGATCCCCCAGAAGTTGATGGATTCTGCGGCTCACGCCCTGCTATGCGTGCTGGGCGCAGCCGCCTTTTCCGCGCAACTTCGCGCGGCGCCAACGGCAAAAGTCCACACCGTCAGCTTCGGCGCTGTCCGCCGCGTGCCCTACTCAGCAGAGGGCGATCCCGCAGGCAACAATGGCGACGAGAAAGAGCTCAAGGTCCGCGCCCTGCTCGTCGACGGCAAAGTCAAAGAATGGACCACCGGAGACTCCCACGACGTGACCGATCGCAGCGTCGCCGTGCGCCGCGCGCTGCGCATCAATGACACGCTACCGAACGAGCCCTCCGACAAAGCCGAACACTGGGTCTGGCAACGTGGCCCTTGGCTGCTGATCGATCGCAGCAACGGACACGTCACCGCACTCAAACTCCCCGACTTCGACCCCGCAGTCTCGGATGTGGCCTGGTTTCGCGACTACGCCGCCTATTGCGGCCTTTCCGCCGGAGGCAAACAGCTCTACGCCGTCGTCGCCCAGGTCGCAGGCCGGAAGCCGCTGCTGATGAAGAAAATCTCCACCTGGGATTTGACCGACCACCCCACGCCCGCCTGCGGCCCAGCCACGTGGCAACGCGAACCGCTCAAGGTGACCTTCACGCCGACAAGAGCCGGGCCTCCGGTGAGCTATGAGTTAGTGGGATTGTCTGCCGTGCTAGTTGAGGATGGAGATGAGAGCGATACTGTGAATTGAGGCGACTCAGCGGGCGCGGATCCTTGCACGGCGGCTCTCGCGTGCTCGGCCGCGAGTTGCTCACGCTCTTTCGCTAACCCTTCTCGGGCGTTCTCGGCTAGCTTGAGAGCGAATTTTACCCAGTCTCGATCCATATCCAGAGTCCGATCTCTTCGATGAGGTCGGCTAACTGATCACTGCAGCCTTAGCCTTCCTCCCAATTTGAACCGTGAGCCGTGTCGGAAATGCGGTCAATGGGAAGACTGAATTCGTCACCACCTCACCATCAATCTTCACCGCCTTCTCCGCCAGCTTCCGCGAAGCCTCCGTGCCGGACGCTGCCAGCCCAAGCCTTACCAGCAACCTGGGTACCCGAATCTGCAGGCCCGGCGCCCCAGGTGTCGCCGGAACGCCCGATGGCCCCACCAGGTCTGCAAAGGTTACATCCACTTCTTCCAAATCCTCCGGGGTCTCTCTCTGCTGAAACTGCTTCGCCCAGTTATTCGTTGCATTTGCCGCCGCCATATCTCCATAGAACCCAGCCGTAATAGTCTCGGCAAGCTGTTTCTTCGCGGTCATCGGATGCAGCCCTCCCGCAGCAACATCCGCCTGCATCCGCTCGATCTCCGATTGGCGCAGGTCGGTCAGCAGCGTCCAGTAGCTCCACATCAACTCATCCGAAATCGACATCAGCTTGCCATACATCTCACCCGGCGCATCGTTGATGCCGATCGCATTACCGAGCGACTTCGACATCTTCTGTACGCCATCGAGTCCTTCCAGAATCGGAGTCATCAGTACGATCTGCGGCGGCTGACCATAGTCCCGTTGCAAGGCGCGGCCTGTAAGCAGGTTGAACTTCTGATCGGTGCCACCGAGCTCGACATCGGCCTCGAGAGCCACCGAATCATAGGCCATCGCCAGCGGATAGAGAACCTCATGAAGGGCGATCGGCTGCTCGTTCTTGAACCGGGTGTGGAACTCATCACGCTCCAGCATCTGCGAGACGGTAAACTTCTGCGCCAGCCGGATCATCCCCTCAAAGCCCAGCGTGCCCAGCCACTCCGAGTTGAAGCGAATCTCCGTCTTGGCGCGGTCGAGGATGCGAAAGACCTGGTCGGTATAGGTTTTGGCATTCTCCTGGATCTCTTCCCGAGTGAGCACCTTTCGCGTGGCTGAGCGGCCAGAGGGATCGCCGATGAGCGAGGTAAAGTCGCCAATCAGGAAGATCACCTGATGGCCGAGGTCCTGAAAGTGCTTGAGCTTGCGCATCACCACGGTGTGGCCGAGGTGCAGGTCGGGCGCAGTCGGGTCGAACCCGGCTTTGACGCGAAGTGGCTTGCCGGAAAGGCGCGAAGCTTCAAGGCGTTCGCGCAGGTCAGTGAGGCGGATGATCTCAGCCGCCCCTTTTTGAAGCAGATCTAGCTGTTCTTCTACGGGTGGAAATTCGTGCATGGCTGAAATTCAGTATATGGGCTTGCGGAAGGGGCACAATCTCCTCCCGCAACGACCCGCGTGCGCCAAACAGCGAATTGCGCTTTTGAGCGCACCTACGCCCTCTTGATCAAACGAGTGATCCAGACCAGAATCACCGCGCCAATGAAGGCCACAATGATCGACCCGATCACTCCGCGGCCTTGCCATATCCCCAGCATCCCAAAGAGCCATCCGCCTAGAATCCCGCCCAAAATTCCGAGGATGATATCGACCAGAACGCCATAGCCGCCGCCCTTCATTACCTTCCCCGCAAGGAAGCCCGCGATTAGTCCAACTATGATCCACTCAATAAAACCCATCATCTCTTGCCTCTTTCTTTTGTTTAGGATCGGGTCTCGAAATTGTCCCCTGTAACGCGCCACCTTGTTATATCAAGCGCTGAACGAGTGTCAACCTGGTCGCGCACAGTGGGTTGCGCCCCTAACTGCGCTGATATGCTTGGCGCAATGCCTGAGAGCCTGCCCGGTCAACTTCCCGATAAGAGTGCCCGCAAGGGCGCGATCGTAGCGCTGTTGCTGCTCACCGGGCTGAACCTCTTCAACTATCTCGATCGTTACATTCTGCCCGGGGTGCAGCCTTTGGTGCAGAAAGAGTTCGGCGTCAACGACGAGCGGATGGGGGCGCTCACTTACGCCTTCTTCGTGACTTATATGATTGCCGCGCCGCTGACTGGTTGGCTCGGCGATCGCTTTCCGCGCAAGCCCCTCCTGGTTGCCGGGGCCATGCTCTGGAGCCTGCTCACCCTGCTCACCGCAACCGTGCACAGCTATGACTCTCTATACTTTCGACACGCCGTCGTGGGGATAGGCGAAGCGACCTTCGGCATCTTCGCCCCTGCACTGCTCGCCGACTTCTATCCCGAGATCGAACGCAACCGCATCCTGAGCTTCTTTTACCTCACCATTCCCGTAGGTGCCGCTCTGGGCTATCTCACCGCCGGGGTAGTTGGCTCCCACTTTGGATGGCGCGCGCCTTTTCTCGTCTCCGCGTTTCCCGGCATGTTGCTCGCCCTTGCTTTTTGGGTCTTCGTCAAGGAGCCGCCCAGAGGCAGCGCCGACCAGCTCGCGCCCACGCTCGACCGCGCTACCGCCTCCGGCCTGCTGCGCAATGGCGCGTACTGGCCGGCGACACTAGGCATGGCCGCTCTGGTGTTTTCAATTGGCGGCATCTCCGTCTGGATGCCAACATTCTTCGTGCGCCACGGTGGCTACTCGCTATCCACGGCCGGAGAACTCCTTGGCGGGATCACCGTCATCGACGGAATCGCCGGCACATGGGCCGGCGGATGGCTCGCTCAGCGGTGGCTGCGCACCAACTATCGCGCCCTTTATCTGATCTCCGCATGGAGCGCGGTACTCGCGATTCCCGGCGCGCTGGTCGCCTTCTTCGGACCGCCTGCCCTACTGGTGCCCGCGGTGCTCGTAGCGGAGTTCTTCCTCTTTCTCAACACCGGCCCGCTGAACGCCGCCATCGTGAACTCCGTGGGAGCGCGAATTCGCTCCACCGCCATAGCCTTGAATCTCTTCCTCATCCACGCCCTCGGCGACGCTTTCTCACCCAGGCTGATCGGATACGTCTCCGACCGGCACTCGCTGCAGTCCGGACTAGCCCTCACCCTGGTGGCCATGCTGGTCTCAGCGCTGGTGCTGTTCTGGGGCGCGAGGTTCGCGCCCAATCTCGGAGAATCCTAAGCGCATTTGTTCATTGCGAGGCTGAGCCGCGATCCGCGATCAACGTCCATATATCACTCGTCCACTGCGCACTGTTGTCTGCACCTTAGAAAAGTTCGCCACGTCGCTCGCCGGATCGGCGCTCAGAACAACAATATCAGCCAGCTTCCCAACCGCAATTGTCCCCTTCCGATCCGCAACCCCAAACCGCTCCGCCGGAGCCGTCGTCAACATCCGCAGAATATCCATCGCATTCAACCCCGACTGCTCCAGCGCACGAAACTCATCCTCAGTCGTGTAGTCCGTCATGTAGCCAACGTCGGTGCCAAAGATCAGCTGGCCTCCATCGGCGTGGAACTGGCGGACTTCGGCGTAGATGGGGTCGAGATAGTGGGGGTTCTTCGTGACCGTCGTTCTCGAACATCTTCAGCGTGGGGACCATCGCCATGTGCCGATCGACGATGGTTTGCAGCAGCTTGGCGTCGACTCCCTCGGTGTCGTCGGCGGCGTGGGCGAGCACGTCGACTCCGCTGTTCATCGCAACGAGTACGCCTGCGAGGTTGGAGGGATGAGCGAAGGCAAGCTGGCCGTGGCTGTGAGCGACTTCGACGGCGGCGCGGGCATTGGTCTCCGGCATAGGCAGCACCTTTCCATGCGCCACCCATGACCCGGTGAAGAGCTTCAGCACATCGGCGCCCTCGGCAATGTTGCGTTCCTCATCCTTCGTGGCTTCTTCGGGCGTAGCCGGTTGGGGCATCAGTTTGAGAATGAACCACGGCGTCGTTCCCTTTAGGTAGAAGGGAATGCCGTGGGGCGGATACTGCGCCGATCCAGCGGTATATATCTTCGGACCGAGCAGCTCGCCAGCTTCGACGCGGCGACGGATCGGAATCGTGTCGCGAAGGTTCGAGCCGACATCGACGACGGTAGTGAATCCCCGGCTGGTAAGCATGTCGGCAAGCTGCGGGTTGAGCTTGGCCGCAGGTTGCCAGTCCGCGCCAGCCCACTTGTTTTCGGTGAAGTGAACGTGAGCGTTCCAGAATCCTGCGGTGACAACGCAATGGTCGCAGGGAATGATCTGCGCGGCTGAGGGCACAGAAATGTCGGTGCCGACTGCGGCAATTCTGCCATCCTGGAGGACAATCGTCCCGCTCTCAATCGGCGGAGCGTCCGGCGAGGTATAGATTTTCGCATTCTGGATTGCGAGCGTGCCCTTAGCCATGAAATCCGGCGGATGCGGATCGCGCAAGGGACGAAAGCCCACGACATAGGCCGCTGCCGCCAAGAATATAAGAAGGATTCCAAGAATCAGCGCGAGACGCCGCAATAAACGTCGCATGAAGCAACCTCATCAAGAATTGTTCTGTCGAGCAATGATACGGAGTTGCCATCGAGGTGGTTCGTAAACCGCGTGTCCCTGCCGGACGCACCACCGGAACAATTCTTAAGGCATAATTCTCACCATGGACGCCGAGCGCGCACGCGAGTTTCTCCGCAAACTTCCTCTCGTCCAAGAGACGATGCAGTGGGGCGAGAACCTCGTCTTCTGGGTGGGCGACAAGGCCGTCGGAGGCAA
Source organism: uncultured Acidobacteriaceae bacterium (assembly GCA_963742015.1). GTDB lineage: Bacteria > Acidobacteriota > Terriglobia > Terriglobales > Acidobacteriaceae > Acidisarcina. Next base: position 21,208 of record CAVUKL010000061.1, on the reverse strand, counting down.
GATGTTCGCGGTGTTGAATCTCGATGCGGATGGGATGGCAGTGATGTCGTTCTCCGCTGGGATCGAACGCTTTCATGAGTTGCTGGAAATTGACGGCGTCTTTCCGGCGCCCTATTTGGCGCGCTTGAGCTGGGTTTCAATCCAGCACTGGAGCGCAATTCCGAGCAGGGAACTAGAGGCCCTCCTACGCGCTGCCCATAACCTGACTTACCAGAAGCTGCCCCAGAAGACGAAAGACGTACTCGCCCTGTCGCCGGCCGAATACCAAAAGCTCCTCACCGCCAGAAGGAAGCTGCTCGCCGAAAAAGCGCGCGAGGAAGCGGCAGGCAAGCAAGCCGCCGCTTCCGCCAAGAAGAAAGCCGCGAAGAAGAAATAGGCTAAGGCGCCGGCTTCGCGTCGGCGGCAAATATCCCCGCGAAGTATTGACGATAAGCGAAGAAGAGGATGAACCAGAGTATCGCCGCAAGAGCGCCCGGCGGCAGCCCGGCCGGCTGAAACACAATATGCGTAATCAGGATGTTCACGATCACCGGCCCAAGTATCGTCAGCGCCAGCGGCACGAATCTGCCAATGAGCAACAACAGCCCGCCGATCACCTGCAACACGAAGACCGGGATCATATAATGCGATTTCCCCATCACCGTGACAAAAGTCAGCATGTCGCCGGGCGGTAATGGCGGTTGAGGGAGAAAAAGCAGAAAGCCATTCAGCCCAAAGACCAAAAAAAGTAGGCCAAGCAATATACGGGCAACTGGCACAGCCATCTTCATGAAGTCCTCCCAGGTTCGGTTTGTTCCCCAATATACCGCGCCGCCAGGCGGGATGCGGTCAAAGTTGCACCGCCGGGCCGCCTTCAGTAGGGTTTGGATATGACGAGCCTGGGGGTAACCCTGTCGCTGGCTGGTAAGACAGCTCTCATCACTGGAGGCTCGCGCGGCATCGGCGCCGAGACGGTGCGGCTCTTTCACGCTGCGGGAGCCGAGGTCGTTTTCAACTATCGCACCGCGCAGGCCGAAGCTGAAGTGCTCGCACAAGAATGCGGCGGCTCTGCAAGCTGCCGCGCGATCGAGCAGGACCTGGCATCGGCAGGGCAGGGAATTCAACTGGTCGAAAAGGCCGTACACCACTTCGGCAAGCTCGACATTCTGGTGGTCAACCACGGCATCTGGCCGCCCGAGGATGCGTCCATCGCCACCATGAGTGACGGGCAGTGGCGAAAGACGATGGATGTGAACCTCGACAGCGTCTTCGGACTCGTCAAAGCAGCAGTCGCACAGATGAAGAAGCAGGGTCGCCGCGCCGGCGAACCGGCCGGGTATATCGTGCTCATCGGTTCCACTGCCGGCCAGCGCGGCGAGGCTTTCCACGCCGACTACGCGGTGACCAAGGGCGCGCTCATCAGTCTTACCAAGAGCTTGTCGAGCGAACTGGCCCCAGACGGTATCTACGTCAACTGCGTCGCGCCGGGTTGGGTGGCGACAGATATGTCTGCCTCCGCGCTCAGTGACCCGGTGAAGAGCCAAAAGATTCTTGCCGGCATTCCCCTCGGGCGCGCAGGCACAGCGATGGAGATTGCCGGCCCGATCCTGTTCCTCTGCACATCTCTAGCGGGATTCATCAGCGGCGAAATCCTCAACGTCAACGGCGGCGCGGTGCTCGTCGGCTGAACCAACAAAATCAGCGAGAGTGAGAATGAGACTGAGACGAAAGATAGATTGCCTGGTTATTGGCGTTGCTCTGGTTCATGCCTTCGCCTTCACCTGCTTCGCGCAAAATGCCGACCAGGACGCAATTGCCAAGGCGAATGAAAAGAAAGCCCGCGCCACTCTTGCCGCCATGGTCCAGGCCCTCGGCGGCGACCGCTGGCTCACCTTAAAAGACGAAACCTTCGCCGGCCGCACCTCAAGCTTCTATCAGGGAAAACCTACCGGCGGCATCGGCGACTACTTCGATTACCGCCGCTTCCCCGACCAGGAGCGTGTCGACTTCGGCAAGAAACAGGACGTCTCTGAGTTCTTTCTCGGCAATCAGGGATGGGAAGTCACTTATCGCGGCAAGAAGGCGCTGCCCCAGGACCAGGTCGACGATTTTCTCCGCCGGCGCGATCACTCCGTCGAGACCGCGATCCGCGTCTGGCTCAAAAACCCGAATACGATCGTGATCTTTGACAGGCAGAGCCTCGTCGAGCGCCACCTCGCCGACGAGGTGACGCTGATCAATCCCGAGAATGACTCGATCACCATCGAGATGGATGCGCAGACCCATCTACCTCTGCGCCGCAGCTTCAAATGGCGCGATCCTGTGTATAAGGACCTCAATGAAGAGAAAGAGGAATACGACGACTATCACATGGTCGATGGAATCGCGACGCCCTACACGACCACCCGATTCCACAATGACGATATGACCAACCAGCGCTACCTCTTCAAGGCTGCCTACAACAGCAATCTGCCCGACAGCATGTTCGACGTGGATGCGGCTGCGGCGAAGATCAAGAAATAGATTCGGCGAGAAGCGCCGTGATTGGAAGCGTATTCAGCACTATTTACGGTTTTGCCGCGAGAATAAGTTTGCTCTCAAGCAGATATTGATACAACGAATCTACCGGCCCCGCGGGATGCACGTTGTCGGCACTTACCATCCCATCGGTCTCTTTCCATCTCCATCCAGTGAGCTGGTCCGCCGTTACACGCCTGCGCAGTTCTTCCGTCGTCATCGGGTACACAATGAGCCGGACATTTTGCTTAAACAGCAGCGCTATGCCTTCCAACAATGCCCCCGCCAGCTCGTTGTATCTGTCTTTGAGGATACGCAGAAGCACCGACAGACCAATGGCGAAATGAATCCGTGATTTCGTATAGCGGTTCGCGAACGCGCTCATCTTATAGAGTTCCTGCGCGCCAAACAGCATCACTCCATAGCCGAGTTGTTGAAGCATCACCACGCGTTGCAAGATCTCGTGAGCGGAGGCGTCGCTGTCCGGGGCACTGCCGCCGACGACCGAGAGACAGAACAACCCAAGTCCACCTTTGGTCTCTTGTAACTCCTCCCCGGACAACTGCGCCAAAGTGTCCTCGATCAGGTCGGCATGAAGGCCGGTGACGCTGTCGAATCTGCCCGGCGCCAACACCAGAGCCCGCTTGTAGAGGAGTTCATTCGGGGGCGCCAGCTGGTTGTCCGCCTGAAATACGACCGCCTCAGCGTACCCGCCGACAACGAGAAAGGCGTGAACTTCATCCCGGTTCCAATCAGCGAAGGCCGGCCCACTGCACTCCAGGCAGTCGATCTCCACTCGCTGCAGACTAAGGTCCTCGAAGATACTTGCGAGAAGCTCCTTGGCCGAGGCGAGCGCATGATAGGCGGCATAAATCAGGTTCACACCAAGAAGGCCGGCCGCTTCCTGTTGCTGCACGTTGCTGGGATCCATCAGGTTGATGTGCAGGATTATGTCGTTTGGCGCCTCCCCGGGCTGCCGGAGAAAACGCAATCCTACCCACCCGTGACAGTCATTGGTCCCTGCATAGTTCCGTGCCGAGATCGTGTCTACAAAAGCGAAAAACCTGGTATCGGCCCCACGAGTGGCTTGTAGTTGTGCCAGCAGCTGCTTCCACTCGCTCTCCAGCATGGCCTGAAGGCGCGGCTTGGAAACATAGCGAGTCCCGGCCCCATAAAGCTGGTCGCTGACCTCCTTGTCATAAGCCGAAATCGTCTTTGCAACCGTGCCGGAGGCGCCACCCACACGCAGAAACCAGCGTGCCACCTCCTGTCCCGCGCCGATTTCAGCAAACGAGCCAAAGATCGTCTCATCCAGATTGAGGGACAGCGCTTTCTGATGGGCATCGTACTTTTCGTTTTCGGGCATCGTCCGTCTACCATCCAGAGATAGACTCTACCACTCTGGATCGCGTCGCCGGCTCCGTCCACCCAAAGCGGCGCCAGATGCTAAAACATACGCATGCGCCTGGACGATTACGCACCTCGGCCTGCCCACATCAAATGGCTCCTCGATTCTGATCCGGCTATCCGCTGGCAGGTCATGAGGGACTTGACCGATGAATCGCCCAACGCCATTGCAGCCGAGCGGTCGCGCGTCGCAACCGAAGGCTGGGGAGCCGAACTTCTCGCCCGCCAATCTCGTGCCGGCTACTGGTCTGGAGGGCAGTGGGATCTCGTTACCTTGTGGAGTCTCGTCGTTCTGAAAGACCTCGGTCTCGACCCCGCCAGCAAGCAGGCCTGCCGAATGATCGACCGCGTCGACAAGAAACTCGTGTTTAAACCGCTCAACAGCCGCCCGTTCCTTCACGGTGAGACGGAGCCCTGCATCAACGGCAGAATCCTCGGCGTCGGTGCGTATTTAAGGAACCGAACGACGCACTGGCCGATCAACTCCTGAGCGAGCAACTCGAAGACGGCGGCTGGAACTGTGAAGCACCGAAGAGCCGGCGATCATCATTCCATACCACCATCTGCGTTCTCGAGGGTCTGCTCGAATACGAACGCGCAGGGCGCAAATCGCCGGCCGTCGCTAAGGCCCGCAAGAGGGCCGAGAACTATCTGCTCGAGCGCCGCATGTTCCGCTCGCTTCGAACTGGCGAAATCGTCAACAAACGCTGGCTGCACTTCTCATACCCAACGTTCTGGCACTACGACGTCCTGCGTGGACTCGACTATCTGCGGGACGCAGGAATCAAACCCGACGGCCGCATCGATGAGGCCATCGATGTCGTGATTCAGCGCCGCCACCAGAACGGGCGCTGGCCGCTCAACCTTCTTCATCCCGAGCAGATTCCCTTGAAAATGGAGACCGAAGTTGCCGGCGCAAGCCGCTGGAACACACTGCGCGCGCTGAGAGTCCTGCGTTGGTACAACAACTCCCTGTAGTTGCCTGGGACAAGAGTGGTCCGTGGAATGATTCAGCGCCACAGACAACGGCTCTGAGAAAGGGGAGGCTGGCCTGCTCACGAGTGAACGATATCAATTCGAATGAATTTAAGACTCCGTTTCATGTGCGCGAACTCCGGACATTCGAAAAGTGCCGTCTCTGAGCAACTGCGCAAAGCAATGCGGCTTCTATCCATAAGAGCGCGTTCGTGACCCGGCGTTACTGAACGCGTCCGAAAGATCGGCAGGGGCGTTGGGTTTTCGCGATTTCCCTGGCTTGCCGACCGGGTAGGAGAATCGCACTGGCACCGGTCGGACCCTGCCGCCCATCATCTATCAATATTTCCGAATCACGGGAAGGACCCCAATGACAACCGCAACAATATCCAATAAGGAAGTAGAAGAAACGCTCCGTTCTGTTATCCAGAGCCTGATCGATGGGCAGGAGGGCTTTCAGCAGATTGGTGAAAAGCTGGAAGACCCGACACTCAAACGGTATTTCGCAGCGGAGTCCCTGAAACGTGCATCCTTCCGCGGCGATCTCGAAACCGTGCTTCACGACCATGGAGTTCACGACATCAAGGAGAGGGGCACGGCGAGCGGCGCGATTCACCGCACCTGGGCCGACGTAAAGGCAAAGCTGGGCGGAGGCGATCATACGCTCCTTGAGACGGCAGAAGCAGGCGAGGATGCCGCGAAGAAGGCATATAAGGACGCCCTCGAGAAGGACCTGCCCCTACCCATTAAGCAGCTTCTCGATACCCAGTATGCTCACATTCAGGATTCGCATGACTACGTCAAAGCCGAACGCGACCGCCGTAAGTAGCACCTCAGGTTCACTCAAGTAGGCCCGAGCTTTTGCTCGGGCTCTTACTTTGTCATTCGTATTTCTGCTGAGACACGTTCTCTGTGTCAGAGAGACGAAGGACAGTCCGTCCTTCGATCCCCGTCAACGCGATCTTCGCGGCACTCTGCTTTACATTCCGTGACAATGAAACGCTAAAACATCCTAATGTACAGTTTACTTGACATATTCCCACGATGAGAAGTAGAGTCTAATGGAAAGGAAGCTTTCCATGTCTCCCGGCGTGCTCAATCGAGTCAAAGAACTCCGCAGCGAGCGCGGCTGGACCCAGGAACAACTCGCACAGGCCGTCGGAGTCTCGCGACAAAGTATCAATTCGATCGAGCGTGACCGCTACGTTCCAAGCCTGAGCCTTGCGCTCACCTTCGCGCAGGTCTTTAAGTGTCCCACCGATCAGATCTTTGAACTGGAGAAACGGAAATGAACCTGCCCGTCAACCTTCCCCTCGTCGGCCGGGCCGTCGACGAACGCTTCCTCAACCGGCGTCTCCGAGCTACGAGCCTCGGTGGAGTCATCGGCGGAGTGGTCGCCATCCTGCTCTTCGCCTGGCATTTCTATGTAAACCACACCTGGAACTGGGACCTCTTCATCGTCGTCGCAACCATCCTGGGCGTGAAGATGTCTGTCATGGCCTGGTATCTGTTAACTGACCAGCAGTAGGAGAAAAGGAATGTGTACAGAGATGACAACAAAAAGCCGAAAACTCTTCGCAATGGCCTCAGTATGCCTCGCCGTGGGTCTGCTGCTCCCAATGCTCTTCCACCCGTCTGCGCCGTCCGCTCGAAACTTGCTGCACTTTGTTTGCGGACTGCTGCTTGGCCTCTCGATGAGCATCAACCTGTCGATGGCGTGGAAGAACTCCCGCCAGCGGCGGCTGGGGAGCGGTTCTCGCCTGTAACCCGAGCCAGCTGTAAGAACGTAAGCTAGGAGAACACGGCTTAGCACGAAGCGGTAATCTGACTTTCAGCGCCAAGTGCTTCCGGTACGGTTTGGATTTTTTTAAGACGCAACGAACCGATCAGGGCGCCGCTCCGTATAAGCAATCAAAACCGTGGGCGGGAAAGGAAGACTCTTTGGCCAATCTGTGGCATGACCTCAAGCACTCCCTGCGCAGCCTCTTCAAGAGTCCAGGCTTCACGATCGCGGCCGTCCTAGCCCTGGCCCTCGGCATCGGAACCAATACTGCCATCTTCACCGTCGTCAACACAGTCCTGCTCAAGCCGCTCACCTATCCCGACGCTGACCGCATTGTTCAATTCATGCTCACCTCCCCCGATGGCAATGGAGCCGGCGCTTCTCCCACCAAGTTCAACAACTGGAGGCAGCAGACCAGCGTCTTTCAGGACGTCACGGCCTACGACTTCGGCGGCCCCGGTTTCAATCTCACCGGCGACCATCCCGAGCAGGTCCACGGCATCCACGTCAGCGAAGGCTATTTCCGCCTCTTCGGCGCGCCCGCCATGCTGGGCCGCACCTTCACCCCGCAGGAAGATTCGCCCAACGGCGGCAAAGTTGTCGTCATCAGCTACGGGCTGTGGCAGCGCAAATTCGGAGGCAACCCCAACATCGTCGGCAGCGCGCTTTCGCTCGGGAACGAGCCCTACACCATCGTCGGAGTCCTCGGGCGATCCTTCGTCGCTGACCCTGAAGCCGACATCTGGCTGCCGTTCCAGATTGACCCCAACAGCACGAACCAGGGCCACTTCTTTCTCGGCGCCGCGCGCCTTAAGCCCGGCATAACGCTGGCCCAGGCCAACGCCCAGCTGAAAGTCGCCGCCGATCAGTTTCGCCGCCAATACCCTGGAGGCGGCGCAATGGGGCCAAAGGATGGCTTCGCCGTCGAACCCCTGCGTGACAGCATCGTCAGTGATGTGCGCTCCTCGCTCTTCATTCTCCTCGGAGCCGTCAGCCTCGTGCTGCTCATCGCCTGCGCCAATGTCGCAAACCTGCTCCTCGTCCGCGCCTCCGGCCGCAAGCGTGAATTCGCCATTCGCGTCTCTATGGGAGCCACGCGGGGCCGCATCGTCCGCCAGCTTCTGACCGAAAGCATTATGCTGGCATTCGCCGGCGGCGTCCTTGGGCTCATCCTCGGGTATCTCGGCGTACGCGGCCTGCTCGCCCTTAGTCCCGGCGACATCCCGCGCATCGGCGAAAACGGAGCCTCCGTCGGTATCGACTGGCGTGTCCTCGCCTTCACCGTCGGCGTTTCCCTGCTCACCGGTATTCTGTTCGGATTGTTCCCGGCCATCGGAGCCTCGCGTCCCGACCTCAACTCGACACTCAAGGAGAGCAGCAACCGCGCCGGCACCGGATTCCGCCAGAGCAAAGTCCGTTCCTTGCTTGTCATCAGTGAAGTCTCGCTCGCGATCGTCCTGCTCATCGGAGCAGCTCTGCTCATTCGTACCTTCCTTGCCTTGCGCAATGTAGACCCCGGCTTCAACCCGCACAACGTCCTCACCATGGAAATGTCGCTCACCGGCGACCGCTTCCAAAAGACCCTCGGCGTCGCGCAGCTGGTGAAAATCGGCCGCGAGCGCATCAACGCCATACCCGGAGTCGAAGCCTCGGCCTCCACCTGCTGCCTGCCGCTTGAAGGCGGCTTTGGGTTGCCCTTCGATGTCGTAGGCCGCCCACACGGTAAGGACCCCAACACAGGCGGAGCGGGCTGGATGAACACCTCACCCGGCTATTTCGACGTCTTCAAGATCCCCATCCTCCGCGGACGCGACTTCAAAGACAGCGACGTGGCCGGAGCACCCGGCGTCGTCCTCATCAATGACTCGATGGCGAAGAAATACTGGCCAAAAGAGAATCCCGTCGGCCAGCAGATCGTGATTGGCAAAGGCGTCGGCCCGCAGTTTGATGAGCCCGCGCGCCAGATCATCGGCGTAGTCGGCGACATCCGCGATGGCGGACTCAACCGCGACCCCCGCCCGCTTATGATCGTCCCGCAGGCGCAGGTGCCCGACGGCATGACTGCTCTCAACGCCAGCATCGGACCCGTCGTCTGGCTCGTCCGCACTCACACTGACCCGCACCAATTCATGACCAGCGTGCCCGAGCAGCTCCGTCAGGCGAGCGGCGGATTTCCTGTCGCTCGCGTCCGTTCCATGGAAGAAGTGGTCATCCACTCAACCGCCCGCCAGGACTTCAACATGCTCCTACTCTCCATCTTCGGAGCATCCGCGCTCATCCTCGCCGCCATCGGCATCTACGGCCTCATGGCTTATTCGGTGCAGCAGCGCACGCAGGAAATGGGCATCCGCATGGCGCTCGGCGCCGACCGCGGGTCGCATTCGCAATCTCGTCGTATGGCAGGGCATGCGACTCGCGATCGCCGGTGCGATTGTCGGCATCGGTGCAGCCTTTGCCGTCACGCGGTTCATCGCCAGCTTCCTCTTCGGAGTCAAACCCTACGACCCCATCGTATTTGTAACCGTGCCCGTGGTATTAAGTGCGGTCGCGCTATTCGCCGTATGGCTCCCCGCTACTCGCGCCTCAAAATTAGATCCTATGGAATCCCTCCGCGTAGAGTAGGCCGATCTCTCGGCGTATTTGACAACGGCTCGGCCGTGTATCTCTGGAACCCGTGGTGAGGACAAGCGTCCGATTGTTTTTCCCTTGACATCTCATACTATGTTGGTCTATGCCTTGTATCAACATGTCTACGGCAGAGACTACTCGCGATCTGTTTCCTGGCGCACTCGAGATGATGATCCTCGAGTCACTGCGCCGGCAGCCAGCCCATGGATACGCGCTGGTGCAGCACATCCAGCAGCGATCCAACAACCTCCTGCAAGTGGAAGAGGGTTCGCTCTATCCGGCGCTCCAGCGTCTGCTGAAGGCGAAGTTGGTCAAGGCCGACTGGGGTGTTTCTTCGACCAATCGCCGCGTCCGCACCTACTACATCACGGCTTCAGGGCTTCGTCACCTGGAACGCCAAATCTCCAGTTTCGAACGAATGTTTGAAGGCATCATGCTCGTGCTCGACCCCGCGAAGGGGGCAGCTAGCTGAGAGGCAACCCAATGAACTGGATAGGGCGAATCTTCCGTCGCAAGCTCTATGACGATCTCACCGAAGAGATTCGCCTGCACATCGAAGAACGCGCCGAGCAACTGATGGCTGAAGGCGTGGGCCGCAAAGAAGCCGAGCAACAAGCCCGTCGGGCGTTCGGCAATCTGACGTCGATCGAGGAGCGCAGCCGCGAGGTCTGGCAATGGCCAACCGTGGAGTCAATATGGGCGGACGTGCGGCTCTCGCTCCGCCAGCTGCGCAAGTCTCCCGGGTTCACTGTCGCTGCCGTTTTCACCCTCGCCCTGGCCATTGGCGCAAACGCCGTCGTCTTCGGGCTGATGGATGGCCTGATTCTGCGTCCGTTGAACGTACCTCATTCGGAGACCCTGTACGGGACCAATTACGGCGACAATCCGATCTGGCAATCCTACCCCAACTATCTCGACCTTCGTGATCGCAACCGAAGCTTCGAGGACCTGGCAGCTTTCGGCATGTCGTTAGGCGTGGGTCTGGACACAGGCAAAGATCCTGCTACCGCCAATGGCTTCGCAACCACGGGAAATTATTTCGACGTGCTTGGAGTCCATCCCTGGCTTGGCCGTTTCTTTCACGCCTCCGATGAGCACGGTGCTAACAGCGCCGCTTATGTCGTGCTCACCTACTGCATATTGGCAGACTCGTTTCCAGGGCGACCGGGGTGTCGTTGGGCGAACCGATCCTGTTGAACCAGCATCCATTCACGATTCTCGGCGTGGCGCCGCCGGGCTTCCAGGGGACCTTGCTCTTTCTCTCCCCAGATTTCTTTGTGCCGATCGTCAACCAGGAGCAGTTAGGCGGGGCGAGTCTGAAAACACGTGCGACCGAAGACGGCATCTTCGAAGTGATGGGACATCTGAAGCCCGGAGTGACTCCAGCTCAGGCTGTCGCCGATGTGGAGACGGTGAGCGCGTATTTAGAAAAGGCCTATCCCAATCAGTTTGCCCATAAGAGTACCGTCCTTGCTCGGGAAGGCCTCACTTCATTTGGCCCTGCAGTACGGGCGTTTGTTGCCGGACTCATGCTGCTTGCCGGTCTGATCCTTTTGGCTGCATGCGCCAACCTTGGCAGTTTGTTTGCCGCGCGCGCTTCCGACCGTTCCCGCGAAGTGGCTCTGCGGCTTGCGCTTGGTTCGAGCCGTAGACGCATAGTAAGGCAGTTACTCACAGAAGCCGGACTCATCTCCATGGTAGGGGGCGCTTTGGGGCTGTTGGGTAGCTTCGTGCTGTTGGCTAAGCTCAGCACATGGGAGCCCATCGCTGGAGTTCCTCTCCACCTCCCCGTAACTCCCGACGCCAAACTCTATTGGTTCGCATTAGTCCTGGCGCTGATAAGTGGATTGCTATTCGGCGTCGTACCTGTACGTCAAATCCTCCGGGCCAATCCATACGAGATAGTCAAGGCCGGATCCACCGGCAGAACTGGACGCAGGATCACCGTTCGTGATGTACTCCTTGCCTTCCAGATTGCGGTCTGCGCCGTCCTCGTCACCTCATCCATCGTGGCTGTGCGCGGGTTGGCGCGCTCGCTGCACACCAGGTTCGGCTTTGAGCCGCAGGGAAAGATGACAGCGGCTGTAAACCTGTCTACGGTTGGATACAGCATCGATAGAGTACCCGCCATGCAAAAGCGCATGATCGATGCGATGGAAACCATTCCCGGCGTGGAAGCCGTGGGATTGGTAAACAACTATCCTCCACTGGTCTACACCGCCGCAGATAGAACGAATGTCTTCAAGGAAGACGCCAGCGACTTCAAGCCATCGAATGCCGCGGCCTCGCCATTGTCGTATGGTGTGTCGCCGCGATACTTCGACGCGGCCGGAACGACCTTATTGGCGGGACGGAATCTTTCCTGGCAGGACGACGATCACAATGCGCCTGCGGTCGCAGTCGTCAATCAAGAGTTTGCGAACAGAATGTTCGGTTCCATTAAGGGCGCAGTTGGCAGCTATTACAAGCTGCAAGATGGCACTCGGGTTGAGATCGTTGGCGTGGTGGAAAACGGGAAATATGTAACTCTGACCGAAAACCAGCAGCCGGCGATGTTTCTCTCTTGTGGGCGATCCCCGACTTACCGGGCGCATCTGATGCTGCGCTCAACTCGCGACCCGCAAGATCTCGCCGCGGCGATCAGGAGAAAGCTGCACGAACTGGAACCGGGGCTGCCAGTTGAAACCCACACTTGGAGCAACCTTCTGGAGGTGGTTCTGTTCCCCTCCCGCATAGCCACCATGGCATTGGGCGTGATGGGCGCACTGGGCGCCATGCTGTCGATAACCGGCATCTTTGGCATGACTGCCTATACGGTGAGCAAGCGGTTGCGCGAGTTGGGAATCCGCATCGCCCTGGGTGCGCAGCGTAAGGAAGTATTGAAGGCAGCGCTGGGACGCGCTTTCAGACTGCTGGCCATTGGTTCCGCGGGGGGACTCGTTCTCGGAATTATGGCGAGCCGTGTGTTGGCCTTCATCGTGTATCAGGCCACTCCCCGCGATCCGCTTGTATTGGCGGGCGTTGTACTGGCTATGTTGCTGCTGGGACTGCTGGCCATGTGGATTCCGGCACAACGCGCTCTCTCGGTGAGTCCTGTGATTCTGCTTCACGAAGAGTGATAGCTCAACATCTCGTTCTCTCACTTGTCGAATCTTAGGAGTTCGGTATGAATTGGTTCATGCAACTCTTCCGGCGCGGCCGGATCTACGGCGATTTAGCTGACGAGATTGAGGAACATCTCGCCGAGAAGGTGGATGTGCTGGTAGCGGGTGGAATGAGCCGGAAGGAAGCAGAATTCAAAGCCAGGCGTGAGTTTGGGAACGTAGCGCGAATTGAGGAACAGGGACGCGAAGCCTGGATGTGGCCGAAAGCCGAAAGGCTTCTCGACGACATCCGGTTCGCCATTCGCCGGCTGAGGAGATCGCCCGGTTTTGCGCTCACCGCGGTAACAACACTCGCGCTCGGGATCGGGGCGAATGTGATCGTCTTCAGCGTTCTGAACGGAGTGATTCTACGGCCGCTTGCCGTTCCCAACCCAGAAAACATCTATCAGCTATCGCGCGGCAATAATGCGAGCGATTACCATTCTTATCCCGACTACGCGGACCTTCGCGACCGCGACAAATCAATGAGCGGTCTTATCGCTAACGGAGGGCTCACAGCCGGATTGACGATCGACAAAGCCACGATACCCAGCTGGGGAATCACCGCTTCCGGGAACTACTTCGACGTACTGGATGTGAAGCCGGCGCTGGGCCGTTTCTTTCACGCGAGTGATGAACACGGATTGGCCTCTGCACCCTACATCGTGCTCAGCAACGATTTCTGGCATAGGCAGTTCGGGGCAAGCGACTCCGTGCTGGGCAAGACAGTCCGGCTCAATCAGCATCCCTTCACAATCATTGGCGTGGCCCCTGAGGATTTCCGCGGTACCGATGTTTTCTTCTGGCCCGATTACTGGATTCCGATCGTTAATGCCGAGCAAGTCACAGGCTGGAGCGATCTTTGCTGCCGCGATCACATCGGCATTCAAATCATGGGCCGGCTCAAACCGGGCGTAACCCCTCAGCAGGCAACGGAATCGCTGAATGCCGTCGCGCGCCAGATGGCGAAGGAGTACCCCAAGGACGATGGCCTTACCATCCAACTGCGCCAGCCTGGCCCGGCAGGAAGCAAGAACGATCCAACTAGACTCGCGTTGGCCGGGATCATGCTGTTGGCGTTCATGGTCTTGCTCGCGGCGTGTGCGAATCTCGCCACCATCTTTGCCGCCCGCGCAGCGGACCGCAGTGCGGAGCTGGCCGTGCGTCTCGCGATTGGGGCCAGCCGCTGGACCGTGCTGCGTCAGTTGCTGATCGAAGCGGTAGTCGTCTCCATTGTCGGCGGGTTGATCGGTTCCCTGCTGGCGAGGCTGCTGCTCGGATTTCTGGTTCATTGGCAGCCTTTCGGCGGTTTTCCGACGCGCATGCCGATTCTGCCCGATTTCCGTGTGTATCTCCTGGCGATCGCCCTGTCGTTGGCGAGCGGCATCTTCTTCGGGCTGCTGCCGGCGCGGCAGGTTTGGCGAACCGAGGTTGTGCAGGCTATTAAGAGCGGTTATGTATTTTCAAGCTTGAATCGACGCTTTGTCTTTCGCGACCTGCTGCTTGTTATTCAAATCGTAGTTTGCACCGTGCTGGTCACGGCATCGCTGGTCGCAGTGCGCGGCATGGTTCGTGCGATGCATGTGCCGCTCGGCTTCCAACCCGATGGAGTTACCCTCGCAGAGATCGATCTGGGTATGGCCGGATACACCGGCGCGCAAGCATTGCCCATCCAGAAGAAGATGCTCGACGCGACCGCTGCGATACCAGGAGTAACTGCCGTCGCTGTTTCAGATTCGGCTCCGTTTGCCAATAACAGCGGCGACTGGTTTATCTACCGATGGGGAACGACGGAGTTTCAGCCGTCGCACATGGCATTTTCTGCAATGAACTTCTTGACTTCACCCGGCTATTTGGGACTTTCCAAAATACCTCTGATCTCCGGCCGGGACTTCACGTGGCACGATGTCCAGAAATCTCCGCTGGTGGCAATCGTCAACCGCACATTTGCCCGGAAGTTATTTGGCACGGACTCAGCTGTCGGGCAACGCTTTGCCATGTGGGCGACCGCGAAGTATGAGGTTGTCGGCGTAGTGGATGACGGCCAGTATGGCTGGCTTAACCAGGAACCTCAACCGATCATGTTCCTGCCTCTCGCGCAGGGAGTAGGTGGCGAAGTGATGTCGAAGTACACAATCGTGTCCGTGAGGTCGCAGTTGCCGCCAGATCAGCTTTCTGTTGCTCTGCAGCGCACACTTACCGGGATAGAACCGCGCGTCCCACTCACAGTGCGATCTTGGTCCGACTTCGTTGATCGCGCCCTCATCCCTGCCCGCACCGCCAGCGTTGCGCTCGGCGTGCTGGGCCTTCTCGCTGCAATGCTGGCAGTTACTGGCATCTTCGGCATGGCCTCCTACTCGGTTTCCAAGCGAATGCGGGAACAAGCCATCAGAATGGCTTTGGGTGCGCAGAGAGTCCACGTGATGCGCTCGACTCTCTCTCGGCCCGCCGTGGTTCTACTGTGTGGATCGGCACTCGGCATCGCAGGAGGACTTCTTACCGGTCGCATCCTGGCGCACATCGTCTCGTTCGCGACCCCGGGCGATCCGCTGGTCCTGGGCGGGGTAATGGTAACGATGATGCTTCTCGGCCTGATCGCCACTTGGATCCCGGCCCGTCGCGCGCTCACCCTCGATCCTTCGCAGCTGTTACGCGAATCCTGACACAGCACACTTCATTCCGGGAATGCCGGGTGAGGTTGCGCCACCATCGAGAGCGCTGGAGGCGTTCGGCTCAAAGGATTGGCAAGAGGACCACAGGAAGAAGACGATCCGCCTGTTGAATTACCATGTGCTGTTCTGAATTTCGTGAAGGGGAGGACTTCATGAAAGCAGCTTGGTATGAAAAACAGGGACCCGCGCGAGAGGTCCTCACCGTCGGCGATATGCCCGACCCGAAGCCGGGGCCGGGGGAACTTCGCATTCGCATCGTCGCCTCGGGAATCAACCCCGGCGACATCAGGAAGCGTCAGGACGACTTCGGCTATGGGATGCCTTACCCTCGCGTCATTCCGCACAGCGATGGCGCGGGGCAAGTGGATCAGGTTGGCGACGGTGTTTCTTCGGACTGGTTAGGGAAATCTGTTTGGTGCTACGGCGCCCAATCCTATCGCCCGTTTGGCACTGCCGCCGAATTTACCGTCGTCCCGGCGGCGCAAACCGTTCCTCTACCCGCGAACGTGACCATGGAACAGGGCGCATGCCTCGGCATTCCTGGCATCACAGCTCATCGCGCCGTGCACGTGGCCGGCCCGGTTAGTGGACGCACGGTACTTGTACAAGGTGCAGCAGGCTCCGTGGGGTTATGCGCCATCCAGCTGGCGCGTTACGCCGGTGCACGTGTCATTGGCACCATCCGGAGGCCGGCCGAGGAACAAACCGCGAGAGATGCAGGAGCGCACGAGGTCCTGGTCAATGACGCGGAACTGCCGACGCGCGTAAAGGCCCTGGCTCCCGAGGGGATCGACCACATTGTAGAGGTCGCATTTGCGGCGAATATCGAGCGTGATGTTGAACTCTTGAAAATGGGCGGCTCCGTCGCAAGCTATGCCACGAATGATGCGACTCCGGCGATTCCTTTCTGGCAGATGGTGTTCAAGAACATCAATCTTTTTTTTCTAGGCAGCGATGACTTCACGCCTGCGGCGAAGTCGGACGCAGCACGCGACATCAACGCTGCGCTTGAGGCGGGCTGGTCGGGATTCACGATCGGCGAGCGCATTCCTCTAGGAGAAATCGTTCGTGCCCATGAGCTTGCCGAGCACCCGCAGCGTCCAGGAAGAATCGTGGTCACGATTTAGAAAGACGCGACCTCGCTGGGCGACTACAACCCGGGCCAGCCTTCCCGCTATAATTCTCTCTTGCCTACTATGCCAGCTGAGAACCCCAATCCGGAAGCGAAGCAGGTGCTCGAGATCACCGACATTATGGCGATCCTTCCCCATCGTTACCCCTTCCTGCTGATCGACCGCGTGATTGAAATCACGCGCATGAAGCGCATCGTCGCGATCAAGAACGTAACCATCAACGAGCCGTTCTTCACTGGCCACTTTCCCGGCTATCCGATCATGCCCGGCGTGCTGGTGGTGGAGGCCATGGCCCAGGCCGGCGGCCTGTTGCTGCTTCCCGAGATTCCCGATCGCGACAACAAACTGATGGTCTTCACCGGCATCGAACGCGCCAAGTTCCGCCGTCCCGTCGCGCCCGGCGATCAGCTCCGGATCGAGGTCGAAGTAATGAACTGGCGGGTGAGCGCGGCACGGCTCGAAGGCAAAGCCTTCGTCGACGGAAAACTGGCGTGCGAGGCGGTGATTCTCTGCGCTGTCGTTCCGCGAGTTCCCCCCGGCGCCAATCGCAATCCCGAGCAAGCGCCCTCTATTCCTCCGGCTGCAACGGAGTCACCCGTCGAGTCGGCGGTGTTGGAGGCGGTAGTCCCGGAGTGAGCATCCACCCGACAGCGATCGTTGCGTCGAGCGCGGTGGTTCCGGAGTCGTGCAGCGTTGGTCCCTATTCCACAATCGGTCCCAATGTGATCCTGGGCGAAGACTGCGAGTTGGTCTCACACGTCATCCTCGACGGACATCTGACCGTCGGCCCGCGAGGCAGAATCTTCCCCTTCGCCAGCGTCGGCGTCGCTCCGCAAGACCTTAAGTATAAGAACGAGCCCACTCGCGCCGAGATCGGCGAAGAAACAGTCATCCGCGAATGCGTCACCATCTCCCGCGGTACGGCCGGCGGAGGCGGCACAACTAGAGTCGGCAGCCACTGCCTCATCATGGCCTACGCCCACATCGGCCACGACAGCCAGATCGGCAACCGCTGCATCCTCGCCAACGCCGCGACCCTCGCCGGCCACGTCATTGTTGAGGACTACGCTGTCGTCGGCGCGCTATGTCCGGTGCACCAGTTCTGCCGGATCGGCAAATACTCCTTTATCGGCGGTGGTACGACCATCACCCAGGATGTCCTGCCCTTTTCGCTCACCTCGGCCAAGCGCGAAACACACGCCTTCGGCCTCAACAAGATCGGCCTCGAACGCCGCGGCTTCACCCGCGAGCAGTTAAAGGCATTGCAACACGCTTATCGGCTATTCCTGGCGGCGAAACTGAATACCTCGCAGGCCATTGAGCGGCTCAAGATTGAAGGGTTGACTAGCGATGATGTGACGTACCTGGTTGAGTTTGTTGAGCAGTCGCAGCGCGGGGTGTTGAAGTAAATCAGGGACCAGGGATTTAGGGAATAGGGATTGATGAGTTTGGAGTCGCCTAAAAAGCTGGGTTTGATTGCCGGGAACGGCCGCTTTCCCTTCCTTCTGCTCGAAGCAGCCCGCGCCCATGGCGAAGAAGTCGTCGTTGCAGCGCTCAAAGAAGAGACAGATTCCGAGATGGACGCTCGCGCCGTTTCCGATCCTGGAATTCGCGTCCACTGGCTTTCGCTGGGCGAGCTTTCGAAGCTCATCGAAACCTTCCAGGCCGCCGGAGTTACCCGCGCCATCATGGCCGGCCAGGTGAAGCACAAACAGATATTCTCCAGCATCCGGCCCGACTGGCGTCTCGCGAAGCTACTGCTCTCCCTCCGCACCCGCAACACAAATATGCTTCTCGGGGCCGTCGCCAAAGTCCTCGGCGACGAGGGAATCGAGCTGATCTCCTCGACCTCCTATCTCGAGCCACTGTTGGCCAAGCCGGGGGTTCTTACCACCCGGGCTCCCAACGACCACGAGCTGCTCGACATCGAATACGGCCGCGGAATCGCCGCCATCATCGCCGCCCACGATGTTGGCCAAACTGTAGTCGTCGCCGGCCAGGCTTGCGTCGCCGTCGAGGCCATGGAAGGCACCGACGCCACCATCCTCCGCGCCGGGGCGATCATGAAATCGCTGGAAGACGAAGCCTCCACCCTCGAACGCAGCCTCACGGTAGTAAAAGTCGCTAAGCCCAAACAGGACCTTCGCTTCGACGTCCCGGTAATCGGCGTGGCCACCATCGAGGCCATGCGCCAGGCCAACGCCACATGCCTCTCGCTCGACGCCGGCCGGACGCTGATTTTTGATGAGGTCACCGTCCTCGCCGAGGCCAACGCCGCTGGAATTGCGATTGTCGCGGCCAAAACGCATAATATTCTCGCCGTGGAAAGTCGCGCCGTAAATGCCTTGTAACTAACGCGACCGGATTCGCGTCAGATAATCTAGCCCGCTCGACCTCAAGTCAGACTGTCTAATCGCGCCGAACCGGCCTCAAACGCTCGGCCCTATATGCACTAGGAGAAACCTCAAGATGGCAAAAGCAGGGATGATCGTTACCGCTCTTATCGTCGCCGTGGTAGGAATCGCGGCATTCGCCGTTCACAGCTACGCCGCCGACGACCCGGCCATGCCGCAGGCCGGTCAGATGGCGCCAACCTTCACCCTGCCTTCGCAGGACGGTACCCAGATCTCGCTCGACAGCTTTAAAGGTAAGTGGGTAGTGCTCTATTTCTATCCCAAAGACATGACCACCGGCTGCACCATCGAAGCGCATAACTTCCAGCGCGACCAGGAACAATACACCAAGGAAAACGCGGTGATCCTCGGCGTGAGCGTGGACTCGACGGACAGCCACAAGCAGTTCTGCACCAAAGAGAACCTGACCTTCCGCCTGCTCTCCGACCCTGACAAAAAGGTGGTCAAGGAATATGGTTCGCTCGGCAACTTCGGTGTCGTCGAGATCGCCAAGCGCAACACCTTCCTCATCGATCCCACCGGCAAGATCGTCAAGGTCTGGACCGGCGTCAAGCCCGACGTCCACAGCCAGGAAGTACTCGCCGAGCTGGCCACCGTCGAATCAAAGGGAATGTAAGGGCGGGGGATGTAACGGCGGGCATGTAAGAATGGCCGCATGAGCCAGGTATCCGATCAATTCTCCAAGGGCTGCGCAGAAATTCGTGCAGCCCTTTTCGCTTTTCCAGCGGCATCAACCAACACTCCCTACCGCCCCGGAGGCTGGACGCGGAAGCAAATCCTCGGCCACATGGTCGATTCCGCGGCGAACAACCACCAGCGGTTCGTGCGGGCCGCACTTGAGGGCCGCTATTCCGGCCCGGGCTATCAGCAGGACGGCTGGGTCGAGATTCACGGCTACGCCGGGTTGCCATGGGAGACGCTGCTGGAGATGTGGTCTGGAACTCACGGGATGCTCGAACGAGTCGTTTCCCGGATTCCCGAAGAGCGTTTTCAAGCGATTTGCGTGGTGGGTGAGGGCGCTCCGGTGACGCTGCAGTTCCTGATTGAGGACTATGTTGTCCACCAGCGCCATCACCTGGCGCAGATCCTGACAAAAAACGAGACTCAAGCCCAAGTTTCGGAGAAGTGAAAATGCCCGAAGATAGCCCACAGCCCCAAAACCGCGCTGGTCGGTAGCTCCACTGTTCATCGTCGACGACGTCGTTGCCACTGCCAATTTCTACCGCGACAAACTCGGCTTCCACTACGATCGATTCTGGGGAGACCCTCCCGGATTCGCCATGGTCCACCGCGCCGGAATCACCATCATGCTCAAGCAGCTCGCGGCCGGCTCGATGCGGCCAAACTCCACCGCCGACCCCGAGCGCGAACTCTGGGACGCCTATATATGGATAGAAGACGCGGACAGCCTCTACGAGGAATTCAAGAATAACGGCGTCAAAATTGCGCGCGACATCTGCGATCAGGAATACGGCTGCCGCGACTTCGACATCGAGGACTGCAACGGCTACCGGCTGTGCTTTGGGCAGGATCTTGAGGGTTGATTGGCCCTAGGCTGGCTAATGAACGCGGGTCGTCGGGAAGTTCCCGAAACGGGAATCTCACTTTAGGGTAGGCGTCGATTCAGCTAAGCGTAAACTTCTAATAGAGGCACCGCGATGGGATTATCTTTCGAAGGGCTCAAACTGCCGGTGAAGATCGTGCCCGCCGTTGCGTTAAGCGATGACGAGTTCATCGCCTTTTCTCGCGCGAACAAGCCCTATCGTTTCGAGAAAGACACGAGCGGAGAGATCATCGTGATGACGCCGGCCGGAAACAGGAGCGACGAGCGGGAGGCGGACCTCGTCACCGATCTAAAGATTTGGGCGCGCGCCGACGGACGTGGTCGCGTGAATGGCCCAAATGCCGGCTGGAACCTCGCCGACGGTTCGACTCGAAGCCCCGACGCCAGCTGGACATCCAACGAGCAGTTGGACAGGTTCACTCCGAAGGAGCGCGAGACGTTTCTACCCATCTGTCCGGAGTTCGTCGCAGAAGTGCCGTCGCAAAGTGACTCGGTTGTCGCGACCCAGGAAAAGATGGAGCTCTGGATGGCCAACGGCGCACAACTCGGATGGCTGATCGATCCATATAGTGCCACCGTTTACATCTACCACCCCGGCCAGCAGCCGGAAACGCTGCATAAACCTGAAGTGCTGGAAGGCGAAGGCCCGATTGCCGGATTTCGGCTGCATATGGAGCGGTTCTGGGCTTAGGTGCGTCCTCCATGCGTATCCTTCTAGTCTCAAAGATAGCCGGCCTGTTCGGAGCGGCTTTATTTGTTTTTCCCGGAGCTACTCTGTTCATCCTGCATCTCTTGTGGGCTCGCATCCCCGACGATCTCCCGTTCATGGATCGAATGTTAGTCAGCGTCGCGGGGATGGGAATTGCCTTACTTGGCTTCATCCCGTCATTGGTGCTCTACTACCGCGACGGGACGACCTCAATCGGGGATAAAGACCGCAAAAACGGCCTATGACGCTGCTCATTTGCAAGTTTCGCAGTTGCGCTCCAACCA
>CAVUKL010000060.1:0-40878 GCA_963742015.1 uncultured Acidobacteriaceae bacterium | reverse complement strand
CCCGCCCGTAACTCAATCGCCGCCTGCGAAGCATCCGCGGACCACGGACTCCGCGCTCTATAACTCTGCGGGAGCGCTCCGCCGGAAGCTCGAACGCCGAAGCAATATCGACCGTGAAATCCTGCGCATGGTCGCTCGGATTCGCAAAGTCAAGATCGCCTTCGCCGGCGACCACGCCGCCCATCCATAAACCTCAAGCCAGCGCGGATCGCCGCCTACCCAGTGCGTATCCACCAGCACCGAGGCATTCGCCCGCGACCACTTCGCCGCCTCGGCCAGCATCTCCCAATCGGCCGCCGTCAGCAGCGAAGGAGTGATGTACAACTCCTGCAACTGCGTCCCCGATCCGAAATAGGAATGAACCTCGTTCGCAAAATCCCCGCCGGATCGGTCGCCAGATGCGGAGCCTGTTTCGCATAAACAATGCCATGCAGCATCAGCGAATTCAGCGGATAAAGCCTGCCCGCCTTCACCACTTCGTCATACGTGTCGCCATCGCGATACGTGATCCAGCGCTCGCGGTCGGTGCCCACTCCAGCAAAGTCGGTATCGTCGCCGCCCCGCCAGATCGAGTCCGCATACATCAGCCAGAACGGCGAAGGATAAGTCCCGGTAGTCAGATTGATAAACAAGTCCGGCTTCAGTTTGCGAAGGTCGCCGATGAGATGAATCGCCGCATCGAAATCGCTCGAAAACTGGCTGCCCTTCACCACCCGGTCGGCGTTCCCAGTGCCGTCAAACTTGAACTGATTCACGCCATACTTCGTGACCATCTCAGTCACCACGTCGTGAAAGCGCGCATAGTACTTCGGCCCCGACAACGCCAGCCCGCCGTCCACGATCTCGTAGCCCTCCTTCGTCGCAGCCGCGACCCGCTCCTTCTTCGCCGGCCCATAGCCGCCCCACGGCGAAAGCCACACCCCCGGAGCGGTCCCATATTCAGCCGCGGCTTCCTTCAACGGCAGGAAACCCATCCTTGAAGTCCGCGCGAATCTTCCACAGATCGTTGTGGTCGTCCCAGCCGTCATCGAAGAGAAAAGAATCGAGCGTCACGCCGCGCTTCTTGTTCAGCTCGTCGCCAATCTCATGAATCCGATCCAGCGCATCCTGCTGCGTGTAAGGCGTGAAGAAGCCAATATCGAACCAGCTGTTGTAGTGCAGAAATGTGCGATAGGGATGTGCCCGCTCGCGCTCGATGTAAGTGAAGAAAGCGCGCCGCATCTGCCCCGGCTGCGCAATGCCGACGACCGACGAATACTCGACCGACTGCCCCGCGCCGATCGGCACCCCACTCTGCAAGTCACAGGTCGCGCGATGCGCCACCACTCCGCACTGCGAGAGCGGATGCTCAAAGCCAAGAAAGAAATCCCCATCGACCAGCGGAGAGCCCTTCACCACGCCGGCCAATAGCAGCACCCGGAGAGCGCAAATCCACCAGCGATATATCGCTCGCATCAACAGCCCGCGCACCCGCATGGATGGTGAGCGATTGCCGAATGTACTGCGACCCTTCGCGCAGAATGATGGCCCAGTCCGCTGTAAAGCGCCCTTCCGGATCGCGCAACTCATAATGAACTGCGGTCCCCGGCAGCCGCTCCGAGTATCGCGCCGCCGTCGGGTCGGGAGTGAAATGCTCGACCCGCGTCGCCCCATTTACGACAAAGTCCGACGCATGCAACACTCTGCCATCGCGCAATGCAATGGAGAAGGGGCCATTCAGAGTCAGCGACTTTCCTGCCTTCTTATCGCGAACGAAGAGACCGCTTAAATGCCCGTCAGTAAGTTGCCACTCTGCGGAGATATTGTCGTTTCCAAGCATTCCGCCTTTGAGCGGATCGATCGAGGCAGTCTGCGCGCAAAGCGCGCTGCTCACGGCCACCGCGACGATCGTGATCAGAAGCCCCGTCGCCCGCCGCAAAACCCTGGATTCCACTGAAGCCAAATTCAATCCCCCTCACAACCGAATTCGCGACAGCACCCTCAGGCTGTTTTCCCGATAAACCTTGCGCAACACATCATCAGGAAGAAAAATCCCATAGACCATCCACCGCCCCTGCCGCGAAGCGTGAGAAGGATAGTCGAAGTATTCATCCGCCGTCTCAAAGAAGCGATAGTGCAGGCGATACATCGCGATATCGGGCAACAGGTCGGTGCCAAAGAGGATCCGGTCGGGAAATTTAAGAAAGAACTCCCGCGCAGAGTAAGGCTGCCGTCCAAGCTCCGCGACCCGCGAACTCATATCCACCGTCACATTCGGAAACCGCTCCAGCATTGCCGTCACAAAGCCCAGGTCTTCCGGAGATTCGCCCAGATGCGCACCGATAAAGCGCGTCTCCGGATGCCGCGCGAAGACGCAATTCCGTTGCGCTAATAACTGCCCCTTAGAATATTGCGCGCCATAGAAGCTCCAGTCCGGATGCGCAGCCAGCTCCTCATACCGCTCGTTGAAACGGTCCAGCGGTTCAAAGAACGCAGCCGGATCGGCGGTATGAAACATCACCGGAATATCCAGTTCACGGGCTTTGTCGTAGACCGGATCAAGCCGCTCATCATCGACCCGCACCAGCTCGCTCCGGGCATCGCGCAGCGTCAGACCCAGGTCTTTCCATATCTTGAATCCCACTGCGCCATGCTCAACTAGCCGCTCCAGATAGTTGACCGACTTCTGAATGAAGCCAGGCTCATCGAGCCCTGTCCAGTCCATCCAGCCAATCGTGCTGAAGCGCCGCGGCGACGCATCGGCGAACTTCCGCATCACGCTCAAGGCCTCATCGCCAACCTTCATCGTGATGTTGACGAGGTGCTCGATGCCACACTCATCCATGATCGCAAGCACTTCATCAGGTTCGAGCGAGTCGAGATGATTGTGGCAGTCAATCGCAGGGAAGCGCGGCTTCGTACCTCGTGCACAGCCGTCTTCAGCATCGGGCGTGGCGGGAAGTCGCTGACCGCAAGTTCAGTCCGCGTCGTCGCAGTAACCATCGCAACGAATTTGTCGCCCATCGCAGCCTTCGTGGGATTGTTGTTTGATTCCTGGTTCAAGATGCTCCGTTCATTCGTAATGGCCTGCACGCCGAAGCCGCCCGGGCCTCCCGTCGGAATCGCTCCAGAGCGAGCATATCGTGCGCCACATTGTCACTCAGGAACTTCAGCGCGACAAAACGCCCAAGCCGCGTGTCCTCGGCCTTGTACACGACGCTCATGCCGCCTCCGAGTTTTTCCAGGATGCGGGTAGTGGGAGATAGTCGTACCAATCATCAGGGTGTCTAGTGGATAAGTGACTCGTCCGTCAAGGGTAGCGTAGGAGCACGCGCAGGGTAAGTCAATCGTATTAAGGCGAACTCAGGATGCTCTGACGCCATTTGGCTCACGCACGTCGCAGCTCAGGCAGAATGAAGACGCGAGCGATGAGACGCGCCCCGGCAGCAACCTCTATAACCGCATCGCAGGTCTCGCCGTGCTCGATGCCGACCTTGAACAGCCACTCGAAGCGCGGATGTCCCTATTCGAGAGTTTAATGTTTGAAAGAGATTAAGCAGCACTCAACGGGCGGAGTGCCCGGTACAGAAAAAAGAAGGCCCCGCCGGAGATTACCCGGCGGGGTTGGGAGTGCTAATCACAACTGCAAATTTAGCCCCGCCAGCCCCTAGAGTCTTGGCCCGAATGATTGGTTTTCATCTGCAACCCTGGGTGGAGCTAGGGTGACAGCGGACTCAAAGCCCTCGGAGCGCCTGCATCGGTTCAACACTGGAGGCGGCGCGCGCCGGAATGAGCGCCGCCCCCACTGCCGCCAGGACAAGTATTCCAACGGCCGCGCCCAGGCTCAGTGGATCGGCTGGGCTCACGCCCGACAGCATGCTGGCAATGAATCGGCCGGCGATCAAGCTCAACCCAAGCCCGGCGACGATTCCGATCGACGCCAGCACCAGCACCTGGCGCAGCACCATCGTGAGAATGCTCTCTCGTTCCGCGCCAAAGGCCATCCGCACGCCGATCTCGAAGGTCCTCTGCGCCACGGAATACGAGACAGTCCCATATACGCCAAGAATGGCGAGCAACAATCCCACGCCAGCGAAGCTGCCAACGAGCACGCTCCGAAAGCGCTGCATCTCCACCGAATCACCCACCATCGCATCCATGGTGGTGAAGCGAGTTGCAATCCCGGGATCGATGCGCTGAATCCTCGACTGGACCGTGTCGATCAAGGCTGCTGAAGACACCTTGGTGCGAATCGCAATGTTGATCTGCGTCGCCATGTAGGGATGCTGAGTTAACGGCATGTATAGTGCCGGTCCCGGCGACTCGGCAGGAGAATCCTGCCGCAAATCCCTGACCACGCCAATAATCGTCATCTGCTTGCCCGGAGCGTCGAGGCCGCATTCAATCTGATGCCCGATAGGGTCCTGGCCAGGAAAGCTCTGCCGCGCGAGCGATTCGCTGATGATCGCAACAAACGGCGCCTCGTAGCTGTCCGCCGCCGTGAAATCCCGGCCTTTGAGCATAGGGATCTCCATGGTCTTGAAGTAATCCGGGCTCGCCAGGCTGAAGATCGCCTGCCCTCCGTGATTATCCACGGCAGCGCCGTTCACACTGTAGTAGCCATTGGACCCATATTTCCCCGTAGGCAGGCCCATCACCCCGGCCACGCTCTCTACTCCCGGAATAGCCTTCAGGTCGGCATAAATGGCGTTGAACTTCTGCGTCGCTTTGAGTGAATCCTGAAGGTTGACAGCGGGCGCATCGGCATCCACCACCAGTAAACCACTCTTCGAGTAGCCAAGGTCGTTCGATTGCAACGTCAGCATAGTGCGCGCCAGTAGCGACGCTCCCACGGCCAGCACAAAGGCCGCCGCCACCTCGGCGATCACCAACCCATTGCGAAGCACGAAAGAATGCCGCGAAGACATCCCGCGCGAGCTGTCCTGTTGCAGCGCCATGATCGGGTCAACGCGCGCCGCCTGCCGCGCCGGCACCAGCGAAGCAGCCACCGTTGCGACCAGAGCAATTCCCGCCGTAAAGGCAAAGACCCAAAGGTTCAATTGAATCTCCCCAGCCCGCGGCAGGTCCGATGGCGCCATGCTCACCAACAGCCTCACAATCGGCTCAGCGATGGCGATGCCCAGCAACGCACCGGCGGCCGAGAGCACCAGGCTCTCCAGTACCACCATCCGTCCCAGCCGGAGCCGCGACGAACCTAGCGCCGTCCGCACCGCCAACTCGCGCTGACGCTCCACGGCCCGCGCCAGATAAAGGTGGGTTACGTTGACGCAGGCAATCAACAGCACCAGCCCTACCGAGAACATCAACAGCAGCAGCATCGGCCGCACTGCGCCTACAAGCTGCTCCTGCAGAGGCACGAACCTGAAGCTCTTGTCCTCGTTGTCTTTGGGATAAGTCGCTCGCAAGCGCTCTCCGATTCCGGCAAGCTCCACCTGCGCTGTTTCTAGCGGAACCCCACGCCGCAGCCGTGCTACGGCGCGATAGTTGAATGCAGTCCGCGAAGTCGACTCCGGCTGTGCCGGATAATCCATCCATACCTGGGTGTGGCTCGGGAATTCAAAGCTGCCCGGAACCACTCCGACGATCTCGAGCGGCTGGCCCTCGACCTTGACGATCTGGCCAACAGCGGCCTGAGCACTGCCAAAGTTGTTTCGGGCAAATGTAGCGTTGACCACCGCCGCATGTTTCGACTCGGCGTCCGTAAACCAACGGCCGACGAGCGGCTGAATCTGGAAGACCTGCGCAAAGCCGGAATTGACCGAGCTCACGCCAACAAAAGTCGCGTGATCGCGCAACTGCACGCCAAGCTCGCCGCCCTCGTAGAAGCCGATCGCCTCAATCGACTTAGCCTGGTCCCGAATGTCCACCAGGTCCGGGCCCGTCATGCGCGGAATAATATGCGCCTTATGCTCCCACAGCGTATTGAGGGCAATGATTCGGTCGGCCTCGGGATACTCCAGCGGCTTGAGCAAAAGTGACTGCACCACGGTGAAGATTGCGGTATTCGCGCCGATCCCCAGTGCCAACGTCAGAACCGCAGTGAAGGCAAAGGCCGGGCTCTTCCGCAATTGCCGCAGCGCGTATCTGACTTCATCGAGAAAACTGCCCATGCCCAGCCTCCCAAGAACGTGGCTAAACTCAGCACAAGATGCACGTCTTCGGCCAGAATCGGAATCGGCGGTTACCTGAGAAACTAGGTCTTTTGCAGGTCGAACGCCCTTCAAAGAGCCGCTCTGCTGGCCGTTAATCAAAACTGTGTGTCCGCTTCCGAACACGCTTCTGAGCCTAATCCTCCGCCAGATCGCGAAATCAAGATACTCCGAAATTACTTAAGTATTTGCTTGACAATTCAAGAGTCTCCATTCAATACTTAAGTTGATGCTTAAGTATTAATTTCCGAAAGGGAGAAGGAAATGAAAGGACAAGCCGTTATGGACAGCACTTTAGAAGAACAATCCGTCATCCACAGCACATTCGTCGTCGAGCACAGCTACACTACCTCACCGGAGCGCGTTTTTAACGCCTTCGCCGATCCGGCCAAGAAACGCAAGTGGTATGCGGATCGCGGCGGCTGGGATGTCGAAGACTTTCAAATGGACTTTCGCGTCGGCGGTGTCGACCTTGGCCGCTATCGCTTCAAACCAGGCACCCCGGTGCCGGCGGGCACTCCGATTGTCTACAACACCACATACCAGGACATCGTTCCCAATCGCCGCATTGTGCTCGCCTACACGGTAACGCTGGGAGAAAAGCGCATCTCGTCCTCGCTGGCGACCTTCGAGTTGCTTGCTAATGAGAAGGGAACCAACCTCATCTTCACCGAGCAGGGAGCTTTTTTCGAAGGTGCCGACGGCTCCCAAATCCGCGAAGCGGGGTGGAAACACCTGCTCCAACTGCTGGAAGAGTATCTGTCGAGCTAAAACAGAGAGTGCGCCGGAGAGCCCAAATCAATGTCCGACCACGCACCAGATGTCGACCGTATTTTTCACGCCCT
The DNA here is from genome assembly GCA_963742015.1 of uncultured Acidobacteriaceae bacterium. Lineage (GTDB taxonomy): Bacteria > Acidobacteriota > Terriglobia > Terriglobales > Acidobacteriaceae > Acidisarcina. The sequence continues at coordinate 33,884 of CAVUKL010000060.1, read as the reverse complement.
CGGCGATCCCACGCGGCGAGCGATGGCGGAAAGGCTGAGCGTCGGTCCAGTTTCCGTCTCAAAATTGGCAGAGCCTCTCAACATGACGCTAGCCGCCGTGGTTCAACACCTCCGGATCCTGGAGGAGAGCGGCATGGTGCGCACCGAAAAAATCGGAAGGGTGCGCACCTGCCGCATCAACCCGAGAGGGCTGGACGCAGTTCAGCAATGGATCCAAGATCGTCGCTCTGTATGGGAGAAACGATTCGGCCAACTGGCCGACGTGCTCGCCGAAGAGTGGGAGAAATGAGTCCCCTTCAGAATGTATCGACCATCCATACGTTGTTATCGCCTGGTATCTGTGCTCTCAAGGCGCCATAGCGACCATCCGGCGATGGAATGAGCCAGTTGAAGCGAGTATTCGCGTCGCCCCGCAAAACGACCTCAGCATTGCCGGCCTCGGTTACAAACAGGATCAAAGGCTTGCTGTCCGACCCAGCGATGGGAACAAAAAGCCCTTTACTATCGGCCGACCAGTCGCCGTTCCAGGTGGGCCAGGCATCGATTCTGACGTCGTGAGCAAGCCCAGTCTTCAGCGAGAAAAACCGGATCTGATGGTTACCGATGAACAGAGCAAGCTTCTCCCCGTCCGGCGAGATGACCCAGTTCGGGTCCCCTGCTCCGTTCGAGACTCTGGTCACCTCGCGACTAGCGCCGTGTTGCAGATCGAAAGAGACGAGAACGTATTCCCCTCCAACAAACTTGCTGAAAATGCACAGCTGCGAGGGCGCCCGAGCGCACTGGAAATTAGCGATTCTCTTCTCTTGCAAGACGGTCTGAGCAGGTCCGCCTTCGAGGGGTTTTCGCATGAGGGAGACGGGAAGAGAACTGTTCGGCGGGTAGGAGAGATAAAGGACCTGCGATCCATCCGGGCTTAGCCGCGGCAGGTAGAGACCATGCCCTTCAACAAGAACATCCGCAGTCGTCTCGTCGATGGCTTGTTTGAAGATGGTCCACCTACCGTTCCGATTCGAGACAAACAGGACAGCCTTGCTGTCGTAGGTCCACGCCGAGGGCACATTGCCGTTTGCATCCAGGGTCAGGTGTTGAGGTGATTGTAATCGGTTGGTATCGGCTTCAATTTCAGTGATGAAGACCTGGTCTGCTGTGTTTTGTCGGGTGAAAACGAGGCGCTTCCCATCCGAATTGGCACTCAGATCACCAACCCGCCCCTGACCTTTCGTCACTTGTAGTGGAGAGCCCACCGCCTTTCCAGTACGTTCGTCAACCCGGATCGAATAGACATCCTGATCGTTGCGTTCGCCTCCAGGGTCTCCAGAATATGCGTAGAAGATGCGCCCATCAGAGGCCCAGTAGAGGGCCGGCCTAATCCCCGGATCGTCGGAGAGGATGGTCAGGTCGCCGCCGCCAGCGTTTTGGGTTCGCAAGGAGCACAGCCCTTCGGCAGGGTCAGGCGCGACGTCGCGATGGCATTCTAAGTAAGCAATCCGCCGCCCGGCCGGTGACCAGGCTAGGGGGTAGATCCAGTTCCATAGAGAGTCAGGTGGCTTATCGGGCGCGGCTATTCTTCGTGGATTTGCGCCGTCGGCATTCATCAGCCAGAGTTCGCTGCCTGACGGTAGTTCTGACAGATAGGCGATACGGGAGCCGTCCGGAGAAACCAATCCGGCGGCTGCCTTGTCCATAAGTTTGAGTGGAGTTCCCGTTAAGAGTGAAAGCTTCCAGAGGCCAGGCACCTGATCAGCACCCTCACAGCGCGTCACAAGAAGGTGGGCACCGTCCGGAAACCAGCTGTTTGGACAGGCAACGAAGTCCTTCGGCAAATCCCAACGGTGGGTTTCTCCGTTGGAAATCTGGCGCAGGTAAAGTCCGGTAGGGTCCGAATACGCGACGTACTTGCCGTCGGGAGAAACGACCGCGAACCGAACCGGCGCGTCGGGTGGGTTTGACGTGACTCGGTGCTCGGTGGCCTGATGCGGTCCCTCCCGCGAAGAACGCCACAAAATCCCCGCAACAAGGACGATCAGGAGAAGGGGTCCGATCAGGGCGCCTGGCCAAGCCCGCCGGTGAGCTGTATTGAGAACCCCCGCGGGCGCCGGTTCAACTGGCCCATAGTCGCCTGACTTCTCATCCTTCCCTTCGACAGTGCCGTGGGCAGATTGAGCTGCCGAACGACTATCTGAAGGAGGAACCGCGACCTGCGAATCACCCGGCTGTGATACCGGAGCAACGAAGCGGTATCCCCGCTTCGGAATCGTCTCAATATACAGAGGAGTCTCTGCCGAGTCGCCCAGCGCCTCGCGCAGCTTCATCACTGCCGTATTCAAGCTGTGGTCGAAATCAACAAAAGTGTCGGAAGGCCACAGAGCCCGGCGCAGATCCTCGCGCGTAACCAGTTCGCCAGGATGTTCCAGCAGATGGACCAGGATGCAGAACGACTGTTCGCGGAGCTTGATTAGCGTTCCGCCGCGACGCACTTCCCCATTGCGCGCGTCGACTTCATACACTCCGAAGCGCCAGTGACCGTTCGGGTTGACAGAGGATGCCACGTTCCCACCCCTCTGCTTCCTCTTGCCGGGGAGTTTAGCACCATGCATTCGACAATGCAGAAGGCGATCGCCACTGCATAGCGTCAACTAAGTCCTTATTCATCATACGCCTCAAACAGGACACCTGTTTGATCGCGAAGTGATCTCCAATGCATGGTAGGAAATCGGGCCAAGGTGCAAAGTAAGAACCATCAGACACGGGTGCCGGGCAATGGGACCCGCAATCCGATAAGGAGGTCTACCATGAAACGCCAAGCTACAACCATAATCCGCATGTTTCTTGCCCTTTGCTTGCTTACCGGACTACTCAGTGTAGCCTCGAGTGCGCCAGCGCAAAACACCGCGACGGCCACGATCCCATTCGGCTTCGTCGCCGCCCACCACTACATTCCGGCTGGCCATTACAGGGTCCAGCTGCTCTCCGACCACACGATGTATTTACAAAATGTTCAGACTGAAAAAACACAGATGCTGTTGATCCGCCCCGAATACGGACAAGTGGTTCAAACCAACAGCCGACTCGTGTTCTTTCGGTACTTCGGAAAACTTTATCTGAAGCGGGTTTTTCTTGCGGGAACGAGCACTCACAGTGAAATCGACTTTCACCTCAGACCCGCAGAGATGACAGCGACAGTGAATACGCCACAAGAAGCGACCGTCGAAGTCGCAATGAAATAAATCATTCCATAGCAAAAAAGGCCGGCCACACGAAAGTGTGGCTGGCCTCTCCTATTTCCGGGAAACCTTTCTAAGCGACGACGTCGATGCCCATCGACCGCGCCGTGCCCTTGATGCTCTTGACCGCCGCGTCAATCGAAGCGGCGTTCAGGTCGGGCATCTTCTGGGTGGCGATCTCGCGGACTTGCTTCTCGGTCACAGTCCCCACCTTGGTCTTGTTCGGCACCCCTGATCCCTTGGCCAGGTTGGCGGCCTTCTTCAGCAGCACAGGCGCCGGCGGCGTTTTGGTGATGAAAGTGAAGCTGCGGTCCACGTAGACGGTGATGACGACCGGGATGGTAAGTCCAGCCATCTCCTTAGTCTGGGTGCGGGCGTTGAACTGCTTGCAGAACTCCATGATGTTAACCTGCGCCTGACCGAGCGCCGGGCCGACCGGGGGAGCTGGAGTGGCCTTGCCGGCCTCAATCTGCAGCTTGACGAGTGTTTGGATCTTCTTCGGTGCCATTTCAAATACCTTTCTACTGAATCTCTGTCATCCTGAGCGAAGCGAAGGATCTGCAGTTCCAGCGATGACCGCATTGGAACTACCGCAGCGCTCTTAAGCTACTTTCTCGACCTTGCTGAACTCGAGTTCGACCGGGGTCGAGCGCCCGAAGATCGTCACCATCACCTTGACGGTCTCGCGGTCTTCGTTGACTTCGTCGACCACGCCGTTGAAGTTCGCAAATGGCCCATCGGTGATGCGGACCGATTCGTTCTTCTCGAACTTGATCTTGAGCCGCGGCTTCTCCTTAGAGGTCTCGGCGCGGAAGAGAATCGAACCGACTTCTTCCTCGCTCAGCGCGACCGGTTTGTCGCCAGTGCCAAGAAATCCCGTGACCCGCGGCGTGTTCTTGATTACATGCCAAAGGTCGTTGTCGAGGTCCATCTCCACGAGAACGTAGCCCGGCAGGAAAACCCGCTCGATGGTCCGCTTCTTGCCGTTCACGATCTCGCTGACCGGCTCGGTCGGGATCATGATGCGGCCGATCCGGTTCTGCAGGCCGAACGCCTCGATGCGCCCCTCGAGCGACTCGCGCACCTTGCGCTCAAAGCCCGAATACGCGTGGATGATGTACCACTTGAAATTCGCGTTGGCCGGTGGGCCAAGCTTTTCGGGACTTTCGCCTTCGGCTCCCGCGCCTACCACTTCTTCCGCCATCGATGCCCCATTCATTTCATTCAATGCCACTGCCATCACTGTCCGGCACCCATCCAGTGCAACACCACTTGAATGCCGCGGCCGAGGATCGAATCCACCAGATAGAAGTATCCGGCAAATGCGAAGACCGTCACCAGCACTACCACAGTCGTGGACTGCACTTCCTTGCGGGAGGGCGTGACCACTTTCCGCATCTCGCCGCGGACGTCCTGAAGGAAATCCCGCAGCCGTGTAAAGCCCCCAGTGAGTTGCCCGGGAACCGGAGCAATAGAACTCGTCGGCTTGCTTTGCGGCTTGCTGACAACATCATCGTTTGCGGGTGCTAGCGCCTTCGCCATAAAAACTTCCTTATCGAAAACACCGTCGGCAACTCGCCGGCAAGCGTTCCCACGTCGCGTTCATTCAAATTCCACCGGCGTCGATCTCGTCCGACGCCGATACTACAGAACTGGCAGGGGCGCTCGGATTCGAACCGAGAAGTGCGGTTTTGGAGACCGCCAGTTTAACCGTTGAGCTTACGCCCCTAAAACAGTTGTCGGCGGTCAGTCTTCATTTCTGAAGGAGCGCTACACTCACCAAAAACTGATCACTGACTACTGGCTACTGAAGACTGTTCTTACTTCGTTTCCTTGTGGTCGGTGTGCTTGCGGCAACGATTACAGAACTTCGAGAACTCAAGCCGGCCAGTCGTGGTCTTCTTGTTCTTCGTCGTCGAGTAGTTGCGTTCCTTGCACACAGGACACTGCAATGTCACTATTTCGCGCATCTCTTATCCTAACCGATCCCGGAATTCGCGTCCGGTGATCTAAAACCGCCAAATTGATGATTCGCTCGCTGGCGCCAGGCAAACGCTGACCACTTACTTAATAATGTCAGTAATCGTGCCCGCGCCGACGGTACGCCCGCCTTCACGAATCGCAAACCGAAGACCCTTCTCCATCGCCACCGGAGTATGCAACGTGATCTCGAGCGACACATTGTCTCCCGGCATCACCATCTCCGTGCCCTCAGGCAGCTTCGCCGTTCCCGTCACGTCCGTGGTGCGGAAGTAGAACTGCGGACGGTACCCGTTAAAGAACGGAGTGTGACGCCCACCTTCTTCCTTCGACAATACGTAAATCTCGCCCTTGAACTGGGTGTGCGGCTTGATCGAGCCCGGCTTGGCCAACACCATGCCGCGCTCCACGTCTTCCTTCGCAATACCGCGCAGAAGAAGTCCGGCATTGTCGCCCGCCAGACCTTCGTCCAGCTGCTTCTTGAACATCTCAACGCCGGTCACAACCGTCTTGCGCGTGTCGCGGAAGCCCACAATCTCCGCTTCCTCGCCCACCTTGATCTTGCCCCGCTCAATACGGCCGGTCACAACCGTGCCACGCCCCGAGATCGAGAAAATATCTTCGATCGGCATCAGGAAAGGCTGATCGATCGCACGCGCCGGAAGAGGAACATATTTGTCGACCGCCTCCATCAGCTCGTCAATCTTCGCTTCCCACTCCGCCTCGCCGTTCAATCCGCCCAGCGCCGAGCCGCGAATCACCGGCACATCGTCGCCCGGAAACTCATACTTCGACAGCAGCTCGCGAACTTCCATCTCGACCAGGTCGATCAGCTCCGGATCGTCCACCGCATCGCACTTGTTCAGGAAACACAACCAGGCTGGGCACGCCAACCTGGCGCGCCAACAGAACGTGCTCCTTGGTCTGCGGCATCGGTCCATCGGTCGCCGCAACGACGAGAATGCCGCCATCCATCTGCGCCGCACCGGTGATCATGTTCTTGATGTAGTCGGCGTGGCCCGGGCAATCGACGTGCGCATAGTGCCGGTTCTTGGTCTCGTACTCAACGTGCGCGGTCGCGATCGTGATCCCGCGCTCCCGCTCTTCCGGTGCATTGTCGATCGTGTCGAACGATGCGGAACTTGATGTTCGGGTTGTGCTTCGACAATACCTTCGTAATCGCCGCCGTCAGCGTCGTCTTCCCATGATCAATATGTCCAATCGTCCCCACGTTCACATGCGGCTTCGACCGGTCAAACTTCTCCTTCGCCATACCGTCCCCTTTATTTCCTGACTCTTGATCCTTGACTCAAACTCGTAGCAGTTCGCGATTACTCAGTAATACGCGTAAACCTTCAAAAACCGCGCCCGCAGCTCCGGAGCAACCTGCTCGACCAGCCTCAAATACTTCTCGCGAATCTGGCCCCGGTCGCCATTCCCCAATGCTCCATACCGGATCGGAACATCCTTGCCCAGCAGTCCCTTGCCGAGAACGCCCTCAAAATCCCGCGCCCGTAAGCCGGCCCGCTTCACCCGGTGCAGAAAATCCTCTACACTCCGGGCCGAAAACGCTGCTTCTAATGCCTGGGTAACTTCGGCGAAGGTCTTCTCATCCTGCACCGGAAGCGTTGCCTGCTCAAACATTCCCACCGTCTCGTTCTTCTTACTTCGCCGGACCCAATCGCCCGGCCCACAAACCCAATCTGGAGCGGGAGACGGGAATCGAACCCGCGACCAACAGCTTGGAAGGCTGTGACTCTACCACTGAGTTACTCCCGCCTGTACAACCCAAAGACGCAACACAAGGCCAGAAGGCTGTCCTCGTTTCAGACTCGCCTCGCTGGCCCAAACCACCTTCCAAATCTGGAGCTGATGATCGGGATTGAACCGACGACCTCTCCCTTACCAAGGGAGTGCTCTACCGACTGAGCTACATCAGCCCTGCTAATCATCGTATCGCGAAGCCGAAGCCGTGAGCACGATGCGCAGCGCAAAACTTGCAATCAATACCAGCACGACCAGCCGAATCTTGCCCGGCTCCATCGTTGTCCACGCCAACCCAGCCAGCCCGGCCAGAATCGCGAGCGAAATCCACTTCTTCGTCGCCCTCGACATCGACTTCCGCATCCGAGCCGCTCCAAATAACTGGTGCACAGGGGAGGATTCGAACCTCCGTAACTCGATGAGTGGCAGATTTACAGTCTGCTGCCATTAACCACTCGGCCACCTGTGCACATTTACCGCAAATTCCGTCCTCGCTCAAACCGTCCAGCCAAAATACGAACCTGTCAGAAATCCAGGAGATCAAATTTAGTTGGCGTTGGAGTCACTGCGATGGGCGGATGCCTGCGGGCAATTCTCCCTACGTAACAACCAAAGCATCCCGGCGCTGGCAGTTCGTGGAGCTGGCGACAGGATTTGAACCTGCGACCCTCTGATTACAAATCAGATGCTCTACCAGCTGAGCTACGCCAGCCCGATTGCATCACCGTTTCGCAACTCTGACAGACGCACCAAAGCTGCGTCGCGCCAAGGCCACGAATACCAAGATTATCACAGGGAAGGACGGCCCGCAATGAAGCCACGTCCAAAGCCAGGGCCCGTCCATCGCGGTGTGCAGCGCGAAGAATTGAGCTATGGTTTCTCTGCTAGTTCGCAGATCCAAATTCTCAGAGGACTCGCCGTAGAGCCCCGGATCTCGCCTCAATTTGATTCAGGCGCCAGGAGCCTTCGCCGCCAGGATCTCCGGCTTATCAATCTCCGGGGCCTTCGCAAATAGCTCTTCTGCCCGCGCGAACAGTGCCTTCGCTATGTCTCCGGTCAAGTGGGCATTGCGGCCGTTCTCATCAGCAAACGTATCGAAGATCCCATACTTCGAAGGGCCGATCTTCAAGGCATACCAGGTGGTGGTACCCGCCTCTTGCATCGCCAGCGGCTGGGCAGACTTCAGAAAAGCTTCGACTTCCGCCTCTTTGCCGGGTTTTGCTTCGAGTTGTGCCCAGAGCGCGAACTTGTCCATAGTTTGTACATCCTCCGGCGGTAGGATGCCGGACATTGCATCAAAGTTACGGAGCGGTGGCTGTCCCGTCCCGCACGATCAGATCCCGTCCTGTTAAGTCCGAAGCGGGATTCATTGTGGTAGGTTCTCATCATGACTGAGGTCGGAGAAAACACGGTTGCGCCAATGGCTGGCAAGGGTCGGTTCCTTGCACCCGGCAGGCCGACAATCGTGGCGTTCGCCGTTGCGGGGCTGGTTGTCCTGCTGATCGTCGGCCTATTCTTCTTGAGCAAAAACGCGCCGCCGCGCGCTGCCAGACTTCTCCCCGAATCAGATGGCATCATCTACATCGACGCAAGCCCCATGCGGGCAGCGACCCACTTCGACGCCCATCCCGTCAAGCACGATCCGGACTACCAGGCCTTTATCGATGCAACCGGCATCGAGTTCGAGCGCGATCTTAACCAGGCCGCCCTCGCCACACATCTCATGGCCAACCCTCTCGGGCCGAACGGGCCCGTAGCCTTTTCCAGTATCTTCGTCGGCAAATTCGACCGCCAGCGTCTGGCCGATTATCTCGCGAGCAAAGCACAATCCCAGGAACATTATGGCGGCCACGACATATACAACATCGCCGTCGAGGGACGAACCGACCGCGTCGTCATCCTCGACTCGCAGACGGTCGCCGTCTCCAATGCTCCGACAGCTGAGCAGATCCACTCGATCCTCGACCGCCAGCGCACCGCCTTCCTGCCGTTTTCCGGTAACTCGCTCCTCGCCCAGCACTACAAAGAAGTTCCGCTGTTTTCGCTCGCCTGGGGCATGGGCAAACTCGCTGCCGGCATGGGCGATGACCTGAACTTCTTCGGCCTCCGGATTCCGCTCAGCGTCGATGCAATGTTCATCGGGTCGCTGCGCTGGACTGGCGCGCTGCGCCTCAGAATCGAGGAGATCGCTCCCAACGGTCCCGCAGCCACGGTCTCCGCCGACTCCATCGAGGCATTGCTCAGCGTAGCCAAGACCGCCGAGAGCGTACTGCCGAACGCCGTTGCCAATCCCGACACCAAGACTCTACTCGACAGCGTGGAAATCGAGCACCACAGCGACCGGGCGGTGCTGACGGCGACAATCCCCCTTGGCCTGCTGCAAAAGCTCGCCCTGCCGCCGGACGACCGGTCCAACACGCCCTAATTGACGACAAAGTTGCAAGCAAAAATTAATTCAACCCGGTAAACCGATTCAGCGTCCAACGAGAATAGAAAGTCCCCGCCCGGAGGATGTAAATGCCGTCGAGACGCCACCTTGCGCTTGCAACACTGACTCTTATTGCCTCCGGGACTCCTTGTCTCTGGGCAGACGGCCCTCAAGGCCAGCCCGCCATTACCGGCAAGGCAGCGTTTACTGACTATTCTCAGGAATCCCCGGGAACTCGTCGCAAGATCACTGTTGCCGATCTCCCCGCGCCCTACGCCACCCAGTCGGTCGACAACGGGCCCAAGTTAGTCCCCAAACCAGCCGACGCCTGGCCTAAAGCCCCGGCGGGTTTCAAGGTTGAGCAATACGCCACCGGCATGGACGAACCCCGTCTCATCCGCTTCGCTCCCAACGGAGACCTCTTCGTCGCCGATAGCGAAGTCGACCGCAAGCCGGACACCGGCAAGATCCGCGTCTTCCGCGGCGTCGATGCCAGCGGCAAACCAAAAGAGGTCAGCGTTTACGCGACCGGCCTGGCACAACCCTTCGGCATCGCCTTCTACCCGCTGGGACCGAATCCGCAGTGGCTCTACATCGGTAACACCGATAGCGTCGTCCGCTTTCCCTACAAGAACGGCGATCTGAAGGCCAGCGGCCCCGCCGAAAAGCTCACCGACCTTCCCGGCGGCGGACGCCTGCGCGGTGGTGGCCACTGGACCCGCGACATCGTCTTCTCCCCGGACGGCAAGCTCATGTTCGTCTCCGTCGGTTCTCACTCCAACGTCGACGACCCCGACACCCATCCCGAGGAATTCCATCGCGCCGACCTGCTGGAGTTCACCCCGGAGGGCAAATTCATCAAGGTGTACGCATCCGGTATCCGCAACTGCGTCGGCGAGGCCATCCAGCCGGAGACCGGCGAGCTCTGGTGCTCGGTCAACGAGCGCGACGCCCTCGGCGACAACCTCGTCCCCGACTACATCACCCACGTCAAGGAGGACGGTTTCTATGGTTGGCCCTGGTACTACATGGGCAGCAATCAGGACCCTCGCCTCGCCGGCAAGCATCCCGAATTGCTGGGAAGGGTCACGGTGCCGGATGTCCTGCTCCAGCCGCACTTCGCTTCGCTGGAAATGACCTTCTACGAAGGCTCGGAATTTCCCGCCTCCTACAAGGGACAAATCTTCGCCGCCGAACACGGTTCCTGGAACAAATCGAAACGTGCCGGATATGAAGTCATCATGGTTCCCGTCAAAGACGGCAAAGCCACAGGAGAATACGAAGACTTCCTGACAGGATTCGTCACCCCCACTGGAGATGTCTGGGGCCGCCCCGTCGGCGTTGCCGTCGCCCCGGACGGATCGCTCTTCGTCACCGACGACGGCACCCGGTCGATCTGGCACGTCACCTACGTCGGAGGCGGCGGCGCAGCCACCGGCCACTAATTGGCATCTCGGAAATGGTCACCAACCAATGAGAAGGCCGCCATTCTTGGCGGCCTAATCAATGCAAATGAAGTCGGTCAAAGACCATGAACTAAGTGTCTTGGGGTCCTAAAACCCGCCGCCACTACCCGGCGAATCGCCAGGCTTGGCACTCGCCGTAGCCAACTGGTCCATCGTCATGCGCAAATACTTGTGCGGGTTGACGGGAACATTCTGAATCCGAACTTCATAGTGAACATGCGGCCCAGTGCTGCGGCCCGACATTCCGATATAGCCGATCACCTGTCCGCGCCGGACCTCGTCGCCAGTAGTGATCGCAAAGCCCGACATGTGGCCATAAACGGTCTTCACGCCATGGCCGTGATCGATGATGACTTCGCGCCCATAGCCGCTCGTCTTGTCAGCAAACTCCACGATGCCATCGGCGGTCGCGTGGATCGGCTCGCCAAAACCAGCCGAAATGTCGACTCCGGCATGAAAGGCGCCTTCCCCATTAAACGGATCGTCGCGCTCGCCAAAAGAGCTCGTTACCTTCCCCTCAACCGGCCAGATCGACGGAGCATCCGAGGTCCCTATCCACCCCCCACCGCTCAGCCAGTTGCTGTCGGAGGAAAAAGCTCGGCTGGGAAACGGAGTGGACAAGCGGCCCGAAAGCGCCGTAGCGCGCAGTGACGTAAACTCATCTAACGATTGGTGATAGCTCTGATCGCTCAGCGAATCTGGGTCGCTGGTCGTCCCTGCCGCCTCAACCCGCGCGCTCCCATGCTTCGCCCCGCTCAGCCGGCTCTGGGTGAGGCCGTACAACGCGCTCACCTCGCTGGCCAGCGAACCCAGCGACGCCGCCTGGATGTCCTTCTGGTGCGCCACCTGCTCCATCGCCAGATAGTCTTTGCGCAGCGCCTCACGCTGGGAGCGGACCTCGTTGAAATGAGAGGTCTTGAGCAGCATGCGGGTATAAGACCCGGCCATTCCCGTCAGCGTAAACGCGCCAACGACAGCTGCGGCTACGAAAACGTAGGCGTAATGAAGTGGAATTGGAATCTTGCGGACTCGACCGTCCTGCTCGCGCGCGACAAAGATGATGTAATAGCGATTGCGCAATCGGCTTCTCGACTTCCGTGGTGATGAGCTTTTCGAACCGCTCAACGCAGCCAAAGCGATTTTTTCGCGGGCTGGTTCCCTCTGAAAGGGCGCTTTCAAGACGCTAACAGAGTGACGGTTGAGGGTCAATGAAAGTCGAGGGTTAAAAGGATTCAAAGAGGTATTAAAGTTTCTTCAATTTTCCGGTCGATCGCCTAACGAAGCACCGATGAAACGTTGAAATCTGATCACAAACCGGCAAAACGGCAAGCCATCCACCCCTATGGAGAGTTGGCGCTGATTTCCTCTCTTCGCGCGAGGAGTAGCAGAGCCAGCCGTGAACTCCGCCTCGGGATCGGCGACGACTGCGCCCTGCTATGCCCCGCTGCCGGCGAAGAAATCGCCGTAACCACCGACTTTTCCCTCGAAAACGTCCATTTTCGCCGAGACTGGCATCCGCCCGAGTCGGTCGGTCACCGCTGCCTGGCGCGCGGTCTGAGCGACCTAGCCGCAATGGGAGCGCGTCCGATCGCCGCGTTTCTCTCGCTCTCCGTGCCCCGCGACCTCATTATTGGCCGTCGAGGCCAGCCAAGCTGGGTAAGCCGCTTCTTCGACGGCCTGCTCACGCTTGCTGATGGAGTGCAAGTTCCACTCGCCGGCGGAGACACCGCCGAATCCCCCTCGCTGGGTAACGCGAGTCTGGTCGCCGCCGACATCGTGCTTATCGGCGGAGTGAAGCGCGGACGTGCCCTCTTGCGTTCCGCCGCACAAGCAGGCGACCTGATCTACGTCACCGGAACCGGATTGGGCGGCGCGGCGGCCCAGCTGCTCGCACTCGAACGAAATCCCCGAAAGTTCGCGGCATTGAAAACCGCCGCGCCAGGACAGCCCCACCTCTACCCCGAGCCGCGCATCGAGGTTGGGCGCAAACTCGCGACCGGTCATCTCGCCTCCGCCTGCATCGACATCAGCGACGGACTCTCCACCGACCTGCACCACCTCTGCGAAGGATCCAACCTCGCCGCCCAGATCGATTCCGCTGCGGTGCCAGTACATCCCATGGCACATCTAGCAGAGGCCGCTGGCTGGACGCCCTTCGCGCTTGACCTCGCCCTCCACGGCGGCGAGGACTACGAGCTCCTCTTCACCGCTCCGCCGAAAACGAAAATCCCAAGGCGCATCGGCGGAGTCACGATTCACTCGATCGGCAGGATGAGAAAAAGACGCAAGGAAGCGCCGGTCGTGACCCTGTCAGGTCATAACCAGCCCGGCAGCGAACTGCTAGCAAAAGGCTGGCAGCACTTCAGCTAAGAGACACCGCGATAAGATCAAGATAGTCATCATGTCGAACACCAAGACGCGCGTCCGTTTCGCGCCATCGCCTACCGGGCTGCTCCACGTAGGCAACGCCCGCACCGCCCTCTACAACTGGCTCTTCGCCCGCCACACCGGCGGAGACTTCATCCTTCGCATCGAAGACACCGATCTCGAGCGAAGTGAAGAGCGCCACGAAGTTCAGTTGATGCAGGACTTGCAATGGATGGGCCTCGCATGGGATGAAGGCCCGGAATTGAGCGGAGCGGGCGGCGGCCCGCACGGCCCCTATCGCCAATCCGAGCGCCTCGACATCTATCGCACGCACACCGAGCAGCTGCTAGCCCAAGGCAAGGCTTACCGCTGTTTCTGCACGCCGGAAGAATTGGAGGCCGAGCGCAAGCAAGCCGCAGCCGAGCATCGCCAGCAGATCTATTCGCGCAGATGCCTCGCCATTCCCGCCGCCGAGAGCGCCGCTCGCTCCGCCTCCGGCGAACACTTCGCCGTTCGCCTCGCAATCCCCAACCGTCCGCTACGCTTCCACGACATCGTCCGCGGCGATGTGGAGTTCGCCGCCGACTCGGTCAGCGACCCGGTACTCGTCCGCTCCGCCAGCGGAGCCTCCGCTGGCGTTCCCGTCTACAACTACGTAGTCACCGTCGACGACGCCCTCATGGAGATCACCCACGTCATCCGCGGCGATGACCACATCTCCAACACCCCCAAGCAGGTCGCAATCTACGAGGCCTTCGGCTGGAAGGTCCCCGAGTTCGCCCATCTCTCAACCATCCTCGGCGCTGATCGCGAACGCCTCTCCAAACGCCACGGCGCTACCTCGATCGCCAGCTTCCGCGAGATGGGCATCCTGCCCGAGGCGCTGGTGAACTACCTCGCGCTCCTCGGCTGGGGCGCCGAGGGCGGCCTCCGCGAAACATTCACACCCGAAGAGCTGATCAAGGAATTCAAGATCGAGCGCGTGACTGCCTCACCCGCAGTCTTCGACTTCGACAAGCTCAACTGGCTTAACCGCCACTATCTGAAGCTCGTCGATCCGGCGCGCATAACCGATCTTGCATGGCCATATTTTGTGGCTGCGGGATTGCTCCCTTCGGAGTCGACCACCGCAACAGCAACCTGGTTTGCAAAACTGCTCGCTCTCTTCATCCCAGCGGTCGATCGTCTCGATCAACTACCCGAGAAGACCCGCTTCGTCTTTCGACACGACCCCGTAGCTGCAAAGATCGACCGGGAAAACGCCGAGCTCCTCGCAACGGAAAGCTCGCAGAAAGTCCTCAATGCGCTCGCTGAGCTTGTCAGAGCAGATTCAACGCCAGTCACCGCCGAGCAATTCAAAGCATGGATGAACGAAATCAAGACCGAAACCGGAGTGAAAGGCAAAGAGCTATTTCATCCAGTAAGGATCGCCCTAACCGGCTCCCACTCCGGCCCCGAATTCGACAAGCTCATCCCGCTCATCGAAGAGGGAAGCACGCTCCCGCTGCCGCAACATATCCCCAGCGTGCGCGAGCGTGTCCTAGCGTTTGTCACAGCGACTCCAGAGTTGGATTCTGCGAATAGGATCGGATCGCTCTGAGTTGTCTTTTTTAACTTACGAAACCAACCCATAACAACAACCGAGCCTTCCTCTTAGTCACAATGAACCCAATGATCGTCTTAGCCTCAGCCTCGCCCCGCCGCAAAGAACTCCTCACCCAGGCTGGCTACGAATTCAAGGTAATCCCCGCAAACGTCAGCGAAGAACGCCGCCCCAACGAAGACCCAACCGCCTTCGTCACCCGCCTCGCGCAGGAAAAAGCGCAATTTGTTTTCGATGAGTTGAGCCATGCTTCACCAGAGGACAAGTTCCTCGTCCTCGGAGCCGATACCATCGTCGTGACTCCCGAAGAGATCCTCGGGAAGCCCGTCGACGCCAAAGACGCTGGCCGCATGTTGCGCCTGCTCTCCGGCCGCACTCACCATGTCATCACCGGGGTGTGCCTCATTTCCGGGGACCAGAGGCAGATCTCCGCCGAGACCACTGCAGTCACCATGCGAGAAATCTCCGAAAATGAAATCGCCGCTTACATCGCGACCGGAGAGCCGATGGACAAAGCGGGAGCCTACGCCATCCAAGGCCATGCGGCACGCTGGATTCCGCGTATCGAGGGCTGTTATTTCAATGTCGTTGGACTGCCTCTCGCTCGAGTCGCGGAAATGCTCGAAGGAGCGGGCCTTCAGGAAGCGGGAAGTTCTGCCCCGAAGCTCCCTTAAATCTTCGTCGGATTCGCGGACTTGGTTTCCGCTTCGATCTCCAGCTCACCGTCTTCACGGGTGCGCGAGTATGCGCCGGGACCAACCACGATCAGCCCCAGGATCACCAGTAACGAGACCGCCAGAAGCCCGAATTCCACCGCTTTCAGCATCGGTACCTCACAACTTCGCGATCATCGCCGCGAGTAGCGCGGTCCTGGGAGCTAGATGCTCGATCAGGATCGATTCGTTGCTCGCATGGGCCCCTTCACCAACCGCTCCCATGCCGTCCAGCGTTGGAACCCCGATGGCCGATGTAAAGTTGCCGTCGGATCCTCCACCGGTCGTCGCTTCTTGCAACTCAAAACCCAGTTCACTAGCCAATGTTGCGGCTTGTGCAAACAGCTTAGCCGTACCCTTAGTCCGTTCCATCGGCGGACGATTGACTCCGCCAATGACCTCAACCCTGCAGCCTTTGTCTATTGGACGCAATCCGCGAAACATCCGTTCTATCTTTTTTGCATGCGAGGCCTTGGCGAACCTGAAATCTACATGGGCCCACGCCTCGGCTGCGATGACATTGGGCAACGTTCCTCCGCCAATGACGCCGGGGTTCACGGTTAAGCCTGTCTCGACCCCGGTAAACGATCCAATCTTCTCAATCTGTCGCGCCAGTTCGAGCACGGCGCTGTGGCCGCTTGCGAAATCCACTCCGGCATGCGCCGCTACTCCGGTGACTCGCACGATGTAGTCGCCTGTGCCTTTGCGTGACGTCTTGTACGCTCCATCGGCGCCCTGGCCCGGCTCCAACACAAAGACGGCCTCACATGCTTTGGCAACGCCTCAGTGATCGGACGCGAGACGGGGCTTCCGATCTCTTCCTCGCTGTTCAGCAGAAGAACTACCGGTCGTGTCAACGCGCGGCGCTCTTTGAGAAGTCGCAACGCCGAGAGCGCCATTGCCACGCCAGCCTTCATATCCAACACTCCCGGCCCAAATATCCGGCCGCTCCTGGTCTTGAACGGCATCTTCGCCAGAGCCCCCACAGGCCAAACAGTGTCCAAATGCCCTAGGAGCAGCAGGGGTTGTTTTCGGTGCGGCTGCGCCGCGCTCTGCAGGAAAGCGAACCTCCAGCACGTCGCCATACATTTTCTGCCTATGCCAGCGGACCTTACCCCCAGTCTCCCGGCCAGCCTCTGCCGCAAGCTGCATGCATCGATCGACGGCGGCCTTGTCCGCACTGGGAGATTCGATCTCAACCAGCCTGCGTAGCAAATCCAGCGTCTCCGTTTGCCGGAATCTTGCCGCCTGCTGCAAATCTCTGACCGAGAGTTCCGAGATTTCGCTCTCCTTCGTGATCTTCATGCGATTCTCATATCTTTATGGATCAGGTTCTCACGATCAAACTGTGTCAATTAAGACACACCCAAACTTTGTTCCCTTTTCAGTAGTCTATGACGGTATGCCCAAATTCATGGGCAAGGACATCTGTTTGAGCGACACTACGCATCAGGAACATACACTCGCCTCGGCAATTGAATTCTCCGGAATCGGTCTTCACAGCGGCGCCCCCGCGAACCTCCGCTTGCTCCCAGCTACCGCAGGTTCGGGAATCATCTTTCGCCGCACAGACCTTGACAATTTTGAGATCGAAGCGACCGGGCGCAATGTCGCAAAGGTCAGCTATGCCACGAGCCTCATGCGCAAGGGCGTCTTAATTTCTACCACTGAGCATCTTGCTCTCCGCCCTGATCGGCATGGGGATCGACAATGTGATCGTCGAGATCGACAACCTCGAGCTTCCCATTCTCGATGGCAGCGCTCTGCCCTATGTGCAGGCCTTTCGCGAGGCAGGCATCAAGACGCAGCGCCGCCGCCGCGAGTACATCCGCATCCTCAAGCCGCTTGAAGTCCGCGAAAACGACAAGTTTATCGGCCTCTATCCAGGCGACGGTTACAGCATCTCCTACAACATCGATTTTCCCCGGCCCATCGGGAAATTAGGCTTTGAACTCGATCTATCCCATGGCACCTACGGCACCGAGATTGCGCCGGCCCGCACCTTCGGCTTTCGCGAGGACGAACAAAAGCTCCGCGATATGGGCCTGATTCGCGGCGTCAGTGAGCAAAACGCGATTGTCCTGACCAGCCAGGGTGTACAGAACGGTCCGCTCCGCTTCACAAACGAATTCGTCCGTCACAAAATCCTGGATCTCGTCGGCGACCTCGCCTTGGCCGGCCATCATATTCTCGGTCGCGTAATCGCTGAGCGAGCCGGACATGCAATGCACACCAGCCTCGTCTCGCGTCTCATGCGAGATCGCGGAGCATGGGAGCTTGTCACAATCGGCGCGCAAAAGCGGCCAGTCTACGCAGCTGCGCCGACCGCTTCTCTGGCCACGGTCTAGCTCGCCCGGAAAGCGCCGCTGCGTTCGACTGCCTGAAACCTCCAAATAGAAGGGGAATCTAATCAATGGATTGCTTGTTCTGCAAGATCGTGAGCGGCGCGATTCCAGCCAAGAAAGTCTTCGAGGACGATCAGGCGATCGCCTTTCGCGATATCAATCCGCAAGCGCCCGCGCACATACTCGTGGTTCCCAAAAGGCACATCGGCTCGCTTGCCGAAGCTGACGGAAATGAAGACAAGCCACTCCTAGGCCATCTGCTCGCGCTCGTGCAGCAGATCGCGCGCAGCGAAAGCCTCAGCGGTGGCTATCGAATTGTGATTAACACCGGGCCGGATGGGGGACAGACGGTCGATCACCTGCACTTGCACCTGCTCGGAGGAAGAGCGATGCACTGGCCGCCCGGCTAGCAGAGACAGAGCGGGATCTGCACCCTGCGGCCCAGATCCTCGCTGTCAACACACTAGGCTTCGATTGCTTCCAATTCCTCGTCCACGCCGTGGCGCCGGAGAAGGTTGGGCAAGTTCTGTGAGAACGCCGAACGCGGCATCACCATGTCGCAGCCCGCTTCCGTCGCCTTCACCTTCAGGTCGCCCTGCAGGTGAGAGAGGAAATCCGATCACCGAGGTTCCACGCTTCAGTTTGGCCTTGATCTTTGGGATCAAAGTCAGCGGTTTCGCTCCAGCATTATTCAGGTCGAAGACGATCAGCGAAGGCCTTTCTTCTTCGGGAACGTTGGTGAGGCGGGCGACGATGTCCTTGTCCGCCTTTAAGAATCCAACCTTGACGCCGAGCTTCTTCGCCGTCTCCTGGATCTTCGCCAAAAAGAACAAATCTTCAATGAAAAAGAAGATTCGGGTTGGCGCGTCCTCGCGGACCGGTATCGGCATCGGCTCTGGAACGATCGGCTCCGGATGATATCCATTGCCGTTTCGGTTTCCGTTCACGTTGCGAAACTCGATCGTCGACGGAGGCCCATCAGCCATGTTGCCGTTCGCGACGCGGTAGCTGTGGTCCATGGGACCCACAAATACCTGCTGGCGCCGTTGCTTGTTCTTTCGCCGCGATCCGCCCCCGTTTTGACCGTTCCCGGGATTGTTTTTTGGCGCGAAGCGGCCCTGGTTTGAGGACTTCTGTTTGTGCGAGGGAGCTGCCTGGGCGTTGACCTGAATGCCTGGCTGACCGTTGTTCTGAGGGTTGGACTGTCCCTTTGGCCGCGTTGCTGCCGGATTGACCTTTGCGTCTGCGTCTCCGGCGACGATGTCCTTGGGAGGGCCCCTGTGCCGCCTGGTCCTGCTGCGGTGGCGGCGCTGCCGCCTGGGGCTGCTCTTGTTCTGTTGTCATGCGTGCACTTCCTGGTGCGTTGCGTTTGTTGCAGCGTTTCTCCGGCGTGAGTGCTGCTGATGCTCGTTGAAACGACCGGAAAACTCTAAGCGGAGTCGGGATTCATATTAGTAAACGTATTACGCGGAGACGGGCAATCCCTACCCGGTCCGGACGGTCCCAGCTCCGGCGAACCCGTGCCAGTATTACCCCGCGCACTCCGTGCGCGATCCGCCACATCCCAGCTTCTTGGAAAGGAAGCAAACTCGACATGCTTCAGGCAGCGCCCACCAACAATAATTCAAATCGAAGGATTCTCTTGGCCTAACCACAAGCCACCACCTGAAACTTCCGGAAGATGGGAGCTAAGGATGAAAACGTGGTCGTTGAAGCGCTCTCTTCTTTAGGTAGCGGCAGCAAGCGATCGAACTCAGGAGGATTGGACCTGCGAAAGCGCTGGCTACAGCCGCTCGACGAGCAAACTCAATAGTACCCGCAAGTGGTCAAGGATGCAAGCGCATCTTCCAGGAATTCAAAAGGGAACCAGAATCTGTAAGGATTCGCCACCTATGACAAAAGCCTCCGGCGCACCGGAGGCTTTTGAATTCTGGTCTCTCATAATGGCCAGTCACTGGCCTCCCGTAAAACCTTCATCTAGTTCCCAATAGGCTGCCGATCAGAACCGACTCTCGGGCTTACGGGATATTTCTTGCTCCGGTTGGCGGCTCATTTCTCTTTGGAAACCGCTCTTCCAACCGGAAGCTATTCTTGAGGGCAGCCTTTAATTCGACCGCGCCTGGTGCATCGCTGGCACTTTGTCTAATGGCAATCGGTGGGCCTAAATGGTTATCTAATTAGAATGAGTAACTTAGATGGATCTAGATTAGGTCTGGTCTTCAGATTCTGGAACTTGACTGGCCCAATTCTTCATAAAATCATAGTTTGGGTCCCGAAATTGCGCCTACACCTGATCCTCATCGCTGGCAGTTTGGGCAGTAATGCGTGCTCCGCCCACCCATCACAATCTTCCGGATCGGAGTACCGCAAACCAGGCAAGGCTGACCTGTCCGCTGATAGACCTTGTGCTCCATCTGAAAGAAGCCCTCGACTCCGTCGGCATCCACGTAATCCGAAACCGAGGATCCACCCAGCGAGATCGCCTCGCGAAGAACGGATTGAACGCTGGCATGGAGCCTTTCCAATTCTGCTCGCCGCAATCGTCCGGACATACGTCTCGGACGAATTCCAGCCCGAAAGAGGCTCTCGTCGGCATAAATGTTACCCACGCCATGCAGCAGACTCTGGTTCAGCAGCGCCAGCTTGATCGCAAGCCTTCGCCCCCGAAATAGCCTCACGAAATCCTGGACCGGAATCGACAAGGGCTCTTGTCCGGGACCGCGAAATCCTTCCACTTCGCCATGCACCGGATGGATGGCCAGCCGACCAAATCGTCGAGCATCGACGAATCGCAGCTCCCCTCCCGAGCTCAATTTCAGGATTGCATGAGTATGCGGTGGAACAGGTGCCTCCGGCTCGCACACCAGCAGCCTCCCGGTCATGCCAAGATGAACAATCCATTGCAGCTTTTCATCATTGCCTGGCTCGGACGGTGGCCGTGTCTCACCTTCAAGATCGAACACGATATGCTTGCCAACTCGCCGAACCCGCTCAATTCGCCGTCCCTCGAGCAACTCCAACATCTCCGCCGCCGGCGTCTTAAAGGTCTGCGGTTTGAAACTGAGCCAGACTGATTCGATCCGTTGACCTCTGATGCGATCGTTGACTCCATTGGCGACAGTTTCGACTTCGGGAAGCTCAGGCATGCTCCTTCTATCTTCTCAAAGACTGAAGATTTGGCCTGAGACTCGATTGAACTCGCGCTGCCTGCGCATCCGGATTCTGCGAGTTACCGCCCTTTCTCCGACCTGCTCACCCGTTATATGATCAGTCGGGCAGATCCCAATTCTTTCAGGATTTCATGCGAGCTAAGACAGCGGTCGTAGTCGGCGCCCAATGGGGCGACGAGGGCAAAGGCAAGATCGTCGACGTTCTTTCGGAGCGCTTCAGCGTGGTCGCGCGCTACGCCGGCGGCCACAACGCCGGACATACCGTCATCATCGGCGGCCAGAAATTCATCCTGCAATTGGTTCCCTGCGGTGTCCTGCGTCCCAATTGCCGCGGAGTCATCGGCAATGGCGTCGTCCTCGATCCGATGGCCTTCTTGAAAGAAGTCGGCAAGCTTCGCGAGCTGGGCATCGATGTCGACCGCCAGTTGTTCATCTCGAACCGTGCTCAGGTGATTCTGCCGTATCACCGCATGATCGAACTCGCAGCCGAAAGCGCACCTGGGCGGCAAAAGATCGGTACCACCAGCCGAGGCATCGGCCCTGCGTACGAAGACAAGATGGCGCGCAGCGGTCTTCGCGTCGTCGACATGCTCAACCCCTCACTGCTCCGGACCCACATCCAAAACGCTTGTCATGAAAAAAACGCGATCGCCCACGCGCTCTTCGGCACTGATCCGCTCGATCCCGACAAAATGTACGAGGAGTACGCCCGCGTCGCGACCCAGATCGCGCCGTTTGTCACCGACACCGAGGTGCTGCTCAACAACGCGATCGCGGAAGGGCACAGCGTTATGTTCGAGGGCGCGCAAGGTACTCTGCTCGATATCGACCACGGGACCTACCCCTTCGTTACCTCATCGTCGGCAACGGCGGGCGGAGCCGTCACTGGTACTGGCGTCGGTCCGACCCGGATTGGCACGGTGATCGGCGTCACCAAGGCGTATGTCACGCGCGTCGGCGAGGGTCCCTTCCCGACGGAAATCCATGACGAGGTGGGCGAAACACTGCGTGCTCGCGGTCAGGAATATGGTGCCGTTACCGGTCGGCCCCGACGTTGTGGCTGGCTCGACTTGCCCCTCCTGCGCTATTCCAATCAGGTCAACGGCACCGATTGGCTGGTCGTCACCAAGCTCGATGTTCTCGATGAACTCGACGAAATTCCCGTCTGCACCGGCTACAAAATCTCCGGTAAAGTCGTGGATTATGTTCCGGCCGATGTCCGCGGTTTGGAGTCAATCCAACCTATCTACCGCACTTTTCCCGGTTGGTGCCAGTCGACGGAGGGCATCCATGATTTCAATCGCCTGCCCGCAGCTGCTCAGGAATATCTCCGCTTCCTTGAAGACGAATCCGGCGCGAAAATCGGCATGGTCTCCACCGGTCCAGACCGCGATCAAACGCTGATTCTCCCTGAATTCTCCACCGCGCTCGAGTCGCTCGACGCGGTGGCCGCTCCTTGAATCCTTCTTGCGGAAGGTCGATCTGCCTCCCGAATCGTCAACCCGTTCCACTTGTCTTGATCAGCGCGCGAAGGAGCGAGATTTCCAATGGTCAGCTTTACAGTCCGCATGCAATTCGCGAAAGACGATCGCGACCGCGTCACTGAAATCCTGCGCAACCTCGCGCTCGCCTCACGCAAGGAACCGGGATGCGTAAGCTACGTTCCTCATCACGTCGACGGCGACCCTGAGACCGTGCTGATTTACGAACAATATCGCGACCAGGCAGCGGTGGACGCGCATCGCGCCAGTCCTCACTTCGAGCAATATGCGGTGGGCGGCCTCTATCAGTTGATGAAAGAGCGCGCGACGGAAACCCTCGAAGCTATAGTTTGAACCATTCGCGTCACGCACAACCTGATGGGAAACATCTTCCATCATGGCCGAACCGGCTTGGTCTCCCTTACACTGATCGTGGAAGCTCCTCTTGCCGATGTCTCTCAGACGTGACGATCGGTCGACTCCCTCCCGCCTGCGTCTCTCTCGCTATGCAGGCCGCGCCATCCTCTTCGCTTGCTGCGTCTTCTCCGTCTCCGCCCACGCGCTTCCAAAACGCGAAACCCGCGCCGTGCACAAGCAGATCGAGAGCCTTGAGATGGAGTGGCGTCAGGCTCAGGTCGACAACGATATCGCCGTCATCTCGAACTTGCTCGCCGACGATTACGTCGGGATCACTGCCAACGGCACCGTGGAAACGAAATCCCAGGCCATCGCCCAGCGCAAAGCCGGAACCATCCGCATTACGTCTCTTGACCTCGACGACCTCAAAGTCCGTCTGTACGGCGATACCGCCGTTGTCACATCCAAAGCAGAGTTGCAGGGAGTCAACGGCCAGAGCGACATCAGCGGGAAATATCGTTACACGCGTGTCTACAACCGTCGTCTCGGCCAATGGAAGATCGTCAGCTTCGAAGCTAGTCGAATCAACGACGTCGACGCGCGCGCTGGGAAACACTAGCGCTCTAATCAGTAATCCTTAAAGCTCTAGTCCCTGCTTTTATATGCGTAATGCGAAGCCGCCAGAACTGCATCGCCAATCGCCGCTGCTTCCACCGCTGGTCGCACATCGTGCACGCGGACGATGTCTGCTCCCGCAAGAATCGAAGCCGTCACCGCCGCGATCGTCGCGTTACCGCGCTCTTCGGCCGGGGCATCGATTCCGCCACGCAGGGGTGCAAGGGTTCGCCCAAGAAACGACTTGCGCGACACCCCTGAGAGCAGAGGTCTGCCTAAGTCCCGCAAGTCTTCCAATCGCGACAACAAAGCGTAGTTGCTTTCGTAAGCTTTCCCAAACCCAATTCCGGGATCGAGAACAATTCGCCCAGTCTGGACTCCGGAGCCAAAGGCCGCGTTCATCCGCTCTCTTAATTCCGATTTGACCACGGCAACAGCGTCGTTTGGATGCAATCGCGGCAGCCCGCTCCACTCATCAGGGCGCCCACGCGTATGCATCAACACCACGCCACATGCAAGCTCGGCGCAGGCCGATGCCATCGCATCGTCCCAAAGAAAGCCGCTCACATCGTTGACGATCTCCGCACCCGCAGCCACGGTCGCCTTCGCCGTCTCGGCCTTATAGGTGTCGATAGAGATAATCGTTTCGGGCCGACACTTCAAAATCCCTGAAATCACCGGTAGCACGCGCCCAATCTCTTCTTCGGCCGGCAACTCCTCACGCTTGCCAGGACGAGTCGACTCCCCGCCAACATCCAGGATTGCCGCGCCCGCTTCCAGCATTGCCAGTCCGCGTTCAATCGCCAGGTCTTGATCGGCCAGCAAACCATCCCCCGAGAACGAGTCCGGCGTGATATTCAACACGCCCATCACCAGGGTGCGCTCGCCGAGAGCGAGGCTCTGGCTCCGCAGCTGCCACAAAGTCGGAGTTCGTCGAGCAAAACCCATAAGCTGAATTCTAGCGGCCGCCACAAATGCGGGTGCCCCTGGTTCGCCCCACAAGCGAAGTACGGAGCGGCAAGGTGCTGGTGGCGGCTAACGTGAGTTCAAGCTTCACCGCCTCGGGTCAGAAGAAGGAATCAGTTTGTCTCCTGCCCGCAGAATGCTAAACTCCGTCAGCGATGAAGCTCCGCATACAAGTTCTTGCCGTCGTCCTCTCGCTTACCGTATGCGGAGCGGCTCCTGCTCAACCATCCTCCTCGAAGCGCGCTGCGACCACTCCGCTCAGCAACGCCATCGAAAACATCTTGTCCGACCCTGCGCTCTCCCATGCTCATTGGGGAATCTCAGTCATCGCCTCCGATGGGAGCCCAATCTATAAATTCAACGAAGGACAATCCTTCGAACCCGCCTCGAACGCCAAACTATTCACTACGGCCACAGCGTTTGCAGTCTTCGCGCCGGAGGCTCATTTCACCACCAATGTCGTCGCCAGCGGCCCCATTGATGCTGACAGCACCCTCCACGGCGACATTGTCATCGAGGGCAGCGGCGATCCCTCGATCTCCGGCCGTGCTTGGCCCTACTCCGGCAAGACCGAACGCCCAAATCCACCGCTCCAGGCACTCGAGGACCTCGCCGACCAAATTGCGAAGAGCGGCCGCGTGCGCAAGATCACCGGCGCCGTCATCGGCGACGATTCCACCTTCGTCTTCGAGCGCTATGGCGCTGGATGGGCCTGGGACGACCTGCAATGGGAGTATGGCGCACCCGTCTCGGCGCTCAGCGTCAACGACAACAGCGTCTATCTCGATCTGATGCCCGGCGCCGCACCAGGAGACCCCATCGCCGCCAGCTGGAATCCGCCCGTCCCCTATTACACCCTGGAAAACACCGCCACCACCGGCCCGACCAGCCCCAAGCCTCAAATCGGAATCGATCGCCAGCCGGGCTCGAAGACGGTCCGACTCTACGGCACGCTTCCTGTGAACAGCAAAGGACAACACCTCGCGCTGGCTATCGAAGACCCCGCCGAATTCGCGGCAATTGCCTTCCGCCAGATGCTCCTCGTTCGCGGAATCGCCGTCGCTGGAGCCGCAGCCCCGCGCCACAACTTTCCCACCAGCACAGAAGATTTTCTCGAGGTTTCACGAACACCCTTGGCTGAGCCACTCCCGAGCCAACGAAAGCTCCCCGAACGTGCGGTCGCCGCCAACGAGAGCCTGCTTGCCAGCTGTACCTCGCCGCCCTTGGCCCAGGACCTGACCGTCATCAACAAGGTCAGCCAGAACCTGCATGTGGAACTGCTGCTGCGCGATCTCGGCAAGGTCGTGCTCAACGACGGATCGATCGCCGCCGGGGCCCGAGTCGTCCGCCAGTTTCTCATCAGCGCCGGAGTCAATCCTGATGACTTTGTCTTCTTCGACGGTTCCGGTCTCTCGCCGCAGGACCTCATCACTCCCCGCGCAGCAACGACCCTGCTCGCCTACGCGGCCCGCCAACCCTGGGGTGAAGCATTCCGCCAGACCCTCCCCATCGCTGGCGTCGATGGTTCGCTCTCGGGCAGGTTCACTCAGTCTCCGTTGAAAGGAAAGTTCTTCGCGAAAACCGGCACCCTCTCCGAAGTCAACGCGCTCAGCGGATACCTGATAGCCCGCAGCGGTAAAACCGTAATTCTCTCCATACTCTGCAACGATCACGATCCATCCAGCGAGGCCGCGCGCAAGGCCGCTGACAAGATCGTCGAAGCCATCTATGCAACCAACTAAGACAGTGTCATCCTGACGACCGGAGGGAGGAAGGATCTCTGCGATCTATCGACCTCCGCTCATTTGACAAGTTTCTTCCACGCCGCCTCGAGCGGCGCTGGCTCTCGCTTGCAACACTGATAAACTCCACAAGGATGCCCGAATCGCAATTGGCCACGCGAATCCGTAATTAAGAATGACGATACGACTCTTCAATACCCTCTCTTCGAAGATCGAAGACTTAGTCCCTGCCGGAACCACCACCTTTGGCATGTACGCCTGCGGCCCGACCGTCTACGACTACGGCCACATCGGAAACTTCCGCACTTTTCTCCAGGTCGACGTCCTGCGCCGATTCCTCAGGCAGCAGGGCATCGCCGTCCGCCACGTCATGAACGTGACCGACGTCGACGACAAGATCATCGCCAACGCGGCCAAGGCTGGGCTTCCCATCGAGGAGTACACCCCGCGCTTTGAAAACGCCTTCTTCGAGGACCTCGACTGGCTCAACGTGGAGCGCCCCGAGATCATCGCCCGCGCCACCGAGAATATTGAAGAGATGGTCGCGCTCATCGAGCGCCTCGCCGCGCAGGACCTGGCCTACCGGACCGAAGACGGCTCATGGTACTTCCGCATCGCCGGTTTTCCGGAATACGGCAAGCTCTCGAAGAAGGACTTCGAAGGCATTAGCGACGGCGCGCGCGTCGACGTCGACGAATACGACAAGGACTCCGCCCGCGACTTCGCCCTATGGAAGGCCGCCAAGCCTCGCGAGTATTGTTGGGAGACACGCATCGGGACAGGCCGTCCTGGCTGGCATATTGAGTGTTCGGCGATGGCAATGAAGTTCCTCGGCGAAACCTTCGACCTCCACGCTGGAGGCGAAGACCTCATGTTTCCCCACCACGAGAACGAGATCGCCCAGTCCGAGTCTGCCACGCATAAACCCTTCGCCAAGCACTGGTTCCACGTCCGCTTCCTGCTCGTCGAGGGGCGCAAGATGTCGAAGTCCGAGGGCAACTTCTATACCCTCCGCGACCTGCTGCTCAAGGGCTACAAGGCCTCGGCCATCCGCTTCCTGCTCATCTCCGTTCCTTACGGCCAGCAACTGAACTTCACCTTTGAAGGCCTCGCCGCCGAAACCGGCGCCGTCGATCGCCTTCGCACCTTCCATCATCGTTTGCAGACAGCGTCGAGGGTGCCCAACTGCAACGAAACCCTCGCAGCCGAGACCGAACGCGCATCGCAGCATTTTGTTGCTGCCCTCTCAAACGACCTCAATACCGCCGAGGCCCGCGCGGCAATCTTCGAACTCGTCCGCGCCGGCAATGCGGCCATCGACGCCGGCATACTCGGAGCCGCAAATGTCCCGCAGATCCTTGGAGTCCTCAATCAATTCGACCAGGTCTTCGGTGTCCTTGAAGATCATGATGAAGAGGTCACCCGCGCCGCCCTCGAATGGGCCGAACGCGAAGGCCGCTTAAATCAGGCCGCCCCCGAACTCCTCGCCCAGATGTCGCTGACCGATGCGCAGATTGACGCGCTCGTCGACGAACGCACTCAGGCCAAGAAGACGCGTAACTTCGCCAGAGCCGATGCGATCCGAAAAGAATTAGCGGAAAAGGGAATTATCCTCGAAGACTCCAAGGACGGCGTCCGCTGGAAGAGGAAGTAGTGCCTTGCTCAAGGTCACTTATGAAATTGCAGGCCGTCGTCGTCATTTACAAACTGGAGATAGCCGCCTCCAAAACGATTGCGAGTCTGCATAGCCTGGGGCGTCAACCTGGACTGGAGATCAGTCTCCTGATCTACGACAACAGTCCATCCCCTCAGACCTGCGAACACCCGATCGCGAACCTATTCCCAGTTACATACGTTCACGACCCGCAGAATGGCGGACTGGCCCCAGCCTACAACCGCGCCCTCCAGATGGCTGAAGCTAACGGAGCCGAGTGGTTGCTGCTGCTGGATCAAGATACCGTCTTAAGCGCTGACTACTTTGAACCCTCGCTCGCGCTCTGAGCGGGTATGGCGACGGATTTATCGATCGCTGCAATTGTGCCCCACATCCTTGTCCGTCGAAAAGCATGTCGCGCCTACCTGGTTCTCGATGGGCATTCACCGCAAGATGAAGACCTCTTGGCATGGGATCGCCGGGAGGCCTCTTACTACGATTAACTCTGTGTCGGTTGTGAGGGCTTCGTTCCTTCGATCGCTAGGGGGATTTCCTCGGCAACATCCATTGCACTACGCTGATTATTGGTTTTATCGTGAAGTTTATCGGCACGCGAGAAAGGTAATGGTGATTGATTGCCGGATAGCTCACGAGATGTCCTCCGCGAATCGAGATACATTCCCTCCCGTCCCGCAGTACCGCGACGTGCTTTATCACGAGGGACTCTTCTATCGTTCCAGCGGTTCTCGCCTGATTATTTTCGTATTCTGGTCCCGGCTGATGTTGCGCGTAGTCAAGCATTACTTCGTCTTCAAAGACAAAGGCTATTCGCTCGCGACTCTCTCCTACATCCGTCGCGAGCTGCTACACAAATCTGAATGAGCATCAGCCGTTTCCGCAGCTAGTCGTGACTAGGAGATGAACCTTCCCGGCTTATCCTCAAATATCTCAGGCGCCGACAGACTCGCCACGACCGGCGCATCCATCACTTGCTTGAACGCCACCTGGAAGGCCTGCATATCGGACTTGGTTCCTACCGTGACCCTCACCCAGGTCGGCATCACCGGCCACACTCGCCCAATGTAGACATTCTTGGCGGCCATCGCGTCCTGAACGCTCTTGCCCGGCCGCTTGGTGTTCACCATGAAACAGTTGCTCACTGAGGGAATGAACTCGTAGTTGTTCGCGCTCAACCAGGTGAACGTCTCGGCGCGGATGTCCGCAATCGTCTTCTTCCGCTCCGGAATCAGATTCGGATCCATCAGACTCGCCTTCGCCGCAGTCACGGAGGTCACTGGCATCGAGTTCCACCCGTTGAAATTCACTACCTTGGTCAAGAGTTCGGGCTTCGCAATCGCGAATCCGCAGCGCAGACCGGCCATGCCATAGATCTTCGAGAACGTCCTAAGGATGATGACATCCTTGTCCGCCGCGACCATGTCGATGGAGGGTTGAGCATCGGATAAATGAATGTACGCCTCGTCGATCAGCAGAATCGAGCCCTTCGGCTTATTGGCGAGCAGGTATTCGATGTCCGCGCGGGGGGTCGTCGTCCCGGTGGGATTGTTCGGATTGCACACATAGAACACGCCCGCATCCGGCGCTGCGGCGAGCATCGCCTTCACGTCGTGCGAATAGTCTGATTTCAAGGGAACCTTGACCACCTTGGCGCCGCTGATCTTCGAGGCCATGATCCCCGCCTCATAGCCGGGGTCGGCGGTGACGAAGCTCTTGTCTGGCCCGGTGAATCCCAGCACCGTGTAATGCAGCGGCTCGCTCGATCCCGCAAAAACCGCGACGTATTCCGGCTTCAAACCTTGCTGTGCGGCGAAGTACTTGATCAGGTCGAACTGCAAATCCATCTGATACCGTCCACCGCTCTTGACGATGTCTTCGCAGGCTATGCAGGCGCTCGGCGCGGGCCCCATCGGGTTTTCATTCGCGTCGATATAAACGCCGCCTGCCATATGGACCTTTGGCATGCGGCGCGACTGCGCGGCCAGATGAGATTCGGTCACAATCGAAATGCCGGGAATGGCGGCAACCGCAGAAGCGGCGCTCGCGAAACGCAGGAAGGAGCGGCGTGAGAGGGCTGGATTCAAGATCGGGGTTTCTGCTTCGCTGGGACAACACGACGATGAAGGTTCAGGCGAGAGATCTTTTCACGGATACACCTCGAAATAGAATTCGGCGCAACTGGGCCGGGACAAACGCAAATTCACAGAAGTTGACGTCAATGGATGAAGCGGACGCGCATGTGACAGCGCGTCTTTACTATCGAATGGGAAATGCAGGGTACAAGCAGGGAGCTTGGCGGACGAGCCAGTCATGGCTCACTTTAACGCCGAAAGGCTCTGAAAACAAGAGAAAAGCCCCTTCGAGGCCAATTTCGCGAGCGATGCCTCAAGTTATGAAGCGGGCTATAAATTGCTCAAATACGGACTATAAACTACTCAAATGTTCGGTCTTCCCGCCATCGGCGCAGCGCGATTCGTCGGCGCTTCCACGTGATCGTTGCAATAACGTCACCGAGGCATACGCGCCCAGCCACGACCCAATCGCAGCGAAGCAGACGTACACCCAGTTCCGTGTATAGCTGATCACGGCAAACGCCGAGAGCAGATACCACGCGCTGCTCCACGTCGCTGCCCGCACTCTGTGGCGCGCGCCGACCGCCGCCGTGAACATCACATAGACCGCGTCGGTCGCCGCCGTCGAAGCGACGACCCCAAGCGCCAGCCATGGCTTAATCGAGCCAATTAGTCCGATCATCTCCACCTCATCGCCCACATACTACGCTGCCCGGACAACAACCCTGTCTGCACCCGAGTCCAAATCAAATACAATTTCTTTCGGAATTCAGTTCGGAGCAGAGCCTTGACCAGAAGTTCAACTCGCCGGAAGTTATCGATACTCGTCCTCGCCCTGAGTCTTGCTCCGTATACACGGCTTGCCGCGCAGTCCGGTGCCCCGTGGACCTACTACGGACGTAAGGGCCCATCGAGCTGGGGCAAACTCGACCCCGCTTATTCTGCCTGTTCCAAAGGCAAGCAGCAGTCGCCGATCGACATTCGCGGCGCCAAGCGCAATCCGGCCCTGCAGCCGATCGAGTTCCACTACATCAGCGGACCGGTCACCCTCGTCAACACAGGCATCACCGTCCGCGTCGATGTCACTCCAGGCGGCTATATCGTCTTTAACGGCGTCCGCTATGATCTCGTCGAGTTCCACTTCCACCATCCCGCCGAGGATCTAGTCGACGGAAAACTGAGCGACATACAAATTGATCTCGTTCATAAGAACGCCGCTGGCCAGAAGGCGATCATCGGTGTGCGCCTGAATGAGGGCCGTGTGAACGGATCGCTCGCGGCGCTGTGGCCAAGCCTTCCCGCTACATCCGGAGCCAAAGCGACCATCCAGGATTTCTTCAATCCGCTCGGACTCCTGCCGGTAGATCGCAGCTACTGGAGCTACATGGGTTCGATCACCGTTCCTCCATGTACCGAGGGGGTGCAGTGGATCGCCATGCAAAATCCTACCGAACTCGCGCAAGACCAACTACAGACTTTCGCTCGACTCTATCCCGACAACGCACGCCCTGTGGAACCCACTCACGGAAGAAAAATCGAGGCGAGCCAATAAGGACAGATGCAATATCCGCTGTAAGTGCCAATGGCGCATCTGACGATGTCTCCGTTGCGCAGTGGTAGCATAAGCCTCAAATCTCCGCGGGGTTTTCACTTGCGCAAACTTCAAGCTCTCGTTGTTCTCGTTGTCTGCACGCTCTGTTTAAGTCACGCGTCCCCCGCTCAGCCACCTCCCAAACAGATCGCGGTCCACGCCGGTCGGCTCGTCGACGTCCGCAGCGGGCAAGTCACCAACGACGCCTACATCCTGATCTCGGGCGAACGCATCGCCTCCATCGGGACCAGCGCGCCCTCTGGCATAACCATCGTCGACATGAGCAAGTTCACCATCGTCCCTGGTCTTATCGACGCTCACGGCCACACGCTCGACGACCCCACCAACCAATCTGCCGCAGCGTTCCTCATGACCTCGGCCCCCGAAGCGACCGTGCGCGGAGTCAACAATCTCCAGGTCTGGCTTGCTCACGGATTCACCGCCGTCCGCGACGCCTGCGAGGCGTATCCCTCCTATCCGCAGTTCGCCCTCCGCGATGGAGTCGCCAAAGGCCTAATCACCGGCCCGCGCATCGTCGCCGCCGGCAGCTGTATCTCGCTCACCGGCGGTCATGGCGACGCCGACTATCTCTCCCCCGACAAAGCGGCGCTATACTCGCCCAACCTCGCCGACACCCCCGACGACATCAACCACGTCGTCCGCCGCGACATCAAGTACGGCGCGGATTGGATCAAGCTCATGGCCACAGGCGGCGTCATGGACCCGATCAGCGACTACCGCGTCCAGGAGCTAAGCGAAGAGCAGATGGCCCGAGCCGTCGAGGTAGCGCACCGCGCCGGCAAGAAAGTCATGGCCCACGCCGAGGGAACCGAAGGCATCAAGGCAGCGGTCCGCGCCGGTGTCGATTCCATCGAACACGGCACCATGCTCGACGAGGAAGGCGCAGCGCTGATGGAGCAGAAAGGAACCTGGCTCGTCCCCACTCTCTACTGCTTCCAACATGACCTCAAGACCGGAACCTCGCTGGGCCGAGATCCGCGCAGCATGGCCAAGGGAATCGCCATCGTCGCCGCGCAAGGGCCGGCCTTCACCCTCGCTCTTAAGCATCATCTCAAGATTGCCTACGGAGTTGACGATTCCGAGCCTGATGTCCTTTCTGGTGAATTCGGTGCGCTCGTTCGCGGAGGCATGACCCCGCTCCAGGCATTGCAGGCCGCCACCATCAACGGTGCGACGCTCCTCTCGCTCGACAAGAACATGGGCACGGTTGAACCAGGAAAATACGCCGACCTCGTCGCGGTCCCGGGCGATCCGCTCACCGACATCACCACGATGGAGCACGTCGCCTGGGTCATGAAAGCCGGTACCGTGGTCAAGCCGCTGGCACAGCCCTAACGCACAAAAATCAAATAGCCCGCCATCAACAGCCCCATCAAGGCGAGTATCAACGCCAGAGCGATGGCGTCCTTCGACATCCGCCCCGGAACCCAGGTTCCCGAAGTTAGCTCCCGCACCAATTGGAAATGCCGCACTGTGGCACTCAAGGTCACCACCACGCCAAGAGCAACCAGCGCTACACCCGACCACTCGGAGAGCCCAGTGGACTGGACCGGAATCTGCGTTGCGCTCGAACGAAACTCGCGCAGGAAAAGCCCAAACCGCGCCACCGCGAAGCCGACACCCATAAGACCCAGCCCGGTTCGAATCCAGGCCAGAAAGGTCCGTTCTGCGGCAAAGTAAACACGCGGATCCTGCTCGACAGATTTTTCCATAAGCAGATTCTAGGCTGGCCTATCCCCGCTTCGCTTGCGAAAGACCACCCGCCGCCGTTCCCGCCAATGCTCATCCAGAGCAATCAGAGTCCATTCCACTTCCGGCGATAGATACCGCAGCACGATCTCGTTTGCCGGATGAATTCGCAAGGCCGGTGCAATAAAGTGC
Source organism: uncultured Acidobacteriaceae bacterium (assembly GCA_963742015.1). Taxonomy (GTDB): domain Bacteria; phylum Acidobacteriota; class Terriglobia; order Terriglobales; family Acidobacteriaceae; genus Acidisarcina. The sequence continues at coordinate 426 of CAVUKL010000060.1, read as the reverse complement.
AGCCGGGGAGGCAAATCCGATAGCTCAATTCCCGAAAAATACCCATGCCGGCAGAGTGTGTTCCGCCCGCCAGTCTGGGCATTGTCCCCCTGGAGCTTCCGCACGCGGAGCCAGTAATCCAACCCCTGCAGCGGCAGATGCAGGTCCTCATCCGCCTTCAACTCGATCACCAGCAACCGTCCGCAACGATCGACAGTCAGCAAATCGAGCATCCCCCTGTCGGTCGCCGCAAACGCCGGCACCTGCGAATAGACATACTGCGGAACAATCCCCGGCTCAATCTCCAGCAACTCCTGCCGCAACACCGACTCCAGCCACCGCTCCGGTTGCAGCCGGTAGAGCGGGTCTTTCATGTTGCCGTGCGGATGTCGTGCATCCAGTAGCCGACCTACCAGCTCTGTGAATAGCTCCTCCGTCTCTTCGGTC
>CAVUKL010000059.1:0-20496 GCA_963742015.1 uncultured Acidobacteriaceae bacterium | reverse complement strand
TGGCGACTACGCCGACCTCTACTTCGAATCCATAGCCTCGACCTCCATCGGCGTCGATGAATCTCTCGTCAAGTCCGCCAGCCAGGGAGTCTCCGCTGGCTGCGGCATCCGCGTCGTCTCCGGCGAGCGCACAGGCTACGCCTACACCGACGACCTGTCCTCTGAGCGCCTGCTAAAAGCCGCACGCACCGCCTCGCTCATCGCCAACGGCCCGACCAAGGAACTCGTCACCCCCTTCAACGCCAACGGCAATGGAAATGGAAGCCCGAAACCAAGCCTTTACCCAATCCCAGCCGCCGACTCCGATGCCTCGCTCGCGGCCAAGCTCGCCCTAGTCATGCGCGCCGACAAAGCCGCCCGCGCCTTCGATCCGCGTATCGTCCAGGTCCGCGCCAGCTACTCCGACGAACTCCGCCGCATTCTCATCGCCGCCTCCGACGGCACCTTCGCCTCCGACACCCAGCCGCTCGCCCGCCTCAACGTCTTCGTCATCGCCAAAGACGGCGAAAAGACCTCCAAAGGCACCTCCGGCGGAGGCGGCCGCGTCGAGCTCGACTTCTTCGAGGGCGACAAGTCCCCCGAGCACCACGCCTACGAAGCCTCCCGCCAGGCCATCCTCCAGCTCAACGCCGTCGCCGCGCCCGCAGGCGATATGGAAGTCGTCCTCGGCCCCGGCTGGCCCGGAGTCCTCCTTCACGAAGCCGTCGGCCACGGCCTCGAAGCCGACTTCAACCGGAAAAAGACCTCCGCCTTCGCCGGCCTCATCGGCCAGCAGCGTCGCCAGCTCCAAAGTCACCGTCGTCGACAACGGAACCATGCCCAACCGCCGCGGCTCGCTCAACGTCGATGACGAAGGCTCGCCCACCCAGGAAAACGTCCTCATCGAAAACGGAATCCTCAAGGGCTACCTCAGCGACAAGCTCTCCGCCCGCCTCATGGGCGGAGCCTCCACCGGCAGCGGCCGCCGCGAAAGCTACCAGTCCATCCCCATGCCCCGCATGACCAACACCTATATGTTGAACGGCGAAGACCTGCCCGAAGACATCATCCGCAGCGTCAAGCGCGGCCTCTACGCCGTCAACTTCGGCGGAGGCCAGGTTGACATCACCAGCGGAAAATTCGTCTTCTCCGCCTCCGAAGCCTACCTCATCGAAGACGGCAAAATCACCGCCCCCGTCCGCGACGCCACACTAATAGGCAACGGCCCCGAAGCCCTGAAATACGTCTCCATGGTCGGCAACGATCTCGCATTAGACGAAGGCATCGGTACCTGCGGCAAAGACGGCCAAAGCGTCCCCGTCGGAGTAGGAATGCCAACGATCAAGCTTGATCGTATGACGGTCGGTGGAACTGGGAGTTAAGCCGATCTTTTCAGACTAGCTATTCCATAGGCACGGCTAAGGATTCGAGCTTGTTCCTTAGCCAGAATGCTGCCCGTTGTGCGGTGCCCATCTTCAACTGGCCCGGCCCCTGCCCTTTTAACCAAAAGGTTCGCCCATTCTGTAAACGGACATGCACTTCCGCACCGAGACAATCGGCAACCGACGAAAAAGACTGCACGGCGGCTGCTTCAAGGAATGTTATTGTGCCAGGTTTTAGCTCGGTACCCCACAGGGACTTGTTGTCGAAGGATGCCACCGGCTTACCGCTCTTGAAATAGGCCACATTTCCAAGAAAATAGCTTCTGGATCCAGATCGGTTCCTTATATCAAAACTGGGTCGCAGGTTGCGCGGATCACTCAACACCCCTTCAAACCGCCAGCTATAACCAATCGTAACGTCCGTTGCCCGCAAATACCATTGGATAGCAACATAGAGCGTCACTAGGATCGTGGCTGAAATCAGATTTGCTAGAGTTGACGCCAATACGTCCTCGCGAAATGACATCCCCACAGTATAGTTAGTCCTCCATGGACTCAACTCGGGCCCGGTGTCGGATGCCCCATTTAAGCCCGGTTGGCTTGAGAGAACAGGACGTCGGGACAAAATCGAGCCGTCGCAATTCCACCAAGAAAGTAACTCCACGCACGGTGTACGGTGCGAGGTCGCCGGAGATTGTGGACAGAAAAGCTACTCTCCATCCCCAGCGTCCTTGATATTGACCAACCCCAGTAGTGCATCCACCTTTACCTCCACTCGGATTTCGCGTTCGTGCCGCATCCTGGCGGCAACTTCATGGCGTTCCCAAGACCTCTGGATAAAAGGAAACGCAACAATGGAGATCATTGCGAAGAAGATCTCGCGCCTGCTCCACGGTTCACGAAACAGAAAGTCCACTCCCCAAAAAACTGCCAGCACGACCGCCAGACTTATTCCAGTTAGCCAGAGGTTCCCTGTTTTTTTGACAATCTGGGCCTCCATGTCATAGTCCCGCCTTACGAGTTCCGACAGCTTTCCCATACCCACCCTCGATTCCTGCCAGCCATGCTCTCACATAATTAAGCCCGGCCGGGTGCCCTGTGTTTCGCTTTTGAGACATGGGGGTGGTCGGATATCACCAACGCTCACGTCCCAAGACACTCTGACAAGAGGAGAAACGGAGTCACGGCAAGCACCAGTGAGAATGAATTGTTCAGCAATATCCGCCCTGTCTGAAAGATGCTAAGTGGCGCGCTAGCCTAACCACGTAATATCGTCTACACCAGGTGCAGCCATGAACTACACCAGCTGTCCGACCAGCGTAGTCAATGCGCCAGTGGAACTTGTCTGGACGCTTCTCACGCATCCGGAGGGATGGGGCGACTTCTATAACGTGCGGATTATCGCCGCCGATCCTACCGGGCCTGCCGTGGTGGGACAAACAGTTTTCGCGGAATCCGGCCCACAGTTCCTGCACCTCAAGCTACAGTTCCGCTTCGTGGAGATCGACGCATCGAACTATAAGCTAGGCTTTGACGCGCGATTCCCACTTGGCATCACCGTGCGGGAAGATATGACCTGCGTTCCGCTGGGACCGGAACAGTGCCGTGTCAACTATAACTGTGGTTTTGGCTTCCCGGCAGGATGGCGTGGCGCGGTGATGCAATATTTCCTGCGTCGTCGACTCGACGCCGGCCCACAAGACTCGCTATCCCGCCTGCAGCGAGCAGCCGAGCGGCGCCACGCTAAACCTCTGAGCATGGCGAGGGGTCCAGATTCAAGATGAATTGCCGGGTGCCCCATCGACACAGTGCTTAGGTGGATTTTGAAACCAGGGACTTCACGGCGGTAAGGAGATCCGTGGTGCCTTTGACGTGTTCAGTGCCAGCCACACCGAACTTGATCCAGCCCGAATTAAAGCTGTCGAGCATTTCGATATAAGCGCCGGAAAGATCGGCAGGCATACCGTGCTGGGCCATGGTTTCTACCCAGGTCTCACGGGGAACAGCAATGGCGGTGATAGGCCGACCCAGCGCTTCTCCGAGGGCGACAGCAACGTCGTGTGAGGAGTAGTAAGTTGGACCGGAAATTTCGATGAAGCGGTTTCCTTGCCAGCTTTGCCGCAGGATCTCGGCTCCGATGCGGCCAATATCTTCCGTAGCGATGAGGGGATAGGGGTGTTCCAGAGGCTGGTAGAAGGCAAAGTATTGACCAGTCGCGCGGGCCGCAGGGATGCTGTAAAGGATATTTTCCATGAATGACCCCGCGCGCAGGAACGCACTTGGGACGCCAGTGCTACCGAGTTGCTGCTCGAGAATGTGGGTAGTGGTGATGAGGCCAAGGCCGGAGTCCTTTTCGCTGCCGATAGAGGACAAAAAAACGGCTCGCGGCGGTTTGGCGGCAATGACGGCGTTCTTGATGGCGGCGATGCGGGCGATGCTGTCGGGAAATCCCGGCTCCGGCGCCATATTGGGCGGGATCATGGCAAAGATACCTTCGACACCGGTGAAGGCGGCGGCCAGCTTGTCGTCGTAGTCGGCGACAACCAGTTCGACCCCTCTATCTTTCCACGCTTGTGCTTTGGCTTCATTTCGAACGATGCCACGGACCTTCTTACCGTGCTTAAGGAGAGTGTTTGCGATTGCACCGCCAACGTTGCCGGTGATTCCCATGACTGCGAACATAGCGCGATACTCCTTAGAGACTGACGGTGTTTGGATGAGTGCAGGCATCAGAATGACACAGCATTTGCAGGGGCGATCGGAAGACAACTTTGCGTAGCGAAAACTCTACGGCTTCGAAATCCGCACGCGCTTCCCGCAACAGTGCCCTTGTCAATACCTCAGGCCCAAAATAATTTCTAACCCACTCATTCCATTGAGAATAGAGTCGCACCAACTTGGCGTAGTGAAAAAGGTCAACCTGCTATCCTTAAATAAAGGATCAAAGAAAAACTTCGAATTTCCCATTTTGGAGGAGTTCAATGTTAACCCGTGTGCCTTCAATATTTTCCGCGAATGATTCCTGTAAGCTGCTGCAAATAAGGAATTTACCGGAAAACTAGGGAGGAGGGGGGTAAACCCCGCGGTGACCTTCTATTGAGCCACAGGGGCCGCCACCGACCTGGACTTCCAGCGGCGCAGAAGAATCTCCGCGACCTCCGAAACGCCGAAGACCTTATAGCAAACCAGTGCCGTCGCCACCGAGTAAACCACCGCTACAGCCATGACTACAGGCAGCGACCGCTGCGCCGCATGGAATGCCGGATACGCGGACCCGGCAAAGACTACGGTCGTGACAACCAACAGTCTCCAAACTGGACCTGAAGTCACTTCGTCCCCGATCGGAAACAGTTTGCGATTCATCCGCAGAATCGCAATCGTCTGCGCCACCTCAGCCGCTAGCCACGCCCACATGAATCCGTTCACGCCGAAGTAGCGCATGGTCACCGCCGAGATCGCCAGCACCGAAGTGTACGCGACCAGCATCACCCGCGAGAGCGCCTCATGTTGATTGCTCGAAGCCTGGAACTGGTACTTGTGTTCCTTAATGCCCATCGCGGCTGAGGTCAGCGCCATCAGGAAACACAGCCCTGGCTCATAGAGGCTCCGCTGGCGCAGCCAGATGGCCATCAGCCACGGACTCGCGAGCAGCGTCGCCACGCTCACCGTCGGCACCAGCAGTAGTACGATTCGTTCTGAAAGATCGTAGAGCCGATGCAGCCCCTTCCAGTCCTTGCGTCCAACCAGGCTTGTAATCTCCGGAGCGATCGACTGGCTGGCGACCGCGAGCAGCTGGCGCGACATCGTAAAGACCGTCCGTGTTAGCGCGAAGACGGTAACCGCCACCGGTCCTAAAATTCGCTGCATCAGCAGAACTGGGGCTTGCCAGGTCAGAAAGCCGGAGAGAGAAAGCACCGAGAAATGCCAGCTTGGACCGACCATCCGCCGCGCCACATCATTGCGCGCCAAGCCTAGTGACGGCGCTACCTCCGGAGCCGTCCAGCGCAGATCGACAACCACCAGCGCCGCGCAAAGTATCGTCGCCGCCACCTGCGAAGCGGCCATCACCGCGAAAGAGGACCGTATCCACACCAGCCCTCCCAAAGCCAACGTCGAGACAAGCCGTAGCGCATTCATCCAGTTGACGCCGCGATGGGCGCGGTTCACCGCCATGAAACTGTTTACCAGCAGTGCGAAGACCATCATCGAAAACAGCTGCAACAGGAAGAGGTCCACGACCAGCCGTGCTTCGGAGTTGTCCACGTGATGCAAGCGCAGCCAATCAGCCACCGGTATCAGGGCAATGACCAGCGCCAGCGGCAGAAGCGCCAGCATCATCCATTGCAGCAGCCGCAGCGCGCTAGCCTGTACTATTCGGCACTCGGCGAGTTCGCCGCGGTTGCGATGGATCGTCATCTGATTGGCCGCGTATGTCTGCACCCCATAATTCAGCGAACCCAGGTAAGAAACCGCGGCCGTCAGCGCGATCCACTCCCCATAGACCGCCTTCCCATCCGCAAAACGCAGTAGAAAAAGCGGCGGAATCAGCAACTGGGTGAATATCGATACACCCTGGCCGGTCGCAAATGCCAGCAACATATTCAGGATGCGTCGCAGACTCGTCATTCAGCAGCCAGTCCTCGGCAATACCACCCCTACAGGATATGCCCTGGAGCATCTTCATCTGCGGTGGGAGACTCGGTTTGGCGCCTCAAAGCCAGTCGAACACACACAGCGCCGCTTGCAATTCCAGACCGAAATGCCTAGCGTTGGCTCATGAGCACTAGTTATGCCGAAACCGTACCGGTACACTCGCAGGACCTGCACCAACTCGCCACCGACATCGTCACCAAAGCCATGCGCGCCGGAGCCACCGACGCCGAAGTCGTCATTCGCGAGGGCGATGAATTTTCCACTCTCGTTCGCCTTGGCCAGGTCGACACTCTCAAGGAATCCGGATCCCGTGGAGTCGGCCTTCGCGTCTTCCTCGGTCAGCGCGCCGCAAGCACCTCGTCCAGCGACCTGAGCCCCGAAGGCATCGAACATCTTGTCTCCGGAGCCATTGCTCTCGCCCGCGTTACCTCCGAGGACCCATTCGCCGGACTCCCGGAAACAACCGCCTTTGGTCAGCTCACCCAGGATCTCGACCTTTACTACGAAGACGTCTACTCGCTTCCCGGCGATCAGCGCATCGACTACGCCCGCCGCGCCGAGGCCGCCGCGCTCGCCGCCGATACCCGCATCCAGAACAGTGACGGAGGAAGCTTCGACGCCGCCACTGGACGCAAGATACTTGCCAACTCCCGTGGCTTCATCGGCGACTACCGCCGTTCCTACGCCTCTATCTCCGCTGTCCCCATCGCGCAATCGAAAGACGGCCAGATGCAGCGCGACTACTGGTACTCTTCGGCGCGCACTCTCACGAAACTCGAATCGCCTGAGTCCGTCGGCGCCGAGGCCGCCCGTCGCACTGTAAGGCGATTGGATGCGCGTCGTGTCTCCACGCAGCGCGTCCCAATCGTCTTCGCGCCCGAGATGGCCCGAGGCCTGATCGGTAACATCTTCGAGGCAGCCAACGGCGACGCCATCTATCGCCACGCCTCCTTCTTCGCTAATCAACTCGGCGAGCAGGTCGCCGCGAAAAACATCACGGTGATCGACGACGGCACCATGGTCGGAGGCTTTGGCACCTCGCCTTTCGACGGCGAAGGCCTGCCCACCCGCCGCAAAGCCATCATCGAGAACGGGGTCCTCAAGAACTACCTGCTCAACACCTACACCGCCCGCAAGCTCAACATGCAGTCGACCGGCAACGCCTCCCGCGGACTGGCCGGAAACCCCGGCATCGGCGGCGGCAACGTCTATCTCGAAAAAGGAGATCCCTCGCCGGAAGAAATCATCGCCGACATCAAGTCCGGCCTCTACGTCACCGAACTCATGGGCTTCGGCGTGAACATGGTCACTGGCGACTACTCGCGCGGAGCGTCCGGCCTATGGATCGAGAACGGCGAACTCACCTACGCCGTCCAGGAAATCACCATCGCCGGCAATCTCAAAGAGATGTTCAAGAACATCGTCGCCATCGGCAACGATTTAGAATTCCGCGGAGCCGTCACCGCGCCAACCCTAAGAATCGAAGGAATGACCATCGCCGGCGAATAGAAAGGGACAGTCATACTGAGCTGAGCCGCAATGCAGCGCAGTCGAGGATCTGCGGTGTCGGCGATGTCGGCGTTTGAATCGAAGCGAGTGCTCTCGGTTCGAGAGGCTAACCTGGGGTTCTTATAAGCCGAATCGGTAAACTTCCCATAGCCGAGAATGCTCGCCCAAACTCTACTCTTCGACCCAAGCAACCCAGCGCCCACGCTATCCGCGCTCCCGGAGAAACCCGGCATCTTCGCCCTCTTCGGCGCCGACCCGAAAGCCGAACCCTACCTGGCAAGAACCACCAATCTCCGCCGACGCCTAAAACGCTTCCTCGACGCCAAGCCCACCCAGACAAAACGCCTCCGCCTCACCGAACGCGTCGCCCGCATCGAATACACCGCCACTGGATCGGACTTCGAGTCCGCGCTCGCGCTCTACACCGCGACCCATCAGGCATTCGGAGAACGCGCCCGCAAGCGACTCCACCTCTACGCGCCATACTTCCTGCGCATGACGGTGAAGAATCGCTACCCTCGCGTATATGTAACCAACACGATTACAAAATCGGCAGCCGAAGATCTCTACGGCCCTTTTCCATCGCGCTCGGCCGCCGAACGCTTCTGCGACGAGGCACTCAACCTCTTCCTGCTCCGACGCTGCTATCCTGATCTCGAACCCGATCCGACGTTTCCCGGATGCGTCTATTCCGAGATGAAGATGTGCCTCGCGCCCTGCTTCAAGGGATGCACTGATGAGCGCTATGCCGAAGAGTCCGCCAAAGTCGAGGCCTTCCTCGCGACCAGGGGACAAAGCATGCTCGACGAGCTTGCCAAAGAACGCAACGTTGCGTCAGAAGAATTGGATTTCGAAAAAGCCGCTGCCATCCATGCCAAAATTCAAAAGGTCGAAGCCGTAGCCGCCCTCGCCTCCGAAGCAGTCCACCCGTTGGCCCACCTCCGCGCTATCATCGTCCAGCCGTCATCGGAACCCAGTCGCGTGGCCATCTTCCAACTCAATGCCGGACTCCTCACCGGCCCGGCCCTCTATGACACCTTCGGAATGCGCCTCCATAACGAACAGTCTGGTTCGTCGTCGCTCTATACCCACCCCTACGCGCTCGAAGCTGTGCCGCTCCAGGAAGGCTCAGAAACGTCAGCGCCGATCGCCTCAGCCGCCGTGACCAAACCGAGGCAAACATCCAAAGATGCGCCTCGAGATGTGCTCGAACAGCGCCTGACCGAAGCCATGGATCAGCTCAACCAGATACAACCCAAATCCCGCCCAGATGCTCAGACCATGGCCGACCACCTAAGCCTTTTTGCCCGCTGGTACCAACGCCCAGAGGCCAAAAGAGTAGGCGAGGTCATCTTTTACAAGCCAGAAGAACCGCTGCCGTCGAAGTCGACCCTCCGCGCAATCTCGCGCGTCTACCGTGGCACACTTCCCTCACCTAACGTTGAGCAATCAGCCACTACCGCATAGCCGCTTCCACCTGGCTTAACCAATCCGGCGGTTTGAGAATCTCCCTCGGCTTTGACCCATCCGCCGGACCCACGATCCCATCCCGCTCCATCATGTCAATCAAGTGCGCTGCTCGGCCATAGCCGATGCGCAGCCGCCGCTGCAGCAGCGAAGTGGAAGCTTTGCCAAACTCCAATACCAGCCGGACGCCGTCTTCATAAAGCTCGTCATTACCGTCGGCGTCTTCCGCTCCATCTTCAAGATCGCGGCCTTTATCGTCTTTCGGAGCATCGAGGAAGCTCTCGACATATTCGGCCTGACCCTGCTTCTTCCAGAAATCGACCACCGCCGCAGTCTCTTTCTCAGTGACAAATGGCGCATGAACCCGTTGCACCCGCGACGTTCCCGGAGGCAGGAAAAGCATGTCGCCGCGTCCCAACAGCACTTCGGCGCCGTTCGAATCGAGAATCGTTCGCGAATCCACCTTGGTCGCCAGCCGGAACGACATCCGCGTCGGCACATTGGCCTTGATGAGGCCCGTGATTACGTCGACCGAAGGCCGCTGCGTCGCCAATATCAGGTGAATGCCGACAGCACGTGCCATCTGCGCCAGCCGCGTGATCGCTTCTTCGACGTTCGCCTTGTCAAGCATCATCAGATCAGCGAGCTCGTCGATTATGATCAGGATGTAAGGCAGCGGCCCCTCATCGTCCGAGTCTTCAAACAAGCTCGGAGTGCCGTTTTCATACAGCCGGTTGTATTGGTCGATGTTGCGAACGCTGCGCGAAGCCAGGAGCTTCAGCCGCCGCTCCATCTCCCGCACCGCGTTCTTAAGAGCGTTCGCCGCCAGCTTCGGCTCGGTGATGATCGGCGTGAAGAGGTGCGGAATCCCCTCATACATTCCTAGCTCCACCCGCTTCGGATCGACGAGGATCATCCGCACCTGTTCGGGGGTCGCCTTATAGAGGACGGACATGATCATCGCGTTGATCGCCACCGATTTTCCGCTTCCCGTCGAGCCCGCTATCAGCACATGCGGCATCGTCGCCAGGTCGGCGACCACGATGCGGCCGTTGATGTCCTTGCCCATTGCCAGCGCCAGCTTCGACTTCGTATGCAGAAAGACCTCAGACTCGATCACATCGCGCAGCCAGATCGTCTCGCGTTCGTGATTCGGTACCTGAATTCCCACCGTGCTCTTGCCCGCCATCCGCTCGATCAGAATGCTCTCCGCCCGCATCGCGAGGCACAGATCTTCAGCAAGCCCAGTCACGCGGCTATACTTCACGCCCGCCTCCGGACGAAACTCAAATGTCGTGACCACTGGGCCAGGATTGATCTGCACCACCTGCCCGCGAACGTCGAACTCGCCGCATTTCTCCACCAGCACCTGCGCCTCGGCGCGCAGCTCATCTTCGCGGACGACCTGCGACTCTTCGCTCCGGTGCAGCAGATTGCTCGGCGGCAGCTTGAATCCGCTGACGGATTTTGGAGTTACCGTGACTGTACGCACATCAGCATCGGCCCGCTCTCCAACCGCGATGCTGCGCCCATCGAACTTCGGCTCGGCCTTGGCGGATGGAGGCTCCATCCGCCTGGGCACGATTAACTGCGGCTTCGGCGTTTCCTCGGGTTCGAATTCGTCCTCGATCTCCGATACGGACCCGGGCTCGAAATCGGGGACTTGGGCCCGCGGCATATCGTCCCACAAACTCGGCGCGACCGGCTCGGCATAGAGCTCTGCGAAGCCGCCATGCCTCGTTCCCGGCATCTCCCCGGAAATGTCATTGGGCTCGCTCACCTTCAGCGAAGGCGCAACCGGAGGCTTTGTCTCTTTCAGAGCAGGTATGCCACGCGCCGCGTTCTTTCCAGCCTTGGCGGCCGCCTTCTGTGCTCGGGCAAGCTCTTTTGCGCGAGCGGCGTCCTCCTTCACCGCCTGGCGTAGTTCCCGTTTCCGTGCGCGAGCGGCCTTCCAGTTTGACCAACGGTCGCGCCATGCCTGCGCAAATGCAAACCGCACCAACATCCACTCCTTCGCGGTATTGAAGCTGAAGGTCGTGGAGAGATAGAGCGCAGCAGCCGCCATCGTTCCCGCGACAATGCATGCGCCCGGGAAGTTCAGGTATTCCACCAGCAGATCGGCGACCAGCCGTCCCGTCAGCCCTTCAGCAGGGAGTCCGTGCATCCAGTGCAAGTGTCCGGGAATCAATGCGAAGATCGCCGGGCCGAAGAGCAGAATCAACGCTGCGCCGACCAGTTTTGCCCCCGGAGAGCCAGCCGGACGCGACCGCAACCAGGAGAACCCCAGCATGCCCAGCAGCACCGGAAGCCAAAGCGCCGTAACCCCCTCAACCTGGAGCAGCAGGTCGCTGATCGTCGCGCCAACCACGCCTGCCCAGTTGTAGACGACCCGATGCCCGGTAAAACCTGCAGCGGTATTCAGAGAAGGGTCGGTGGGGCGATAAGAAACAATGGAGAGAAGGAGGAGGGCGGCGGCAACCAGCGTTAGCAGCCCGAGGAGTTCGTTCAGGCGCCTGTTGCGAGTGGGAGCAACTACAAATCCAAGGGTCTTCATGAGGAGACGCAACGACACGTTCACCGCGACGCCGGCAAAAGAGCCGGCCCGGCCCACGCATCCCGAACCCCCAGAGCAGTTTTAATTATTCCAGAAGCGCTGGGCTTTGCGTCCGATATTTATTGCTTTGTGATCCAGAGGAATCGATTTCAGAACTTAGGCGTGGCCGCTCCGCCAGCACCTAGACAATTGCTTCAATCATCATGTTTTGCGAGAGGATCGCCCGGGTTGCCCCAGTCTCCGCAGCTAGTAAGAGTCGGCTGTGAAGGGTTCCCACATCCCAGATGATGCGTCGCGCCAGGCTCGCCAGTCCATGCACTCTCGGCTTGTCTTCGAAACAGTGCACCTCGCTAAATCCTGCTACGCGAAAGACCTGGCGCGCAGACTTCGGGGTCAACGCCACTTCGTGGGTGAAGTCGCCATAACGAATCCTCATTCCGAACAGTCCCTCTCCGTTCGGCACATGCGCGATGCAGCGTCCACCGGGCTTCAAGACCCTGCGAATCGCCACCAAAATCTCAACAATCTCTTCACGGGGCAGGTGCTCGAGGATGTCGATCGCCAATACTCGGTCTGCGGAGCCAGCCTCCTGACGGCCGAGAAAATCCTCGAGTGTCGAGCAACTCGCCGAGAGAATTCCCAATCGCGCAGCCACCGCGATCTGCTCCTCAGAGACGTCCACCCCGGCTATATTGCGATATCCAGCTTGCTCCAGGAAGTAAAGGAGTGCGCCCGGCCCGCAAGCCAATTCCAAAATCCGTGCGGTGGTGTCGCGCGGCATGTGCTGGGCGATAATGTGCGTGAGAAATGCCTTACGCGGACGGAAGAGAGCCTCGGCTGTCCCGCCGGTGTCGATCGATTGGCCGCTCGAAACGTAGGCTTCATAAAATCGCGACTTCCAGGGTGGGGTGGCGCTCACTTCTGGCATGCCTCCGACTGCGTCAGAATCAACCGCCCAACAGTTGGGACCCCCAAACCAGCAGCACAATTCCCAATATGATCCGGTAGATCGCAAAAGGAACAAATCCATGCTTCCTCACCCAGATGAGGAACCATTCGACCACGCCGAGCGCAACCAGAAACGAAACGATCAATCCGATCGCCAGGATGATCCACCCATGTGTAGTAATCACCAGTGGAGCAATTGCAGGTTCTCCAGCAACTTGTTTGGGATGAACCGCTTTTAGCAGGTCGTACCCCGTGGCGGCGACCATGACAGGAATCGACAGCAGAAAGCTGAACTCCAGCGACGCGCCCCGGGTCAATCCGGCGAGCTGGCCGCTGCTAATCGTTGACATCGACCGGGAAGTTCCGGGGAAGACGGCAGAAAGAATCTGGAAGGCCCCAATCCAGACGGCCTGCCACAACGACATCTGCTCGACGTCTTTCGTCGGCGATTCGTGCCGGTCGCTCCACCAATCGATCACCCACATAGCCACGCCGCCGATCAACAACGCCCAGGCCATGACGGTGATGCTTTCAAGATGTTTGCCGATGGTTTTCGCCAGCAGCAGCGAGGGTATTGCGGTCACAATAAATGCGACCGCGGTCAGCGTGATCGGATGGTTCCAGACCGTCCGGTCCCCGGTCTCGCCTTGCGGGAATGTCCTGAAGAACTCCACGATGCGCCCGGTAAAGAGAGAAAGCAGCGCCAGAATCGCGCCCAGCTGGATAACGATCGTGTACATTTTCCAGTAAGGATCAGTGAGGTCAAGGTGCAGCAGCGCCTCGGCGATCCGAAGATGCGCGGTCGAACTTACCGGAAGAAATTCTGTGAGACCTTCGACAATGCCAAGCAGGACGGAAATCGGGTAATCGTTCAAGAATCCTCCGGAGTTGTTCGTGAGGTCAACTCGCGCTCACCTACTCGCGGTCGACGCCGTAGACAGGAATACCCTGCTCCAATTTGTATACCAGACCCGCCGCGCGAGGCGCGTAATCGGTCTGGGGGTACTTGGCTTGTAGCCGCTCCGCCAACTCCTTCGCGTGGGCGCTCGCTTGCTCAGATTTCTTGTCATCGTTGTCGGCGGAATACATGTCCGCAGCCGACGCCTGACGCCACGCCGCCTTGTAAAGGGCTTCGGCGGCTTTGGGGCTGTCCGGATGATCCTCGGCATACTTGACGTAAAGTTCAGATTCTTTTTCGGGGCACTTTTCCGAACCCTGCCAATCGCCGCAAATCTTGTTGTCAAGCATGTCCCAGGCTGCCAAGTCCGACCATCGTGTGCCCGGATACTTCTTTTCAATCTTTTTCATCTCCGTATCGTCGATCTGCTCGCGGAGATAATTTTCCTTCTCGTGCGCTGAAGGTAAAGAGAAGACATCTTCTTTGTGCAGCTGCCAGCCGATGTCTGCTGCACGCCAGGCCGCCTGGCCGGCATACTTCGATTGCGGAAACAACTCAGCCACGCGCTTGTATAGCAAACGCGCTTCCTGTGCCGCAGTCTTTGGCGGATGCGGTTCACTCGCCAGCTCCTCGACGTTTGCGGCGACCCCAAAAAGCACTTCGTCACCATTCGGCGTATCCGCCGCGATCACCCCTTTTGCCTTCGTCCAGCCGGAGATGGGCGGCGGTGCTGCCTCGGCGCCAAAGATAGGAGCGTCCTGCGCATGAGATTCTTCGATGTCGGTATTCGCAAAGACCCGCAGCCAATCCCCATTTCGCTCGACAATCACCATCTCCCGACCTGGGCTGACATTGGCAAGCCGCTGCGAGCCTTCGTCGGCCGAGGTAAACAACAGTGTTTCCCGAATCGCCGTTCCCAGAGTGCCGGCCGGCACTGGCGGCGGTTTCTTGTCTCCAAACGACACATGTGTACCGAGGACCGACGTCAGTATGACAAGGCAGGCGGGAAGGTATCGATTTCGCATCACGCTCGTAAGACGAACCAGAAATACCATACGTCTCGACCGTAGCACATGGCCGAAGATAGAAAGCAGGCTCCTATGGCAGGAATTGCGCAGGCAATGGATTCGCAGACGTCTCCGCCTGCCAGCTAATCTCAAGCACCCTCCAGCGGGTGCCGTCGTTGACCGCCTCGATGCTGTTGATTCCGCGAACAATCGGCTTACCGTCGGGGGTTT
This sequence comes from uncultured Acidobacteriaceae bacterium, assembly GCA_963742015.1. Classification (GTDB taxonomy): domain Bacteria; phylum Acidobacteriota; class Terriglobia; order Terriglobales; family Acidobacteriaceae; genus Acidisarcina. Next base: position 5,868 of record CAVUKL010000059.1, on the reverse strand, counting down.
CGGTTACCGCATAGGTGCTCCAAAGGTGGGCAATATTGCCGTAAATCTCCGTAGAGTACTTGATCTGGTGTTCGTAGAACGTCTTATCGCCCCTCTTGGCGACCCGATCGATGTAGTCGTCCACAGTGAGGATGGTCGTCTTCACCTGCCCATCAGCGCCCGCGCTGACCGGAATGAGTCGAACTTCGGGCATAAGCACCGCCCGCAGGCAGGTTCGGTCCTTATTTCCCGGACCGCTTACTGCATCGTCGATGGCTTTCGGCAGCTGTTCGAGAGTCGTGGTCGGCAGACAGCTTTGGGCAGCCTGTGCCTGCGCCGCCGGAATCGGCATCACGGCGACAAGCAAAGTAACAAAAGCCAGCCAGCGCCCATGGCATGAGAGAGTCCTGAAATGAGTCGACATTGGTTCCGCCTCAGACTTCCAAAATCACCGGCATGATTAAAGGCCTCCGGCTCGTATTCTTCTGGATGAATCTCTTCAGGTCGACCCGAACTTTTTCCTTGATCACACCGTAATCGGCTTTCTCTTCGGCGCTCGATCCGTCCAGCGTCTTGGAGACGATCTGCCGCGCCGACTCGATCAAATCCTCGTCCGCTGCAGCGAACCCTCGCGTGACTACCTCGGGCTGCATCTCGACCTTTCCGCTCAGCTTGTTAATCGTGATGATCGGCAGGACAAATCCGTCTTCGCTGAGATGCCGCCGGTCGCGGATGACAATGTCTTCCACGACATCGACATTCGATCCTGAGTCAATGCAAACTCGGCCAGCTGTGACCTTCCCATTCTTGCGGGCGTCCTTCGCGGTCATCTCCAGCACATCGCCGTCTTCGATCAGAATCGCCTGCCCGATGACGCCGGTCTCAGTCGCCACCTGTGCGTGCTTCTTCAAATGCCGGTAATCTCCATGCACGGGAATGAAATACTTCGGGCGCAGCAGGTTGATCAGCAGCCTCTGTTCTTCCTGGCTAGCGTGGCCGCTTACGTGAATCAGCCCCGAAGCGCCATCGTCGAAGATCACATTCGCGTCGCGCCGGCAAAGGTGGTCAATGACTCGATAAATGCTCTTCTCGTTCCCTGGAATTACCCGCGAACTCAGGACGACCGTGTCGCCTGGATCGATATGCGCGTGCTTGTGGTTATCTACCGCCGCCCGCGACAGCGCGCTCATCGGCTCGCCCTGTGTTCCGCTGATCAGGATCAGGACATTCTCAGGAGCATAATCGTTGATCTGCCCGGGGTTGATCATCAGGCCTGGAGGAATATCCAGGTAGCCCAGGTCCTGCGCAATTTCTGACGACTCGACAATCGACCGGCCGACCACCGCGACCTTGCGGCGATGGGTGTGCGCCAGATCCAACGCGATGCGAATTCGGTAGATTGAAGAAGAGAAGCAGCTGAAAAAGAGCTTCTTCTTCGTTCGCGAAAAAACCTCGTCTAACCGCGGCTTCACTGCCCATTCGCTCGGCGTGTATCCCGGCCGGTCGACGTTGGTCGAGTCCTGCAGTAGCGCCAGAACGCCCCGCTTGCCATATTCGGCGAAGGTATGCAGGTCGAAAGCCTTGCCGTCCGGCGGCGAAAGATCAATTTTGAAATCGCCAGTATGCACGATCACACCCACTGGAGTCTCAATCGCCAAGGCAACGCAATCGACCAGGCTATGCGTCACGCGAATCGGCTCGATCGTAAACGGCCCAATTGTGAACTTCGATTTAGGAGCGATCTCGATCAATTCCGTCGAGTCGAGCAGCTTATGCTCATCTAACTTGCCCTCAACGTATGCCAGAGTGAACTCGGTGCCATAGACGGGAACATTCAGCTCGGAGAGGATCCAGGGAAGGCCGCCGATGTGGTCTTCGTGACCGTGGGTGAGAATGATCGCGCGGACGCACTGGCGGTTTTCCACCAGGTAAGTGATGTCAGGGACAACAATGTCCACACCCAGCAGTTCCGACTCGGGAAACATCAGCCCCGCGTCTATCACAATAATGTCGTCCTGCCAGCGAATTGCGAGGCAGTTCATGCCAAATTCGCCCAGGCCGCCGAGCGGAATTATCTTCAGTTTATTTTCTGTCATCGAATCTTCAAGCCTAGCACAGCAGCCATGCAAGACGCCCCCGTTTTAGACAACGCATTGTGCAATGTCGGAGGATCAGTGCTAATCAGGACTGATGCGTGCCATCTGCTTGATTAACTGCTCAGCGGAAGAGCGCTAAGTCGATCGAAGATCCCATCACCTGGTAACCCGCATCACCGGGGTGCAGATGGTCACCAGAGTCAACACTCGGAAGGAAGACATTCGGATTGGCAGGGTCCTGAGTAACCTTATCGAAATCAATCACACCATCGAAAACACCGTTGGTGCGGATCCAGTTATTGACGGCTTCGCGAGTCTCTTCGCCCGCCGGGGAAGCGTAACCCGCACCACCATAAGGGGTCAGAGTCGCGCCGAAGACCTTGATGCCGTGCGTATGAGCTCGTGTAACAAGCTGGGTCAGAGCGAAGGTGAGGGCGGAAGTGAGTTGGGGGGCCGTCAGCGAGTCCTCAGTATCCCTCGGTCGCGCGATCGCGCCTATGTCATTGATGCCCTCGAGAATGATGAGGTAGCGGACGCCGCTTTGCGCAAGCACATCGCGGTCGAAACGGGCGAGCGCGGCTTGGCCTGCTCCCTCACGAAGCAGACGGTTGCCGCCGATGCCCTCATTCAAGACGGAGAGATTGGCCGTCTTCGGGTCCGCCTGGAGCCGGCTGGCAAGTACGTCTGGCCAGCGGTGGTTTGTATCCCGGGTCGAGAGTGCTCCATCCGTAATCGAGTCGCCCAGCGTCACAATCGCAGCCGCATGTGCGTCGGTGACGCTGACGTCGATGCCTTTCACGAAACACCAGGACATGATCGTCCGAGCGTCTGTGAGTGCTGTCGAGGCCGTCGCGTCTCCAGCGGCGATGAAGGTCGTCGAGCGCGCGTCTTCGTGACAAGTGGTTTCATTAATACGCTGGTCGGGAAGATAGACGCTAACCGCTAGGCTTGCCAGTGGCGATATAGGGAAAGCGACCGGGTCGCTTACGACAAAAGCACCCGGCGGAATCGTGACGGTGGGCTTGCCCGAAAACGTCAAACCGTGGTCACTCCCAGGCTGGATCGCTCCACTTTCTGCGCTGAGGGCTACGTGCGCTGCACCAACGACCAGCGACCGACTCCCAAACTCGTTCGTCACCTGGACACGCAGCGATGGGCCGCCGGTGCTGATTCGCACGACATTCCGATACGTCGAGTTGGCAGGGGACGGCTGGCCAGGGTTGACCCTCTGGCTCATCGGCGACGAAGCCCAGGAGCCGATCCAATGCGTTGAGGCTTGCTGGGCATCTGCCGGGAATGCGGCAAGAAAGAGAGCAAAGACGGCGAAGAGAGATTTCTGCATAGCGTAATTCGTTTTACTTGAGTGCTCGGCTCGCGTCAACGCAACAGGTCCTCTAACGCAAGACTCAGCTCGGTCTTTTCGTCCCGGTATTTCACAATCACCGGGGTATAGAGGCTCACGCCCCAATCCAGACCCTGGCCATGCGTGACAGCTCGCGAACCCGGCACCACCACCGCGCCCTCGGGAATCACCAGTGGCCGATCGCCGTCGGCCCGCAAGACCTCGCCCTTCACCAGGTCGTAGACCGGTGTGCCCCGCGTCAGGATCGTCCCGGCGCCAAACACTGCGCGCCGCCGAACCAGAGTTCCCTCGTAAACGCCGCAATTGCCGCCGACGAGTACGTCGTCTTCGATCACCACCGGGGCAGCATTTACCGGCTCCAGCACGCCGCCGATCTGCGCTGCCGCGCTCAAATGCACCCTCTTGCCAATTTGCGCGCACGAGCCGACCAGAGCGTGAGAGTCCACCATCGTGCCTTCATCTACATAGGCGCCTGCATTGATGTACATGGGCGGCATGCAGACGACTCCCTGCGAGACAAAAGCTCCCGCCCGAATAGCTGAGCCCCCCGGCACGACCCGGACGCCATCTCCCGCCGCGAAACGCCGCGCCGGGAAAGTGTGCTTATCCACAAACGAAAGCACGTCGTTGCCCGTCCCCACCAGCGCGCCCAGCCGAAAGCCCAGAAGGATTCCCTGCTTGACCCAGCCATTCACCCGCCAACCCAAAGGAGATCCGCCATCCGGCTCGGCCGCCCGCACCAGCCCCTTCTCCAGCGCCTCACGCAGCGCCATGAACGCGTCCATCGCGGCAACCTCGCCGGCCGCGGTTGCACCCGCCGCAAAGTGCATTTCAATCTCGGCTTTCAGTGAAAATTCATGCTCGCTCATATTCTAAAGATAACGCGGCGAAATCAACTAAACTGGCCTCAATGCCTGCACCCTCCACAATCCGGCCGGCGAGGACCGCACAAGACCTCGAAACGACCAAGGTCCTCCTGCGCGAATATGCCGCCTATCTCAACCAATCGCTCGGCGAGGAGCACATCTGTCTTGAGGAATACGAGAGGGAACTGGCCAGTCTTCCCGGCGTTTATGCAGAGCCGCGAGGCACAATCCTGGTGGCGTTTATGAGCGACGAACCCGCCGGCTGCATCGCTCTCAAACCGCTGAAACCCAACCGCGCCATCGAGCTGGGAGAAGCCGCCTGTGAGGTGAAGCGCCTCTGGGTGCGTCCTGAATTTCGGGGCCAATCCATCGGTCTTGTCCTCGCCCAAGAGCTAATTCGATACGCGAGAAACCAGGGCTACACCGCGATTTATTTAGACACCGTGCCAACTGCGATGCAGTCCGCAAATGACATTTACAAGAAGCTGGGCTTCCAGCCCGTCGAACGCTACAATACCAACCCGATTCTTGGCCTGAATCCCTCACTTACCGTTGAGTTCTTTCGGCTGCCGCTTGCACCATGAATGTCCGCTCCGTGGGGCACGTTAATCTGTCCGCAAATGGCTCCTGTCCTGCTGCATATTTGTTAAGAGTCCCAGCTCTCCCGCCAGCTTCTGCAACCTCTCGCGCGTGCTCGAAGCGACGGGTACCATCGGCAGCCGATACTGCTCCTTGATCTTGCCCATCATGGCGAGCACCGCTTTCACCGGGCCGGGGCTCATCTCCCAGAAATTTGCCTGCATTAGACGGAAGTATTTGCGGTTGATGTTTTGCGCCAATCGCCAGTCATTGTTGCGCGCCGCATGCACCATCTGCGACATCTCCGATGGAATCTGATTTGAGGCCACTGAGATCAACCCCGCTCCACCAACCGAGATGACCGGAAGCGCAACCGGATCGTCGCCTGCAAATACCTTGACTCTCTCCGGCATTAAATGAATGAGCTCCGTGATCTGCCCGAGCTGTCCGCTCGATTCCTTGACCCCTTCGATATTTGGCGCGGCTTCCGCGGGTTCGCGCCACGATCCGCGGCTCAAGGTTCGCGCCCGTCCGGCCGGGAATGTTATAAAGCACCACCGGCAGTTCGACCGCATCAGCAACCGCCTTGAAATGCTGGAACTGTCCCTCTTGCGTCGGACGGTTGTAGTAGGGGTTGGCGCTGAGAATAGCAGTCACACTTCGAACCTGGGCTGCCGTGCGCGCCTTGGCGACGGCTTCACGGGTCGCGTTGTGGGTGCACCCCGCCCAGACGGGAACTCGGCCACCTGCTGTCTCCGCCACAATTTGGATGACGCGCAGCCACTCCTCATCATTGAGCGTCGGAGTCTCTGCTGTGGTGCCGCAGGCCACCAGAAAGTCGATGCCGCTCGCAATCTGCCATTCGACCAGCGAACGCAACGCGGCTTCGTCGATCGGCGGCTCCGCGCCTCCGCTCGCCGCAAACGGAGTCACCAGAGCCGTGCCGCATCCAGTCAATTCCATAGCTAGGTGAGTTTACCGCGAA
>CAVUKL010000058.1:0-19764 GCA_963742015.1 uncultured Acidobacteriaceae bacterium | reverse complement strand
CCACTCATTCCATTGAGAATAAAGTCGCACCAACTTGGCGTAGTGAAAAGGGCCAACCTGCTATCCTTAAATAAAGGATCAAAGAAAAACTTCGAATTTCCCATTTTGGAGGAGTTCAATGTTAACCCGTGTGCCTTCAATATTTTCCGCGAATGATTCCTGTAAGCTGCTGCAAATAAGGAATTTACCGGAAAACTAGGGAGGAGGGGGGTAAACCCCGCGGTGACCTTCTATTGAGCCACAGGGGCCGCCACCGACCTGGACTTCCAGCGGCGCAGAAGAATCTCCGCGACCTCCGAAACGCCGAAGACCTTATAGCAAACCAGTGCCGTCGCCACCGAGTAAACCACCGCTACAGCCATGACTACAGGCAGCGACCGCTGCGCCGCATGGAATGCCGGATACGCGGACCCGGCAAAGACTACGGTCGTGACAACCAACAGTCTCCAAACCGGACCTGAAGTCACTTCGTCCCCGATCGGAAACAGTTTGCGATTCATCCGCAGAATCGCAATCGTCTGCGCCACCTCAGCCGCTAGCCACGCCCACATGAATCCGTTCACGCCGAAGTAGCGCATGGTCACCGCCGAGATCGCCAGCACCGAAGTGTACGCGACCAGCATCACCCGCGAGAGCGCCTCATGTTGATTGCTCGAAGCCTGGAACTGGTACTTGTGTTCCTTAATGCCCATCGCGGCTGAGGTCAGCGCCATCAGGAAACACAGCCCTGGCTCATAGAGGCTCCGCTGGCGCAGCCAGATGGCCATCAGCCACGGACTCGCGAGCAGCGTCGCCACGCTCACCGTCGGCACCAGCAGTAGTACGATTCGTTCTGAAAGATCGTAGAGCCGATGCAGCCCCTTCCAGTCCTTGCGTCCAACCAGGCTTGTAATCTCCGGAGCGATCGACTGGCTGGCGACCGCGAGCAGCTGGCGCGACATCGTAAAGACCGTCCGTGTTAGCGCGAAGACGGTAACCGCCACCGGTCCTAAAATTCGCTGCATCAGCAGAACTGGGGCTTGCCAGGTCAGAAAGCCGGAGAGAGAAAGCACCGAGAAATGCCAGCTTGGACCGACCATCCGCCGCGCCACATCATTGCGCGCCAAGCCTAGTGACGGCGCTACCTCCGGAGCCGTCCAGCGCAGATCGACAACCACCAGCGCCGCGCAAAGTATCGTCGCCGCCACCTGCGAAGCGGCCATCACCGCGAAAGAGGACCGTATCCACACCAGCCCTCCCAAAGCCAACGTCGAGACAAGCCGTAGCGCATTCATCCAGTTGACGCCGCGATGGGCGCGGTTCACCGCCATGAAACTGTTTACCAGCAGTGCGAAGACCATCATCGAAAACAGCTGCAACAGGAAGAGGTCCACGACCAGCCGTGCTTCGGAGTTGTCCACGTGATGCAAGCGCAGCCAATCAGCCACCGGTATCAGGGCAATGACCAGCGCCAGCGGCAGAAGCGCCAGCATCATCCATTGCAGCAGCCGCAGCGCGCTAGCCTGTACTATTCGGCACTCGGCGAGTTCGCCGCGGTTGCGATGGATCGTCATCTGATTGGCCGCGTATGTCTGCACCCCATAATTCAGCGAACCCAGGTAAGAAACCGCGGCCGTCAGCGCGATCCACTCCCCATAGACCGCCTTCCCATCCGCAAAACGCAGTAGAAAAAGCGGCGGAATCAGCAACTGGGTGAATATCGATACACCCTGGCCGGTCGCAAATGCCAGCAACATATTCAGGATGCGTCGCAGACTCGTCATTCAGCAGGCAGTCCTCGGCAATACCACCCCTACAGGATATGCCCTGGAGCATCTTCATCTGCGGTGGGAGACTCGGTTTGGCGCCTCAAAGCCAGTCGAACACACACAGCGCCGCTTGCAATTCCAGACCGAAATGCCTAGCGTTGGCTCATGAGCACTAGTTATGCCGAAACCGTACCGGTACACTCGCAGGACCTGCACCAACTCGCCACCGACATCGTCACCAAAGCCATGCGCGGCGGAGCCACCGACGCCGAAGTCGTCATTCGCGAGGGCGATGAATTTTCCACTCTCGTTCGCCTTGGCCAGGTCGACACTCTCAAGGAATCCGGATCCCGTGGAGTCGGCCTTCGCGTCTTCCTCGGTCAGCGCGCCGCAAGCACCTCGTCCAGCGACCTGAGCCCCGAAGGCATCGAACATCTTGTCTCCGGAGCCATTGCTCTCGCCCGCGTTACCTCCGAGGACCCATTCGCCGGACTCCCGGAAACAACCGCCTTTGGTCAGCTCACCCAGGATCTCGACCTTTACTACGAAGACGTCTACTCGCTTCCCGGCGATCAGCGCATCGACTACGCCCGCCGCGCCGAGGCCGCCGCGCTCGCCGCCGATACCCGCATCCAGAACAGTGACGGAGGAAGCTTCGACGCCGCCACTGGACGCAAGATACTTGCCAACTCCCGTGGCTTCATCGGCGACTACCGCCGTTCCTACGCCTCTATCTCCGCTGTCCCCATCGCGCAATCGAAAGACGGCCAGATGCAGCGCGACTACTGGTACTCTTCGGCGCGCACTCTCACGAAACTTGAATCGCCTGAGTCCGTCGGCGCCGAGGCCGCCCGTCGCACTGTAAGGCGATTGGATGCGCGTCGTGTCTCCACGCAGCGCCTCCCAATCGTCTTCGCGCCCGAGATGGCCCGAGGCCTGATCGGTAACATCTTCGAGGCAGCCAACGGCGACGCCATCTATCGCCACGCCTCCTTCTTCGCTAATCAACTCGGCGAGCAGGTCGCCGCGAAAAACATCACGGTGATCGACGACGGAACAATGGTTGGAGGTTTCGGCACCTCGCCTTTCGACGGCGAAGGCCTGCCCACCCGCCGCAAAGCCATCATCGAGAACGGGGTCCTCAAGAACTACCTGCTCAACACCTACACCGCCCGCAAGCTCAACATGCAGTCGACCGGCAACGCCTCCCGCGGACTGGCCGGAAACCCCGGCATCGGCGGCGGCAACGTCTATCTCGAAAAAGGAGATCCCTCGCCGGAAGAAATCATCGCCGACATCAAGTCCGGCCTCTACGTCACCGAACTCATGGGCTTCGGCGTGAACATGGTCACTGGCGACTACTCGCGCGGAGCGTCCGGCCTATGGATCGAGAACGGCGAACTCACCTACGCCGTCCAGGAAATCACCATCGCCGGCAATCTCAAAGAGATGTTCAAGAACATCGTCGCCATCGGCAACGATTTAGAATTCCGCGGAGCCGTCACCGCGCCAACCCTAAGAATCGAAGGAATGACCATCGCCGGCGAATAGAAAGGGACAGTCATACTGAGCTGAGCCGCAATGCGGCGCAGTCGAGGATCTGCGGTGTCGGCGATGTCGGCGTTTGAATCGAAGCGAGTGCTCTCGGTTCGAGAGGCTAACCTGGGTTCTTATAAGCCGAATCGGTAAACTTCCCATAGCCGAGAATGCTCGCCCAAACTCTACTCTTCGACCCAAGCAACCCAGCGCCCACGCTATCCGCGCTCCCGGAGAAACCCGGCATCTTCGCCCTCTTCGGCGCCGACCCGAAAGCCGAACCCTACCTGGCAAGAACCACCAATCTCCGCCGACGCCTAAAACGCTTCCTTGACGCCAAGCCCACCCAGACAAAACGCCTCCGCCTCACCGAACGCGTCGCCCGCATCGAATACACCGCCACTGGATCGGACTTCGAGTCCGCGCTCGCGCTCTACACCGCGACCCATCAGGCATTCGGAGAACGCGCCCGCAAGCGACTCCACCTCTACGCGCCATACTTCCTGCGCATGACGGTGAAGAATCGCTACCCTCGCGTATATGTAACCAACACGATTACAAAATCGGCAGCCGAAGATCTCTACGGCCCTTTTCCATCGCGCTCGGCCGCCGAACGCTTCTGCGACGAGGCACTCAACCTCTTCCTGCTCCGACGCTGCTATCCTGATCTCGAACCCGATCCGACGTTTCCCGGATGCGTCTATTCCGAGATGAAGATGTGCCTCGCGCCGTGCTTCAAGCGATGCACTGATGAGCGCTATGCCGAAGAGTCCGCCAAAGTCGAGGCCTTCCTCGCGACCAGGGGACAAAGCATGCTCGACGAGCTTGCCAAAGAACGCAACGTTGCGTCAGAAGAATTGGATTTCGAAAAAGCCGCTGCCATCCATGCCAAAATTCGAAAGGTCGAAGCCGTAGCCGCCCTCGCCTCCGAAGCAGTCCACCCGTTGGCCCACCTCCGCGCTATCATCGTCCAGCCGTCATCGGAACCCAGTCGCGTGGCCATCTTCCAACTCAATGCCGGACTCCTCACCGGCCCGGCCCTCTATGACACCTTCGGAATGCGCCTCCATAACGAACAGTCTGGTTCGTCGTCGCTCTATACCCACCCCTACGCGCTCGAAGCTGTGCCGCTCCAGGAAGGCTCAGAAACGTCAGCGCCGATCTCCTCAGCCGCCGTGACCAAACCGAGGCAAACATCCAAAGATGCGCCTCGAGATGTGCTCGAACAGCGCCTGACCGAAACCATGGATCAGCTCAACCAGATACAACCCAAATCCCGCCCAGATGCTCAGACCATGGCCGACCACCTAAGCCTTTTTGCCCGCTGGTACCAACGCCCAGAGGCCAAAAGAGTAGGCGGGGTCATCTTTTACAAGCCAGAAGAACCGCTGCCGTCGAAGTCGACCCTCCGCGCAATCTCGCGCGTCTACCGTGGCACACTTCCCTCACCTAACGTTGAGCAATCAGCCACTACCGCATAGCCGCTTCCACCTGGCTTAACCAATCCGGCGGTTTGAGAATCTCCCTCGGCTTTGACCCATCCGCCGGACCCACGATCCCATCCCGCTCCATCATGTCAATCAAGTGCGCTGCTCGGCCATAGCCGATGCGCAGCCGCCGCTGCAGCAGCGAAGTGGAAGCTTTGCCAAACTCCAATACCAGCCGGACGCCGTCTTCATAAAGCTCGTCATTACCGTCGGCGTCTTCTGCTCCATCTTCAAGATCGCGGCCTTTATCGTCTTTCGGAGCATCGAGGAAGCTCTCGACATATTCGGCCTGACCCTGCTTCTTCCAGAAATCGACGACCGCCGCAGTCTCTTTCTCAGTGACAAATGGCGCATGAACCCGTTGCACCCGCGACGTTCCCGGAGGCAGGAAAAGCATGTCGCCGCGTCCCAACAGCACTTCGGCGCCGTTCGAATCGAGAATCGTTCGCGAATCCACCTTGGTCGCCAGCCGGAAAGACATCCGCGTCGGCACATTGGCTTTGATGAGCCCGGTGATCACGTCGACCGAGGGACGCTGAGTGGCCAGGATCAGGTGGATGCCCACCGCACGGGCCATCTGCGCCAATCGCGTAATCGCTTCTTCGACGTTCGCCTTGTCGAGCATCATTAGGTCTGCGAGTTCGTCGATGATGATCAGGATGTAAGGCAGTGGCCCCTCATCGTCCGAGTCTTCAAACAAGCTCGGAGTGCCGTTTTCATACAGCCGGTTGTATTGGTCGATGTTGCGGACGCTGCGCGAAGCCAGCAGCTTCAGCCGCCGCTCCATCTCGCGCACCGCGTTCTTGAGCGCATTAGCTGCCAGCTTCGGCTCGGTGATGATCGGCGTGAAGAGATGCGGAATCCCCTCATACATCCCCAGCTCGACGCGCTTCGGGTCGACGAGGATCATCCGCACCTGCTCAGGGGTCGCCTTATAGAGGACGGACATGATCATCGCGTTGATCGCCACCGATTTGCCGCTTCCCGTCGAGCCAGCGATCAGCACATGCGGCATAGTCGCCAGATCGGCGACCACAATGCGGCCATTGATGTCCTTGCCCATCGCCAGCGCCAACTTCGACTTCGTATGCAGAAAGACCTCAGACTCGATCACATCGCGTAGCCAGATAGTTTCGCGTTCGTGATTCGGCACCTGAATTCCCACCGTGCTCTTGCCCGCCATCCGTTCGATCAGGATGCTTTCCGCACGCATCGCGAGACACAGATCTTCGGCAAGCCCAGTTACGCGGCTATACTTCACGCCCGCCTCGGGACGAAACTCAAATGTTGTTACGACTGGGCCAGGATTGATCTGCACCACCTGCCCGCGAACGTCGAACTCGCCGCATTTCTCCACCAGCACCTGCGCTTCGGCGCGCAGTTCATCTTCGCGGACGACCTGCGACTCTTCGCTCCGGTGCAGCAGATTGCTCGGCGGCAGCTTGAACCCGCTGACGGATTTTGGAGTGACCGTGACCGTACGCATGTCGGCGTCGGCCCGCTCTCCAACCGCGATGCTGCGGCCATCGAACTTCGGCTCGGCCTTGGCGGATGGAGGCTCCATCCGCCTGGGCACGATTAACTGCGGCTTCGGCGTTTCCTCGGGTTCGAATTCGTCCTCGATCTCCGATACGGACCCGGGCTCGAAATCGGGGACTTGGGCCCGCGGCATATCGTCCCACAAACTCGGCGCGACCGGCTCGGCATAGAGCTCTGCGAAGCCGCCATGCCTCGTTCCCGGCATCTCCCCGGAAATGTCATTGGGCTCGCTCACCTTCAGCGAAGGCGGAACCGGAGGCTTTGTCTCTTTCAGAGCAGGTATGCCACGCGCCGCGTTCTTTCCAGCCTTGGCGGCCGCATTCTGTGCTCGGGCAAGCTCTTTTGCGCGGGCGGCGTCCTCCTTCACCGCCTGGCGTAGTTCCCGTTTCCGTGCGCGAGCGGCTTTCCAGTTTGACCAACGGTCGCGCCATGCCTGCACAAATGCAAACCGCACCAACATCCACTCCTTCGCGGTATTGAAGCTGAAGGTCGTGGAGAGATAGAGCGCCGCAGCCGCCATCGTTCCCGCAACAATGCATGCGCCGGGGAAGTTCAGGTATTCCACCAGCAGATCGGCGACCAGACGTCCCGTGAGTCCTTCAGCAGGGAGTCCGTGCATCCAGTGCAAGTGTCCGGGAATCAATGCGAAGATTGCCGGGCCAAAGAGCAGAATCAGCGCCGCGCCGACCAGTTTTGCTCCTGGGGACCCAGCCGGGCGTGACCGCATCCAGGAAACCCCCAGCATACCCAGCAGCACCGGAAGCCAAAGCGCCGTAACCCCCTCAACCTGGAGCAGCAGGTCGCTGATCGTCGCGCCAACCACGCCTGCCCAGTTGTAGACGACCCGATGCCCGGTAAAACCTGCAGCGGTATTCAGAGAAGGGTCGGTGGGGCGATAAGAAACAATGGAGAGAAGGAGGAGGGCGGCGGCAACCAGCGTTAGCAGCCCGAGGAGTTCGTTCAGGCGCCTGTTGCGAGTGGGAGCAACTACAAATCCAAGGGTCTTCATGAGGAGACGCAACGACACGCTCACCGCAACGCCGGCAAAAGAGCCGGCCCGGCCCACGCATCTCGAACCCCCAGAGCAGTTCCAATTATTTCAGAAGCGCCCGGCTTTGCGTCCCATATTTATTGCTTTGTGATCCAGGGGAATCGATTTCAGAACTTAGGTGTAGCGGATCCGCCCGCACCTAGACAATTGCTTCGATCATCATGTTCTGCGAGAGGATCGCTTGGGTTGCGCCAGTCTCCGCAGCTAGTAGGAGTCGGCTGTGAAGGGTTCCCACATCCCAGATGATGCGTCGCGCCAGGCTCGCCAGTCCATGCACTCTCGGCTTGTCTTCGAAACAGTGCACCTCACTAAATCCTGCTACGCGAAAGACCTGGCGCGCAGACTTCGGGGTAAACGCCACTTCGTGGGTGAAGTCGCCATACCGAATTCTCATTCCGAACAGTCCCTCTCCGTTCGGCACATGCGCGATGCAGCGTCCACCGGGCTTCAAGACCCTGCGAATCGCCACCAAAATCTCAACAATCTCTTCACGGGGCAGGTGCTCGAGGATGTCGATCGCCAATACTCGGTCTGCGGAGCCGGCTTCCTGATGGCCGAGAAAATCCTCGAGTGTCGAGCAACTCGCCGAGAGAATTCCCAATCGCGCAGCCACCGCGATCTGCTCCTCAGAGACGTCCACCCCGGCTATATTGCGATATCCAGCTTGCTCAAGGAAGTAAAGGAGTGCGCCCGGCCCGCAAGCCAATTCCAAAATCCGTGCGGTGGTGTCGCGCGGCATGTGCTGGGCGATAATGTGCGTGAGAAATGCCTTACGCGGACGGAAGAGAGCCTCGGCTGTCCCGCCGGTGTCGATCGATTGGCCGCTCGAAACGTAGGCTTCATAAAATCGCGACTTCCAGGGTGGGGTGGCGCTCACTTCTGGCATGCCTCCGAACTGCGTCAGAATCAACCGCCCAACAGTTGCGACCCCCAAACGAGCAGCACAATTCCCAAAATGATCCGGTAGATCGCAAAAGGAACAAATCCATGCTTCCTCACCCAGATGAGGAACCATTCGACCACGCCGAGCGCAACCAGAAACGAAACGATCAATCCGATCGCCAGGATGATCCACCCATGGGTAGTAATCACCAGTGGAGCAATTGCAGGTTCTCCAGCAACTTGCTTGGGATGAACCGCTTTTAGCAGGTCGTACCCCGTGGCGGCGACCATGACAGGAATCGACAGCAGAAAGCTGAACTCCAGCGACGCGCCCCGGGTCAATCCAGCGAGCTGGCCGCTGCTAATCGTTGACATCGACCGGGAAGTTCCGGGGAAGACGGCAGAAAGAATCTGGAAGGCCCCAATCCAGACGGCCTGCCACAACGACATCTGCTCGACGTCTTTCGTCGGCGATTCGTGCCGGTCGCTCCACCAATCGATCACCCACATAGCCACGCCGCCGATCAACAACGCCCAGGCCATGACGGTGATGCTTTCAAGATGTTTGCCGATGGTTTTCGCCAGCAGCAGCGAGGGTATTGCGGTCACAATAAATGCGACCGCCGTCAGCGTGATCGGATGGTTCCAGACCGTCCGGTCCCCGGTCTCGCCTTGCGGGAATGTCCTGAAGAACTCCACGATGCGCCCGGTAAAGAGAGAAAGCAGCGCCAGAATCGCGCCCAGCTGGATAACGATCGTGTACATTTTCCAGTAAGGATCAGTGAGGTCAAGGTGCAGCAGCGCCTCGGCGATCCGAAGATGCGCGGTCGAACTTACCGGAAGAAATTCTGTGAGACCTTCGACAATGCCAAGCAGGACGGAAATCGGGTAATCGTTCAAGAATCCTCCGGAGTTGTTCGTGCGGTCAACTCGCGCTCACCTACTCGCGGTCGACGCCGTAGACAGGAATACCCTGCTCCAATTTGTATACCAGACCCGCCGCGCGAGGCGCGTAATCGGTCTGGGGGTACTTGGCTTGTAGCCGCTCCGCCAACTCCTTCGCGTGGGCGCTCGCTTGCTCAGATTTCTTGTCATCGTTGTCGGCGGAATACATGTCCGCAGCCGACGCCTGACGCCACGCCGCCTTGTAAAGGGCTTCGGCGGCTTTGGGGCTGTCCGGATGATCCTCGGCATACTTGACGTAAAGTTCAGATTCTTTTTCGGGGCACTTTTCCGAACCCTGCCAATCGCCGCAAATCTTGTTGTCAAGCATGTCCCAGGCTGCCAAGTCCGACCATCGTGTGCCCGGATACTTCTTTTCAATCTTTTTCATCTCCGTATCGTCGATCTGCTCGCGGAGATAATTTTCCTTCTCGTGCGCTGAAGGTAAAGAGAAGACATCTTCTTTGTGCAGCTGCCAGCCGATGTCTGCTGCACGCCAGGCCGCCTGGCCGGCATACTTCGATTGCGGAAACAACTCAGCCACGCGCTTGTATAGCAAACGCGCTTCCTGTGCCGCAGTCTTTGGCGGATGCGGTTCACTCGCCAGCTCCTCGACGTTTGCGGCGACCCCAAAAAGCACTTCGTCACCATTCGGCGTATCCGCCGCGATCACCCCTTTTGCCTTCGTCCAGCCGGAGATGGGCGGCGGTGCTGCCTCGGCGCCAAAGATAGGAGCGTCCTGCGCATGAGATTCTTCGATGTCGGTATTCGCAAAGACCCGCAGCCAATCCCCATTTCGCTCGACAATCACCATCTCCCGACCTGGGCTGACATTGGCAAGCCGCTGCGAGCCTTCGTCGGCCGAGGTAAACAACAGTGTTTCCCGAATCGCCGTTCCCAGAGTGCCGGCCGGCACTGGCGGCGGTTTCTTGTCTCCAAACGACACATGTGTACCGAGGATCGACGTCAGTATGAGAAGGCAGGCGGGAAGGTATCGATTTCGCATCACGCTCGTAAGACGAACCAGAAATACCATACGTCTCGACCGTAGCACATGGCCGAAGATAGAAAGCAGGCTCCTATGGCAGGAATTGCGCAGGCAATGGATTCGCAGACGTCTCCGCCTGCCAGCTAATCTCAAGCACCCTCCAGCGGGTGCCGTCGTTGACCGCCTCGATGCTGTTGATTCCGCGAACAATCGGCTTACCGTCGGGGGTTTCGGTTACCGCATAGGTGCTCCAAAGGTGGGCAATATTGCCGTAAATCTCCGTAGAGTACTTGATCTGGTGTTCGTAGAACGTCTTATCGCCCCTCTTGGCGACCCGATCGATGTAGTCGTCCACAGTGAGGATGGTCGTCTTCACCTGCCCATCAGCGCCCGCGCTGACCGGAATGAGTCGAACTTCGGGCATAAGCACCGCCCGCAGGCAGGTTCGGTCCTTATTTCCCGGACCGCTTACTGCATCGTCGATGGCTTTCGGCAGCTGTTCGAGAGTCGTGGTCGGCAGACAGCTTTGGGCAGCCTGTGCCTGCGCCGCCGGAATCGGCATCACGGCGACAAGCAAAGTAACAAAAGCCAGCCAGCGCCCATGGCATGAGAGAGTCCTGAAATGAGTCGACATTGGTTCCGCCTCAGACTTCCAAAATCACCGGCATGATTAAAGGCCTCCGGCTCGTATTCTTCTGGATGAATCTCTTCAGGTCGACCCGAACTTTTTCCTTGATCACACCGTAATCGGCTTTCTCTTCGGCGCTCGATCCGTCCAGCGTCTTGGAGACGATCTGCCGCGCCGACTCGATCAAATCCTCGTCCGCTGCAGCGAACCCTCGCGTGACTACCTCGGGCTGCATCTCGACCTTTCCGCTCAGCTTGTTAATCGTGATGATCGGCAGGACAAATCCGTCTTCGCTGAGATGCCGCCGGTCGCGGATGACAATGTCTTCCACGACATCGACATTCGATCCTGAGTCAATGCAAACTCGGCCAGCTGTGACCTTCCCATTCTTGCGGGCGTCCTTCGCGGTCATCTCCAGCACATCGCCGTCTTCGATCAGAATCGCCTGCCCGATGACGCCGGTCTCAGTCGCCACCTGTGCGTGCTTCTTCAAATGCCGGTAATCTCCATGCACGGGAATGAAATACTTCGGGCGCAGCAGGTTGATCAGCAGCCTCTGTTCTTCCTGGCTAGCGTGACCGCTTACGTGAATCAGCCCCGAAGCGCCATCGTCGAAGATCACATTCGCGTCGCGCCGGCAAAGGTGGTCAATGACTCGATAAATGCTCTTCTCGTTCCCTGGAATTACCCGCGAACTCAGGACGACCGTGTCGCCTGGATCGATATGCGCGTGCTTGTGGTTATCTACCGCCGCCCGCGACAGCGCGCTCATCGGCTCGCCCTGTGTTCCGCTGATCAGGATCAGGACATTCTCAGGAGCATAATCGTTGATCTGCCCGGGGTTGATCATCAGGCCTGGAGGAATATCCAAGTAGCCCAGGTCCTGCGCAATTTCTGACGACTCGACAATCGACCGGCCGACCACCGCGACCTTGCGGCGATGGGTGTGCGCCAGATCCAACGCGATGCGAATTCGGTAGATTGAAGAAGAGAAGCAGCTGAAAAAGAGCTTCTTCTTCGTTCGCGAAAAAACCTCGTCTAACCGCGGCTTCACTGCCCATTCGCTCGGCGTGTATCCCGGCCGGTCGACGTTGGTCGAGTCCTGCAGTAGCGCCAGAACGCCCCGCTTGCCATATTCGGCGAAGGTATGCAGGTCGAAAGCCTTGCCGTCCGGCGGCGAAAGATCAATTTTGAAATCGCCAGTATGCACGATCACACCCACTGGAGTCTCAATCGCCAAGGCAACGCAATCGACCAGGCTATGCGTCACGCGAATCGGCTCGATCGTAAACGGCCCAATCGTGAACTTCGATTTAGGAGCGATCTCGATCAATTCCGTCGAGTCGAGCAGTTTATGCTCATCTAGCTTGCCCTCAACGTATGCCAGAGTGAACTCGGTGCCATAGACGGGAACATTCAGCTCGGAGAGGATCCAGGGAAGGCCGCCGATGTGGTCTTCGTGACCGTGGGTGAGAATGATCGCGCGGACGCACTCGCGGTTTTCCACCAGGTAAGTGATGTCAGGGACAACAATGTCCACACCCAGCAGTTCCGACTCAGGAAACATCAGCCCCGCGTCTATCACAATAATGTCGTCCTGCCAGCGAATTGCGAGGCAGTTCATGCCAAATTCGCCCAGGCCGCCGAGCGGAATTATCTTCAGTTTATTTTCTGTCATCGAATCTTCAAGCCTAGCACAGCAGCCATGCAAGACGCCCCCGTTTTAGACAACGCATTGTGCAATGTCGGAGGATCAGTGCTAATCGGGACTGATGCGTGCCATCTGCTTGATTAACTGCTCAGCGGAAGAGCGCTAAGTCGATCGAAGATCCCATCACCTGGTAACCCGCATCACCGGGGTGCAGATGGTCACCAGAGTCAACACTCGGAAGGAAGACATTCGGATTGGCAGGGTCCTGAGTAACCTTATCGAAATCAATCACACCATCGAAAACACCGTTGGTGCGGATCCAGTTATTGACGGCTTCGCGAGTCTCTTCGCCCGCCGGGGAAGCGTAACCCGCACCACCATAAGGGGTCAGAGTCGCGCCGAAGACCTTGATGCCGTGCGTATGAGCTCGTGTAACAAGCTGAGTCAGAGCGAAGGTGAGGGCGGAAGTGAGTTGGGGGGCCGTCAGCGAGTCCTCAGAATCCCTCGGTCGCGCGATCGCGCCTATGTCATTGATGCCCTCGAGAATGATGAGGTAGCGGACGCCGCTTTGCGCAAGCACATCGCGGTCGAAACGGGCGAGCGCGGCTTGGCCTGCTCCCTCACGAAGCAGACGGTTGCCGCCGATGCCCTCATTCAAGACGGAGAGATTGGCCGTCTTCGGGTCCGCCTGGAGCCGGCTGGCAAGTACGTCTGGCCAGCGGTGGTTTGTATCCCGGGTCGAGAGTGCTCCATCCGTAATCGAGTCGCCCAGCGTCACAATCGCAGCCGCATGTGCGTCGGTGACGCTGACGTCGATGCCTTTCACGAAACACCAGGACATGATCGTCCGAGCGTCTGTGAGTGCTGTCGAGGCCGTCGCGTCTCCAGCGGCGATGAAGGTCGTCGAGCGCGCGTCTTCGTGACAAGTGGTTTCATTAATACGCTGGTCGGGAAGATAGACGCTAACCGCTAGGCTTGCCAGTGGCGATATAGGGAAAGCGACCGGGTCGCTTACGACAAAAGCACCCGGCGGAATCGTGACGGTGGGCTTGCCCGAAAACGTCAAACCATGGTCACTCCCAGGCTGGATCGCACCATTTCCCCCGCTCAGGGCAACGTGCGCTGCACCAACGACCAGAGAGCGAGTGCCAAACTCGTTCGTTACCTGGACACGCAGCGATGGCCCGCCAGCACTGATCCGCACGATATTCCGATACGTCGAGTTGGCAGGGGATGGCTGGCCAGGGTTGACCCTCTGGCTCATCGGCGACGAAGCCCACGAGCCGATCCAATGCGTTGAGGCTTGCTGGGCCTCTGCCGGGAATGCGGCAAGAGAGAGAGCAAAGACGGCGAAGAGAGGTTTCTGCATAGCGTAATTCGTTTTACTTGAGTGCTCGGCTCGCGTCAACGCAACAGGTCCTCTAACGCAAGACTCAGCTCGGTCTTCTCGTCCCGGTATTTCACAATCACCGGGGTATAGAGGCTCACGCCCCAATCCAGACCCTGGCCATGCGTGACAGCTCGCGAACCCGGCACCACCACCGCGCCCTCGGGAATCACCAGGGGCCGGTCGCCGTCGGCCCGCAAGACCTCGCCCTTCACCAAGTCGTAGATCGGAGTGCCCCGCGTCAGGATCGTCCCGGCACCCAATACGGCCCGCCGTCGAACCAGAGTTCCCTCATAAACGCCGCAATTGCCGCCAACCAGCACGTCGTCTTCGATCACCACCGGAGCAGCATTCACCGGCTCCAGCACGCCGCCGATCTGCGCTGCCGCGCTTAAGTGTACCCGCTTGCCAATCTGCGCGCACGAGCCGACCAGGGCATGAGAGTCCACCATCGTTCCTTCACCGACGTATGCGCCGGCATTGATGTACATCGGGGGCATACAGACTACCCCAGCAGAGACAAAGGCTCCCGCCCGAATAGACGATCCTCCCGGAACCAACCGTATTCCATCTTCGGCCGCAAAACGCCGCGCTGGAAAGGTATGTTTGTCGACGAACGAGAGCACCTCGAACCCACTGCTTACCAGCGCGCCCAGCCGAAAGCCCAGCAGGATTCCCTGCTTGACCCAGCCATTCACCCGCCAACCCAAAGGAGAACCGCCATCCGGCTCGGCCGCCCGCACCAGGCCCTTCTCCAGCGCCTCACGCAGCGCCATGAATGCGTCCATCGCGACAACGTCGCCCACTGCGGTTGCACCCGCCGCAAAGTGCAGTTCAATCTCGGCTTTCAGTGAAAATTCATGCTCGCTCATGCTCTAAAGATAACGCGGCGAAATCAACTAAACTGGCCTCAATGCCTGCACCCTCCACAATCCGGCCGGCGAGGACCGCACAAGACCTCGAAACGACCAAGGTCCTCCTGCGCGAATATGCCGCCTATCTCAACCAATCGCTCGGCGAGGAGCACATCTGTCTTGAGGAATACGAGAGGGAACTGGCCAGTCTTCCCGGCGTCTATGCAGAGCCGCGAGGCACAATCCTGGTGGCGTTTATGAGCGACGAACCCGCCGGCTGCATCGCTCTCAAACCGCTGAAACCCAACCGCGCCATCGAGCTGGGAGAAGACGCCTGTGAGGTGAAGCGCCTCTGGGTGCGTCCTGAATTTCGGGGCCAATCCATCGGTCTTGTCCTCGCCCAAGAGCTAATTCGATATGCGAGAAACCAAGGCTACACCGCGATTTATTTAGACACCGTGCCAACTGCGATGCAGTCCGCAAATGACATTTACAAGAAGCTGGGCTTCCGGCCCGTCGAACGCTACAATACCAACCCGATTCTTGGCCTAAATCCCTCACTTACCGTTGAGTTCTTTCGGCTGCCGCTTGCACCATGAATGTCCGCTCCGTGGGGCACGTTAATCTGTCCGCAAATGGCTCTTGTCCTGCTGCATATTTGTTAACAGTCCCAGCTCTCCCGCCAGCTTCTGCAACCTCTCGCGCGTGCTCGAAGCGACGGGTACCATCGGCAGCCGATACTGCTCCTTGATCTTGCCCATCATGGCGAGCACCGCTTTCACCGGGCCGGGGCTCGTCTCCCAGAAATTTGCCTGCATTAGACGGAAGTATTTGCGGTTGATGTTTTGCGCCAATCGCCAGTCATTGTTGCGCGCCGCATGCACCATCTGCGACATCTCCGATGGAATCTGATTTGAGGCCACTGAGATCAACCCCGCTCCACCAACCGAGATGACCGGAAGCGCAACCGGATCGTCGCCTGCAAATACCCTGACTCTCTCCGGCATTAAATGAATGAGCTCCGTGATCTGCCCGAGCTGTCCGCTCGATTCCTTGACCCCTTCGATATTTGGCGCGGCTTCCACCAGTCGCGCCACGGTAGACGGCTCAAGGTTCGCGCCCGTGCGGCCGGGAATGTTATAAAGCACCACCGGCAGTTCGACCGCATCAGCGACCGCCTTGAAATGCTGGAACTGTCCCTCTTGCGTCGGACGGTTGTAGTAGGGGTTGGCGCTGAGAATAGCAGTCACACTTCGAACCTGGGCTGCCGTGCGCGCCTTGGCGACGGCTTCACGGGTCGCGTTGTGGGTGCACCCCGCCCAGACGGGAACTCGGCCACCTGCTGTCTCCGCCACAATTTGGATGACGCGCAGCCACTCCTCATCATTGAGCGTCGGAGTCTCTGCGGTGGTGCCGCAGGCCACCAGAAAGTCGATGCCGCTCGCAATCTGCCATTCGACCAGCGAACGCAACGCGGCTTCGTCTATCGGCGGCTCCCCGTCTCCGCTCGCCGCAAACGGAGTCACTAGAGCCGTGCCGCATCCAGTCAATTCCATAGCTAGGTGAGTTTACCGCGAATGCGGCTGTGGGAGTGCAGGGTTCGGCGCGTATGCGTCGCAATTCCTGTTCGATGTCGGCAACGCGCTGGTACTCGCGATTCATCTGCTTTTGCGAGACGCCGTTTCTGTCAACCATTTCGGTAAGGCCGCGATTCTTAACGAAATCCCCTCAAATCGCGAGTCAACTTCCATAAATCGAGATTCCTTAACTTCTTCGGTCGCATTGAGGCGAGCAAAAATGGAGCATAGCTCGGGCTGGAGAGGCCGCGATCTACGACAAGGTTCTCGTCGGTGGAACATGTCTTCCAATACTCGAAGAGATCGTCGGCCGGTTCTTCGCGTAGCTCGCTGTAGCGATCGCGAAATCGCTGTTCGGGGCTTCGCGACTCACTCAGGAACTGCCGAATATCTTCAATGCGCACGCCCGGCAACGTCACAATTTGGTCGAAATTCTCCAGCGATTCACTCTTGTGGAGAACGGAAAAATCCGCCGGAACGCAGCGCGCGAGATAGATCTTGCTCTCCAGAATCAACTGCCGATAGTAAGGAGAACGCTCGTAGGCGTAAGCGACAAAGCGCCGGAAACGCCGCATGCGCCGTCGCTCGAACTGGCACGTTTTCAAGCGTCGATTTGTGATTGCCAGGAAACGAGCGCTTAAGAGAGAGAGAAGGACCCGAAAGCGATCCGGGGATCACATTTTTTTGCGGCTCCCGTGTGGTTACTGTATGACATCGAAGCCAACTTCTTGTCACGGGATTAGGATTTTTCATTCGAGTATGAGGGAGATACCGCGGATTGTCGCCTAACCAATTGTAGGAACATCCCGTGGATCGCAGTCGCATTCAAACCTGTCGTCTCATCGCTCTCTTCTTCGCCGCATTTCTCTTCACTGCTAGGTTCCCGAAACATCCTCTGCAGCTACTCGCTACCTGACTGACTTGGAGGTCTCCGTTGACTTTGTTGCGTCGATACGCTGGCCGGATGGAGTCAACCGCCCGCACTGCTAGGGCATGCGAGTGTCGCATCTGTTAAGCCGCGGAATCTGGAAGTGCATGGCGAAAGAGTGTCACAAACAATTCAGGGCCAAGACTGGCGCCGTCTTTGAAGACTCTCCGATTCCGTTGGATAAGTGGCTGTCCGCGACTTGGCTAGGGGTGAACTGCAAGAGCGGCATGCCATAGTCCGCCGCCCGAATTAGCGATGGGATCCACGAGAGCAGGGAATTTTGTCTTCGGTTTTTCCTCACCCGCAACGCTTCGCGAGGAAGATCAGGCGCGCATCCGGCAACCGACTCACTCGCCTGATTCCCACATATCGCACAAGCATTAGCCAGTCCTGCGTTTTCGCGCAACATGATTTCATCCACCTACTGTAAGAGACTCCCGAATTGTTCGGGATCGGTGGCCGAGGCCATCTACAGCTCAAGTCGAGGTCTCAGGTCTGCACTGCGCTCTTCTAGACGCAGGTGCACGCGATGCGTCTCGATGCCCGCCAACGAAGAGGCAATCGCCGAAAATAATAGAGGGTTGAGGATAATCCATACCCACGCTGGGGATCAGGAAAGAAAGTTCACGATCGAAACTCGTCCGCCAGGCGCGGAATGAGTTCTCGGAACATGAACGACGATGCGGGGAACCCGTGCAGCAAGAGCACAACCGGTGCACTCGGGTCGCCGGCCGTACGGTAAAATACGTCGACTCGGTCAGCTTCGATCTTATGAACCGTTGTCATAGGTGCAGCGACTTGGGAAAGAACAGGACTCATGAACTCCTCCGGTGATCTGCGCCTTTGAGGTAGGCTTCGTGCAGCCGTTCATTGGTGTAAACCTACTGGGCCAGTAATTGTCTTTCCTGTTGATTGAATAACCGCAAATGGGGCCCGAACGACTTCCTTGATCGATTCTTCGGCTGCGGGCAAGAGATTATACGGAACGACCTCCCGTGACTGTTGGGCAAAGGCCGCCTCCAGGCCACGGCGCCATGCGACCCGCAGTTCGGTGTTGATGTGAATGATATTGATTCCAGCCGCGATGGCGCCGTGAGGTCGTCGTCTTCTGTACCGGAGCCACCGTGCAAAGTAAGTAAGCTTTTGGACGCACGCTTAATCTCGCGGATCCGTGACAGGTCGAGATGCTTCCTCACTGACCCCATGCACCATGGTCTGCGGCATGCCGTGCATGTTACCGACCGGCGGAGCGAGAATATCGACTCCGGTGGCTTCAAGATACTGCTTTGCTTCCTCCGGAGTGGTGAGGTTCTTCAATCGATCAGGCACCGATTCATGTATATCGGACCCGGTTCCGATATCTCCGATCTCTCCTTCCACGAGAATCTCCGGATTAACCGATTTCAGCGCCTCCATCGCCTGACTGGTTTGTTTGACATTCTCGTCAAACCGCAATGCGGATAAGTCGTAGACGATCGAATCGAATCCTGCTTGTGCAGCCGCAATTGCGCTTGCGAGGGAATGTGTATGATCGGCATTGAGAAAGATTGGGATGTCCTGTTCCTCGCGCAGGCTTCTCGCTGGAGCCGCGATCTGAGAAACGCCCAGGAATGCTCGCTCACCTTCGGATGCGCCGACGAGTACCGGGACCTTCAATTCTTGAGCAGACTCGAATACAGCCTTTAACAAAGTCCAATCGGAGATGTTGAAGTGACCGACGGCCACCTCCTTGCTTTGCGCTTCTTCCAATACATTCCGTAGCCCGTACACCGTTTTCTCCCGCAACCTAGCGATTTATTGCTGACGATGATTCGACGGCCTCTCATTCTCGGCTTCACAGCTTTTGCTGTTGACGCTGGAGAGATCATGGCTTCGGTACAGACCGCCATGATAGCATCGCGGCGGTCATATACCCGGCACTTCGCGATGCCATCCGGGCACATCCTACTCCGTCGAAGAGCTGATTCGTTTGTTCTCCTCTGCGCCTTCGCTATCGACAACCTGTCGATGCGCTGTTTCAGATAGAGTATGTGCTCGAAGCACCTCTCCCATCGGGATCTTGAACAGGCGATAGGCGATTCCTCGCGCATTGGCTTCTTTCTCAGTCAGTCCTATGCGGGCAAGTTCCGGATCGGTAAAAAGGATATACGGGATTTGCCTTCCTGTTGTGACGTGGTGACCGCCTGAGAGGTTGTCGCGGACGACGCGGAAGTCGTCAACGCTAACGTGAGTGAACTGAGGGCTTCCCGCTACCTCGCCTATAGCCCAGACGCCGGGTGCGGTTGTCTCGAGCCGTTCGCTGACCTTGATGTAGCCGCGATCCGTCAGTTCAACGTCGGCCAATTCCAACCCGAGGCTCTCTGTGTTTGGCCGCCGGCCCGTCGCGACAAGCAGATGAGTCAAGAGTCTTTTCTCTTCTGTCTTGCTCGACAATAAGCGTCACAGACTCGCCTGATTTTCCAGAAACCTTTGTCACACGCGCATTCAAGACCGCATCAATGCCGTCGACCCTGAGTAATTCGGCAAGGGCATTCGTCACGTCATCGTCTTCCCGGTGCAGCAAACG
>CAVUKL010000057.1:0-21368 GCA_963742015.1 uncultured Acidobacteriaceae bacterium | reverse complement strand
GAACGAAGTCCCCAGGCGCACCAGATATGCCGATCGCCAGGGTCCGCCGAAGTTCACCGCGCCGCCCCAGCTATGCCCAACCGGGCGATGGAGCACGACCGAAGCCGTGGCGATCTTCCTAGATCAACGCGAGCAGATCCTTCAAATGCTGACTCCCGGCCTGCTTCGCGGACGCGTCGTTCCCCATCCAGTATTGGGCCCCTGGGACGGCTATCAATGGCTTCTCGCTGCCGGCTCCCACTGTGCTCGGCACACGTGCCAAATCCGCGAAGCGCAGGAAGAGCCGGATTTTCCCTCGGCGACCGTCGTCGCCTCCGCCCTTGCGGTAAATTGAGGGCAGCCATGCGCTACATCATGCTGATCTACTCGCAGGAAGATGACACGGCCACTCCCGAGCAAATCGCTGCGGTGGCCGAGGCCCATCGCGCCTTGTTGAACGAGACCGGTCAGCTCGGAATCCTGCGTGGCGCCGAACCGCTCGAACCCAGCGTGACCGCTACCTGCCTCCGCATGAAAGACGGCAAAGCCATCGTCACCGATGGCCCATATGCCGAGACCAAGGAGCAGTTGGCCGGCTTCTACATTCTCGATTGCGAAAATCTGGACGAGGCTCTCGAGTGGGCCGCAAAGGTTCCAACCGGCTGCCAGGGAGGCGCAGGGCTCGTTGAGGTCCGTCCGCTCCGGGAAATGCGCCGGCCGTCAAATGCTCCATAAATCGATGCCCAAGGAATCGCCGCCGCACTAACCGATGCCGATTTGGCCGATGCTGAACTACTGATGAATGACCTGCAAGCCACGATCGAATCGGTCTTCCGCAACGAGTCCGGACGCATCATCGCCGGCCTGATCCGCGTCTCCCGTTCCTTCGATCTCGCCGAAGAGGCCATGCAGGACGCCTTCGCCGCCGCAGTCACTCACTGGGCGGTCGACGGCGTTCCTGTGAATCCAGCCGCCTGGATCACCGCCGCAGCGCGCCGCAAGCTCATTGACTACGCCCGCCGCGAGCAAACCCGCCGCAGCAAGGAAGACCAGCTACTTTATGCAACCGAGTCGACCTACAACGCATTTGGCCCGAAATTTGATCCGGAGATGAACTCCCCCATCGAGGACGATCGTCTCCGCCTCATATTCACCTGTTGCCACCCGGCGCTCAATCAGGAGGCCCAGATCGCGCTCACTCTTCGCACTCTCGGCGGACTCACCGCCACCGAAATCGCCCGCGCCTTTCTGCTCCCCGAGCCGACCCTCGCCCAGCGTCTCGTCCGCGCCAAGCGCAAAATACAGCAGGCGCGCATCCCATACGAAGTCCCTCCCCACAATCGCCTGCCCGAACGCCTCTCCAGCGTGCAGGCAGTCCTCTATCTCATCTTCAACGAGGGCTACTCGGCCAGTTCTGGCGACAGTCTCGTACGCCAGGAACTATGCATAGAAGCAATCCGGCTCGCTCGAATTCTCAACACTCTCATGCCCGGCAATCCCGAAATCATGGCCCTGCTCGCTCTGATGCTGCTCCACGACTCCCGCCGCGACGCCCGTTCCGCCGCGAGTGGAGACCTAGTGCCGCTCGAAGAACAGGACCGTTCCCTCTGGCATCAGGATCAAATCGCCGAAGGGATCGATCTGGTAGTGCGCGCACTCGGCCGCAGGAATCTAGGCCCATATCAACTCCAGGCCGCAATCGCCGCAGTCCACGCCGAAGCCAGCACCGCAGCTGAAACCGACTGGGCCCAGATCGCCGCGCTCTACGCCATCCTCGCCACGCTCCAGCCGTCGCCCATTGTCTCGCTGAACCACGCTGTCGCAGTCGCCATGAGTACGGGGCTCGAAGACGGCCTCAGGCTGATCGAAGCTCTCGATGCCTCTGGAGAACTTGACTCCTACCACCTCTACCACGCCGCCCGCGCCGATCTGCTCCGCCGCATGGCGCGACACACCGAAGCCCGCGAAAGCTACCAGCGCGCCCTGGCTCTCGCAACCAACGCCGTCGAACGCCGCTACCTCTGTCGCCGCATCTCCGAACTAGAATCTCAGAAGTGAGATCGACATCCGCGTTCGCGCCCGCAATTCTATTGGGCCGCTAGCGCAACCTCTATATTCCCAAACCGCCCCGTAGACTGGTCCCGAACCCCAAGCACCACTGACGCCGCCCCCGGCTTAAGCGCGATCGTCTGTTTTGCGCGAAGCCCATCCACATTCAAAGCCGCCCTCCGCTCCGGGCTCACCGTACTCGTCAGCCGGACCAGAGACGTCGCGATGGCCTTCCCCTTGGCGTCATACTCCACAATCGCGCAATCGGCGCTAGCCACCAACTGCCCCGACGCATCCTCCTGATAGTCAATTGTGCGTGGGTCGATCGTGTATTCCACATTCGCAGCGTCAGCCGATTTGGTCACCTTCGCGGAGAACAGCACATCGGTCGCAGCCGCCGCGCCGTACCCCAACGCCTGCCGGAACTCCTCTTTCGTCGGAGTCGGCGCCGACTGCGGGTCCTTCGCATAGTAGCCTTCGCGATAAATCAGCTGATTCCCCGGCTCATCCAGGCTTAACTGAATCCGCCGGTAGCCGCCGTTCCACTCTGTGTTCGCTGGAGTGTACGAGATCGTGTAGTAGCTCTCACTTCGATTGAACTCATTGCGTAACGTTTTGGCAATGTCATTGTTGAAACTCGCTACTCCGCCTGTGGCCTTCGCAATCTCCAGCATTTCGCTCATCTGCGCGGCGCTGAGTTGGTCCTTCGTACTGACCTCCGCAAGTCCTGCGGAACCTCCCGCGACCCCGCCCCCGTTGGTATCGGCGGTCGTTATTCCCTCATAATCTGGCGGAGCAACCCCGCGGGCGTCGATCGGATAGATTGCCACTCTCGCGCTTTGCAGCTCTTTGTCGGTAGTCGCCTGAATAGGCACCATCTGCCCGTGGGTATTCGCGAGGCCGATGCCCTGAATATCGAAAGCCTGGCCTTGCAACGGGAATCCGGCGGAAAGCCAATACACATTCTTCCTGCCCGGCAGTTTGATCAGCCACCTGGCAAGGACTGACAAGTTATCAAGGGTCTTTTCTGCGTGTTGTCCTTGCCTCTCGATGTCCGTACGGGCCGTGGGTGTCTGCGTCTGCGCGTAAAGCGCCTCCGATTCAGGATTACCAGAGCCAGACTGGTCCGCTTCTCCGCGAAAGTGGATATTTGGCGGTTCCAAACTGCCGGCTGGAGGCAGTCCGTTCTTGTCCAGGAACCGGGCGACAGCACCCGCGCCGTCCGCAAAAGGAACCAGCATCTTCATCTGGCTCGACATCACCACCAAAGCAACCGGTTCATCGGCAGGCAGCTGCTTCACAAATTGCTTCAACTGCCTCAGCATGTTCGCCTGGTCCGCCGCCGCAGTGTTGAACTGATCCACGAGCAACAGATTCCAGGTTGCCGGAGCATTCATCGGCTTATTGCTCGCGATAATCGCGCCTTCAGGCGCTGTAGACGAGCCTGAACCTTGTGCTGCTGGCCCACGCGCAACCGGCTTACCCTCCGCGTCCTTATGTTGTTCCCCTCTATGTTCCTCGACGCTCACAAGCTTCTGCGGCACGCCATTTTCCTTCAGCTGAAAATCGCCAGCCTTCAACCCGGTGACCGGAGCACCCTTCTTATCCAGCACTACCGCATCCACCACCACCAGCCGGACTTCCTTCCGCAACGTCGCCGCCGGAGTCAATGTTTGCAACTCAACAGGCGGCTGCTCGACGTACGGCTGGTTGTAGTACCCAGAGTTCGTGCGCGCCGTCAGTCCGGATTTCCCTACCTTCACCTCCAAAGAATGGTAGTCGTTCACCGTTTCCGAAGGCGACACCTGCACCCCGATCCTGTAGAAAACGCCCGCCTCCACCACGCAGCTGGCGATCTCACTCGCCAGATCGTTGGACCCATTCAGTACCCTCCCGCCGCTTTGCAATGCCAGCACCGGCAGCCCCAGGTTGCCGGAGTCGGTGTCCTTCGCGCTCGTGACCGGCTTCAGGAAATTCTGGTAATAGACGCCGTGCTGCAGGCTGCTTTCAGAACTGAGCGAATCGACGCTGTAGAGAGTCGTACGCGACTGTCGCAAGTCCTTCGAAAAAGTGATGATCGAGTCCCAATTCCGGTGCTTGTCCCCGTCGGTCGATCCGTAGTGAACCCCAGACAGCATCGGCCAACCCGGCCCGAGCCAGAGTAAAAGCTTTCTCCCCGGCTTTTGACCCGTGTATGTGAGCATGTGACTCAGCGTAGCCAGCGACAGCTGGAAGCGTTCGACCGCCCCATTTCCGCCCATCGCCGAGTTGATGGTGTGGATCGGGATCGGCATCTTTTCTAGCTCTGCAATCAGCACGCTTCCATCCTGCGTAGGCTGGTCGAGCTTCACCCCCGAGTCGGAAAACAGCGCGATCGAGATTGGAACCGGCAAGCGCCCACCGTTCCTGCCCAGATATTTCACGATCTGGTCGCGTTCCGTCGCCACGCTCTGGAAGCTGTTGTTCACCTCATCAACCAACAGAATGACTTGTGCGGGATCAGTTGCCGCAGTGCCGTCCACTGCGCGAAACGAGACAATTTTGCCCGGCTGATGATTGTCCAGGATGGTGAAGTCGTCTTCAGAAAGCCCTGGAATCGGCTGTCCCGACGAGTCAGTCACGGTCACATCCAGAGTGATCTGACCGACTTTCTTGGCTGAAGCTTCCTGGGTCGCCGGGGGCTCCGGAGGGCGCCGAACCAGTCCCTTCGGTTGCTGCGCGGCAGGGGATTCGTTGTCTTGTGAGAGCAGCACTGGAGAGAAAAGCAAGAGCACGGTCGCGAGTGAGAGAATTCCGGCCCGGCGACGAGAGAATCGCCTTGACCCTCTCCAGCTTTGATCGCTCCTGTCAGCTACGCGTCTCAGACGAAGCTCCTCAACGGCCATCGCTCATCCATCCACTTGGCGGTGGAATAGCGCAACCTACGATTGGACGATTGTAGTCGTCTGGTAGACCCACTTGCTCGGCCACAAACGCCCATACGCCCGCGGAACCAGGCCGAAGAACTGAATCCAAGTGATATGTTGAACCTTGGCTCCCGCGTGTGTTTCGAGCTCTCCTTCCATGGGAAAAGCACCGCTCAACCGCCGACAGTTCCTGCATTTAGTCGCCAGTGGAGTCGCCGCCGAAATCCTTCTCCCGCAATGTGATCCGGCACTGCAGGCAGAGTTTGCCTCCGGCCTTCCCGCTGGATTCCAGGACAACGAGGTCCATCTCAAGAAGCGTGCCGCGAGCCAGAGCAAGAGCTACGGATCGGGCAACTTTGGCGAATGGACATTCGACACCAACGAACTGCCTTGCTTCCACTACACATGCAACCAGACCGAAGACCCGCTCGCCGCGGTTCCGGTTGAGACCGCCTGGCGCGCGCCCACCGATCACACCCACCAGATCGGCAACGACCGCATCGTCGCCGCCGCCTCCAACTATGGATACATTCAGGTCCGTCAGGACGAAGGCGGCCCGAAGTTTCTCAACGACTACCATCCCGAATCCGGACTTTACGGCGCGGGCATCGGCTACCTCACTGATGGAAACGAGATTCTTGGCACCTACTACCCCGGCGCTGGCACGAGCTTCGAGCGTTTTTTCGGCGTCGGATATCTGCGCAAGCAGACTGCCGGCAAAAACTTCTCTGTCGACCAAACGATATACGCGCCCTTTGGCGACGACCCCGTGCTTCTCTCTGAAGTCGTGATCAGCAGCCAGGGTCCCAAGCCGACGAATCTCTACTGGGTCGAGTACTGGGGCTGCCAGCCATATCCGTTTTCTTACGCGGCCCTTAAGGACGGCTACAACAGCAAGGGTGAGCTTGACCCCGAAAAAGTGGTCAGCCTGCGTCGAGACTCTGCGCTGCGTTTCGCCCACCGCTTCGAAAAGACTCTGGACGGCCTGGGCCTCATTCAATCCAGCCAGATCGTCGAAACGGCGCAATCGCAGGCCGCCGGAGGCGCACTGCAGGAAGAAATGGCCGCAGGCCTGCCCAGCCCCGCGAAGCCGGCCGGGCAGGCTGCGCCCCGGGTCCCCTATCAGAGCGACACCCCACCGGCTACTTTTCTCGCATCGCTCGACGAGGGTCCAGTCGGGATTCTTACCGATGCGGCCGATTTCTTTGGCGCAACAAATGTCTTGCGCCACACTGGAGCTGCCGGCCCCGAAAGCGTGCCGGTGCCCGCGGAGCTTCTCCGTCCCGCTGGGCTAGCCGGGGTCGTTCCCGTCAATGTTGGAATGGAGGATCAACCGCAGAACGACCTTTCCGCCACCGGCCCCGAAAGCGCGCTGATCCTCGTAAAGCCGTTCACCCTCGACGCCGGTCAGTCGCAAACGTTGCGCTTCGTCTACGGATATTTGCCCACGGGTTTTTCGGCCTCAGAGCTGATCGCAAAATATCGTGCCACGGCGCCGACCCTTTTCGCGAAGAGCAGTGCCGCCTGGAAAGACGAAGGCATTCAGTTTGCCGTCGGCCAGGATGCGTGGGTCGAGCGCGAGGTCTGTTGGCATAGCTACTACCTCCGCAGCGGCTTCACCTACGACGACTTTTTCGCCGAACACATCATCTCCCAGGGCGCGGTCTATCAATATTGTTTTGGATTTCAAGGCGCGGCCCGCGACCCGCTCCAGCACGCCCTGCCTCTGGTCTTCGGCGAATCGCGGCTGGCGAAGGAAGTCCTTCGCTACACACTCAAATCTCAAGGCCCGGATGGCGCCCTGCCCTTCGCCATCACCGGGCACGGCTCACCAGTCTCGATGCAATGGTTGCCCAGTGATCTCGATCTGTGGCTCCTCTGGCTCGCCAGCGAATACGTCCTCGCCACTCGCGATCGCGACTTCCTGTTTGAGAAGCTGCCGAGCACACTAGCCGCTCCGGAACTTACAGTCCCGAAACTTACCGTCCCAGAGCTTACGGTCTACGACCGGCTCAAGCACAGCTATCAGCACTTGATCGACGGAATCGGCATCGGAAAACACGGTCTCTTACGCGGCGGCAACGACGATTGGAATGACAACATCTACCGCCAGGGCGTCCTGAAGAGTCTTGCTGATCAGGTCCGCAACAACTCCGAGAGTGTGATGAACGCCGCCATGGCCGCCTACATCCTCGACCACTACGCGCGAATGCTTCGCTACGCTGGCGATGTAAAGGGCGCACAAGAAGCCTCGGATCGCGCCCGGCAGCAGAGAGAAGCGGTTCGTGCGCAATGGGATGGCAAGTGGTTCAAGCGTCTCTGGCTCGGCCCTGATGGTGGTTGGCTCGGTGTCGGCGAAGGCCCGAATGCCCGCCTCTGGCTCGACGGTCAGCCCTGGGCCATCGTTGGAGATTGCGCCACACCCGATCAGCGCAAGACTCTTATCCAGGCAATGGACGAACTCCTCCGCAAGCCCTCCAAGATCGGCGCAAAGCAGGTCAGCAAAAAAGTCGACTGGCCCGGATTCATGCCCGGCGAATCCGAGAACGGAGGCGTCTGGGCCGCGCTCGACGGCCCCCTCATCTGGGCCCTCGCCGCCGCCGATCCCGCGATGGCTTGGGACGAGTGGAAGAAGAACTCCCGCGCCAACCACGCCGAGGTCTATCCCGGCATCTGGTACGGCGCCTGGAGCGGCCCCGACGTCTATTGCTCCTCAGACTCCGATCACGCCGGCCAGACCGCCTACGACTGGGGTCTTGTCGACGGCGACGCAGGACGCCGCCCCTCCATATACCGCGGCCTCAGCTGGACCGCGTGGCCGGTGATGAACATGCATCGCCACGCCTGGCCTCTCTACAGCGCCGCCAAGCTGCTCGGCATCGAGTTCAACGAAGCCGGACTCGACCTCGCGCCAACCCTGCCCGAGCCGAGGTACATCTTCCGCTCAAAGTTGGTCGGCCTCGAGAAATCCGCTAAGGGCTATCAAGGCTGGTATGCCCCTATGAAAGCCGGAAGCTGGACCATCCGGCTCAAGTTCGCCGCAAACGAGACTCCGTTCAAAAGCCTCACCATCAACGGAACCACCCAGCCCGTCAAAGCGCAGCCTGACGGAACCATTCAGTTCAACGGGAGTTCCACTCCTGATGAATCACTCCGCTGGTCACTGGAGAAAGATTGAGTCGTCGGATCGCTACAACGTAGCCAAAGAATCGAACAAGGAGAAAACTGATATGCAGAAAGCGGTCTTCGCGTTCCTGCTTATAGCACTGGGGGCCCCGGCCCAGCAAAGCGTTCTGAAGATAAAAGAGCCGCAGCCTAATCTCGATCTGCTCAAAGACCGCCTGACTAAATACCACGAATGCAAAGAATCGACTTGCTACTATCCGCAGATCGACACCCAGAGCGACAAGGCCATCCAGATTCTCAAGCGCCGCGCCGACAGGGCGAAACCCGCCGAAAAACTCGCTTTGGTCCTCGACATCGACGAAACCTCGCTCTCCAACTGGGAAGAAGAGAAGCAGGACGACTACGGCTACATCGCCAAGGATTGGGAAGCCTGGGTCGAACGCCGCGCCTGCACCGCCATCCCCGGCACCCTGCGCCTCTATCAGGAGGCCGAGAAGGACAAGGTCGCCGTCTTCTTCATCACCGGCCGCTCCGAAGACGAGCGCGACGACACCGCCGCCAACCTCAAAGCCGTCGGCTACGCCCAGTGGGACGGCCTCGTCCTCCGCGCCGCCGATCACCCCAAAACCCAAACCGTCGTCGACTACAAATCCGGAGAGCGCAAAAAGATCGTCGCCCAGGGATACACCATCATCCTCAACGTCGGAGATCAGATGAGCGACCTCAACGGCGACCCCCAGGCCGAGAAATCCGTCAAACTCCCAAATCCCTTCTACTTCATCCCGTGAGAGGCAACTTTGGAAAGAGTTTTTGCTCGGGTCAAGGTTTGATTGTCGGTCTCATCTCTCCATCCAGTTCCTTGCCGAGCCGTACCACGAGCGGCAGCAATTCCGTCACGTCCTGAAGCGTGGTTCTGAAATTCACAATGCAGGCCCGTAACGCGTACATGCCCCCAATAATGGCATTTGAAAGGTAAGCCTCGCCGCCCCGTTGCAGACGCGTCAGCAATTCGCGATTCAGATCGTTTAGATAGTCCGCAACGTTGTTGTCCACCCGATGCAAATCGGGCGGGACATAGCGGAAAGTCGTGATACTCAGTCCCTGGCTCAGCGCTTCCAGTTCCGGGTTCTCGGCAATGCACTCGTACATCGCGCGCGAGTGACGTATGTCGTCAGAGATCATCTGCGCGTAGCCGTCGCGCCCCACCTGCTGCAGCGCAAGCCAAACCTTCAACGCCCGGAATCCTCGCGAATTCTGCGGCCCGAGATCAAAGTAGTTGATCGCTTCGACGCCGAAATGATAGTAAGGCGGATGGTAGGCAAAGGCGCCACGCAGACTCGAAACATCGCGCACCAGAGCGCATCCGGCTTCGAGCGGTGCATAAAGCCACTTGTGCGGATCGACTGCGATCGAATCGGCCTCGCTCATGCCCACGAACAATGATGCAGAATCGGGCGCGACGGCAGCCAGGGCGCCGTACGCGCCGTCAACATGCAGCCACAAATCGAATTCGCGACAGAGGGCAGCAAGCCGGTCCAGCGGATCAACGGCTCCGGTGCTGACGGTGCCAGCGTTGGCAATGACGAGAAATGGCTTGTCGCCGGCCTCAATGTCCTCGAGAATGCGAGTACGCAGCGCATCAATGTCCATTCGGAATTCCTCGTCGGCAGGGATCCAGCGGATCGAATCTGTGCCGAGCCCTGAAATATCAGCAGCTTTCTGAATCCATGTGTGGGTCTCCGACGAGCAGTATGCGCGAAGACGTGCGCCGCCGACACCCCTGCTGCGAATGTCGGATCCGGCTTTCGCCGCGCGGGCCGCGAGGAAGCACACCATATTGGCCATGTTGCCGCCGCTGACGAAGATTCCCCCGCAGTCAGTGGGATAGCCGAGCATCTCCGCAATCCAGCGCACTGTTTGCGCCTCGATCTCGCTCGCCATTGGCGAGAGAAGCCACGCTCCGCAGTTGGCGTTCACCGCCGATGCCAGAAAGTCCCCCAACATGCCGATCGGGGCCGGTGACGAGGTGATGTAGCCCCAGAAACTCGGGTGCCCGTTGAAAAGCGAATGATCGAAGAGGAGAGTGGCGGCGCGATCGAGCAAATCAGTTGTGGGCGCACCCTCGCGGGGCAGCGGACGCGCGGCATCCATCGCCTCGCGAATGGTGGCCGGCGATTCGCCCCGAGTGATGGGGGATGCCGGGAGCAAATCCAGAAACTCGGCAACACGGTCCACGAGCTGATGTCCGGCGCGACGGAATTCATCCGACGAGATGGCCAGTGGAGAGATACGGTCTATAACGGCATTAGCTTGTGACATGAGCGGCCTCCCGCAAAAGCTTCTAAGGGAGCGCCAGGGCCCCGGATTCTCAATTGTGCGCGAATCGCTAAAGCTCAACTGAACAGCGGCCGGAGCACATTTCTTTATCCGCGAAATTCGTCGTGAGCGGTTGCGTCACGACTGTACAATTGCGTGCATTCGGAGGTCAAGGAAATGAGCAAGTTCAACAACATCACGGACACTGTCGGCAATACTCCGGTGGTAAGGATCAATCGGCTGGCCCCCCCGGACGTGAACCTCTATGTGAAGGTCGAGGCGTTCAACCCGCTGGGCTCGGTGAAGGACCGGCTCGCCCTGGGCGTAATTGAAGAGGCAGAGCGCACCGGGAAGCTGAAGCCGGGGCAAACCGTGGTGGAGGCGACCAGCGGCAACACCGGTATTGGTCTGGCGATGGTCTGCGCGGCGAAGGGTTACCCGCTGGTAGTGACAATGGCGGAGACCTTTAGCGTCGAGCGCCGAAAGCTCATGCGGTTCCTGGGCGCCAGGGTGGTCATCACGCCAGCGGCGGCGCGCGCGGTGGGAATGGTCAAGAAGACCGTCGAACTCGCCGAGAAACACGGATGGTATTACACGCGGCAGTTCGAAAACGAAGCGAATGCCGACTTCCACTCGCGCACCACGGCGCAAGAGATTCTACGGGATTTCAAAGACGAACGGCTCGACTATTGGGTAACGGGATTCGGCACCGGGGGCACGCTGAAGGGCGTGGCGCGGGTGCTGGCGAAGGACCGGCCGGAAACGAAGATCGTGGTCTGCGAGCCGGACGATGCGCCGATGCTTTCGAGCGGGATTGAGCAGGCGCGGAACGAGGACGGATCGGCGAGTGCTCCACACCCAAGTTGGAAGCCGCATCCGCTGCAGGGCTGGAGCCCGGACTTTATCGCAAAACTCGCAGGCGACGCGATCTCATCGAACGCGATCAGTCAGGTTCTAAGGATCACCAACGCAGATGCGATGCGCTGCAGCAAGGAGCTGGCGAAGAAGGAAGGCATCTTTGTCGGCATTACGTCTGGGGGCACGTTCGCCGGGGCGCTGCAGGTGGCTGCGCAGGCAGCACAAAGGAGAGACCATTCTCTGCATGTTGCCGGATACAGGTGAGCGCTACCTGAGCACTCCATTGTTTGCTGAGGTGTTGCCCGACATGAACGAGGAGGAGTGGGAGATCGCGCGTTCCACGCCCGGGTGCATCCTCGAACAACCAAAGTAGTCTCGAACGTAGCCCGATAACCGGCGCCGATTACTCCTCAAAAATTCGGCTTACCGCAAATGACCTTCGAGTTGATACCATGCCGCCATGAACAAACTTGCGCCTTTCCTCTGGTTCAATGACAACGCCGAAGAAGCCGCTGAGTTTTACCTGAGCGTCTTCCCCCACGCGCGCAAGCTCGATGAGCTGCGCTCCAAAGGTGTCGGTCCGTGGCCTGTGGGCAAGATCGCCACGATCACGATCGAGCTTGAGGGCCAGGAGATGGTCTTTCTCAACGGCGGCCCCGCGCATCAGCTCAACCCCGCATTTTCGTTCTTCGTCCGCTGCGACTCTCAGGAGGAGATCGACAGCTATTGGGACAAGTTGATCGAGGGCGGCAAATCCATGGCCTGCGGATGGCTTACCGACCGCTTCGGCCTATGCTGGCAGATCGTGCCCCGCAACATCGGCGCATTGATCAGTCACCCCAAAGCCATGGAAGCCATGATGAAGATGATCAAGATGGACTTACCCACGCTCGAAGCTGCCGCACGCGAGGACTGAGAGTTTCAGCTGACCGCTGCGGCGCGCTGACGTCCCGCATCAAAGTTCAGTGTGTCGTCGCCAAAGGCGCGGCCGAAGCAGTGCCCTTGAGCGCCGTGCTCGAAGCTGGTGCAATGACAATCATCGTCGCCGAGTATGCGGGGTAACTATAGGTCAGCGAGTTTGAGACCACGGGCACGTTTCCCTGGGATGTGATCTGCGTAAGGTTGGCGTTGCTGTAACTGTAGATCGCCGCCGATCCGGCGCCGCTGAAGTTGTCCAGTGACAGCGCCGTCTTGATCGCGGAAGTGGTCTTATTCAGCACCACCAAAGTGAGGGCGCCGTCGGAAGAACGGATCGCTCCATAGATCGAGAGTTCGGCGGGCTTCCTGCTGCTGGCCGAAACACTGGTCTGTCCAAATTGGCTGCCGTGCCCATCATAGTTTCTGTAGAGGCGGAAGGCATAGGCGATCGGCTCGGTCGGCGCCGGCGGAGTCCACATGTTGGCCAGGTCCACTTGTTGCCAGCCGAATATCCCAAGCACGTCGGCTTCGGCGAGCGCATCGGTGATGAGTTTCTTGCCGCTGTCAATCGAATACTCCGAAAACGCCAGCCCCGTTCCCGGGTAGTATTGCGCAATCCACTGCCGGAAACGTGGAATCAGCTGCATCGGCCCCTTGAAATAAGACTGTTCCACCCATGTGCCGCCGTTGTAGGTCGGGTCCCAAAACGTGCGCGTCGAGGCAAGCTGCGAAGTCGCATCCGTAAATTGCGGATAGTAGTGTTCATCAAAATAATCGAGAATGCGCTTCCCGTTCGCCTGGTTATAGGCAGCCATCTGCTGCAGGTAATACTGGCCGGCATAGAGGTTGTTCTGCAGGCTGGGCGTTCCTATCCAGCCGCCGAGCGTGAAATCGGAGGGTCCAAGCACCGTCGCCGTCGGATCTATCTGCTTCACGACTGCCGCATACTGCTGCCCGAGCGAGACGATCGTGGTGTAGGGCGCGCCGTCCGGCTCGATGTCGCGATGCGTGTTGCCCCAGCCGCCGGGCTCGTTATCAAGCTGATAAAAAGGCACGCCGCCATGGGCCGCCGTGCCGAACGTCGCCACCAGATGTTGCAGCCAGCGTTGCTGCAGCGCGGTAGAGTTGGGAAGATTATTGGCCAGAATGTCGGTGTCCTTCAGTTGCGCCCCGCTCGAGGAGATGCCGTTCCCGCAGTCTTCTCCATTAGGGTGCACATAAGGATTGGTCGACTGCTGCGCGCCGTAGACCGAAGTCGGAAAGCTGCAGGTCGAAGCGGAACTCTTGTTTACGTACGGAATGATGGGGATCGTGATCAGTGCGCCAGCATTGGCAGGTTTATAGGTGTTGATCATGAGGTCTACCGAAGCGCCCGGAACAGGATTACTCACTCCGCTCCCGCCCATGAAGTACCAGTCGAATCCTGAGTTGCTTGAATCCACCTCCCAGTTGTAGCGAGACGTGCCGTCTCCGCCCCAGCGAATGTTCGGCACCTGTATCTCTTTGGCGAAGGTGGCATTCAGGCCATAGCTGGCGATTCCGTAGATATTCGGGTTGATGGGATGCCGATTGGCGGCCGCATCCACCGAGAGGACGGGAATTGCTTGTGCGCGTCCGTCAGAACTGCGCCACCACACTCCAGCGAAAAAGATCGCGGCAAAAAGAATTTGCTGTCTGGTAATCATCCCGTCCCCGACTAAATCGTTACGAGAAAACGATACAGCTCCGCCCTACTTCAGCGCGGAAAATTCAGCTGGGCACCGGGCAAGCCGGACTGACCGATCGTCGCGGAACTGGTCAAAGCGCCGTTTCTCGACAATCGCAACAATCATCTGTCCGAGATCCGTAGGTCACTCCGGACGGTTGTGTGTGAGCACGGGCGCCATTGTTTCAAATATGCCATCATTCCTGATCAGCTTATGAAAGAGCATTGCGCCGAAGTGCATCAGGATGAGGCCGAAGAAAGCAAAGGCCAGGTAGTGATGCGCACGCCATAGCAGCGTATGCAGGCTTGGACTGACACGCAGGATCGAGGGCAGATGCACACCGCCGAAAAGTACCACCGGGTACTCCGCCGCCGACAACATGGCCCAACCGATCAATGGCATGGCAATCATCAGCACGTAGAAGATGTACTGCGAAAGGTCGGCAGCGAGCTTGATCGGCGCGGGTAGATCCGGCGGCAGCGCAGGCGCTCCATAATAAAAACGAAGCGACAGACGGATCAGCGCCAGCACCAGGATGGCGATACCGAGCGGCTTATGAATCTGGACCAACGTCAGGTATTTCGGAGCGACGGTCGAGACCATGCCTACACCGATGAACAACATGGACAGGATGCAGACTGCCATAAGCCAGTGAAGCAGTCGCTGCGGCGCGGCAAAGCGGGTGCGGCGTGTTGTCATTGCTTGGCTCCTGTTTCCGTGCGTGGGTAGTACGAGGCTTCGGCGGTGCGGCTGTTATACGACCGCGAATACGCTGCCGAGCGGGCGGCGGGGAACGGGTCATCTGAGGTTGTAATTCCGGAAGGCAGCACGGTCGGATCGAAATTGATGTCGCGGCACGGACCGTCCCGCTCCGGCTCGATTTGCTGCACGGTGAGAGTGCCGACGTTCACGGTGCGCCGGTCAGCAGGCCAGGCGTGGTTAGGGTCTGCGGTTGGGTCACCGGGGTTGGCGACAGTGATCACGAGGTTCCAGTGTTGCGGGCCGGTAGCAACCCGCTGGGTGATCTCCTGCTCAAGATAATCAGGACCGCGTTTGGCTAGTTCCTCGGGCGAGATCGGAACCGGTTGCGCAGCCGGAATCAGCGACCAGCGGATCGAATGCTTCGTGCCGGAGCCGTCGACGAATAAAAAGGAGTCGAGGCTGTTATAGGGCTCCTCCGCATAGCTCCCGGTCCATGCGCCATTCTTCGCCCAACCGAGAAACGTGATGAACCCCGGATGCGCGGCAATGAAGTTCTTCATCGCATCGGGGTCCTTGCTTGCGGAGGCAGTCAGGAGCTCATAGAAGGCCTGAGGTGTGGAAGCGGGAAAGATCGGCGCATCGATCATGGCGCTGCGCCATTCCTGCCCGTCAGGCGTGGTAATGCTGATGCCCAGACCGCGGACGCGCACCATGGCGTCGGCAGCGTTCGCATCGGCAGTGGCGAGGTTGAAGCGCCCCACCACCGGATATTTGCCACGCTCGAAGACCTGCGCCTTGGAAAGCGCCGAACCATCGCCATTTGCCTCAAATGTTCCGGTAAAACAGATGCCTTTGGCGTGGTTGCGGCGATGACCCAGCGATGGGCCGCCCGGAGGCGCCAACGCCGCCACCAGTTTCTTCGGCGTGAGCCTCTGCGGTGACAGCCATCCAGCCGTATACGCGAAAGCAATCGCGGCTATACCGACCACCACTGCTATGAACAACAGCGGCCCAACCCGCATAGATTTTGGCGATGAAAGTGGCATTCGAACCTCGTTTCTCGCGGTGAGTTATAGGACCTCGGGCCGATACAGTCACTGCTCTGGTTGAGCCTCTGGACGCACTCTACAAAGAGCGGTTCGCATCATCGTGGGTTCCTCAGTCCTTTGATTCACGAACCGGGAATAAGGCTACATCTCATTCGACAGCATTATCAGCAGCACCGATCCACGAAAAAAGTATGCCATAAACGAACCAGACGCCCTGGCTCGGCGCGGAAAGTAATGGACACCTGAGATATGCCGCCACTGTATACCGCGAAAGTCGTCGCTAAAGAGGCCGTCATGGATCAAATCCGGAGTGAGGATGGACCTCTCGATCTCAGCCTTGCAAAGGCCGCCAGATGGGAAGATTACCTACCCACGGCATAGTGCAGTCTGACCACGCCGTCTGGGAACTTCGTGCAGGAGATGAGTCTTAGTGGCACGGTGCGGCGCCCCGGCGCGATCAATGGAATGCCTTCGCCTATAAACTTGGGGATCACGTGAATCATGAACTCGTCAATCTCTCCTTCGTCGAGAAACGACGCAATGATGCCGGCGCCGCCCATCATCCAGATGTTTTTCCCCTTCTCCTTCTGCAGACGGGTTGCGAACTCTTTGATTGGTTCGCTCACGAACTCCACGCCCGCTGGCGCCCTCGATGGCAGCGGACCGCGTGTGAAGACATAGTTTTTCACTCTTGTATCGAAAGCCGATCCGGGCACGCCTCTCTTTTGAAAGTCGAGCGCCATATCGCATGTCTTCCTGCCCCACAGCACCGTGTCGATCGATTGAAGGAACGTACCCATGCCGTAGTTGCCCTTCGGACGCGGACGCTCAAGCCAGTCGACGGAGCCGTCGCGTCGGGCAATAAAGCCGTCGGCGCTGGTGGCGATGTAGGCTATGATTTTGCGCTTGCGGACCATGGCGGTGCAGCCAGCGGTCAAATCTTAACCCGAAGCACGCTAGGATTTCCATTCAGTAGGCTCAGGGGTCGTGTCCTAAGAGTGCGTAGCAACGCGGTATCAGGACACTACCGGCTCAGGGAGTAGTGGTGCAGTTTCCGGTCTGCCGACACAAGCGCGTTTACCGGGACCTATCTTCCATTCCTCGCCCAAATCGCTCAATGAGCGTTTTGCCCTGAAGTCAGCAACTGAGATCGAGATTTCCGGTTTTCCAGTCACCGGTCCAGAACACCCGATCGGGTAATGGAGCTGCGCGACGAGCCTGACGTGAACCGGCCTGAGGAACTCCTGAATGGTGTGATGTCGCGCACTGTGCGAATGCGGACGGAAGGTAATACTGTGTCCAGAGGTGCCGCCTTGACTGGTCAAGATATTGCTGGGATGCTCCGCGATCGAATCCCGTACATCTTGTTTGGAACAGTTTTCCTGTTTATTGGATTGTGCGCTTCCGGCATCGCTGTGATGCGCCGGGGGAGCGGCGTCAAACTCCTGGCTTGGCTCGGAATCTGGAGCGCGATTGAGGGAACCGAATACCTGTTTGGTTCGTTGGCTGATCTACGACTTTTGCCAAATTGGCTTCTTACCGGTCTTCCATACGTGGGCAATATCCTGTCGTTCTCGGTCGTAGTGATTGCGGTGCTGGCTTTTATGCAGCTAAGCCAGGGCAAACTGCGGCTCTTTCTTCAAGGCGCGGTTGTGGCGGGGCTCGCGATAGCTGTGGCCGGCATTGCACTCTTCTTATTGACTGGCTCGTCCTTCAAAGTCATGCCCTACAACCATCTCGTCGCCGCCATCTCGCTTACTGTTCTGGCAACCGTTGTCGCCGTGCCAAAGCTTTCACGTAAATTCCTCGTCCTGCGCAACCGTACTGTTCTTTCTGCCGGCATCCTTCTTTTCGCAATGGAAGCAGTGTATGGCAACTTGTCACTACCGCTGAGGCTCCCAAGTCCGCCCGAGATATTGGACCCGGTGGGGTTTGCGGTTTTGCTGTTTGCTTTGGGTACGTCGCCGTGCAGAGCCTGGAGCCGATCTCGGCGCCCTCCGTCGGGGGGCTTGAGAGCTGCGAACTGTCAAAGATCGGTGCCGTGCCTTACGTCCACTGTAATCGGCGCTAGTCCCCGAGTGTCGGCAACCCGGAAACTGTACCACCGCTCAGGGATGAAAGGTGGCTCGCCTTGCCCTCTCGCGTTTTCCTTGAGAGATCCAAACTTTCACCATGAGGCTGCTAGGACCTAAATTTGCCCTTGCCCTGCGACCTCGTCAGAGATGTCAAGTGCCTCTCTCGCCAACAGCATCGCTAAGCGTAACGCCTTC
Source organism: uncultured Acidobacteriaceae bacterium (assembly GCA_963742015.1). Classification (GTDB taxonomy): domain Bacteria; phylum Acidobacteriota; class Terriglobia; order Terriglobales; family Acidobacteriaceae; genus Acidisarcina. Next base: position 3,489 of record CAVUKL010000057.1, on the reverse strand, counting down.
AAGCAGTTGCAGGAGAAGTTGCGTTGGCGTAGTGAATGGGTCCAACTTGATATTCTGAATATAGGAGCTAAGAGAAAAACGGAGGGCGCTGCGGCAAGGGGTTTTACCGAGCGTCAAGCGCTCTCCTCTCGGAGAGAGTTGGTCCGAAAAATGCCGCTAAGTTGTTGAAAACAGAGTATCTGTAAGCAAAGTCTTTAGAATCTATGGGATACGACGGAAACCACGGCGTAAGCCGAACAAAACAATCCGGTTATTCACAGAGACGGGGGTAGGGATAACCCCCAATGAGGCACAAGATCAGCGAAGGCCCGGGCGGCTCCATGAGTGATAAACTCATGATGAGAAACTATGCCGCTTAAGACGCTCTTCCTCAACCCGCCTTCTTTTGAAAACTTCGATGGTGGCGCAAGTTCGCGCTGGCCCGCGACCCGTGAAATCGAGTCCTATTGGTACCCGGTGTGGCTGGCCTATCCGGCCGGAATGCTCGAAGGCTCGCGCCTGCTCGACGCCAACCCCCACCATGTCTCCTGGGCCGAAGTCACCGAAATTCTCAAGGACTACGAATTCCTGGTGCTCTTCACCAGCACCATCGGCTGGAGCGGCGATCAGCGCGCCGTCGAGAAGATCAAGGCAGTCCACCCGAACCTCAAGGTCGCCTTCGTCGGGCCGCCTGTCACGACCGATACCGACAAGGCCCTCAACGAATGCGCCGCCATCGATTTCGTCTGCCGCCGCGAGTTCGATTACTCGGTCGTTGAATACGCCAACGGCAAGCCGCTCGAAGAGATCCTCGGCGTCAGCTATCAGGAAAGACGGCAAGAACGTCCACAACCCAGATCGCCCGCAGATCGAGAAGCTCGACAAGCCGGACATGCCCTGGGTCACCGACATCTACAAGCGCGACCTCGACGTCACCAAGTACAACGTCCCGTTCCTGCTCCATCCCTACGTCGCGCTCTATTCCACCCGCGGCTGCCCGGCGCAATGCACCTTCTGCCTCTGGCCGCAGACGCTCTCCGGCCACGCCTGGCGCAAGCGGTCAACGGATGATGTGGCGGCCGAGATGGCCCACGCCAAGCAGCTTTTCCCCGACGTGAAGGAATTCTTCTTCGACGACGACACCTTCAACATCAACGGGCCGCGCACCATCGAGCTCTGCGAGAAGCTGAAGCCGCTCGGCCTCACCTGGTCGTGCACCTCGCGCGTGACCACCAGCTACGAGACGCTCAAGGCGATGAAGGAAGCCGGCTGCCGCCTGCTCATCGTCGGCTTCGAGTCCGGCGATCCGCAGATCCTCAAGAACATCAAGAAGGGCGCCACCGTCGAGCGCGCCCGCGAGTTCACCCGCGACTGCCACAAGCTCGGCCTGGTCATCCACGGCGATTTCATCCTCGGCCTGCCCGGCGAGACTGAAGCCTCGATCCGCAACACCATCAACTTCGCCAAGACGCTGGATTGCGAAACCATCCAGGTCTCGATCGCCCACGCCTTCCCAGGCACAGAGTTCTACGAATACGCCAAGGTCAACGGCTTCATCACCAACGAGAACATGGCCGACGCGGGCGGTCACCAGATGGCCCACATCGAATATCCCGGCCTGCCTGTCGAGTACGTACTCGAAATGGTTCACCGCTTCTACGACGAATACTACTTCCGTCCCAAGGCGGCCTTCCGCGTGGTGTGGAAGGCCATCGTCAACCGCGACGTGCCGCGTCTGTACGTGGAGGCAAAGTCGTTCCTCAAGCTCCGCGCGCAGCGCAACAAGATGGTCGCTCAGAGCAAGAAAGACCACCGCACAGGCAACAAGCCGACCGCAGTTGGAGCTGGCGCTTAGCTAGAGAGCCACTAGCAAGTCTGACGGCCAGCGAATCACAGCTGGCCGTTTTTGTTTCCTGGTAATTCATGAGCGATTCGCCCAAATCGACGATGACCCCGTCTCGCTATCTCATCCTGGCGATGGTCACGCTCACTGCTTCGTTCGGTGACTCCTTTCTATCTGTCGGGGCGAAACAACTCGGCCCAATCTCACTCAACCATGTCAATCAGCTCTTTGCCGCGATCTTCAATCCCTGGATCGCTGCGGGAATCGTCCTCCTCATTGGCTTCTTCGTCTCATACCTCAGCGCGCTCTCCTGGGCCGATTTGACCTATGTGTTGCCAGCTTCGTCGCTCGGATACGTCGTCGTGGCGTTGCTTTCGCGCTTCTGGCTGCACGAGCACCTCTCGCCCTGGCGCTGGCTTGGCATCGTCTTCATCACCGCCGGAGTCGGCTTCGTCACCCGCGGGCCAGCCTTGACCGAACACACACCCATCATCGATCCCAGTCAAGCTGAGCTGCAGGAGGCAATCCGGTCGTGACTTCCGCGATGAACCTCCCAACAGGGCTGATGATCGCCAGCATCGTTGTGACCGCAACCGCCGGAGATGTGCTCACCGCCTCCGCAATGCGGAGCATCGGCGACCTCGACATGATCCGCGCCCAAAGCGGAATGAAGGGCGCAATTCTCGCCGTGATCGGAAGCCCGCGCTTTCTGGGCGGAGTAGTGTGCATGGCGGTGAGTTTCTTCGCGCTGCTCTTCGCTCTGAACCACGCCGATCTCAGCCTGATCGCTCCGGCTTCGGCGTCGCTCACCTTCGTGAGCAATGCCTTTGCAGCAAAGCTGTTCCTAAAAGAGAATGTCGACCGGCGCCGGGTGCTTGCCGCCGTCTGCGTCTGCATCGGCGTCGCGTTATTGGCCCACTAAGCCGCCCTCAGTCGCCGACGTGAATCAACATCTTGCCGATATGCTTGTCGCCCGAGCCAAGCAGGCTAAGGAACGCCGCTGGAGCCTGATCGATGCCCTCGACGATGGTCTCGCGATGCAGCAGCTTTCCACTGAGCACTGCTGGTATCGCCTCGGCGTGAAAAGCCGGCAGATCCTTGACGAAATCGCTGACGATAAAGCCTTCCAGCCTGAGCCGTTTTCCGATTGCTGAATGCAGATTGCGCGGCCCTGGCACCGGAGTGTTATAGCCGGCAATCGCTCCGCACAGAACGACGCGACCGTGCCACTGCAGGCTGGCGATGGCGGCTTCCAACTGCGGTCCGCCAGTGTTGTCGAAGTAGACTTGAATGCCTTCCGGTGCGGCCCTTTCGAGATGGGCGAGCGGCTCGCCATCATGATAGTCGAAGGCGTAATCCACCTTCAGCTCATCGCGCAAAAATGCGACCTTCTCCGTTGAGCCGGCGCTTGCGATGACTTTGCATCCGTGCAGTTTGGCAAGCTGGCAGGCGACGCTGCCGACCGCGCCTGCGGCGCCGGAGATGAAGACCGTCTCGCCGTTCTGCAGTGCGCCAATCTTGAAAAGCCCGCCCCAGGCGGTCAATCCGGTCATGCCTAGCGTGCCAAGAAAGGCCGGGACTAGGAGCTCCCTTTGGGTCGATGAGCTGCACATCTTTGGCTGGCGCGACGAATGCCTCCCGCCAGCCAAACATACTGGCGACGAGCG
>CAVUKL010000056.1:0-13934 GCA_963742015.1 uncultured Acidobacteriaceae bacterium | reverse complement strand
CGAGATGGAGATCGGCACCGCCAAACCCACCCCAGCCGAACGCCGCCAGGTCCCCCACCACCTGATCGATGTCGCCGACCCATCCGAGACCTTCACCGCCGGCGACTACAGCCGCCTCGCCCGCACCGCCCTCGCCGGCATCACCGCCCGAAAAAAACTCCCCATCGTCACCGGAGGAACCGGCCTCTACCTCCGCGCCCTCATCGACGGCCTCTTCCCCGCCCCGGAACGCTCAGAAGAGATTCGCGCCCGCCTTCGCACCACCGAAGCCGCCAAAGGCGCCCACTGGCTGCACCGCATCCTCACCCGCCTCGACCCCGAAGCGGCGAAACAGATCCACCCCAACGACCTGCCCAAGCTTGTCCGCGCGATCGAAGTCTGCCTCACCGCACGCCAGCCGATGACCCAGGCCTGGCAAGCCGGACGCGAGGCGCTCCAGGGTTATCGCGTCCTGCGAATCGGGCTCAACCCCGATCGCAAAGCCCTCTACGCCCGCATCGACCAGCGCGCAGCAGCGATGTTCGAGAACGGATTGGTCGAAGAGGCTCGGCAACTAGCGGAGAAATACGGAGCCAATGCCCGCCCGTTAACCTCGCTCGGCTACAAACAGGCACTCGCAATCATCAAAGGCGAAACGAAGTTAGTCGAAGCAGTCGCCAGCGCCCAGCAAGGCCACCGCAATTACGGCAAGCGCCAAATGACCTGGTTCCGCCGCGAGCCCGAAATACACTGGCTCGAAGGCTTCGGCGATGAAGCCAGAGTACGCGACGAAGCCGAGAGCATCATCGCCTCATCGCCCGAACAAACTATTCTCGAACGCTAATCCCCAGGCTCTTCATCTTGCGATAGAGATGGCTTCGCTCCAGGCCTAACGCCTCTGCCGCGCGGCTCACGTTGCCGTGGCAGTCATCGATCTTTTTCAAGATGTAATCCCGCTCATAAGCCTCGCGAGCTTGATGCAACGTTGAAAATTCCTCGCCCTTCTTCCCGCCTCCCCGATAAACCAGCATCGGCAGATGCCGCCGCTCGATGCGCAGCGCCTGCGGATTCAGAATGAGCACTCGCTCGATCACGTTCTTCAGCTCGCGCACATTTCCTGGCCAGTGGTACTGTTTCAGCACGGCGATCGCCTCTTCGCCGATCTCGATCCGCGGACGCCCGTATTCGCGGCCAAACTCGCGCAGAAACTCCCGCGCAAGCAGCGGAATATCTTCCCGCCGCTCCCGCAACGGCGGCACGAAAAACGGGATCACGTTGAGACGATAGAAGAAATCCTCTCGGAAATTGCCGCGCGCGATCTCCTCTTCCAGGTCTTTGTTGGTCGCGGCGATCACGCGTACATCCACCTGCACTGGACTCGTCGCGCCAACCGGCGCGAAACGGCCCTCATCGAGCGCGCGCAACACCTTCGCCTGCATCTTCAGGCTCATATCGCCGACCTCATCCAGGAAGAGCGTGCCGCCGTCGGCGCGCTCGAATGTACCGCGCTTCTCTGGGGCTTCGCCGGGAACGGCTCCGTGGCGATAGCCGAAGATCTCGCTCTCAATGAAGTCCTCCGGAATTGCCGCGCAGTTGAGTTCGATGAAGACCCGGTCGCGCCTCGGACTGCTGGCGTGAATGGCTCGCGCGATCAACTCTTTCCCGCATCCCGATTCGCCGAAAATCAGCACGCGCCCGTTGGTCGGGGCCATCAGCTTGATCTGCTGCCGCAGCGCCTTGATCGGCACGCTTTCGCCAGTGATGGCTGTGTTCGCGTTCAACTGCCGGTGAAACTCCTGGTTCTCGTGACGCAGCCGGCGCGCGTCGATCGCGTTCTTTACCAGGATGAGCGTTCGGTCGAGCGATAGCGGCTTCTCCAGAAAGTCGTAAGCGCCCAGCTTGGTCGCTCGAACCGCAGTCTCGATCGTGCCATGCCCGGAGATGATGATGACCTCCGGCTTCGCTTCCAATGCGTTGATCTCTTTCAAGACTTCGAGACCATCGCGGTCTGGCAGCCAGATATCGAGCAGCACCACATCGTAGGCCGCATCACGGACTAAAGTCAGCCCTTCGTCACCGGTGGCGGCGGTCGTCACCGCATATGACTCCTCGCGGAAGATCTCTTCGAGCGATTCACGAATCTCGACTTCGTCATCGATGATTAGGACGTGGTTCATGCGGAAGGATCGTCGTCAGTCGTTAAGGTAACGGGCGCGACTTCGGGCACTGTCGCATCATGACCGGCAGCAGAGCCGTTTCCGTTGACTGGCAGTTGGCCCTTGGCTGGGTAGCCGTTTGTCGAATGCCCGTTGGAGTTCCCGTTGTGGCTGCCGTTGGACGCGACAACCACGCCTCCCGAGGCATTCAGGGCTGGGCTCTCGACCAGCGGCAGTTCCACTACAAATCGCGCGCCCTGGGGCGTGTTCTGTTCAGCCCGGATAGCTCCCTGATGTTCCTGGATGATCTTTGCCGCGATCGAGAGACCGAGACCGGTGCCGCGCTGCTTGGTCGAAAAGTACGGAAGAAAGAGCCGCTCGCGTGTTTCCGGAGTCAGCCCGTGCCCGGTATCAGCCACCACAACCTCGGCCATGTGGTTCTCGTTCAGGCAAGTCTCGACCGTCAGCTGCCGCAGCAGGCTGCCCTGCATCGCCTCGGCGGCGTTATCGATCAGGTTTGCCAGCGCGCGCTTCAGAGCCTCAGCATCCGCCATCACGGGAGGAATCTCCGGCGCTAGCCTGCGGCGAATCATGATCCCGCCGAGCCGCCCGGCGAAGAGCATGAAAGCGCTTTCGACGATCGTATTCAAATCGTTCGCCTTAGGTTGCGCGGTGGGAAATTGCGCCAGCGCCGCGAACTGATCGACCAGCTTCCGCATGGTCTCGACAGAGCCAAGAATCACCTCGCTGCATCTACGCACCACGCTCACCGACTCTGGCAAGGGATGGTCGACGTGCTTGCGGATTCTTTCCGCCGACAGGCTGATCGGCGTCAGCGGATTCTTAATCTCGTGCGCCACGCGCTGCGCGACCTCTTTCCATGCGACCTGGCGTTGCGCTCGCAGGAACTCAGTCACGTCCTCGACGACCATGATGCAGCCTCTCTGGTGCCCCTGTAATTCGAGCGCCGCCATCGTAGTCGACAGGTTCAACATCCCGCGAGGACTGCGGAACTCGAATTCCATGGCGGCAATGCCCATCCTCTGACTGCGCCGCAGGAGCCGGGTGAGGTCGTCCGCCAGGTCGGAAGGAAACAGCGCCTGGATCGGTCCGCCGACCGCTGTTTCCTGCTGGGCGGGTTCGAGCAAGTCTAGAAAGGCGCGATTGGCTTGCAGGACCCGCATCGAGGAATCGAGCGTCACCACTCCACTGGGAATGGTTTCCAGCACGGTCTCAAGCTCCCGGCGGCGCTCCTCGAGTGTGATGTTGGCGGCGGAGAGCTGTGAGGTCGAGCTCTCGGCGATAGTTCGGCTCTCTTCCAGATCGGCCGCCATATGGTTGAACGAACGGATCAGCTCACCCAACTCCTGAGTTGCCTCGACCGAAAGGCGATGCTTGTAATGCCCGGCGGCAATCTCGTCCATTGCGTCAGCCAGAGCCTCGACCGGCCGCGTAATCTGCTTAGATAGAAATAGCGCCAGCCAGCTGCTGGTAAAGAGAATGAGCGCGGTGAGCAAAAGCAGAATCGAAAACCCCAGGCGACGGACGCCGTTGCGCGCCCGATAAGTCGCCCAATACATCTCCGCACCCTGCTGAATCCGGGCGATGGTGGAACTAAGTCCCGCAGGCATCGGCAGCCCCACTACGACAACGTTGTTCTCCGACTCCGGCGACGGAACTGAGGCTTTGCCGAGGGCATATTCGAAAGCCTGTGTCTGCCCATCGCCAATTCGCCCATCGCCGATCTGAATCACCGGTTCGTCGCTGCGCTGCACTGCCTTCAATATGGTCGTGGCCGCGGGCTCCGCCAACGTGGAAGATAATTCACTGTCGTCCAGCCGAGGGAGTACCTCAATCCGCCCATTCAGTTGGGGCACCTGGAATTGCGCTACTGCCTGCCCCTCGTGATAGACGATAACGAAGCCGCCCTGCAAAGTGATACGCCGGGCCCGAATCGCATTAAGGAGGGGTGCGTTGAAATCTGTCGGCGCAATCACCTCGGGATCGTCTTCGTTGTCCAAAGCGCGCGCAAGTGCTGGCGTGTTGGCGAGTGCTTCAGCCTCGGCCCGCGCGTTGCTGGTCACGTAACGGGACAGCTCTAGGGCGACCCGTGTGGAGTCCTCTCGCAGTTGACCGACCGGCTGCGAAAACCAGCGGTCGATCGATCGGTTCATCAAGTAGTAGCTGAAGAAAAACATGAACAGCGCCGGAGCCAAGGAGAGCAGCAGCGCGCCGATCAGCATCCGCGACCGCAAGCGTGAGCCCAGCACGCGACTGCGCTGGTCGGCGTAAAGCTTCAGGATGTTGCGAGAGAGTAGTACGAGCAAAACGACAAAAGCAAGAAAGGCGACAATCGACAGCAGGGTAAAGAGCAGAACCATGCCAGCGCTGCGCGGCTGCAGGAATGGGAGGTTCCAGGCCTGGAGCGAACTCAACAACACCAGCAGCAGGAAGGCCCCTGCTCCAAGCACTATGATCCTGCGGTGTTTCCTATCTGGCGCCATGCCGCTCCCGGCCTAACTTCTTCAGTATAGTCACCGCCCGGGGAGTATGTGGGTCCATTTGGAGATACCGAGAGCCGCACCCGGCATACGAGCACAGCGCCGTTCCGCTCTCGACGCCAATCGCGCTCGGGGCCGAAGCATGCTCCTCCGCTCAGTTCAGAGGCGCACCTGGAACCTGGACATTCAGAGTTGGAGAAGCAATGCCTAATGGACCTTGGCAATGGTTCTTATCCCCACGCCAGCCGTGGTTATGCAGAAATCTCTCGCACCGGCTTCCACTCGCGTTGCTGCGATTTGGCGACGCCCGCATAAGTGAGCGTGCCCAGCCATGTATTCACTCCCTCAGCGATGCCGTCGTCGACCCCGACTGCTTTCTGCGCGCCGTTATGCGCCAGCTTCATTACATAGGGAAACGTCGCATTCGTAAGCGCCAGCGTCGAGGTATTTGGCACTGCGGCCGGCATGTTGGTCACACAGTAGTGCACCACCCCATTGACCAAGTACGAGGGATCGCTGTGCGTGGTTGGCCGGGCTGTCTCGATGCATCCGCCCTGGTCGATGGCGACGTCCACTATCACGGCACCTTTTTTCATCTTCGCCACCATTTCCTTGGTGACGAGTTTGGGCGCGGCCGCCCCCGGAATCAACACGCCCCCGATAACCAGATCGGCCTGCCGAACAGCCCGCTCGATGTTGTAGGAGTTCGAAGCCAGCGTGTAGAGACGTCCGTTGAAGATATCGTCGAGGTCCCGCAGGCGATTCAGATTCAGATCGACGATGGTCACTTTGGCGCCCATCCCGAGCGCGATCTTCGCGGCGTTGGTGCCAACGATACCTCCGCCGATGATGCACACATCCGCGGGAGGAACTCCGGGAACTCCGCCCAGCAGCGCGCCGCGGCCGCCATATTCTTTTTGCAGAAAAGTCGCGCCCACCTGCACTGACATCCGCCCTGCAACCTCCGACATCGGCGTCAGTAGCGGAAGCGTGCCAGCTTTGTCGCGAATGGTCTCATAGGCGATACCGATGACCTTCTTGTCGAGTAGTTGCTGCGTGAGCTCAGGCAGCGGGGCAAGATGAAGATATGTAAAGAGCAGCAGCCCTTCGCGAAAGAAGACATACTCCTTCTCGACTGGCTCCTTGACCTTTACGACCATGTCTGCAAGCCCCCATACATTGTGCGCCGAACCAGCGATCTCAGCGCCCGCCGATTGATAGTCGTCGTCGGGGAAGGCTGACAGCTCTCCGGCATGCGTCTCCACAAGCACGGTATGTCCGGCATCCACCAGCGCCCTTACTCCAGCAGGAGTGATACCCACGCGCGATTCGTGATCTTTTACTTCCTTCGGTACGCCGATGATCATTTTGGGACTTCGCCTCGTAGAGAATGCTAGCAAAAGCCACGGTCGCACTAACCGCTATGTCGAATATGCATCACATCGCCATCCTGCACACGATAGTCTTTGCCTTCTAGGCGCAGCGTACCCTGGCTTCGCGCTACGGCTTCGGACCCTGCTGCCAGCAGCGTGTCCCAATGGATCGTCTCGGCGCGGATAAAGTGCTTCTCCAGATCGGAATGGATCGCGCCGGCCGCTTCCTGGGCGCGGCTATTGACCGGCACAGTCCAGGCGCGGCACTCGTCTTCGCCTACCGTGAAGAAGCTGATCAACCCGAGCAGTTCATAAGATTTTCGAATCAGACGTCGCAATCCGCTCTCCGTCAGGCCGTAGGAGCTTAGAAACTCCGCCGCCTCTTCATCCTCCATCTCCGCCAGCTCCGCCTCGACTTTGCCGCAAATTGCCGTCGCGCCAGCATTCGGTCGAGCCGCGACCTCTTCAAGCTTGTATTTCGCGACCGCTGCTTCGAGATCTACGCCGAGCGTCGTGCTCTCTGAAATATTCAGGACGTACAAGATCGGCTTTTGCGAAAGAAAGGTAAACCCTCGGATCAGTTTCTTCTCGTCCGCCGTCATTTCCAGTTCACGCAGCGGTTTCTCCGACTCCAGAAATTCCTTGGCCCTCAGCAGCAGCGCGTGTTCTTTTTCTGTTTCGGGAGTGCGCTTGCTCTTGAGGTCCTTTTCAAGCCGCTCGAGCCGCTTCTCCACCTGCGACAAGTCGGAGATGATCAGGTCAAAATCGACATTCTTGATGTCGCGCAACGGGTCGATCGGCCCAACATGAGGAATCGAATCTTCCTCAAAAGCCCGCAGCACATGGATCAGAGCATCGACGTTGCGCAGACTGCTCAGGAACGCCGTTTCCTTGAGCGCCTCCTGGCCAATCGCGGCGACATCGGCGTATTCGACCGAGGCATACATCGTGCGCTTTGGATCGTAGAGTGCGGCGAGTTTGTCGAGCCGTTCGTCGGGCACTTTCGCGACGCCCAAATGTGCCTCGCGTGGATTGGAATAGGCGCGCTCGTCCAGCTTCGCCTTGGTAAGTATCTTGAACAGGGATGTTTTGCCGACCTGGGGCAGGCCGATGATACCGGTTTTCATGAGCTTCCTGAGGAATTAGATGGAGCTAATGCTTCGATTCTACCAGCGCGCGTCCCATCTAATTCCCCTCAAACCCGCTCACGGCGAGAACACAGACGCAGATGAACAGGAGAGTGCGCAGCTTCGCAAATAGTCTGCGCGAACCTGCTTCGGCGACTTCAAGACTGGGAGTTTGGCTGTGGGCAAGCCCGGAGATGTCGAAGCGCATAAGAAGCATACGAAAGCCAGCGGCAAAGAGCGCCGGAAACAGGAACGCTTCGGCTGCGACGGCTTTGCCGAGGTCATCGTCGGCGATGCCGAGTTCCTGTTTCGCGGAGCCATTCAGGACATAAGTCTTAGCGGATGCTATATCCGGTCTCGGGCCCGGCTGCGGCTGCACCGAGGCGCTGAAGTCGATCTTCACTTTTCCGTGAACGGAGATTACTTCAACGCCCGGGCGCGGCTCATAATCGTGCGGCCACGCGCGGGCGCAGGATTTGAATTCCTCTTCGACGACCCCGAACTTCAACTCCGGCTTGCCAGCCTCGTGCGGAAACTCAAAATCTCTCCTCCTGCTCAAGCTGTCGCGTACGCAGGCAACGCTGAGGGGGAAAGCAAAGCCGGACCTTCAAGAGAGCTATGGAACCGAACGAGGTGACTGCGCTCGTTGGCTTCGATGTCGAAACAAAGGAAGCGCAACAGGCAGCATCGCGCTCTGACGGCCCTGTCCCGTTATCGGCAGGAATCAAGCAACCTGGGCATAGGGTCGGACCTCACGCGCATTCCGTAACGCGACCGCCCACCAATGCAGCTGCGCCAGCAATGTGGCCATAGATCTCTGCGCCCGCGCCGGTTCCCGCAAGATACCGTCACCGTCGAATTGCTCCCATGCCGATGCAAAGCTAACTGAATGCTGCATCGTCACTGCGTGCAACTCCGCGAACACCAGCCGAAGTTGCTCGACCGCCCGCAGTCCGCCGGAGATCCCGCCATACGACACAAATGCAACAGCTTTTCCGCGCCACTCCGCTCCGACCGAATCGATCATTGCCTTGAGCGGCGCTGGATAGCCATGGTTGTATTCCGGAGTGACGACGACGAATGCGTCAGCCTCCGCGATTCGTTCCGACAGGGATGGCAACTCCGGCTGGGCCTGGGGGTCGATGATGTCAACCGAATATTCTCCACGCCGTGCAATCTCGGTGGCCGTCCACGCTGCAACCTTGTCGCAGAAACGCCCGGTGCGGATACTGCCATAAATTAACGCCACTCTAACCTTGTCGTTCATCTTTTCTGCTCCCTCCGCTTTGAAACTCGTATCTCAAGCGTAGAACCTCAAGTAAACTTGAGGTCAAGGGAAACAACGATGAAAGAGGTCGATCCACCCCGACTCACCACCGAACTCACAGTTGGAGATGTCGCCGCTCGCAGCGGAGTAGCTATCTCGACTCTTCACTTTTACGAAGCCAAGGGCCTCATCAAGAGTTGGAGAAATCCAGGCAACCAGCGGCGGTACCCGCGAGAGGTGCTGCGCCGCGTAGCTATCATCAAGGTGGCTCAACGCACCGGAATCCCATTGGCCGCGATTCGCAAAACACTCGCCGCGCTGCCAGACCACCGCACACCGACCGCCGAAGACTGGAAAAAGCTGTCGAGGGAATGGCGGTCTGATTTGAACGATCGAATCAACCGGTTGACCAGGCTCCGCGATCAGTTGGACGGCTGCATCGGATGCGGCTGCTTGTCGCTGGGAATCTGTCCGCTCCGCAACCCGTGGGACGAGCTGGCCAAAGAAGGCCCCGGCCCTAGACTGCTGGATCCCAGCTAGCTTCTTCAACACGGCGCAATAAGAAGGCCCGCTACGCCAAACATGCAGACTTCACAACCATCCCTGCGACCGCGCGATCCTCGCCGCTTCGATCCGGTTGGAAGCGCCAAGCTTGTTGATCGCCTCGGAGAGATAGTTTCGCACGGTACCCTCGGAGAGATTCAGCTTCAAGGCGATGTCACCGCTGGTTGCGCCATCGGCTGCCAGCCGCAAAGCTTGCCGCTCCCGCTCGGTTAGGGGATCGGCTGTACCCCATGACTCCGCCGCGAGCTCAGGATCGATCACACGCAGGCCGCGATGCACGCGGCGCACGGCCTCGGCAAGCTGATCGGCCGGCTTGTCTTTGAGCAGATAGCCGGTGGCGCCGGCATCGAGCGCTCGCCGCAGATAGCCGCTGCGCGCGAAAGTCGTCACGATAATCACTTTGGTCCGGACCTTACGCCGCTGCAACTCCGCCGCAACATCGAGGCCGCTCATCTCCGGCATCTCGATGTCCGTGATGAAGACGTCGGGCTTCAGATCGAGCACTCGCGCCAGAGCATCGGATCCGTTCTGCGCGCGGCCAACGACCGAGATTCCACCGGAGATCTCAAGCAAGGCCGCCAAGGCCCCCAGCACCATCGCCTGGTCTTCCGCGAGCACCACGCGAATACCCGGAGCGCTTCGCCCGGGGCTGTCGGCCGGCGTCATCGACCCGTGGCCTCTGGCAGCGGGAGAGTGATGTGCAGCCGCGTGCCACCCTGCGTTTCCCGCTTGAGTGTTCCGCCCAACGCTTCGACCCTTTGCCGCATCCCCGACAAGCCGTTGCCCTCAGGCTGAAAGCCGCCCAGACCGTCATCCTGAATCGATAAACGGCAGAGCCCGTCGTTCGTCTTCAACTCCAGCCGGCAGCGCGCCGCGTTGGCATGTCGCACGACATTCGTGACCGCCTCCCGCACCGCTAACGACAAAACGCTCTCCTGGGTCGCCGGAAGCTTGACCGGCACCTGATCGCACTCCACGGTAATTCCCGCCGTCTCCAGAGTCGCGCGGGCCTGTGCCAGCTCCGCGACCAAGCCGTTCGAGCGGTAACCGCCAATGGCTTGTCGTACTTCCGCCAGCGCGGTTCGAGCCGTCTGCTCGACATCGGCCATCTCGGATTTGGCCCGCGCCGGGTCTTGCTCCACCAGCTTGGACGCCAACTCCGACTTCAGCACGATCACAGACAAAGTATGTCCAAGCACATCGTGCAGGTCGCGGGCGATTCTTTCCCGTTCGGCGATCTTGGCAAGATGCTCGATCTCTTCCTGGGCGCGCAGCAGCTTTCTTTGTTCACGACCCCGTTGCGAGAAGTGAACATTGATCATCCCGATCATTCCTGTCAGGCCGATATCAACAAACCATGCGACCGGCGGAGAGTGCAGCAGGTAAAGCTCTACCCCAAGAATCAAGACCACGCCCGCCACTGCCAGGTAAGCCCGGCTCGGCTTGACCTGGAATGCCAGGAACGATGCGCCATAGATAAAAAAACAGCTTGCTCCGCTGTTGAAAGGGAGATACGCGACGCCCAGCAACACGACGCCCAGCGTGATTGCGACGACTTTCCAACCGCACACCCAGTAAAGGCTGAAGTACATGATCAGGAAGAGGAGCAATCCCAGCCCGGTCCACGCCCACGTGACTGGACTTGCGTGTTCCATAATCGGATCGATGAGGAAAAAGCCGAGGTATCCGAGCAACGCATACGCTACCCACCCCATGCCGTTGTTCTTTGGCAGCAGTCGCATCGCCCAAAACCCCTCAACTCACCTCAAGAATAAGCCCAACAAGGCCTGTCATGGCTTCCGATGAAAAGCACAGGGACCTGCGGTTGCACCAGCCCCCTTAACACCACCTCACCCATACAACTTCCCCTCATCCCGCCGGAAACCCAGCATCGCCACGCCGAGGCAAATTAGCGTGAAGCCGATCAGCACATTCACGTGCGTCTGCACATCGCCGCGGCTTTGGACACCCACCATGTGCAGCGCCAGCTGGCCAAGATGATAGGGCGGCAATGCGAGCGCAAGCTTTTGCAGGAAGCTGGGCAGTATCCAAATCGGCATCCAAAGCCCTGACAAAAACGAGAGGGGAAGATACAGCATGTTCACGATCGATGGCGCCGAGTTCGGCTTGGCGAAGTATCCGATCACCAGTCCAAAAGCGCAAAACGGAATCGAACCGAAGACCAGTGTCGCGATCAATCCAATCGCCTGGTTGGGAGCAAGCCGCACTCCCCCAAACGAGACACCAAGGGTAAACAGCGTCAGGAAAACAATAAAGCTGAAGAGCATGCACATCACCACACGCCCGGCGAAGTAAGCCGGAATCGGCATCGGACTCGCACGCTTCACCTCCAACCATCCCTGCCCACGCTCCGTCGCCACGCCCACGCCAAAACCGAAGAGCGCAACGCCAATGATGCCGTAGCAGCCCATTGTAGCCAGCAGGTAAGTCGCTGCCTCTTTGTGTCCCCCGGACAAGTCCCTATTGAGGATCAAACCGAAGAGCGTATAAAACATCGCCGGAAAAAGGACGACCGAGAGCGAATAAACCGGCATCCTCCAGCGCTTGAGAAATTCGTACTTTGATTCCTTCCAGTAAATTTGAACCGTCTTCAGAAACGGACGGCTCCACTTACCCGACGCAACCGCAACCGTGCTCGCCATAGAATCTCCTCTTTCGCTGCTAGTGAATGAAACTGGGCTACTCCGCCCTCATTTCGTCAAAGCCAGAAAGGCCTCTTCAATCCCCGCATTCGCAACTTCGATCCCAGATAGCTCAGCATCCGCAGCAAGCAGTTCCCGCAACGTAGCCTCCGCCATGGAACTCTGAATCTCGACCGCCTCCCGGTCATAGCGCACACTCGCCACGCCCGGCATGCGCTCAATCGCACCGAGCGTCAACTGAGTGATACAGCGAATCTTCTTGCCCGCAGTGCTCGCCTTGATGCTCTCGGGAGTGCCCTCAGCCACGATCGATCCCTTGTTGATCACGACCACACGGTCAGCCAGCGCATCGGCCTCTTCGAGGTAATGCGTGGTCAGCAAGACGGTTTTGCCTCGCGCAACAAGCCCGCGAATCTGCTCCCAGAATCCCCGCCGAGCCTCCACATCGAGGCCGACCGTGGGCTCATCGAGAAACAGAAGATCGGGGTCGCCGCAGATCGCCAGCGCGAAAAGGACGCGCTGCTTCTGTCCGCCAGAAAGCTCGCCGAACTGGCGCCCCTCGATGCCTTGTAATCCAGCCATCGCGACAACTTCAGCCATCGCCAACGGCTTTGGATAGTATCTGGAGAAGAGATCGATATGCTCCCGCACCTTCATGGTGCTCGGCACCCCACCCACCTGAAGCATCGCTCCCACGCGCTCGCGAGTGTTGGGGTCTTTCGGGTCGCCTCCAAAAACAGAAACCCTGCCGGTCGTCGGCGAAGCGAGCCCTAACAGCAGCCGAACCAAAGTTGACTTCCCTGCTCCATTCGGCCCCAGCAAGGCAACGACCTCGCCAGCGCCAATCGCGAAATCGACCTCGCGCAGCGCTTGCACCGGACCGTAACTCTTATTTACCTGCGCCATCCGGGCGATCGCCGCTCCGCGCGCGGCTCGCTGATGAGCACTTGGAACGACTTCCCTGAAGATGATCTCCGCCGTCGCCATAGAATCCCTCCGAAACCCTGACTACAGCTACAAGAGTGAGTCCAGGCCCCGTCCGGCGGTAGTGCGGAAGATCATGCCCGAAACATGACAAATGTCATCGATACACGTTGATGACCGGATATCCTGTCGAGTGCTTCAAAGGTGAATGATGAATCATTCAATGGCATTGGCTCGCCCCAGCAACATCCACTTGCGACACACGATCGCGCGACTCGCATCTCTCCTGATGTTTCTCTTGGTCCCCTCTACCTTGCTCGCCCAGTCGGACTTTGTGCACACCCAGGGCGGCCAGCTCGTTGACGGGAAAGGGCACGTGCTCATGCTTCGCGGCACCAACCTCGGTAATTGGCTTGTCCGCGAGGGCTACATGTTTCACTTCGATGATGGCCCGCAATCGACCCGGGAGATCGAGGCGCTGACCAATGAGCTACTCGGCCCAGATGCTGCGCGCAAATTCTGGCGCGATTACATGGACCGCTATGTCACCCGTGACGACATCCAGTTCATCGGGCAGGCAGGCTTCAATTCCATCCGAATTCCTCTGCATTACAAATACTTTCTTCCCGGCGACGACGAGGGGTTCGCGCTACTCGATCGGGTGATTGGATGGTCTCGCGAAGCTGGACTCTATGTCATCCTCGACATGCATTGCGCGCCCGGCGGCCAAACCGGCACGAATATCGACGATAGCTGGGGATATCCATGGATCTACGACGACCCCCAAGCCCAGCAACTCGCCGTCGACGTATGGAAGCGCATCGCGGCACACTATCGCGATGCGACGACCGTTCTTGGCTACGACCTGCTCAACGAGCCGATTCCGCACTACCCGCAGCTGCAGGTCTACAACAAAGATCTGGAGCCGCTGTATCGCAAAATTGTCGCGGGAGTACGCGAAGTCGATCCCAATCACGTCGTCATCCTCGGCGGAGCGCAATGGGACACCAATTTCGCCGTCTTCGGGCCGCCCTTCGACAACAACGTGATGTACAACCTCCATAAATACTGGATGACCCCGGTAAAAGACGCCGTGCAGCCCTACATCGATTTTCGCGAACACTATCGCGTTCCCATCTGGATGAGTGAGTCGGGAGAAAACACCGACACCTGGGTCGCCCAGTTCGTCCAGGTACTTGAACAAAACCAGATCGGATGGGCCTTCTGGCCCTACAAGAAAATGGACGCAACGTCGTCTCCGGTTTCCTTCAGCCGGCCCATCTACTGGGACGAGATCGTGGCTTTCGCCAAGTTGCCTGGCGGCACCGCAGAAGCCGAAAAGCGCATTGCCAAGCGGCCGTCGCAGGAGCACATCACCGC
>CAVUKL010000055.1:0-14472 GCA_963742015.1 uncultured Acidobacteriaceae bacterium | reverse complement strand
AACCGGTCGCGCACTAGACGGCGGTTGACAAAGAAATAGATCGAGTTGCGATTGAGCTTTTGCAGCTCAGGCTTGGAGACAAATCCGCTCACCCGCAGAAAGCCCGGCTCCGGCGGCTGATATGCTTCGTCGCGCTTCCATGGCGGAGGCTCGGGTAGCCCGGCGCGCTCCATTCGGAGCTCGGCGGCAAGAGGAACAAGTTGCTGCAGCGTGTCGTTCCCGAATATCTGATAAATCCGTTCCGCAGGTTTCCTGACCGGCGGAGCGATCAGCAACGCATGGGTCGCCGAATGCAGCTCAAAGTGCTTGTCAGGATGGGCCAACGCGTAATGCGTTACCAGCGCGGTGACGTGCGAGAGTTCCGTCGACTCGGCCTTGAGAAATTTGCGCCTCGCCGGCGTATTAAAGAAGAGATCGTGGACGGCGATCGTCGTGCCCACAGGAGCCGCCGCCTCTTCGACACGAAGTATTTTGCCGCCGACGATCTCAATCGCAGTGCCGGATGACTCCGCTTCCATGCGCGTGGTTAGCTCTAGTCGAGAGATAGACGCGATCGAAGGCAAAGCCTCGCCTCGAAAGCCGAGCGTCGCAATCGAGAGCAGATCGTCGCTGGAGTGAATCTTGGAGGTAGCATGGCGCTCGAATGCGAGCAACGCATCGTCACGCACCATGCCATAGCCGTTGTCGACGATGCGGATGAGCTTGCGTCCGCCGGCCTCGATCTCGATGCGGATGCGTGTGGCGCCGGCGTCAAGCGAGTTCTCAAGCAGCTCTTTGACCACCGAAGCAGGGCGGTCGACCACTTCGCCAGCCGCAATCTGGTTGGCTACCTGGTCGGTGAGGACATGAATGCGGCCCATCGAATCAGCTTACTCCCGGGTCGCGATCATTTGCTCTAGTCAACTGGAGGCTTCCAGCGCAGCACCGGCTTTCTTGCTGCAGCTGTTTCGTCGAGACGCGAGATGCGAGTGGAGTGCGGCGCATTCAGAATCAGTTCTGGATTCTCCTCTGCCTCGCGCGCCACCTGGCGCATCGCGTCGACGAAAAGGTCCAGCTCTTCTCTCGACTCGCTCTCGGTTGGCTCGATCATCAGAGCGCCGGGCACGATGAGCGGGAAGGCCGTTGTGTAGGGATGAAAGCCGTAGTCGATCAAACGCTTGGCGATATCTCCGGTCCTGACGCCATTCACAGTCTGCCGCCGGTCGCTGAAGACAACCTCATGCAGGGTAGGCGTCTTGTAGGGCAGTTCGTAAACATCTTCGAGCTTCTTCCGGATGTAGTTTGCGTTCAGCACTGCGTCTTCAGTCGTCTGGCGCAGACCATCGGGCCCATTGGCCAGAATGTAGGCCAGCGCGCGAACGAACATCCCGAAGTTTCCATAGAACATGCGAACGCGGCCAACGGAGTGTGGCCGGTCGTAGTTGAATCCGAGCGTCCCGTCTGAATTGTTGACTACGACCGGCGTTGGAAGGAACGGCTCGAGAATCTTCTTGCAGGCCACGGGACCGGAGCCGGGGCCACCTCCGCCATGCGGCGTTGAAAAAGTCTTGTGCAGATTGAGATGCATGACGTCCACACCGAAGTCGCCGGGGCGTACCTTGCCTACGAGCGCGTTCATGTTGGCGCCGTCCATGTAGAGCAACGCGCCCTTAGCATGCAGGATGTCGGCGATTTTGTGGATCTCGCTCTCGAAAACGCCGATGGTGCTGGGGTTGGTCAGCATCAGCGCCGCAACGTCCTCCGTGACCAGGTTTTCGAGCGCCGCAACATCGACCATGCCGAGGGAATTCGACTTGATGTTCTGCACCTGGTAGCCGACAATCGCAGCGGTCGCGGGATTCGTGCCATGCGCGGAGTCTGGGACCAGCACCGTTTTACGCGCATTGCCTTTGGATTGGTGATAAGCGCGAGTGAGTAAAATCCCGGTGAACTCACCGTGCGCGCCGGCAGCTGGCTGCAGCGTGATCGTATCCATGCCTGTGATCTCGATCAGGCAGTCTTGCAGGGTGCGGATAATCTGTAACACGCCTTGTGACAAATGTTCCGGTTGATAAGGATGCGCCTCGGCAATTCCTTCGAGCCGCGATACAAATTCGTTCACTCGCGGGTTGTACTTCATCGTGCAGCTGCCCAGCGGATACATGCCCAAATCGATGGCGTAGTTCCATGTCGAGAGGCGGGTGAAGTGGCGGATGATTTCGATCTCGCTCAGCTCCGGCAAATATCCGCAATCTTCGCGGACGGCGTCGCCAAGCAGCGCCGCAACGTCGACGGCAGGCACATCAAGCGGAGGTAATTTGTAGGCTTTCTTGCCCGGCGACGATTTTTCAAAGATCAGCGCCTCATTCTGTGTGAGGTGCCCACTGACCTTGCGCGTATTTCCGATGAATAATTCCTTCTCTTCTTGTATTACCGGAGCACTTTCCATCAATTACCTCAATCGCTGTTACAAATGTCGCAGCCTAGGCACGGGAGATCGCAACTGAAGACTCTGCGAGCACCGCGGCGGCGGTATCAATCTGTTCCCGGGTGGTCAACTCGGTGGCGCACCAGAGTGAGGCGTTACCCAGTTCCGGATACCACTTGGCCAGCGGCAAGCCGCCAATGATCTTCTTATCGAGCAATCGCGCGGAGATCGCTTCGATTGGTTCGTCACTTTGCAGAACAAATTCGTGAAAGCGCGGAGTGCCCTTAAAGAGCAGTTTCGCATCGGGGACTGCACTCAGCGTCTCGGCAGCGTATCTTGCCTTGGCCAGATTCTGCAGCGCGAGTTCGCGAATCCCTTCTTTTCCGTAGACGGTGAGAAAGATGGTGGTCATCAACGCAACGAGGGCCTGATTCGTGCAGATGTTGGATGTCGCCTTCTCACGGCGGATATGTTGCTCGCGAGTCGAAAGCGTCAGCACAAATCCCCGGCGCCCTTGCTTGTCTTTGGTTTCGCCGACCAGGCGCCCGGGCATCTGCCGAACGTATTTCTCTTTCGCGGCGATCACGCCGCAATAAGGTCCGCCATAGCTCAGCGCAACGCCGAGCGATTGAGCCTCGAGCGAGACGATGTCTGCCTCGACCGGCGGCCTTACGATGCCGAGCGAAATCGCTTCCGCGATCGAGACGATCAACAGGGCGCCTTTCTTGTGCGACAACTCGGCGATCACGGGTATGTCCTCGACGATGCCAAAGAAGTTCGGCGACTGCACCAGCACACATGCTGTTTTATCGGTAATCGCAGCCTCAAGCGCGACCAGATCGATGCGGCCATCCTCGCCAAATCCAACTTCTTTCGCGGTGTGTTCCTGGTGCTGCGCGTAGGTCGTCATCACCTCGCGATATTCGGGATGAACGCTGCGCGCCACGATCACGGCGTCGCGTCCGGTAATGCGGACCGCCATCATGACTGCCTCGGCCGCACCGGTCGAGCCGTCATACATCGAGGCGTTGGCCACCTCCATGCCGGTGAGTTCGCAGATCATGGTCTGAAACTCGAAGATCGCCTGCAGCGTACCCTGAGTAATTTCCGGCTGGTAGGGCGTGTACGAGGTCAGAAACTCGCCGCGCTGCACTAGGGAGTCGATGATCACCGGCTTGTAGTGACGATAAGCACCCGCGCCGAGAAAGCTGGCGTAGCCCGCGGCGTTGAGCGAGGCAGCGTGCTTGAAATAGTCGACGATCTCCGATTCGCCAAGCTGTCGCGGAACCTTGAGGTCGTGTTGCAGACGGTATTCGGCGGGAACGGTGGCAAACAAGTCGTCAATCGAACCGACGCCGATTTCACTTAGCATCGCCGCGCGATCGGCAGGGGACTTCGGCAAATAGCGCATGTATGTCCTTACGTTGAAACTGGCCCGAGGTCGGTTCTAGTGCGCGCCTTCCTCGGCGATAAACTTCTCATAATCCGCGGCGCTCAGCAGTGTCGCAATCTCATCCGGGGCTGACAATTCCAGAGTCAAGATCCACGCCGCGTGGGCGTCGGTATTGATTTTTTCGGGCGCGGTGGTCAACTCTTCATTGACCGCCGTTACCGTGCCGCTAGCCGGCGCGAAGAGATCTGAAACAGACTTGACCGACTCGACGCTGCCAAAAACCTTGTCTTTTTCCAGCGTCGAACCCACCTTAGGCAGTTCGACAAAGACAATGTCGCCGAGCGAGTTCTGCGCGTAGTCGGTTATGCCGATCTTTGCCGTCGTGCCCTGGACATCGATCCATTCATGTTCCTTGGTATAGCGATATGACTCGGGATACGCCATCAGGTCCTCTCCCCTTTATTTTACGGTCAGTTGCAATGGATTTAGCTGGTGGTTCTGGTCGAGTTTATCGTCCCGCATGAGTTAAAGAGCGGTTTTTCCACATAAGTCCAGCCGACAAGCAAATCGACGGCTAAGCCTGCTTTTTGGGGCGTCGATAGAAAGGCAGTGGCACGACTTTGGCGCGAACCGGGTTTGATCGGCACTGCACAATGACTTCGGAATCGACGGCAGCATAATCGAGCGGCACATAGGCGAGCGCAATGTTTTTCTTGAGAAACGGCGCGGGGGAGCCACTCGTGACGTAGCCGATCTGCTTGCCATCGCCGTCGAAGACGCCGTAGCCATCGCGGGCGATGCCGCGTTCGATCACCTCGAGCCCAACCAGCTTCCGTTTCGGACCACCCTCGGCCTTGATCTTTGCCAGCGCGTCCGAGCCGACGAACGGCCCTTTTTCGAGATTGCAGTAGCGGTCGAGTCCAGCCTCGAAGACATTAATTTCAGGGGAAATCTCATGTTCATAGAGCGCCATCGCGGATTCCAGACGAAGCGTGTTGCGAGCGCCCAGGCCACAGGGCAGTATGCCGAAGTCGCGCCCGGCCTCAAGCACTTCGTTCCACACGCGAACGCTGGTCGGCTCGTCCGAGGGCACATATATCTCGAATCCGTCTTCGCCGGTATAGCCTGTGCGAGCGATCAGCGTATTCGGCAAGCCGCATACTGTGCCCCAGGCGAACCAATAGTTCTTGATTGTCGCCAAGTCGACATTGGTGAGCTTGGCCATCGTCTCGGCCGCGCGCGGTCCTTGGATCGCCAGTTGCGTGTAGTAGTCGCTGTAGTCGCTGACGTGCACGCCGGGCATCGCGCCAATCTGCGAGCGCACCCACTGCACGTCCTTCTCGCGCGTGCCCGCGTTGATGACTAACAAATAGTCATTCTCTGAAAGCTTGTGGACGATCACATCGTCCACAAACGTGCCCTGCGGATAAAGCAGCGCCGAGTAATGCGCCTGGCCGACCGCCAGCTTCGACGCGTCATTCATTGAGATATGCTGCACCGCGGCCAGCGACGATGGGCCGCGCAGCTGAATGTCGCCCATGTGGCTGACATCGAAGACGCCCACGCCGGTGCGTACTGGCAAGATGCTCGGCAGTCAGGCCGGAATATTCGACCGGCATGTCCCAACCGCCAAAGTCGACCATCTTCGCGCCGAGCTGGCGATGGGTGGAGTTCAGAGCGGTCTTGCGGAGAACGGGAGTCGTTACGGCGCTGGACAATGGCTTTCCTTCACGTTGAGGGTTCAACCTTAACGGTAGCACCCTGATTTTTCGGGGGTCAAACAGAGCGGGACGCCACGGCCAGAAACCGCCACCTGTCCGCTCCATCGAACGCGGCGCGAGTCAGGAACGACTCAATCAGACAATCTTTCTGTCAGAAGCACAGTCACAATGTCGCCCTCTTCCTTGGCGATTCGCTTGCGGATGTCAGCCTTGACCGGAAGCTTGTGTGTGCCATCTCCCAGCGCCATAAACGAGCTTTCAAATGGGCAGCCATCGATCGTTCCACGGACCTTCACGAGACCCTTCGTCGCAAAGAACTTCGCCGAATCAGGCATGACAACATAGGTCCAGCCGCCTTTGGCAGGCGACTTTTGTAGCTTGGCCGTGAATTTCTTGTTCATGGTATCGGGCCTTCTCCTCAATGACGTGAGTTGATCGCGAATGGGCCTTGGTGCGCGTGTCATTCCTCGATGCCACGGGCCACGCTAGGTCGCCTGCTATTCTAGTCTTCAAAATGAAGAAAATCGCCATTGTTGTCATTCTCGTCGCCTTCGTGGTGCCTCTGCTCCTGCTGCTGTCGTTCTCCTCGACGCCAGTGGTGGACTGGCCCTCCTCGGTGAGCGCAGTCGGGCAGAGCACGCCGATTCCGATCCACGTGCATGATCCCCACGGCATTCGCGATGTGAAGCTTTTTATCGAGCAGGATGGAGTGCGCTATAAGGCCGCCGAAATTCTTGAGCCGGCGCGGCATATTTTCTGGATGCACAACGTCTCTGACCAGACCCTGACCCTGGTCGCCGGAAGCAAAACGATTCCCCAACTAAAAGACGGTAAAGCAAAGCTGATCGCCGAGGTCACCTCCAACGATTTTCGCGGCTCGGTGACGCAGGTAGAGGTCGGCATTAATGTGGCCACAGAGCCGCCCTCGCTCAGCGTCGACTCTGACCAGCATTACCTCTATTTAGGCATGGCCGACCTGGTGCTCTTCAATGCCACAGGCTATTGGACCGAGGCTGGCGTCAAAGTTGGCAGCGAGACCTTCCGCGCATGGCCCATGCCGGGCGGTAAGCCGGGAGAATTCTCGCTTTTTGCGTTCGCGTGGAACATACCGCCCTCGACTGTGCCGCTCGTATACGCAACGAACCCAGCCGGCAATCTGGCTACCGGCCAGATGGTGTACGAGTTTCCCAAAAAGGACCAGCCCAAGTACCGTACGCGCGATCTCGAGATCGACGACAAGTTTATGCAGAAGGTCATCAACGAGCTCGATCCTAACGGTTCCGGCGATCCGGTAGCGAGATTTGTAAAGATCAACAGCGAGATGCGCCGAGCCAACAACCAGACGCTCTTCGATCTACGCACCAAGACCGCCGACCACTTTCTGTGGACGCAGCCCTTCGTTCAGCAGCGCGGCTCTAAAGTCGAGGCCAACTTCGCCGATGTTCGCAACTACATCTACCAGGGCAAAAAGATCGACCAGGAGGTCCACCTCGGCTACGACCTGTCGATCACGCCGCACGTCGGCGTCCAGGCCTCAAACGACGGGCGCGTGATTTACGCGGCCCCGCTTGGCATCTATGGCAACTGCATCGTGCTTGACCACGGCTATGGGCTGCAGAGCATCTACGGCCACTTGAGCGAGATCGACGTCCACGAGGGTGACACGGTCAAGCGCGGCCAGGTCTTGGGCAAAAGCGGCATGACCGGAATGGCCGCAGGCGACCACATCCACTTCAGCATGCAGTTGGATGGCGTCCAGATCGACCCGAAAGAATGGTGGGACGCGCACTGGATTAAAGACCACATCGCAAAGCGGCTAGAATTGCCCGCGATGGGAAGCTGAAGGCGGAGGCCCTCAGCTTTACGAGGCCATGCCGCGTAATTCCCGCTCCGCCCGCAACCAATCCTGCTCGTGAGCCCCGTGATGACCGCCGCGCTCTTTCCAGAACCGATGGGCCAGCTGCGCAATCTGTTGATGCGTGGGCGTCGTTGACTGAGTTGCTTTGGGCTTGCTTGGAACACGCTGCGGTCCGCTGCTCGCGACTGGAGCGATCTGTTCCTCGCCTTCCTTGGCTTTTGCGGCCTTTGTGGGTTTCGTCTCTGCGGTCACGGTCTTCGCCTTCGCGACGGACTTGGCTTTGGATGCGGCGCTCTCTTCTGCGCTCTTTTTAGCCTTGGCCGGAGCTTTCACTTTCTTCTCATTCTCTGTCACAATACATCTCCTCAGGTGATTTGCCCCACAATCAGGGCCACAATACTAGACTACAAAAGCTGGCGCAGATTGCAAACCACAAAAGCCAGCACGAACCCCATCGCTAACTCATGTGGCGCAGCCGGAAACGATATGCGGTAAACCGACATCCCCATCCTCAGATGCGGTTTCCGAATACGATGAGTCAGGAGGATTCTTCTGAGTCCCAGCCCGAGGTTTTCCCCTTCTCTTATTCGCGACCTGGCGAACTCAGCCTTCGGCCGCGCCGATGTTTTGCCTTTTTGGTTTGGCGAATCCGATCAACCGACACCGAGCTTTATTCGCGAGGTTGCAGTCGCTTCGCTCAACGCCGGCGAGACTTTCTATTCCGAAAATCTCGGCCGTCCTTATCTGCGCCATGCGATCTCCAGCTACTTAACCGAGCTTCACGGCCAGCCGATACCGTTCGATCGCATCGCGGTGACGGCCTCGGGCGACTCGGCTCTCATGCTTGCGAGCCAGTTGCTCCTCTCACCCGGCGATCGGGTGGTGACTGTGACGCCGCTCTGGCCCAATGCCGTGGAGATCCCCAGGGTAGTAAGCGCTCAGGTCGACTGCGTTTCACTCGAAGTGCAGGAAGGCCGCTGGGTTTTGCCCCTGCAGAAGCTGCTCGATGCGCTCACGCCGGGCACACGGATGCTCGTCCTCAATTCGCCCAACAATCCCACTGGATGGACAATCGACAGGGAAGAGCAGCGGATCATCCTCGAGCATTGCCGTCGCCTGGGAATATGGATCCTCGCTGACGATGTCTACGAGCGGCTAGTGTTCTTGGACGGCCTTCGCACCGCGCCGTCATTTCTCACGCTCACCGACAGCGACGACCGGCTGATTGTGGTTAACAGCTTTTCCAAGGCCTGGACGATGACGGGTTGGCGCGTCGGGTGGCTCGTGGGGCCGCCATCGATCTTTCCCGACCTCTCGCCGCTCATCGAGTACAACACTTCGTGCGTCGCCGAATTCACGCAGCGCGCCGCGACCGTCGCGCTGGAACAGGGTGAGCAGTACGTCCTCGAGCAGCGCGCGGAGCTTGCCGCCACAAAAGATCGCCTAACGGCGGCGATGCGCCAACTGCCAGGCCTCGAAGTTCCCGAGGCCGACGGCGCGATGTATGCCTTCTTTCGCATCGACGGACAGAGCGACTCAATGGCGCTTGCCCGAAAGCTAATCGACGAGGTAGGCCTTGGTCTTGCTCCCGGAAAGCCTTCGGGGCCGAAGGTGAAGGCTGGCTCCGCTGGTGCTACGCAGCGAAGTGGTCTAAGAACCAGCAAGGCATTGAACGCCTCGCGAAATTCCTATCGAGCTAACCATCGGATAATCGACTCGCTCATCTGAGATCTACGCTGTGTCTTCCGCTGCGGCCATAGCTAGCGGCCTCGACGCTCGCGTTGTCGTGATGACAACCACGCTGACGAGAATGAGTAGAGTTCCTAAAAGCGTGCGCGGGCCGAGTTCTTCTCCACCCAGCAAGTATCCGAGGAAAACGGCGACCACCGGATTCACATAGGCATAGGTCCCGACTTTGGTGGGAGATTCGTGATGTAGCAGCCACACGTAGGCGGTGAATCCGACGATCGAGCCCACGACGATCAGGTAGAGCAACGCAAACCACGCTCCTCTGGAGACAGAGGATGGATGAAAGCCGTGGAACTCGCCGCGAGCGCCTGCCGCGAGAGTCAATAAGACCCCTCCCGCCAGCATCTGTGCTCCGGAACTCATAACCTTCGACGTTGGAAGCGGCAGTTTGCGCGAAAGGGCCGAAGCGATCGACCAGCTCATGGCGGCAATGATGAGCGCAATCGCGCCCTTCGTATCGATCGGTGCGCCGCCGAGATATAGAGAGTGGCTGGTGAGCGCGACAACTCCTCCAATGCCGATCAGCAGTGCTACGGCAAGGCGAACGGTGAGCCGTTGCGTTCGCAACAGAACGATCTCAGAGAGCGCCATAAAGGCCGGAATCGTCGCGAGCATCACCGCCGCGGCGCCTGAAGGCACCCGCTGTTCGGCCCAGAAGAGCAGCCCATAATCGAAGACGAAGATCAACAGAGCCATCAGCGACGCCGAAAGCCATTGGCGCGTAGTTGGAGAGCCTTCGCCGCGCATGATCAGCCAGCCGTAGAGAGCAAGTCCGGCAGTGAGAAATCGCATCGCCGCGAATAGGAGTGGAGGCACCTCGTGCACCCCAACACGGATCGCGAGGAAGGTCGATCCCCATGCGAAATAAATGATCGCAAAGGCCGACAAGGTCAGCCATCTCGGCGGCTTATTTTCTGGTTGCATCGCAGGCGCTCTCCCTGCACTCTACCAATTCCTCGGCATTCGCGAAATTCGATATGCAAGAAAGCGTCTAGCGGCAGCGTCTCTTCTAGTGGTTGGTAGCCACTGCGGGTGTGGTGGCGGCTACCGGCGCTGGAGCGGCGGCACTTTGCTGCGCGGCGTCTGCCGCAGTTTGTGGCTGGGCGGTGTTGATGGGCGTCGGATCGTCCCGGAGTTTCACATAGAGCGTCTTTGTTGCGTCCGGATGCGGTACGGAGAGAGTGAGGTCGGCGTAGCCCTCCGGCACAGTGATGCTGTTCGCGAATGCGGGATCGGCGGCGACCGAGTCAATGAGGAATAGGCTTGATCCGGTGAGCGTGCAGGGCTTATCGGGTGCCCCCTTAACGCATTTCAATTGAGTGAGCACGGGGAGCCGCACCAGTTGCGCAAGGGGCTGCCAGTCGCCGGCAGCGCCATTTTCGCCAACCGGGCGGAACTTAAGCGGGCCGAAGGCAGAGGCGCCGAGGTCCTTTTGCGGATCAAGAGTCGCGACGGCGGTTGTGGCATCTTCCAGGACGAGCTTTCCATTCGCGACGCTGAGCGTGGTCTGCAGGGATTCATCTTCGGTGGCGACCTCGATGCTTTGCGTCCGGGGAAAGTGGTCGGGAGTAACAGCTTTGACGGCAAAGGACAACCTGGCGTTGAGGGGCAGTTCCTCTGGCGCGCTCAAGTGTATCTGCAATGGCGGCGAATTCGGCTGCACTGAGGCTGTCTGTAACTGCGGCTGTGGCGTAATTGCGACAGGCTGAACGCTCTTGGTGATGAGCCTGACTTGAGGACGCGGGCTCGCGATGGTGACGGGTAGTGGAAGCGTGCGCCCATCTTTCAAAGAGACCTTAGCGACGATCTTCTGATTGGGCTGAAAGTCGGGTTTCGTTGCTGGCGGCGCCGGCGAGATTTGCAACTCATCCTGATCGTCGGCGCGGCGCAGCGGGCCGGGATTGAAGCGCATGCCGTTCAAGTCAACGCTGGCCACCTGATCGAGGCGGGTGCCGTGTAGCACGGCCTGTGGATCGCCGGCGTGGAGGGTGAGGCCATTGAGATGGGCCGCCTCAGAATAGGCCTGCAGGTTCAGATTGTCGGGACTGCTCAATCCAAATTGACTGATCGCGATCGTGATCTTCCCCGGAGTGACGTCTTCAAGGGCGGGCTTCACTTCGAGGTCATCCGGCGTATTCATGGCCCATGCCGCCTCAATCTTGTCGCCTTTCTCGCTCTGCACACTGACATTGGAGACGCAGGCGGACGAATCCGCATGAAGATGAAGCGTGTCAGTGCGCCCGGTTATGAGGGCGCTTTGGTCGGCCTGCGAGACATGCCAGGGTTCAGGTTTGGCGTTTGCAAGGTGGAAGCTTGGGCCATCGAAGGGCTGAAAGCCCCACATGCCTCGAATGTAACCGGTGGCTTCCTGGTCGAGGGTGCTTTCCTTAAGAGCTTTAGCGTCGAGGACAAAGCCGCCGAGCTCAGGGTCCGCAGTCACCGGCAGCACAGCTTCCTTGCCCGACTTGTCGGGGATATGGATCTTGAGATCGTGGGCATAGTCGGTGGCAAAGACCAGCGGCGCCCCCTCGACATTCAAAACCGCGTCGGGCTTTTCAACGCAATAGGCCTGTTTCGGGTTGACCGCGCGCAGAGGTGGAATCTGCGCCGATTCGACCGGTGGAAGAGCGATGACAATGACCGATTTCGGATTGCGGAAGGAGGGCGGATTGTTGAGTTTGAGGTTGAGTGTGTCGCCTTTAGGCAGCGAGAGCGCGGGAATGTATTGGTATTCGGCGGTGTGGAGGTTGTCCAGAATCCGCACGATGTCGATGACCGCGCCGACATAAGGGCTGAAGTAACCGGCACCTGCGGCGGCGCTATACGAGAGTTGGTTCATCAGGTCGGCGGAGGCTCCGGAGGTGACGGTAGCGACCATCGACTGGGTATGGCCGTCGGTGAGCACCATCTGGTCGGACTTCGAAGTAAGACAGGTGGCCTGTTCGTTCGCCGGTTTGTCGAAGCAGGTGGGGTCAATCTTGATGCTGAGACTGCGGGCCAAAAGTTTGGTCCGCTCTTCGAGCTTCTCGGGGTCCTTCATCGCGGTCTCGCGAATGGCGGCGAGATATGTCTCGAGTCGCATCCGGTCTAGGCTGGCGAGATTCAGGTCCTGCGAGGCGCGAACGAATGCGCCCGGTCGGGTGGATACGAACTTGCGGAGTGTGGCAAAATCGCCGCCGGTCTCCGGGGCGAGAAAAATGAGCGCCTGTTCGGCTTCCTGGGGGACGACGACGAAGATGCCTTCGTCGCGGATTTTTTTGTTCCAGGTCTCGGCGCGAGTGAACCAGTTTTCCGGCGGCTCATTGGTCGAGCCGCGGAGGAAGGCGACGATCAGCAGGTAATGTACTGTTTGACTTTCAGGAAAGTCGGGGTGGATCCAAATACGGTCGCCGGGCGCCAGATTGGGTACTGCGGAGATGGGCAGCGTCGTTCCAGCCCGCTCCACGCGGACGTCCACCTTTGGCCCTGCGAGGTCGAAGGGCGCGGCATCGGCATGAGCCTGAGAGCTTTGCACACAAAGAGCTGCGGCAACAAAGAACAGTACGAGACGCCAAGGGGTTTTCAAAGCCATTGAATTGATTCGACGGTACTTCCGTTTAGACTTCGGTTGAAAGCTGCGATTCGATATCCGTTCTCACATCTGCTTGCGGGCGGCCCGCGATCCGGTTGATGGCCCACGGCGAGCAGGGGCGGCGTTGCGTCTGGCGCGGAGTTCGGGATCCACACTGGGCCCGCAGACGACTTCTGCAAAGCCTTCCCTTCTTATTCTAGCGAAAGCGAGGGCGGTCTTGCTCTCGTCTCTTAGAGGCGCGGGCAAGGCGCGGGTATGCCTGAGCGCGAATCTTCTTTCGAGGGAGCTTGCGTTTACACCGCGGGTGCGGGACTCGTCACGGCCTTACGGACCGCGCTCCAGATCATTAGCCGGGTGATGCCGCTGAAAATCAGGTGGATGCCGACCAGAGTGCCGATGATCCAAACGGCTGCGCCCGGCCCGTCATACCAGATCAAGCCGCCGAGCAGGATGCTGACCACGCCGTTGAAGAGGATCCAACCTACGCCATGCATTCTGCGATGGCCCCAGTAGGAGATGATGCTGATCACGCCCTGAACGACGAGAATGATCCCCAGCACGAAGGTGAGGGTGAAGAGTCCGCGCAGTGGTGCAAAGGCGATATCGAGCCCGCCGATAATGAAGACGATGCCGATCAGCACCCGCCACAAGACGGCTCCGGCGCCTTTGGAGTGAAAGGCCTCGGCGAGATGAAAGACGCCGCTGATCACCAGCAGCCAGCCGATCACGATGGCGATAGCAATTCCCGAGGCAAACGGCAACGCGATGGCAATGATTCCGGCAAGGATAATGAGGATGGCAAAGGCAATGCCCCAGCCGCTGACTTTCTTGATGGGTTCTTTCAGAGCGGACTCAGTCATAGCTCCTCCTGCTTCGGAGTGACTATAACATGGTCGCCCGCGGAAGAATCCCACCTTTCAAGTCGAGAAGCGGGGAGTTATCGGTCTATAGGGCGTTATACCGGCAGCGGGTTCCGATTCGCGAACTGCACCTGGTGCCAGTACGGATAAATCTTCGTAACCTCGCTGGCTTTGTCGAGCTTCGCCACGTGCTCGGGGGTGAGCTTCCACCCGGCGGCAGCGAGGTTTTGGCGAAGCTGTTCTTCATTGCGCGCTCCGATGACAACGGTCGAAACGGACGGCCGTTGGAAGAGCCAGTTGAGCGCAACCTGCGGGATGGATTTCTCTGTCTCTTTGGCGACTTCATCCAGCGCGTCAACGATGTTATAAAGATGTTCGTCGGGGATGGGCGGGCCTTGTTCGGCGGTTACATGCAGGCGGCTCTGTTTGGGGAGGGGGTGGCCGCGGCGGATTTTTCCGGTGAGGCGTCCCCAGCCGAGCGGGCTCCAAACGAGCGCTCCAACCTTCTGGTCGAGCGCGAGCGGCATCAGTTCCCATTCGTATTCGCGGCTGACGAGCGAGTAATACACCTGGTGGCCGACGTAGCGGGCCCATCCGTAGCGCTCGGAGACGGAGAGTGACTTCATCAGGTGCCACCCGGAGAAATTCGAGCACGCGATATAGCGCACCTTGCCGCTGCGGACCAAAGTGTCGAGAGCGTAAAGGGTCTCCTCAACTGGTGTAAGGGCATCGAAGGCGTGCATGTGGTAGATGTCGATGCGGTCGGTGCCGAGGCGGCGCAGGCTGCCTTCGCAGGCCTCGATCAGGTGGTAGCGCGAGGAGCCAACGTTGTTGGGCTCGCCGTCCATGGCGAAGGTCGCTTTGGTTGAGATCAGCACCTGGTTACGGCGGCCTTCAATCGCCTTGCCGAGGA
>CAVUKL010000054.1:0-13113 GCA_963742015.1 uncultured Acidobacteriaceae bacterium | reverse complement strand
ACGATTACGGGCGCACCTGGAACCCCGCCTTCGACGGTCAGCCTTCGCAGTCGATCGGCGCGATCGCCGTCGCTGCTTCCGACGGCAATATGGTCTACGTGGCCAGCGGCGAAGGCCTGCGCCGCCCCGATCTCTCGGTCGGCGATGGCATCTATAAGTCAACCGACGCGGGCAAGACGTGGCAGCATCTTGGTCTCCGCGATGGGCAGCAGATTCCGGCGCTCGCGGTTGATCCGCATGATCCGAACAAGGTCTTTGCAGCGGTGCTTGGCCATCCCTATGGGCCGAACGAAGAACGAGGTATTTTCCGCTCCACTGACGGCGGCATGACGTGGAAGAAGGTGCTCTACATCGATCCGAATACTGGCGGCTCCGACGTGAAGATCGATCCCACCAACCCCAGTGTCGTTTATGCCGGGATGTGGGAGTCGCGTCTCGGGCCGTGGGAGGACGGCAACAGCTACGAAGGCACGCATGGCGGGCTGTTCAAGTCTATCGATGGCGGCGAAACCTGGCACAAGCTGACGAAAGGCCTGCCCGACAATCTGGTGCAGATTTATGTGGCGATTGCGGCGAGCGATCCGAGGCGCCTTTATGCGACACTCTCGACAACGAAGGAGGGCGGCTACGCGTCTGGGGTTGGCCTGGGAGTTTACCGCTCCGACGACGCGGGCGAGAGTTGGTACAAGGCGACCGACGATCCACGGCCGGCGATGAAGATTGGCGGCGGTGATCTGCCGGTGCCGGCTGTCGATCCGAAAGATCCCAACACTGTCTATAGCGCGAGCATCGTCACGATGCGCTCGAGCGACGGCGGCAAGACCTGGATGAGCCTGCGCGGGGCGCCCGGCGGAGACGACTACCAGAATCTCTGGATCAATCCCGACAACCCAAACATCATCCTGCTGGTGAGTGACCAGGGCGCGTTGGTGAGCGTGAATAAGGGAGAGAGCTGGAGCTCGTGGTATAACCAGCCGACGGCGCAGCTTTATCACGTCGCCGTGACGAACACTTTTCCCTACCAGGTCTGCGCCGGTCAACAGGAGAGTGGCTCCGTCTGTATCTCGAGCCGAGGCAACGACGGCGAGATCACCTTTCGCGAATGGCATCCAGCCGGCATCATCGAGTATGGCTACGCCGCTCCCGATCCGCTTCATCCGGAGATCGTCTACGGCGCGGGGCGCAGCGAGGTCTCGAAGTACAACATGATCACCGGGCAGGTGCAAGACGTCACGCCGATCCCGGTGCGGAGCCCTGCGTATCGCTCAGACCGGACCGAGCCGATTCTCTTCTCGCCGGTCGATCCGCGCCTGATGTTCTATGCGGCGAACGTTCTCTTTGAGACGCGAGACTACGGCGAGAGCTGGACAAAGATCAGCCCCGATCTTACTCGCGAACACTCCGGCCAACCGGAGTCGTTGTCGACGCTTCCCGCGAAGGACGTAGACAGGCGTCGGGGCGCGATCTACTCGGTTGCGGCGTCTTTTCAGAGCGTGGATACGCTGTGGGCCGGAACGGACGATGGTTTTGTATGGATCACCCGCGATCACGGCAAGAACTGGAAGAACATCACTCCGCCGCAGCTCACGCCATGGAGCAAGATCACGCAGATCAGCGCGTCGAAATTCGATGACCAGACCGCATATGTCGCGGTCAGCAGGTTTCGGATTAACGATCTTCATCCCTACATCTATCGCACCCGCGACGGCGGTGCGACCTGGCAGACTATCTATGCCGGCTTGCCCGACAACGCGCCAGTCGATACGGTGCGCGAAGATCCGGTTCGCAAAGGCTTGTTGTTTGCGGGAACCGAGACGGCTGTGTGGATGTCGCTCGATGGCGGCGACCACTGGCAGTCGCTCCAATACAACTTGCCCCATACCTCGATGCGCGATCTCTGGATCAAGGACAACGATCTCATCGTCGCGACTCATGGCCGCTCTTTTTGGATACTCGACGACATCTCGGCGCTGCGCCAACTGGACAGCGTGAAGAGCGATGCATATCTCTTCAAGCCAGGAGACGCTTATCGAGTGAGGCGGAGCACTTATACTGATACGCCACTTCCGATCGACGAGCCTGCAGGGGAGAATCCGCCTGACGGCGCGGCGATTGATTATTACCTGCCGGACTCGACCTCCGGCCCGGTCACTCTGGAGATTCTGGATGCGAACGGCAAGCTGGTGCGCAAATATGCGAGCACTGATGCGCCTTATGCCACCGAAACGCAGCTGGCGAAGCAGCTAATTCCGCTCTACTGGATCAAGATGCCGCAGACGCTGGCCGCCGGCGCGGGGATGCACCGCTGGATATGGGACCTTCGCTACACGACGCCGACCGCGACTAACTATGATTACCCAATCTCGGCGGTTCCGCATCGAACGCCGCGCGTGCCGCAGGGACCGCTGGCGCTTCCCGGAACCTATCACGTTCGTCTGACTGCTGACGGCAAGGTGCTCACCCAGACAGTCACCGTGAAGATGGACCCTCGTGTTGAGGCCCCACCCGGCGATCTTGAAATCCTATTCGCCCTCGAAATTAAGTTGGCTGCATCGGTTACCAGAAGCGCCGAGGCCGACCTAGAGGCCCACTCCATTCGCGAGCAGGTTGACAAGCTGTCAAAGAGTACAGAACCGCCGGTTCCCGCAGCGGTTAAAGAACAACTCGAAAAGCTGGACAAGCAAATTGGTTTGTTGCTCGGCGGCTCGCCGCAATCGGGTACCACAGAAGCGACGCCCGGTCTCGACGATGTGGCTGGAGAAACGGCTTCACTCTATGGGCAGGTCGGCCAGGCAGATGCCCCGCCCACCAGCGCGCAAGAGCAGGCGTCCGCGCACGCGATGAGCGAGTTAGATGAAGTCCTTCCGGCATGGGGAAAGATCAAGAGCACATCGATCCCGGAGATGAATCGCCAGCTGCAGGCGGCCCATCTGCCCGGGTTGGACGCTGATGAGAAGCCAGATTCCATGCCGGAAAGCGGCGATGAGGATTGAGGACCAGCCTGCTTTCGCCCTCACCAAGTTCGACGACTGAAATGAACCCTCGACAGACGGAGCGTTACATGCGACACACTTGCAGTCGATTGGCGCCACTCTTTTCTCGAACTTTGATTTGCCTGCTGGCCGGGTTGCCGGCAATGGCCCAATCCGTCTCGCCGCAAATGTACAGTGATATGGAATGGCGCCTGATTGGACCATTTCGCGCCGGCCGCGTGGTTGCGGTCAGTGGAGTTCCTGGCGACGGCACGACCTTCTACTTTGGTTCCGTCGATGGCGGAGTCTGGAAGACCACGAACGCGGGCACGACATGGAAGCCAATCTTCGATAAGGAGCCGGTGGCCTCGATTGGGGCGCTGGCTGTCGCTGCTTCTAATCCGAAGGTGATTTATGTTGGGACTGGAGAGAGCGATATCCGTTCCGATCTTGCCTCCGGAAATGGGGTTTACAAGTCCACCGATGGCGGCGATACGTGGCAAAACATCGGGCTCAAAGACACTCGCCAGATCAGCAAGATAGTCATCGACACGAACAATCCCGATATTGTTTACGTTGGCGCGCTGGGTCACGCCTATGGGCCGAATGAGGAGCGCGGGGTCTACAAATCCGCCGACGGTGGCGTGACATGGAAGCGGGTTCTCGACAAGGGGCCGGAAATTGGAGTCGCCGATCTGGCGATCGCGGCAGGCAAGCCGAGTCTCCTCTTCGCGTCGTTGTGGAATGCGCATCGTCCGCCGTGGAGCACCTATGCGCCGTTACTCGGCTCGGGCAGCGGCCTCTATCGCTCGCAGGATGGAGGCCAGACCTGGCAGCAGTGCTCAGGCCACGGACTGCCGGAAGGCACGTGGGGTCGCTCCGGCGTGGCAGTCAGCTCTGACGGACGGCGCGTCTACGCGGTTATCGAGGCGAAGAAGTCGGGCCTCTATGTCTCTGACGATGGTGGCGACGACTGGAGACTCGCTAACTCCGATCCGCGGTTGACCAGCCGAGCCTGGTATTTCAGCCGCATCACCGTCGATCCGAGGGACTCCGATGTGATCTACGTTCCTAATGTTGCGCTGATGGGCTCGGACGATGGAGGCAAGACGGTACATGTGGTTCGCGGCGCACCCGGTGGGGACGATTACCACGAGCTGTGGGTCGATCCGAAAGACTCTTCGCGGCTGATTCTTGGGGTCGATCAAGGGACGACGATCAGTCTCGATCGCGGCAAGACGTGGACGACCTGGTACAACCAGCCGACGGCGCAGATGTATCACGTTACCACTGACGATGAGTTCCCTTATGTCGTGTATGGAGCGCAGCAGGACAGTGGCGGCGCGGCGGTGTATAGCCGCACCAATCATGGGCAGATCACGCCGCGGGACTGGTTTCCAGCGAGCGGGAGCGAGAGCGGCTATATGGCCGTCGATCCCAAAGACCCGAATATTCTTTATGCGAGCGGAAGCTATGGGGAAGTTGCGCGGTGGGACCGGCGGCGTTCGCTCTCGCAGGACGTTTCGCCATGGCCGATGCCGGTCTTTGGCACCGAGATCGACCACAGAAAATACCGCGACCCGTGGACGCCTCCGCTTGTTTTCTCTCCCGTCGACAAGACATCGCTCTATCTCGGAACGCAGTACCTGATGAAGACCACGGACGGCGGCCTGCACTGGGCGCAGATCAGCCCGGACCTCACGGGTTCCACTGTGAAGAAGGCCGATGCGACGGCCGCACAGACGGGTAGTGGAGCGGCTGCGTCGGGGCGCAACTCGATCGGCGACGTTGGCAGTCCGGACCGGCCGACGCCTGAGAACGCCATCGAGCGCGGCTATGGAACTTTGGAGACGGTGGCTCCCTCCTACCTAGACAAGGGCCTTATCTGGACGGGAAGCGATACCGGCGTTATCTCATTGACCCGGGACGGCGGCAAGAGCTGGGCGAACGTCACCCCCGCCGGGGTCAAGCCGTGGAGCCGTATCTCGCTGATCGACCCATCGCACTTCGATCCTGCCGTTGCCTACGCGGCCGTGGAGCGGCACCGCATGAACGACCAGGCGCCGTATATCTATCGCACGCGAGACTATGGCAAGAGCTGGGAGAGCATGACCACAGGTCTGACGACGCCGAACTTTGTGAGGGCGATTCGCGAAGACCCGAAACAGAAGGGGCTGCTCTACGCCGGCACCGAGTTTGGCGTTTATGTTTCGTTTGATGATGGCGGCCATTGGCAGCCGTTGCAGCTGAACCTTCCCGTGAGCTCGGTCCGCGATTTGGTCATTCACGGCGACGACCTTGTTGTTGCCACGCATGGTCGCTCTTTCTGGATACTGGATGACATTACTCCACTGCGCCAGGCGGCAGAACGTGCGCAGAGCGCCGCGGCTTTCTTGTATGAACCGGAGACGACGGTTCGCGTTGACAGCGATGCCTTCCCCGGCACGCCGCTGCCGCCTGAGGAGCCGACGGCCGAGAACCCGCCGGATGGAGCGATTCTGGATTACTATCTGCCGGCGCAAGCGCGCGAAATCGAGCTTCGCATCTTTGACGGAGAGCACAAGCTGGTGCGCCATGTCTCTTCGGAGACGGCCTCGGAAATAAAACATCCGTCTCTTCCAATAGCGGAGCGCTGGTTTCCCGAACCGCAACGACTCGAGACCTCAGCGGGCATGCACCGATTTATCTGGAATCTTGCGTGGGGTACTTCAGGCGTTACTGAAAGTGACCAGCCGGACGACGGCGAGGGAGATATCCCGCGCGGGCCGCGTGTGCCTCCAGGTAAATACACGCTCGAACTGGAGGTCGATGGCAAGAAGGCGGCTCTCGAAACGCTGGTGGTCGTCAAGGACCCGCGTTCTCCAGCCAGCCAGGCTGAGATGGAGGATCAATTCAAGATCAGCTACAAAATATTCTCCGACTCGCTGCAGGCGAGGCGCGCGCTGGCGGAAATCGGTTCGGTTCAGGACCAACTTGGCAAATCGATTGCGAAAGAGGCAGAGGCAAATACCGAGCTCGAAAAGCAAGTCTCTGATCTGACGACAGCGATCGATGCGCTGCTTTCAGGACAATCGAAGTCTGCAGAAAAAGCGATGGGCCTCGAGGAGGCCAACACTGCTCTCACCGCAGCCCTGCATGTTTCGGAGAGTTCCGATCGCCCGATACCGTCGCAGGCCCTCGAGGTTTACGAGCAGGCGCACATGGATTCGGCTTCACGCTTGCAAGAGTGGTCGGCGCTCAAGCAGGGTCCGCTTGCTAATTTGAATAAAAAACTGAAGGCTCAAGGCCTGACGCCGGTTGCGATTGCGGAGATCGAGCGCGAGGTTTACTACCTCATGACTCGATAACTCGCGAGCATCGGTGATAGCTGCGGAGAGTCGATGCTATTGTTCCTCTTAATTCACGAGAGACGAGAGACTCGTTGCACAATGCTCTGATAACACGCCTCACTGCACTTCTCACTCTGCAGTTTCTCGCGGTGGTATGCTCACCGGCGCAAAGCGCGTGGGGAAGTCTTCGCGGGGTTGTGCAGGACTCGGCCAGAGCGCGGATCTCCGGGGCGGCCGTTGAGCTCGATTTGATGGGGAGCTCGCAGACGCGCAGCACGGTTGCAGACTCTGAAGGTGAGTTTCGCATTGAAGACGTCACGTCGGGTTCTTGGCATGTGAGCGTCAAGGCGCGAGGATTTGCGCCTGCGTCGGCCGATGTCTCAGTGGCCGTGAGTACGGTGCGTAACATCACCGTGACGTTGCAGCCCTCGCAGGTGAGTCAGACGGTTAAGGTCAGCTCGCAGAGTTCCTCGATAACCACGCAACCGATCGATCTTGCCAGCAACGTCCATCAGGCAGTGATTACGACGCAGGACCTGGAGGGCATGCCGCTCCCCGCCAGGAGCTTCGCCAATATCGCCTATCTTGCGCCCGGCACCGAACCGGTTGAGCCGTCTGACCCGACGAAGGCGCGGATCACCGCGGTCTCGACCGGGGGCAGCTCCGGCCTCAACAACGAGCTTTCCGTGGATGGCGGCGACGATTCCGACGACTGGATCGGTGGTTTTCTGCAGAACTTTTCGCCCGACTCGATCCAGGAATTCGCCATCCGCACCTCGCAGGAGGATGCCGACACCGGAGGCACGACCGCCGGCTCCATTGTGATTACTACCCGGCGCGGGTCCAATGACTGGCACGGTCAGGCTGCCTTCTATGAACGTGCCGCAGCCTTGAATGCCCGTTATCCGATCGAGAATCCGGCGCCCAACCCCAAGCAACCGTTCTCTCGGCAGAATTATGTCGGGACCCTCGGCGGTCCAATCGTTAAGGATAAGGTTTGGTTCTTTACCGCCTTTGAAAATGTCGACGAACATGCCAGCATTGCCTACAGCCCAGCCAGCATAACGCAGTTCGATGCGTTGGCGACGCTCGCAGCCGAGGGACTCATTCCCGGAGTCACTTCCATAGCCGTACCAGAAAATGTCCCCATTCCGTTCCTCGATTATTTTGGATTGGCGCGCTTCGACTGGTCGCAATCGCAGAAGTCTCAATGGTTTCTCCGCGCCTCTAGCGACTCCTACACCACGCACAACAACCTGGTGCAGCAGGGCACACTGCCTTCGACCGGACTCCTGACCCACAACAACTATTTCAGTCTTGTGATCGGCAATCAGTTCACCTTCACGCCGACCCTTCTAGGCAACCTGGTACTGAACGCAAGCGGGCTGCATCTCACCCAGTCGCGCAACTCCGCGCTGGGCTTTGCCCTCGCCTTTCCTTTTAGTTCGACAGCGTTGACAGTCTCCGGCTTTGAAACCTACGGCGACAATCAGTTTGCTACGCCGATCACCTACTTTCCTTCTTTGCGCAATCAGCAGAAATACCAAATCCGCTACGACATGACCAATGCGCGCGGCGCCCACACGATCAAGTTCGGAGTTAAC
This sequence comes from uncultured Acidobacteriaceae bacterium, assembly GCA_963742015.1. Taxonomy (GTDB): domain Bacteria; phylum Acidobacteriota; class Terriglobia; order Terriglobales; family Acidobacteriaceae; genus Acidisarcina. Next base: position 5,208 of record CAVUKL010000054.1, on the reverse strand, counting down.
TTCATCCACGAGCCAGTCCTGGGTGGGGCATTTCCCGACAATACGGAGACGCTCTATCAACTTCCGCAGAACCCGACCTACTATCTTGGCAATCCAACGCAGTTTACAACCGACCTGACCAACAATGTCTCGACCTCCAATCTGGGCGGCGGTTTCTCGCAGAATGTGCAGCGGTTTGCGGTGTATGCGCAGGATTCCTGGCACGCCTCCCAACAGATGACCTTCAACTACGGACTCCGTTATTCGACGACCTTCGGGCTACTCGACGGCGCAGGCCGCAACCAGGCCTTTAATCCGGGCTACATCACGCTCGCGGCTCTCGGCATTCCGTTGGTGTCAAACCCGCCGGGCGACGACCACAAGCAGTTTGCGCCACGGCTGGGCTTTGCGTGGTCTCCCGGAGATAGCGGCAGCACCGTAGTGCGCGGCGGATTTGGAATCTATTTCAACGACCTCGCGCAGAACGGATGGGCGACCGCCTTGCAGGCGGTAAACGCACCTCCGGGCCCCTGCGTCGACCCGGTTCAGAATCCCGGCGGCCCGGAAAACGCGGGTTGCGTTCCCGGCGATGCGGCCGGTGGCACAGCTAACATCATTAATTCTGGCTATCGGACGCCGTATGCGATCCACATCTCCGGCGGCGTACAGCATGCCTTCAATCCCAATTGGTCGTTGAGTGCCGACTACATCCACGAGCAGGGCAACCATGCGTACCGCGCGTATAGCTACGCCGGAGGCATGAATCTCTTCACGCCGCAGTTGGCCCCTACTGATCCCGATCAAGCCGTCTATGTGCCCGATGTCAACGTTTTCCACTCCGACAATCGCTCCAGCTACAACGGACTGTTGATTCATCTGCAGGGCAACGCAACGCGTCGCCTGAATCTGATCGCAAATTACACCTTTTCCAAGGCGCAAACCTGGGGTTGCGTTCTCGGTGAGCTCTTCGACTATGTTAACGGCGTTTGCAATCCTCTGAATGCCTTCGGCCCGGGCGATTACGGGCCCTCAGGAGAAGATGTTCGTCAGCGATTTGTCGTCGCTTTGACCTGGACCGCGCCTGCCGGCTTCCAGGTCAGCGGCTTGTCTCAGGCCGAGAGCGCCCGTCCTTTCACCATTACCACTGCGGACAATAGCGGACGTATAGCCGTCAACGGCGTGCCTACTTCGCTCGACGAGTTTCGCGCCACTCCCTATATTCAGACCGATCTGCGCGTGAGCCGGCCGATCCGGATGGGTGAACGCTGGACGGTCATGCCATTTGTCGAATTCTTTAATCTCTTCAACCGCAATAACCCGGGGGCGAACTATGTCACCAACGTCGCATCGCTCCCGGTGCCCTCGACCGAAGCCCAAGCCGGGAATGTCACGAGCATCTGCACCAATTCGGATTGCACCTCGACCGAGCCCATAACCAGCCTGAAGCAACTCGGTGTTCCCGCCGGAGCGCTCGGAGACTTCTTTGGCCCCGGAACTACAGTCGGTATCCCGTTCGCTGCGCAGTTGGGAGTGCGGTTCAGCTTCTAGAGTGGTATCTCCGGGCGCGGCTATTCCTTAGAACTCTTCAGATCCACCACTCAAAAAACTTCCTAACCGAAAGAACACGATCGATTTCCTGTTTAATGCGTTGATTGGAAGCGATGGGCCGCACAAAAGAGCAAAGGCGGACCTCTGCCCCTAAGGTAAGGATCAGAGGCACTTTTCTGACGGTACGGACGACGGTACGGAACTTGGATTTTGAAGCAGCAGTTTAGCAAGGCCACCGGCAATCCTGTTAAAGAGCAAAGGGGCCGGAATGAGCAGGCGACAAGTCATCGCGGGGTCGGCGCGTGGCACGCGTGACATCTGTCCGTTCTCCAAAACGAACTTCGTCGGCAAACTCCCAATCCGATGTTTACGGATGTGACTGCCGCCTTCACTGGAGGTCTCATCGAAGAGATCACTATAACCTGCACTGGCCGTCCGGCCCACGTGACGTGCAGCTTCCTTGGCGATTTTGGGCTCCCGTTACAGGTAGCACGCAGTCCGAGGGGATCGTTGTCTTTCTCCACCTCTTCAAGACTTACTCCAAACGATTATCCGCTCGCGGGACAACAACTGGTCTCGCGCAGACTGTCAATGCGATCTTCCGCGTGGTGGCCTTAAGCGCTTCAATCAGCAGGATCGACACAGGCGTCCAGGAACGTCACGCGATTCACGCCATCCGGAACGTTCTGTTAAGGCGAGTTCTTTAAGTGCACGAGTGTTCCCAGTTCCAACGCCAACGCGGCGTTTATTAGTCTTGCAAATATTGTGACCAGGGCAGGTGTTCCATTCCTTCGGGAACATCTCCATACAAGGCACTGGCTTCGGCCTGTGGAAACCGCACTCCCGACTGCCAAAAGATAATGGACGCAATCAAAGCCACCGCTGTATCGGCTGTTCGCGCCGAAACCAATGGCAGCGCGACCTTCAATGATATCGCTCCGGGAACCTATTACCTGATGATCTCGACCCGCTACAACAACCATGGTCTGGTGTGGTCACAAGCTGTCCACATAGCGCCCGGCTCCAACTCCATCACTCCCTATCAAAGCAACGCAACACCTGTCAACTGAGGCAAGTTCATGTCACGGTGGCGGCGCGAACAATTGCTGAGCCAGATCTGGGCCCTGCTCCGGTACGGGAGTTTTATACAGCACTTCCGTGTCCGGCGTGGGTGGACCTGGAGTCCAGCGGTTACAGCCAGTGGTACTGAGAGATGCTGGAGGAACTGGGCATCGAGCTGTGGATAGGCGCCCCGGCGCGCATCCGCAAGGCCGCGCCGCGCAAGCATAAGACCGACCGCAATGATCCCCAGCTGTTGCTTCAGCTGCTGGAGGAAAACCGCTTTCCGCGCATCTGGCCCAGACTGAACCACGCCGCTAAGCCGCGGAGCTGGCGTAGTGAAACCATCCAACCTGCTATCACTAAAGAATTTAGAGGTCAAATAAAAAGGGCGCCTAAGGCCGCCCCTTTTGTTATGGGGCCAACTAAATGTCTAAGTGCATGATTCCCAGGAATTTTGGACGCTAGCCGCTTTCCTTCAATACTTAGGAAAACCTTCAGTCGGATCGACCCTCCTAACCCCAGCCAAATCAAGATATTAGGATCGCGACCCTGGGGGGGAGGGGGTACATCACATCCAGCTCGCCGCCCAACCCCACTCCACCCATTTTTCCCCGTCCTTACGTCACGGAGATAGGTTCCCGCGCATCAGTGATTGGTTAATCGGCCCTCAGTGAGAACCGCAAAGAAAGCGTGCCCAAACGTGGTTGGGTGTTCCGCGTCCCACCAAAGGTTATGAACTGGATCGCTGCATTCGGAGGCTACCGTCAACCCGTCCAAAATCACACAAGGATCGGTGACATCGGTAAAGCCGAAATGGGTCGCCGAATCAGCAACCGCCAGAAACGTACGAAAGACGTGAAGCCGGTAAATCTCAATGCCTGGGCGCAAAGTATCAAAGGCAAGCTCGCGTTCAAGCTCCTCATTGGCATAGATCGAAGTGTCGCTGGCAAACTTGACGAACTCAGGCCCTCCTAAAGCGGCAGCCGGAAGCTGTCCCACATCGATAAGCTCCGGAATGAGAAAGCTCCTCGCGCCGGCCTTGCGCAAAGTCGTCTCCATATCGTGCAGACCCTTGGCAATCTCGCAAGCCAGTTTATGAGCATCCAGTTCGGTCGAGTCCAGAATGTCGTTGCCACCGCCTTCAATCACATAGAGGGCATGAGGATCGGCCTTCCCTCCGTTAGCCGCGAGATACTCGGCAACTTCATCGAGAACGCTCGGAGTCGGCAGCCCCCCGGTCGTGCTTTCTTCCAGCAGATCGGCGCCGGCAAAGGCATAATCGGTGCCCCCAGCCGAAGACGGCTGCATCGGAAGCTTCCAGTCGCTGGCAACATCTTCGATCCAGATCGGCCCATTCGAGAAGTGTCCCGGGTAATAAGGCGCGGGCGGGTAGGTGAAGCCGTATTTCGCGGCAAGCGCGGTCAGATTGCCGACATCGTTATAGCTGTCGCCGAAGACGATGATCTTGTCGTAAGCGTGGGCCGCCAGAGTTCCGAAGGCGGCAAAAACAAGCACGGCCATGAGTCGTGCCAGCGTTCGAATTGACATTGTAGATTCTCCTTTGAGGCTCGCACGGGGAAGGGTGCCGAACTGCGAAGCACTCTATTGCCGCGGTCTCTCACCTGTAAAGGAGAATCTGAGCGATAGTTGATTCTTGCGCCGGCAGCCGCCGGCTTGAGCCGGAGAAGCGCTAAACCGAAGCCATCGCCGCCAAAGCCTCCGACCGCGCCTTCTTCAGCGCGGCCACCGGCTCCCCGGTCGGATAAAACTCCATCGTCACATACCTGTTGTATTTCAGCTCCGCAAGCTTGCGATAGATATTCGCGTAGTCGATCTCGCCAGTTCCCGGCTCATGCCGCCCCGGCACATCGGCAATGTGAACAAGACCAACCAGATCGATATTCTTCTCCAGTTTCTCGATCAGGTTCCCGTAAGCCCGCTGCTCATGGTAGAAGTCGTACAACACCCGCACCTGCGGACTTCCCACCTCGCGAACAATCTCAAACCCCTCAGTCACCGTTGTCAGATATTCCTTCGGAGACTCCAGCGGATCGATCGGCTCAATCACGATATTCACTCCGCTCGCCACAACCAGATCGGCGGCACGCTTCAGGTTCTCCACGGCCGCCGAGTGCTGCACACCCCGCTCCACGCCGTCTATCACGTTCCCTGAGCGCAGATTGATCTGCGGACTCTCAAGCTCCTTGCAGAACTTCAATTGTTCCGCAATCGCAGCCAGAAACGCCGCCGAAGCGTTCGGGTCCGCAAATCCCACCCTTACGCCGCTCAGCAGGTCAAACACCAGTCCCAGCGAACGCATCTTCGCCATGACCGGCTGGATATCCGTCGCAGTCCACTTCCGAAACTGCCCCGTAAGCTCCACGCCCTGATAACCAGCCTCGCCCACGATCTCAAGACAGCGGTCAAACGGAGCCTGCTTCTCCAGCGTCCAAAGCATGACCGAAAAACGCTGACTCGCCCGCGCAGACGGCGCCACCTCAGCATGCGCCCCCAAAAGAGCCGGCGCCACAGCAGCTCCAATCGCAAGCTTGCCAAATTCACGACGATTCATCATCTCCGCATCTTAAAGCAGATAGGCGCACCTAGAGACCAAATATG
>CAVUKL010000053.1:0-113099 GCA_963742015.1 uncultured Acidobacteriaceae bacterium | reverse complement strand
TTTAATCCTGCCTAGTGGATGACACCAGCGTACACAGCTGACGAACCCGCCGCCGAGGCGATTTGCGCAGCATTCAGGGCTATATTCTTCAGGTAACTGAAGGGAACGTAGATGATGTCGTCGGGCTGCAACACAAAGTCTGCGATCTTCCCTTTTTGCATATCGCTCAACTGAATGTGGGTGTTCGAATAGCCGTCGGCGGTCCGGCGAATAAGCCGGGCGTCGCTTGGACTGGCATTGGGCTGCGTGCCACCGGCCAAGGCGACCATCTGCAATGCCGTGAGCTGAGAACTGTTATTCGTGAAAGCGTAGCCGCCCGGCCGGCCAACATCTCCCAACATATAGGCAATCGAGGCTTTGGGTACGAGGATCTTGTCGCCCGGGTGAATCAGCACGGAGTGATCAAACGCTTCCTCGGGCTTGTTGGAAACAAAGTATTGCACCCGCTCACCAGTGCCGTGGCGTTCGATCGTCACATGCCGATCGGCGACATCCGTTAAGCCGCCAGCGAGGCTAAGCACGTCCAGTACGGGTTTCGAGGTGTCGATCTGATACGAGCCGGGATGGGCAACCTGGCCGGCCACCAACACCCCCTGGGTCGCGAATGACTCGATATTCACGGTAACCTGGGGCTTCTTCATGTACTCTTTTTGGATCAATTGGGTCTCGATGGTGCGAGCCGCCAACTCGGGAGTCAACCCAGCCACGTGAACGTTACCTAGGAAGATCAGAGGAACATTGCCATCATCAGTAACTCGCGCATGCTGATCCAGCTCAGGAGTATCGAAGACCTGGATGTGCAACATATCGCCAGGCCCAATCAGGATACTTTCCGTCGGCGTTGCTGCCGTCTGGGCGTACATTGACACTGTCGCTAACACCGAAGCGATCAACGCTAATACTAGAGATCGGTATCTAAGATATCTCACTGCCACCTCCGAGACGTTTGTCGAAATAATTGTTTGTTGAGGACCCGTAATACTTGAAATAGGAGTCGGAGCTGAATTCGACTCCGTTGAGCACCACCCCAATATGCCGGTGAGATCCCACCTGCGCCCGAAGCGTCCGTATCGAAACATCGAGGGACTGCTGCTGCGTACTCTGATGGCGCGCCACGAGCAGAGTCATGTCGGCGCGTGCGCTGAGCACTACTGAGTCGGTCACCGGTAGGACGGGCGCTCCATCGAGAATGATGAAGTCGTAATGCTGCCGCCAGAGACCCAGCACTTGTTTCATTCTACCTGATCCCAGCAATTCCGCGGAAAGGGCCGGGATCGGGCCGGCGGGCAGGATGTGGAGGCCCGGCACCTGGTCGAGATGCAACATCGCCGATCCTGCCTGTTCTGCCGGGAGTTCGCCGCTGAGCACCGAACTAAGACCCGCATCACTGGGAGCATGGAATAGAACGTGCAAATTGGGTCGGCGTAAGTCGGCGTCCACCAGCAGAACTCGCTTGCCTTGCTGCGCGAACACAACGGCGAGATTGGCACTTAGCGTGCTCTTGCCCTCGCCCTCGGTGGAGCTGGTGACAAGGAGAACTTGCGGTGGAGCCCCTCCACTGGTCGAGAGCAGCGCCGTGCGCAACGACCGCAGGGCCTCGACGTATGGGGAACGCGGTTCCGTCAGAGCCGCAATGGATGCGGGGGCCGACTTTGCCACGGTGTAACCCGACAAACGCAAGGGCTTCTTAGCAGTTTTGTACGCAGGAAGTATTCCCATCGGCGCGTGACCCACCAGGGCTTCCAACCCGCGGATGTCGGAGATTCTTGTGTCCATCGCATCAACCACAAATGCCATGATGAAGCCAAAGAAGAGACTTGCCAGGATCGATACCCCCATATAGAGGGGGACATTGGGGCGTGACGGCTCTGATGGCGGCAGCGCGGCGCTCACCACCTGAATGCCCGTGGAGCGGAAGCCCTGCATCGCGCTGGCCTCCTTCATGCGGCCTAGCAGCTTTTCATAAAGATCTCGGCTCTGCTCAAACTGTTGACGCACCAACTCATATTGGACGGCCTTGTCGTTCATCGAGTCGGCCTGGTGCTTCTGAGAGTCGTATTGCTCTTTTGCGCTGGCCTCGACCTGCTTGGCCAAAGCAAATTCATTGCGCGCTCGATCACGCATTCGCTGGATCTCAGCCTGAATCGAAGCCTCGATCGTCGCTCGGTCCGCTTTAAGCTCGTCCACCTTCGGGTAGGATGGGCCGAATTTTGCCAACAGCTCGTTGATCTGGCCATCGAGCGTTGCTTCCCTGGTTCGCAAGCTGGAGATCACCGCCAGGTTACTGCTCATCCCTGCCGCGGCGCCTGCCAGAGCGGTGTCGGACGAAAGGCCCATGATGGTCTCCGGATTTCCGGTCTTTACCATCTCGTAGATTGTGCCTTTGAGGATAACGTTGGTATGCGCGTCTGAGACCGCCGCCGTAGCCTTCTGCAATTGATCCAGGGTGCTGCTATATACCTGCCCATGAGCATCGGCATCGTTATCGCCTGCAACCTGCACAACTCCCGTATCTTTCTGGAGCCGAACGAGCTTCTCCTGAAGGGCGTCCGTCTGGGACTTCAAGTCAACAAGCTGCGACTCCAGCCACTTCGAGGCCCCGGAGGTCTGGGTAGTGTCGGCCTGCTGAGAGGACTCCTCAAGCGCAGCCGCCAGACGATCGACTATTGCGGCAGCAAGATTCGGATCGCTGCTGGAGAAGGCCAACTCGATCACTCTGGTTCCGGGCACGATCCTGACATCGAGGCCGTCCTTGAATTCCTTCAGCATGCGGTCACGACGCACAGGCGACTCGGCCAGAGTGACCCCAGGAGGATCCTTAGGTGGAGGAGGCGAGAATATGCTGGATACCCAGCTGACCACCGAGAAGCGTGACTTGAACGCTGGCGACGCTTCGAGATTCATCTCCTGTATTACCTTCATCGCCAGCGCGGGGGATTGGAGGAGGGTTGCCTGGGTCTCGAGAGTCACACTTCCGGCATTGGGATCTGCGTCACCGCTGGAAGTCCCGCCCGTCGCGTCCATCCCAAGAGCAGCCTGGGGTTTTTGAATCTGAATTTCGGCGGTCGCGGTATAGCGCCGGCCCATTAGGACGCAAACCAGCGAGGTGAGGCCCATCAGCACCACCGTCGTCCGCAGAATCACCATGCGTCTGCGGCTAAGAATTTCCAAGAACCGCCTTAGCCGGCTCGGCCGATGCTCAACAATCGGCAACGAGAATCCAGCTGTCGAACCTGGCAAAGCCTTCATGGGCCCTCAAGGTTAAATGTTAGGTCCTGAGCCGGAAACCTTGAGACAAACTTGCTCTGGTCGCCTACGGACGCTTGCCAGGATCCGGGCTTCGGGCATCAGGAGCTGGACACTTTGCCGCGGCGCCGAGCACTCGAACCAGCTCGGAAGTTGATACACGCCGCAATTAATTGACGTCGATCGGCAAGGCAGGCGCAACAGACATACACAATCTGGCTCAACAAGCCTCCGACATGCTTCAACACGGCAACTTCACAAAATACGCGGCCATTCATGGCAATAACGGCAGGCCGTTCAACGTATATACGCGATGCCAGGACTACTTCGCCGCCGGTCAGCCGCTATCAAGCAGAACTGCAAGGGGCCTCAATCGGCTCACAGAGGTGTTGAAACTGCACTGATCGACTCTGTTTCTACGATTTTACATCATAATCGTCATAACGGAACCGGCCGCGGCGAGTTACTCCCGTAACAAATCAGATGTCGCTTCCTAACTGTTCTCCTCACACCGCGCGGCGTTTCTTTCCCTTTCGCTGGCCGCAAAATAATCCTGACCACTCAGGCAACCTTCGTCGATTGACCTCCATCGAAGCACCCGGACGAGTGCACCGACAGTGCTCGCTAGCTCAATAAGCTTCACTGACTGCCTGACCGCTGAAGGAAAAGCCTCCCTGTATGTAATTTTCAAGTATGATAGGCGCGTTATGAAAAACACTTGGTTGAAACGCTTTTTCCTGCTTGCCTTTGTTAGCGCCGCCTGCTCTGCAATCTATGCCCAGGAAATTGTGCATGGGGTGAGCGGGGTGGCGACCGCGGTGAATCCGGCCAACAATACCATCACCATAAAAGTCACCGACGGCTCTGAGTGGACCTTCAAGTATCAAAAGGGAGCGAAGCAGAACCTCGTTTTCGATAAAGACGTCCGAAGCGGCACGATCGAGCCGGCCGACTTCAACAAGGTCGGCGATCATGTCGTCGCGTACTATATCGATCAGGGTTTTGTGAATCGCACGATCGTGGCGATCAAGGATTTCGGCGCATCTTCGCTGGAAACGGCCTCTGGAACCGTGATCAAGACAAAGCACCACGAGGTCACTCTCAAAACGGACGCGGGCGTGACTGAGACCTTTGAAATCTCGAAGGACGCAAGTGCCGAGACTCCTGGCGGTGTTGTCAGCGGCTTCAAGTTCGATGTGGACCCTGGCACGAAAGTGACCGTCCGCTACACCGAAGAGGGCGGAAGAATGATCGCCCAATTCATCCGCAATGCCTTCGGCTAGGGGCGAAGGACAAACCCCCATACCGGGCCGTTTCCCGCAGATCCCGACAACGGTTGACGCGGCTCGGCCCCCCGGGAATCGATCTGAAACCCGACCCACGTTGAGCCCTCCGTGTTTGGTGTAGCATCCTAAGCTGTATGGCTACCGCTTGTTCCCACCTCGACCAGATTCACAAAGTCAAACCCCAAACCAAGGGATGCGAAGAGTGCCTCAAAACCGGCGGCAGATGGGTGCATCTGCGAATGTGCCTGGTCTGTGGGCATGTCGGATGCTGTGATTCCTCGCCAGGCAGGCACGCCACCGGACACTTCCATGAGACTAAGCACCCCGTCATGCGATCGGCCGAGCGCGGCGAGAACTGGGGATGGTGTTATGTCGATGAGACCTATCTGGAGTTTTAGAAACCAGCCGGCTCTGGCTGCTTAACCGTCTCGTTAGTTCTTGCCCGAAGAGGTCCCGTATGTCTATCACCCGCAGAGAATTTACTCGCCTTGCCGGAGCCGGTCTCGCCTCCCAGCTGCTCCCCGATCTTCACGCCCAGCAAGCTACCGATCGCACCATTGGCTACGCCATGGTCGGGCTTGGCGTCATCTCGATGCAGCACTTCATGCCCGGATTGAAAGACGCAAAGCAGTCCAAACTCACCGGACTGGTCAGCGGTCATCGTGACAAGGCGGAGAAGCAGGCCGCCGAGTATGGGGTCCCAACGAGCGATATTTACAGCTACGACAATTTCGATAGCATTCGCGACAACAAGGCCATCGACGCTGTTTACATTGCCCTGCCTAACAACATGCACGCCGAGTATACGATTCGCGCCGCGAAAGCGGGCAAGCACGTACTTTGCGAAAAACCGATGGCGACCTCAGTCGACGATTGCAAAGCGATGATCCAGGCCTGCCGTAACAATAATGTGAAACTGATGATCGCCTACCGCTGCCAGCTGGAGCCGACCAACCTCCGCGCGATCCAGTTGATCCGCGACGGATCGCTGGGAAGCGTTCAGGCGATCGAGAGCGCGAACGGATTCAACATCCGCCCAAACCAATGGCGGCTGAACAAGAAGATGGCCGGCGGTGGGCCGCTAATGGATGTCGGCGTCTATTCGCTCAACGCCAGCCGGTATCTCACGGGTGAGGAGCCGGAGGTGATCTCCGCCTATTCCTCGGTGATCGATAAAGACGGGCGCTTCAACGAGGTCGAAGAGAACGTCGGCTGGACAATGAGGTTTCCCTCGGGCATCGTGGTCAGCTGCAACACAACCTACGGCGCAAACATGGACGGGTACTACCGCGTGCATGGGTCAAAAGGTGTGATAAATGTCGAAAACGCCTTTCCTTACCAGGGACAGCACCTTACCGCGTCCCTTCAGGGAGGCCAGAAACTCGATGAGCCCAATCCAGCCAAAGATCCAAGCCAGTTCACGCGTGAGGCGGACTACTTCTCAAACTGCGTCCTTAACAACACAGAGCCAAAAATGGATGGGCAGGAAGGGCTACGCGACATTCAGTACGTCGCGGAGATTTACAAGTCCTGTGGGATTGCCTTCTAGACGCCGCGGAACCGTGCCCGATGACACGCGTACCGGATGATGAGCGCTTCCTGAACTAGCTGCTCTATCTAGTTCAGATTTGACGGAGTTGCCTGTGCATTAGGCTGTGGCGGTTGTTGCTGCACGCCGCGCGAGATCTTCTTGAGCAGAAACTCCTGTAGCAGCGCGCTCGCCGCGCCTTCAGCGGTGTTGATCAGCGCATTGTCGATCGTTTCGCCAGCCCCGTGGCGATTGCTGGCAGGATAGTACAGGTTCGAGATTCCCGCCGAGATCAAATTCCCAGCCACATTAGAATAATTCGGTTCCCAGCGCCCGTTGTCGCCCCTGCAAATGACAACGGTCGAGATCGCGTAGAGCGCTCTCGACGTAACACTTCCCGTTCCCTTATAGAAGTATCGCGGATCCTGATGCAAAATAGACGGAAGAATGGCGCCGCCGATGAAGGTGTCGACCACGTCGTCGGCATATGAAGCGGCAAAGCGCTTGGCATAACCCTCGCCCCCTGTGCCATATCCGCTGAAGCTGTCAGACCCTTCTTCGATGCCCGCCGTTGCCGCTGCAATGCCGAAAGTGACGGGGTCGACCGACGTTCGCACTGCCAGTCGAAATTTCTGCCCGGGGGTCATAGGAGCAGCGCGCCAGATGTAGCTGGTGTAAAAGTTGGGGAAGACCCCGAGGATCCGTTGCTGCTCCTGTTCCTTGATCTGCTCTTCGGCCTCTTGATATTGGGTGAAGACGACCTCCACGTTGGTGTTTGCCGTCGCAACCTTCAGCGAAATCTCGGGCATGTCGTAGTATTGCCCCGCGGCCAGGGCAATATCTGCATTTGTCCAGTCCGCAAAACCCTTGGCCGCAATGGTGATCCTGTAGCTTCCGGCTGCGAGGTCGGAAAAGGTAAAAGACCCAGAGCTGTCAGTGACCGCTATCCGTTGGGTCTTTGACGACTCGATCTCCAGAGTCACGCTCGCCCCGACAACAACATTCCCATGAGGATCGGTCACCGTTCCGTAGATGCGCCCAAGCGCCTGAGGAGCAGGAGATGCCTGGCCGGGAGCGTCGGGCACCTGGCCTTCCTGCGTGATCCGGGAAGAGTTTTCGGCCACGGCCGGAGTCTCTGAAGAGACTTGGACAGCATGGGCGATCGGCTCAGACGGCGCCTGCGCCATCAGGCCGGGCACGGCGCCAAGCAGGGCGCCAAACATCAGAAAGTTTTCCCGCAATAGCGATCGGCTAGCCACAGTTCACGCCAAAGACTTCATGCAGATGGGACGAGCCGCATGCGCGATTGGCTGCACGAGAAATGTCGCCTCCTCAGCTACGATCGATATCAATGGGTCAGTCTTCCTTGCGCCCCAGAGCCATATCGATCAGCGTCCCCTGCTCGAGGTCGTGTGCCTTCGCCGAGCCGGTTGCTGGGCTGGCCGCCGCCGAACGCTTCACGCTCAGCACCTGACGCGAACCCGCGATCAAGCGCAGCCGCGGCATCACGAAGGAGAGCGCGCCCATGTTGGCGGGCTCTTCCTGGACCCAGACGATTTCAGTCGACTCGGGGTGGCGCTCGAACTCGGCCTCAAGCTCCGCCTCGGGCCACGGATACAGCTGGTCGATAAAGACAATCGCGGTACGCTCCGTTCCTCTCTTCTGACGCTCCACGCGAAGTTCGTGCCCGATCTTGCCGGTGCACAACAGCAGCCGCTTGGCGCTTTGGACTTCGGCATCGGGCACAACATTCATGAAATGCGGGCGCGTGAGATCGGCGATCGGCGAAACCGCATCGGGATGGCGCAACATACTCTTCGGCGTGAACACCACCAGCGGCTTGCGCCACTTACGCAGCACCTGGCGGCGCAGAAGATGGAAGTACTGCGCGGCGTTCGACGGCTGGCAGATCTGCATATTGTCATGCGCGGCCAACTGCAGATAGCGTTCCACGCGGGCGCTCGAGTGTTCGGGCCCCTGACCCTCGTAGCCATGCGGAAGGAGCAAAACAACGCCACTCAACAAACCCCACTTGTCCTCGCCAGAGGAGATGAACTGATCGATGATGATCTGCGCGCCGTTGGCGAAGTCGCCAAACTGCGCCTCCCACATCACAAGCGCCTCAGGAAAGTCGCGGCTGAAGCCATATTCGAAGCCGAGCACGCCAGCCTCGGAAAGGATCGAGTTGTAAACCTCGAACTTTGCCTGGTCGCCCTCATCCTTCCTTGCCAGGTGGTTGAGGGGAATGAAGCGCTCCTCGTTCTCGATATCGACAAGTACGCTATGCCGCTGGTTAAAGGTCCCACGCTGGCTGTCCTGCCCAGTGAGCCGCACTGGCACCTGCTGCTTCAGCAGTGAGCCGATGGCAACTGCCTCCGCCATGCCGTAGTCGAAGGGCTTCTTGCCCTGTCCCATCTCCAGCCGCTGCTCGAGCAGCTTCTTGATCTTGGCATGGATGTGGAAGTCCGCCGGGTAAGTGGTCAGCCCCTCGCTGATCTTGCCAATCTCCTCGATCGTAAGCCCTGTCTCGACCTCGTACTCGGGTTTGAACCCGCGGCCGTAATACGGCGACCAATAAGCGGGCAGATGCGAAAGCACAGGCATCTTCTTCCGAACGGTCGCTTCCTTCTGCGCTTCGATCAGTTCCGCCTGCAGCTCTTTGGCGCGCGCGGTGATGTCCGCGCCGATCCGTTTGCTGTAAATCTGATGCAGCGGGGGATGGTCCTTGATCTTTGCATAACGCAGCGGTTGGGTAACAGTCGGGTCGTCGACCTCGCTGTGCCCATGGCGTCGATACCCGATCAGATCGACCACGACATCGCTATGGAAAGTGTAGCGATACTCCGCGGCCAGCGCGGCGATACGCAGCACGGCGTCGGCGTCCTCGGCGTTCACATGAAAGATGGGGATAGGCAGGCGTTTGGCAACATCGGTCGCAAAACGCGACGAGTTCACTTCGTGATGGGCCGCGGTAAAACCAATCAGGTTGTTCACAACGATGTGGATCGTTCCGCCGATGGAGAAGCCTTCAACATCGGCGAGGTTCATGGTCTCGGCCAGCACGCCCTGCCCGGCAAAGGCCGCGTCGCCATGAATGACGATTGGAATCAGCTTGTCTTCTCCGCCGACACCCAGGCGCACTTGTTTGGCGCGAGCGCGCCCGGCAGCCACCGGATCAACCGCCTCAAGATGCGAAGGATTCGAAACCAGGTGCAGGTCGACTCTCTTGCCGCTGCGTGTCTCGTATTCTCCAGTCGCGCCGACGTGATATTTCACGTCGCCGCCACCCAGAATGCTGCGCGGATCAACGTCTTCAAACTTGGAAAAAATATCGGCAGCCTCGCAGCCGACGATGTTCACCATTACGTTGAGGCGTCCGCGATGGCTCATGCCAATAACGCCACTGACGGCGCCATGTTCGGCCGCGTGATTTAGCAGCTCATCGATAAAAGGAACCAGCGCGGTCACACCTTCGAGCGAGAATCGCTTCGTGCCGAGATAGCGCGACTGAATGACCTGCTCGAACAAATCGGCGCGCAGAAGCAGTTCCAGAGTGCGGTGCGGATCAGGCCCTGGACCGATCTCGACTCGGCCTTCTAGGCGGTCCTGAATCCACGCACGCCGGGTGCCGTCGGGAATATGCATGAATTCTGCAGCAAGGGTGCCACAATAGACAGCGCGTGCCTCGTCGGCGTCGGGACCATCGACCTCCAGCTCCGGCACGGATACAGGCGGCAGATGCTGCCCAAGTGGATCGAGCTGCGCCTGGAGGTATCCCCAGCGGCGAAAGGCGTCGAAGATCTGATTGCGCGAAGGATTGCTGGCAGAGGAAGAGAGAACGGATGTTTCAGGAGTAGTAATGGTAGCCATAGGATAAGAAGCCGGAATTCGATTGAGCGCTGCGTGAGCACATCTATGCTCCGCCATCACTTCTCTTATTCTAACCCTGCCCTATCGGGCACGTTCGCGATACTCATCATCGTGAAACCCAAGCCCGATTCGGACGAGATCCCAAGAGATTTTCTACGTCGGGATGCGCAAACTCCCATCGTCCGCAATCGAGAAGAACGGATTCCAGGCCACTTCCCATAGAAAGCCATCTGGGTCTGCGAAGTATCCGGAGTAGCCGCCCCAGAAAGCTTCCTGCGCGGGTTTGATGATGTTTGCTCCGGCGGTCTTAGCCTCTTCAAGCACAGAGTCGACCTCCGCGCGACTGCGCGCGTTGTAAGCAAGCGTAACGCTCCGGAATCCCTGACCGTCGGGAGAGACGGTTGCGTCCTTCGCGAGTTCTTCTCGCGGATACAGAGCAAGCGCCGTCCCGCCCGCCTGGAAGAAGACGATGCCTTCCGATTCAGCCATCGAGCGCCGCCAGCCGAGGGCCTCATAGAACTCCCGGCTGCGATCCAGATCGCTTACGCCGAGCGTGACGATACTAATCCGCTGTTCCACGAACACCCCTTGAATTTCTGATTCGCACGACGAGATTCGCCACTCGAATTGCCGCCTCACATTCCTGTGCATTTCAAAACAAATCCGGAATGCTGGTGAAAGCGATCCGCGTGGGAGCGGCCGCGCCCGCGAGCAACATGCTTGCGGCCATCACGGTATTCGTCCCGTATTTGTGATTCAGCGAGTCCATGGCCACCGAAATCCGCGCCCGTCGTGACTCGCTCTCTAGGTTTGAGAAAAGGCTCAAGGTATGCAGATGGTCGGGCACCAGATTTCCCAGCGCAATGCCCACAAAGAATGGCTTTTCGTGGTCTGCGCCCTTCGGGCGCTGTGCCCAGAGCTTCTGCAATCCCTCAATGAGCGTTTGATTGTCCTGACACTCGATCAGCGAGGTCCCCTTCGACCAGCCGTCCTGAGGAATACCCGACAAATGCAGCTTGGTTGCCGAAGCTTTCGGCACTGCATACTTGATCTCGAGCGTGAGATGGGTCGTCCACAACCGCGCGGAACGCAACCGCATCGCCGCTTTATGCAACAGCTTGTGAAGCACTGAATAGGCGCCCTCCATCGTCCGCAACTCAGGTGAAAGCATGTGTGACTGGCTGATGGATTTCTGATGTTCCAGCGCAGGGTCGTTAAAGTCCTCCCCACGCAGCCAATGCCAGAGTTTCTCGCCGCCAAGGCCGCCCCAGACGGAGCTCATCTCTTCGCGGCCGAGCTTCAGCAGCTGCTCCATTGTGCGAATGCCGCATTCGTGCAGGCGCTTCTCCATGCGCGCACCCACGCCAGGCAGGTCCCGCGGCGTCAGCCCGGTCAGAGCCGCATGCAGGATGTCCGGAGTCAGCGCAACCAGTCCGTCAGGCTTTTCCATGTCGGAGGCAATTTTGGCGAGATAACGGTTCGGAGCCAGCCCAACCGAGCAGCGCAGCGTGGCGCCGGCCTGCTCCCGGACTGTCTGCTTGACCCGCCGCGCCAGATCGAGAGCCGCCAAGAGGGGCTGTTCCCTTCCGATCAGGCGGCAGGCCATCTCATCGATCGACATTACCGCGGTGACAGGAACGCAGGTCTCAACGGCCTGGATGATCTTGTGGTGATACTTGACATAAATCTCGTGCCGGGCCTCGATAAGCTCGATTCCCTTGCACAGCTTTTTCGCGTCCCCGACCGTTGTCCCAGTGCGAACCCCAAAGGCTTTCGCCTCATAACTCGCGGCGATGCAACACGTTGTGTCGGCAAAGAGAGGAACCACCGCGACCGGACGGCCGCGCAATCGGGGCTGGAGCTCCTGCTCGACCGAGGCGAAGTAGGAGTTCAGGTCCAGGAAGAGCCAGGCCACTCGGGGCCCATTTGGGACGGTTGTAGCCGCAGTCTCCACAGCTTCTCCGGCGTCTCCCAAAGTTTCGTCTTTCTTTCCCGGAAAAACAATGGCATGATAATTCGCAGAGGCGGGATGCAGGCAACTCCGGAAAAGATTCATCCGTCCAAGCGTGCAGGTTGAGCATTATGTTCTCCTTGAAATTACATGCGCTCATGATCTGGCTCCACGCAATGGGAGTCTGGGTGCCGTTAGGCTTGGCCTTCTTCGGAATCGCTCTGTTCGCAGCTTGTGCTTTCAGTTGCGGAAGTACGCCCTGCAAAGAGAAAGACCGGCTTTTTGGCAGGCAGGTCTACTGAACAACCCAGCGGTTGAACCATAATGGATCTCCGCGTCGAATTTATCTTTCCACGACGCGCCCAGCGCAGATTTCGTCCTTATCCCTGATCTGAACTTCCAGTTATTCCTCGCGCAGCAACCTTAGGGGGTCGATCGAGAGCGCACGCTGCGCCGGAATCCAGGTCGCGAACAAGCCCAAAAGCAACATGGTGAGGACAACTCCGCACAGCACCAACGGGTCACGCGGCGTAGCCTGATAGACAATGAAGGCCAGCACCTTGGCTGCAGCTAAGCCCAGCAGCAGTCCCGCGGTTGAGCCAAAGGCCAGCAGTCTCAATGGCCGTCCCAGCGCTGCCTGCAGCACTTCCCTCCGCTGCGCGCCAAGCGCCATGCGAATTCCCAGGTCCTTGAGCCGCTTGCTCACTGAATAGGCAGCCATACCAAAGATGCCGGTGATCGAGAGCATCGCGCCCATCATACCCAGCACGCCGAGAGAAACCGTCGCCACGCGGGAAGCAAAGAGAGCACCGTTCAACTCTTTGCTCCACGGCTGGATGTAAACCGGAAGCCCAGGATCCAGTTCATGTATTTTGCTCCTGATAGCCGCTACCATCTGTTGCGGATCGCGCTCCGAGCCGGCTGACCGAACTACCAGCCATGTCTCGCTCGATGGCGATTGCAGAAGCGGGAGAAACATGGCGGCCTCCTGAGGCGCAGCGAGGTTGAAGTATTTTCCGTCTTCGACAACTCCCACCACTTCTACCCGTGTTCCATCGCTTAGCTTGTAGTGCCCGCCCACCGCGTTCGACACTGAGCCGAATATCTCCTTGGCAAATTCCTTGTTCACAATCGCGACGCGTGGCGAGTTCTTGTCGTCCTGCCAAGTAAAAGGCCGTCCCGACAACAAGGCAGTGCCGGCGGCGTGGAGATATTCCGGCGATATGTTGTACTCAAATGCTTCGGTCGCGGCGGTCGACGGCTTGATATCGGTCGTCTTGTCGGTAAACACGTTCTCCGTGCGCCCGCCCATGGTCAATGGTTGATACCGCCCAACTAGACCGACCGAATTTACCCCGGGAATCGTCTCCATGGCCTCGATCATGCGCTTTTGCATTGCGGGAATGCGGTCATTGCTATAGCCCGCCATGGTCAGGTCTGTATTGGCGAGCATGGCGTTCCGTGGTTCAAAGCCGAAATTGCTATGCAGCGAGCGCAACAACCCGCGCACGGCAACCATCGACGAGGTAACCAGAACTGCACAGATCACAATTTGCACGACCAGCAAAAGATCGCGAAGACTGATCCGCCACCCACCCCGTCCCCTTATCGTACCCGTCGATCCAGCCTTGATGACCTCATACGGATTGGTATGAAGGATCTGCTTCACCGGGACCAAACCAAAAAGTAGTCCGCTGGCTACCGTCAGCAGCAGGGCGACTATATAGACATTCCCGTCCGGATTGACCGGCACATGGATGGGAAACCGCGGAAACGGCTGCCATGCGCTCAGCGCGCGGAGCAGCGCCGCGCTGCCCAGGAGCCCGACCGTCCCTCCGACGAGCGAAACCAGCAGCGCCTCAGTGAACAATTGACGCAGGATACGCCTGCGGCTCGAGCCCAGCGCTAGACGGAGAGCGACTTCCCGCCCACGGTCCGCGGCGCGCGCGGCAAACAGGCTACCGAGGTTGGCGCAGGCAGCCAGCAGAATCAACCCCGCCAGCAGCATTAGCCCGCCCAGAAAGGCTCGGATCGCAGGAGCAAAAAAATTGCCATGCAAGGCCGGACGCACCAGGGAATAGGTCATGTGCCCATCGTCTTTGGGGTAGGTCTTCTCCAGATAAGCGCCGATTGCGTTGAGATCGGCGATCGCCTGCGGCGGTGTAACCCCGGTCTTCAGATGCCCGAGAATCTCAAAGACGCCGCGCGTTCCGCGATCATTCAGATAATTCGTTGCCTCGATCTGCTCCTCATTGACGATCGGCACATAGAAATCGGGTGAAAAAATGATCATCGTTCCACGGAACTCAGGCGGCGCAACACCGATGATGGTGAACGGGTGCTTGTTGAGAAAGACCGTACGGCCCACCACGCCCGGATCATCTTGAAAATGAGTATGCCAATACGAGTAGCCGAGAACGATATAGGGAGCGCTATTCGGACCCTGCTCATCCGGCGCGTGAAAGAAACGGCCAAGATATGGCTGAATCCGCAATGCGTCGAAATAATTTCCGCTCACTTCATAGAACCATGGAGTAGATGGATTCTCGCCCGTATCCAGGCCCGCTTGCCCGATCGTATAGGCAGCCAGCCCATCGAAGCTGCGATTGCGGTCTCGCAGATCGACGTAGTCGGGATAGGACTGCACGATATATTTGGCGTCTCCGCGCTGGAGCGCATAGAGGCTCTCCGACTGAGGCACATTCAGTGGACGCAGCACCAGTGCATTGAACATGCTGAAGACCACAGCGTTTGCGCCAATCGCCAACGCGAGCGTAAGGACAGCTGCGATGGCGAAACCCGGAGACTTGCGCAGTACACGAAGGCTGAAGCGCACATCCTGGACGAAAGTCTCGATAAGGTTGTTGCCCAGCGCTTCATGGCTTTGCTCTTTGTACTTCGCATAGCCGCCGAACTCGATGCGCGCGCGCCGTTCCGCCTCTGCACGACTTAGGCCCGAGCGTTCCAGATCATCGGCACGATGTTGGATGTGGCTGCGAAGTTCGTCGTCCATCTCGGCATTGAGCTGCGAACGCCGAAAGAGAGCGCTGATACGGACTGAAAGCGAACTGAGAAGCCTCATACTTCCTCCGGTCTTCCAGAGACGATGTTGAACTTCACTCTTCGCGCAGCAGTATCAGCGGATTCACCGACAATGCGCGTTGCGCTGGAATCCAGGTGGCCAGCAGCCCTAGCAGCGACATCGCCAGAACAACCCCAGCCAACACCAGCGGATCTCGAGGAGTCGCCTGGTCGACAATCAGAGCGATGACTCGGCTCGCCAGAATTCCGAGCAATAATCCCGCGATCGAACCAAATGCCAGCAATTTCAACGGCCGTTCCAGCGCCGCCTGTAACACTTCCTTTCGTTGCGCGCCGAGAGCCATCCGAATCCCCAACTCACGCAGGCGCTTGCTCACCGAGTACGCCGCCATGCCAAAAATACCGGTGAGCGACAACATGGCGCCCATCACGCCCATTACTCCCAGGGCAATCGTCGCCATCCGCGGACCGAACAGCATCGCATCCAACCCCTTGTATCGCGTTTCGATGTAGACCGGCAGCCCTGAATCCATCTGCCGCAGCGTGGCCCTTAAAGTCGGTTCTAACAGCCGAGGATCGCCCATCGAGCGCACGACCAGGCAAGTCGAGGGTGTGGGTGATTGCAGGATCGGAAAAAACATCGC
This sequence comes from uncultured Acidobacteriaceae bacterium, assembly GCA_963742015.1. Taxonomy (GTDB): domain Bacteria; phylum Acidobacteriota; class Terriglobia; order Terriglobales; family Acidobacteriaceae; genus Acidisarcina. Next base: position 97,532 of record CAVUKL010000053.1, on the reverse strand, counting down.
CGGCATCGGGTCTTCGGTAAGACTGGTATATTTTCCGTCTTCCGTTATACCGATGACTTGTATCCGAGTCCCATCCGGCATCTTGAACGATCGGCCGACCGCATTTTCCACCGAGCCAAGGACCTTCTTCGCAAATGGTCGATTCACGATCGCTACACGCGGCGAGTTCTTGTCATCATGCGATGTGAACTTCCTTCCGGAAAGCAATACCGTGCCTGCAGCCTGAAAGTATTCGGGGGAGACTTTATAAATCACCGGGTCGGCGACCGCGTTCGATGGCCTCAGGTCCGACGCATCGTCGGTGAAGACATTCGAGTCCGTCGCACCATCCCCTAAAGGAACTGTGTCAGCCAGACCCACAGACTGTACGCCGGGAATTTCCGCCACGGCTTCAACCAAACGCTTCTGCATCGCAGGCACTCGATCGCTGCTGTAACCTGCCATGCTCAGGTCCGTGCTAACGAGCATCGTGTTCTGCACATCGAAACCGAAGTCGTTGTGAAGTGACCGAGCCAGTCCCCGGACCGCCACCATCGAAGCAGTGACCAGCACGGCGCAGATCGCGATTTGCACAACGAGCAGCGCATCTCGAAGCGTAACCCGCCTTCGCGAATTGCCTGCAATGATTCCGCTCGATCCCGCCTTCACCACCTCATACGGATTGGTGCGAAGCACCTGCCTTACCGGCACCGCGCCAAACAGTATTCCGCTGACAATAGACAGCACCAGCGCTACAGCGTACACATTCGCGTCGGGGTTCACGGAGAGTTGGAGCGGCCACCTGGAGATTGGCCGCCACGCGCTCAGTCCGTGCAACAGCCCTACGCTGCCCAGTAATCCGACCGCGCCCCCGGCGAGTGCAATCACGATGGCTTCAGTGAAAAGTCCCCGCAGAATGCGTCTGCGGCTCGACCCAAGCGCGAGTCGCAGCGCAACCTCGCGGGAGCGGTCAGCGGCACGCGCCGCGAACAGGCTTCCCAGGTTGGCGCATGCGGCTAACAGAATCAACCCCGCCAGCAGCATCAATCCTGTTAAGAATTCTCGTGCCGGACGGCCAATATAGTCGCCATAAAGGCTCGGGCGATTCAGACTAAAGGTCATCTTCGCCTCGTCTTTGGGATAGGTCTTCTCCAGGTAAGCGCCCGTCGAGTTCAGATCGGAGATCGCCTGCTCCTGGGTAACTCCCCGCTTTAGGTGACCCATCGCCATAAAAATCCAACGGTTCCCACGTTTGTCCAGACCGTCCCCTCCCAGCTCCGGGTCATCGACAAGCGGCGTGAAGAAATCTGGGTTGAAGAAAAGGAGCGTCCCGTGGAACTCGGGCTGTGCTACGCCGATGATCGTAAAGGGGTGCCTGTTCAATTGGACAACCCGTCCCACGACGTTCCGGTCGGCCTGAAAGTGAGACTGCCAAAACGCATAACTGAGCACAATAAACGGAGCGCTGTTGGCGCCATGGTCGTCGGAGTCATGGAAGAAGCGGCCGAGATACGGTTGAAGGCCGAGTGCATCGAAATAGTTTTCGCTCGCTTCCTCAATCCAGACCTGCGACGGATTTGCCCCTGTATCCAGCCCCACCTGGCCGATGTTATAGGCCATTAAATCCTCGAAGCTGTGGGTGCTTCGCTCACGCAGATCGCGATAGTCGGGATACGATTCGTGGGCGTCATCACTGGGGGAGTCAAGCGACGACGGTGCGCGGCTGGCTGCCAGCCAGCCATATGGATCGGGCCGGTGGAAGATGGCGTAAAGACTGTCCGGATGAGGCACATTCAGCGGTCGAATCAGAAACGCATTCATGATGCTGAACACCACGGCATTGGCGCCGATGGCCAGCGCCAGCGTCAAAATTGCGGCGAGCGCAAATCCAGGAGACTTGCGCAAAACCCGCACGCTAAAACGCAGGTCTTGTGCAAGCGTCTCAAAGAAGTTGCCGCCTAGGGCCTCATGGCTTTCCTGTCTGTATTTCTCCCGTCCGCCGAACTCAATGCGCGCGCGCCGTTCGGCCTCGGAACGAGTCAATCCGGAGCGCTCCAGGTCATCCGCGCGATGTTCGATGTGATCGCGAAGTTCCTCCTCCACCTCCGCGTTGAATTGTGAGCGCCGGAAGAGAGTCGCGATACGGAAGCGAAGCGAGTCGAGGACATTCATACTTCCTCCAGTTGTCGAAAGAGACTTAGACCGAACTTCAGATGTTCGAGTTCCCTACTCCTCGCGCAACAACATCAAAGGATCAGCAGCCAGCGCCCGCCGCGCCGGAATCCACGCCGCCAACAGCCCCAGCAACAGCATGGTCACGACAACGCCAAACAACACCACCGGATCGCGCGGCGTTGCTTGATACACGATCAACGACAGCACCTTCGTCGCCGCCAGGCCTAGGAGCAAACCGGCCAACGAACCTGCCGCCAGCAGTCGAAGCACCCGGCCCAGCGCCGATCCGAGCACCTCTTTGCGTCGCGCGCCGAGCGCGATGCGAATGCCCAACTCTCGCAGCCGTTTGCTAACCGAATACGAGGCCATGCCGAAGATTCCCGTCACCGCCAGCATCGCGCCCAACCCGCCCAACACTCCGAGAGACACTGTCGCTACGCGTGAGGCAAACAGAGCGCTGTCCAGCTGTCTGTCCCACGTCTTGATCCTGAAAGGCACGGCCTCATCCAGATTTCGCAGCGCCTCGCGCATTGCCGCCGCCAGTTGTTGCGGGTCCTCTTTCGAACGCACCACCAGCCAGGTTGAACTCGACGGTGCCTGCAGTATCGGCAAGAATGCCGCTGGCTCCGGATCTTCCGTGATCGTCTTGTATTTGCCGTCTTCGACGATGCCCACTACCTGGATGCGCGCACCATCCATCTTCTTGAAATATCCTCCCATCGCGGCCCCTTCCGATCCGAAGAGCCTGCGGGCAAACTCCTGGTTCACGATGGCCACGTGTGGTGAATTCTTGTCGTCATGCCAGGTGAAGTCTCTTCCCGCCAGCAGAGTCGTGCCCGCCGCCTGAAGATATCCGGGAGATACCGATTGCATCCCCGCCTCTGCGGTTTCATTCGATATCCTCAGGTCTGAAGCGCTCTCTTTGAAAACTGCGTCGTCGTTCCATTCCAGGGCCAGCGGCAGCCTATCGACCAGGCCCGCAGCTGTCACTCCCGGCAGCGACTCGAGGGTATCGAGCATGCGCCGTTGCATCTCGGGAACGCGATCGCCGCTGTACCCAGCCATGTCGAGGTCGGTGTTCGCCACCACCGCGCCCTTGGGCTGAAAGCCGAAGTCGCTATGCAGCGAACGCGCCATTCCTCGAACCGCAACCAGCGAAGCCGTCACCAGCACCGCGCAGACCGCAATCTGCAGAACAAGGAGAAGATCACGCGCCGTAAACTTACGCCCAGCCGCTCCAGCCGATCCGGATTTCACGATCTGATAAGGATTAGCCTGAAGCACCTGCCGCACCGGAACGATGCCGAACAGAAATCCACTCACCAATGCAAGCAGCAAAGCGACCGCATAGACCTTCACGTCGGGATTCACCGGCACATTGATAGGCATATCGGTCAGCGGCTGCCACGCACTCAGCCAACGCAGCAACACGATGCTGGCCAGCACTCCGACAAGCCCGCCCGTAATCGAAACCAGCACCGCTTCGGTCAACATCTGCCGAAGAACCCGCCTGCGGCTCGATCCCAGCGCGAGACGTAATGCAGTCTCCTTCGATCGGTCCGCAGCGCGAGCGGCAAACAGGCTCCCCAGATTCGCGCAGGCGGCCAGCAAAATCAACCCCGCCAGCAACATCAGCCCGGTTACGAAAGCGCGAACCGGACGCCCAAGCATGTTGCCGAGCAGCCCCGGCCGCACCAGCGAGAATGTTGCCCGTCCGTCTTCCTTCGGATAAGCCTTGGCAAGAGAAGCGGCGATAGAATTCAGGTCCGAAACGGCCTGCGCAGGGGTCACCCCTGCCTTCAGTCGCCCCACCAGCCAGGTGCCACGGGCTCCGCGGTTCTCCAGATCGCTCGCCCCTGCCACCTGCTCCTGATTAACGATTGGCACCCAAAAAGCTGGGTTGAAGTACAGTTCGGTGCCGCGAAAATCTGGGGGGGCCACGCCGAGGATCGTATAAGGATGTTTGTTCAGCTGGACGATGCGCCCCGGCACACTGGTGTCGCTGTTGAAATGGCTTTGCCAGTAGGCATAATTCAATACGATGTAGGGTGCGCTGTTTGGGCCGTGCTCATCGGAGCTGTGGAAGAAGCGGCCCAGATAAGGCTGAACGCCCAATACATCGAAGTAGTTTCCGCTCGTTTCGTTGAGCCAGACCTGGGTAGGATTGCCACCCGTGTCCAGTGCTACCGGATCAATATCGTACGCGATCAATCCTTCCAGGCTGTGGTTCCTATCTCGCAAATCACGATAGTCCGGATACGACTGCATCGGAGAACTGTCCTGGTTGCCCTGCCCAAACTCGATCATGTAGAGGTTTTGCGCCCCAGGCAGATTCAGCGGCCGCAAAATCAGCGCATTGAGCACGCTAAAGACAATTGCATTCGCCCCGATTCCCAGGGCCAGTGTCAGCACCGCGACAACCGTGAAATTCGGCGACTTCAGTAATGTCCGAGCACTAACGCGCACATCCTGCCTGAAGGTTTCGAAGAAGTTGCCGCCCAGCGCTTCATGGATCTCCTCTTTGTACTTCTCGCGCCCGCCAAACTCGATCCGCGCGCGGCGTTCCGCCTGGGCGCGAGCCATGCCGGAACGTTCCAGATCGTCGGCGCGATGTTGGATGTGGCTGCGAAGCTCCTCCTCCAGTTCGGCGTTCGCTTTAGAGGGCCGGAAAAAATCGACTGCGCGGAAGCGAATCGAATCGAAGAGTTTCATACTTCCTCCGGTTGCATCGAGAGTGCCGACCCAATGGCTGCGACAAGCCGATTCCAATTGTCGGTCTCTTCCTGCAGGCGCTTGCGACCGGTATTGGTGAGTTCATAAAACTTGGCGCGGCGATTGTTTTCCGAAGTCCCCCAGTTCGCCTTGAGCAGCCCCTGGCGCACCAGGCGAAAAAGTCCCGGATAGAGCGCACCCTGTTCAATCAACAGCGCATTCCCTGAGATTTGCCCGATCCGCAGAAGAATCCCATACCCATGCAGCGGGCCAAGAGAAACCGCCCTCAAAATAAGCAAATCGAGCGTCCCCGGAAGGATTTGAGCCTGGTCGTTCACTACTTCCCCCTAAGATGATTAGGAGATTAAGACCATCTCCCCTAAGCTGTCAAGGAGAGTCCGCAGATTTTCCCGGTCCGCCCGTCTGTCTATAATCCATCTCGATGCCCGAACCGACCATCCACGCCGCCCCCGACCCCCTCCTCGAACTGGACCGCCGCAACACTCTCGCCGAAGACGGCGGAGGCACTGAGCGACGCGAGCGCCAGCATCGTGAAGGCAAGCTCTCCGCCCGCGAGCGCGTCCTGCTTCTACTCGATGAGGGCACCTTTGAAGAAACCGACAAATTCGTCACCCACCGCTGCACCGACTTCGGTATGGAGGAAAAGCGCATCCTCGGCGACGGCTTCATCACCGGTTACGGACGCATCGACGGCCGCGTCGTCTTCGTATTCGCTCAGGACTTCACCGTCTTTGGCGGTTCGCTCTCCGAGACCAACGCCGCCAAGATCGTCAAGATCATGGACACCGCCATGCGCGTCGGCGCCCCCATCATCGGCCTCAACGACTCGGGCGGCGCGCGCATCCAGGAAGGCGTCGTCTCCCTCGCTGGCTACGCCGACATCTTCCTTCGGAACACGCTGGCCAGCGGAGTCGTGCCGCAGATCTCCGCCATCCTCGGCCCCTGCGCCGGCGGAGCCGTCTACTCCCCGGCCATTACCGACTTCACCCTCATGGTCGACAAGACCTCGTACATGTTCGTCACCGGCCCCGACGTGATCAAGACCGTCACCCACGAAGAGGTCACGAAGGAAGAGCTAGGCGGAGCGACCACCCACAACGAAGTCTCCGGCGTCGCCCATTTCATGGCCCACGACGACGCCGACTGCCTGGCAACGATCCGCGAGTTGCTCAGCTTCCTGCCGTCGAACAACGTCGATGACCCACCGAGGCGTCCCTGCTCCGATCCAGCCGATCGTGCTGACGCCGAACTCGACACCATCGTCCCGCTCGACCCCTCCCAGCCCTACGACATCAAAGAGGTCATCGAACACATCGTCGACGACGGCTATTTCTTCGAGGTCCACGAACACTTCGCCCGCAACATCGTCGTCGGCTTCGCCCGCATGAATGGCCGCCCGGTCGGCATCGTCGCCAATCAGCCAGCATTCCTGGCCGGAGTCCTCGACAATCACGCGAGCGTGAAGGCCGCCCGTTTCGTCCGCTTCTGTGACTGCTTCAACATTCCACTGATTACCCTAGAAGACGTACCCGGCTTTCTACCCGGTGTGCAGCAGGAACATGGCGGCATCATCCGAAATGGCGCGAAACTCCTCTACGCCTTCGCCGAGGCCACGGTGCCCAAGCTGACCCTCATCACAAGAAAAGCATATGGCGGAGCCTATTGCGTAATGAGCTCGAAGCATATCCGCACCGACTTGAACCTCGCATGGCCGACTGCCGAAATTGCGGTCATGGGAGCCGAAGGCGCCGTCAATATCGTTTACGGCCGCGAACTTGCCAGTACTCTAGCGGAAGCCGAGACCGCCGAGGGTCCGTTGAGCCCGGAACGCTCGGCCGAGATTCTGGCCGAGGCGCGCAAACACAAGGTTGAAGAGTTCCGCGAGCAGTTTGCCAATCCCTACATCGCCGCCGAACGCGGCTATGTGGATGCAGTCATTCGACCGCGCGAGACCCGACGGCGTATGATTGCCGCGCTCGAGATGCTCGATGGAAAGCGCGACAAAAATCCCCCCAAGAAACACGGAAATATCCCTCTGTAATCCACGTCTGTCGAGAATGGAGGATAATTCTTTTTCAATGAAACGCCATGGCCATTACTCGCACCATATGGTCAGCAAGATGGCAAAACCGCCAACGCACACTAGTTGAGGTGATCCATGTCTCCATCGAGTCCTTCCCGAATCACGTTTCCCAAGAGTCACCGCACATCCCATCCCGGCGCGACCGCGGTCGGCAAGACCAATCCAGGCCACACCGTCACCGTCTCCGTTATCGTGAAACGCAAGAGTCCCCTCGACCTCGCAAGCCTTGGTGGCCGCCACCTCAGCCAGGAAGAGTTTTCACAGAATTACGCGGCCGACCCAGCCAGCTTTGCCCAGGTGCGCGCCTTCGCCCATAATCACGGCCTCGCCGTCGATGAGAACGCATCCAGCCTCGCGCGCAGAACGGTCGTTCTCCGTGGTCCCGCCAGCAAGATGGAAGAAGCTTTTGGGGTGCAACTCGACGATTACCAGCAGGACGGCAAGACCTTTCACAGCTATACCGGCACGCTCTCAATGCCGGCTGAACATGCCGCGCCGGTCGAAGCCATCATGGGCCTCGACTGCCACCCTATCGCGAGGCCGCACTTCCGCATCTACGACCACAAGAAAAAGAAGAAGCCGACTCACCCAAAGCCGGGGCCGTCTCCCACTCCCGCGCAAGCCAGCTCTTTCAATCCTCCGCAAGTAGCCCAGCTGTATGGGTTTCCCTCCGGAGTCAACGGAGCTGGCCAGACGATCGGGATCATCGAGTTGGGTGGCGGCTACAACGCGAGCGACCTCAGCGCTTATTTCAGCGGACTGGGCATCGCCGAACCAAAGGTGACGGCCGTCTCTGTCGATGGCGGCACCAACTCGCCCGGAAACCCCAACGGGGCCGACGGCGAGGTCGCGCTGGACATCGAAGTCGCCGGATCGATCGCTCCCGGGGCCAACATTGCCGTCTATTTCACCACCAACACCTCGCAGGGATTCCTCGACGCCCTGACCACCGCGCTCCACGACACCAACAATGGCCCCCCATCAGTCATCTCCATCAGTTGGGGCAGCGAGGAGTCAAACTACACCGCCCAGTCTCTGACCGCCTTTGACGAAGCCTGCCAATCGGCTGCCGCGCTCGGCATCACCATCACGGTTGCCTCTGGAGACAACGGATCAACCGACGGTGGCACCGGCAACAACGTCGACTTCCCCGCTTCCAGTCCGCACGTCCTCGGCTGCGGCGGCACTGAATTGATTGCCTCCGGCACAACCATCTCGGAGGAGGTCGTCTGGAACGACCAGCCACAGGGCGGAGCCAGCGGCGGCGGCGTCAGCGCCGTCTTTCCTCTGCCCACCTGGCAGACCAACGCCAATGTGCCTGCGGCGCCAACCAGCGCCGGAGGACGCGGCGTACCCGATGTTGCTGGAGATGCCTCTCCGGAAACCGGCTACAACGTAAGCTTCGACGGCCAGAACGAAGTCGTCGGCGGCACCAGCGCCGTCGCTCCGCTATGGGCCGCGCTGATCGCCCTGCTCAACCAGCAGCGCGGCAGCAACCTCGGCTTCATTAATCCGACGATCTACGCTAGCGCCGAGAACGGCTTCAACGACATAACCCAGGGAAACAACGGTGCGTGGTCGGCTGGCCCCGGATGGGACCCGTGCACCGGCCTCGGTTCGCCGAACGGCGCCCAGTTGGCAACAATCCTCGGCTCGCCGGCAACCGGCTCCGCAAAATCGGTAGCGGCGCAGGCACGTTCCAACGCCAGTCAACTCGCCCACACCGGCGACTAGCCGATAACCGCAGCGTTCGCGCAATTTGTGCGTCCCATCCTTGCGAAACTTCATCGCGCAAGGGTGGGACGCACAAATTCAGAAGCCGGCTGCCCGCTTCGGAATCGTTTATTAAGCTTATTTCATCACCGGCTTGCCCTTTTCATTCACCTCGATATACCCCATTGGCACCTGGTGGTCATGGGTAAACAACACCAGCCACTCCTCCGGAATCGCCCGCGCCAGGAACCGCTTGCGCTGTTCGATACAGGTCACCGGATCAAGATCGTAGCCCATCACCCAGGTCGGGTCCAGATGCGCGCTGGTCGGAATCAAATCCGATATGTAACAGCCACGGTCACCATTCGAGTCGATATTTACCGCCATCAGCTGCGCCGTATGTCCCGGATACACCTCCACCGAGATTCCTGTAACAATCTCAGTTACAGAACCAGCCCCGCCCTCTAGAAGAGTCATCTGCCCGCTCTCAACCAGCGGATCATAGTTGGCGCTGATATAGCTGACCGCGTCCCGCTCCAGTTGCAGATGCCCATGCTTGACCTCGCCGCGATGCGCAAAGTAGCGCGCGTTGGGAAATGTCGGCACGACCTTGCCAGCAGCGGTCAGAGTCGTGTTCCATCCGCAATGGTCGAAGTGCAAATGCGTGTTGATGACGATATCGACTTCTTCGGGCGAAATCCTCGCGGCCGCGAATGAAGCCGGCAATCGCTCCTTCGCCCCGAAGATTTCTCTTAGCTTAGGTGGCAGCTTATTTCCTATGCCCGTTTCGATCACGACGGTATGTTTCCCGGTGCGGACCACAACGCTATTCGTCCCCAGCAGGATCCGATTGAGATCGTCCGCAGGCGCGCGCTTCTCCCACATCGGCTTGGGCACTACCCCGAACATCGCTCCGCCGTCGAGGAAATAGGTGCCGTCACTCAACACGGTCAGCTCGAAATCACCTAGCGTAGTGCGGGCGCGGACCAGGTCTTGGGTGTCCGCGCGTTCGGCGGGATGCTTCATCTAACAGTAGTCCCGGAAGGAGGCGGGCTCTTGAGATACATCTCGAACTGCGCCAGGATGCGGTTGTAAAGATGCGTCCGCGCCTCCGGCCCGGCGATTGAATGCGTCTTACGCGGATAGACCTGATAATCATAGGGCAGGTCCGCGTCGATCAGCTTCTGGATGAACTGGATCGTATTCGCGAAGTGCACGTTGTCATCTCCGGTGCCTTGCGCTATCAGTAAATGCCCTTTGAGTGCCTTCGCCGAGTTCGATACCGACTGGTCGCGATACGCCTCGACGTTCTGCGCAGGCAGTCCCATATAACGCTCGGTATAAATCGAATCGTAGTTATGCCAGTCGGTCACAGGAGCGACTGAGACTCCGGCGCGAAAGCGATCGGAGTGAGTCATGGCATTCAGCGTGAAAGTACCACCCCAGCTCCATCCCCACCATCCGAGCCGGTTCTTGTCGAGCTGCGGATATTTCGCCAATACCTGGTCGACCGCCGCAAGCTGATCGACCAGCTGGACAGGTCCCATATTGCGATAAGAGGCCTGCTCGAAGTCGCGTCCGCGCCCCGCCATTCCCCGGTTGTCGACGTGCAAAACCGCGAAGCCGTGCTGTACCAGCAACTCGTCCCACAACCGGTTCTGCGTCCCGCCCCAGGAGTCCTGCACAGTCTGGGCGGCCGGCCCGCCATAGGGATTCACAATCAGCGGCGCGCTGGCCGCACTCTTTCCGGCCGGCAGCAGCAACTGGCCGTAGAGGATCGTCTTGCCGTCGGCAGCCGTCAATTCGAGTGATTCCGGCGGAGTCAGCTCGCCGGAATCTAGCGGCTTCGAAGTAAAGAACGCTTTGCATTCGGCGGCGTGGCAGATGCTGTCCTGCGGCGGAGTTTCCAGGTTCGAAACCACGTCAACATAAGTCGGGCTCGCGGGAGCGAACTTCGGCTCATGCACGCCGGGGAACGATGAGAGCTTTTGCTTGCCGCTGCCGTCGTTCTTGATCGACCAGACCTGGGCCTGTAGCGGATCGCCGTCGTTGGAGACGTAATACACCGTGTGCGCGGGCTCCAGAATCGACTCGATACTCGAGACCTCAAAGTCGCCGCTCGTTACTTGATTAAGCAAGTGCGCGGCCGGCGTTGTAGCTTCTCCCGCCATCGGATGGATCTGATCGAAGCCGTACCGGTAAATATGCGTGTGTCCATCGCGCCAGCTGGTGAGATAGAACTCTCCTGGAACGAACTCAACATCATACTTATCGCTAAAGAACTTCTCGTCTGTCTCGGTATAGGCGAGCTTCACATCGCCGTGTTGAGCGTCGGCGAAATAGATGCTCCGGTGCTTCTGGTCGCGGGCCAGCACCTCGATCCACAGCGCATCCGGGTTTATCCATCCGAATCGTGGGATGTAGTCGTCCCCATCGACGATCGGCACCTTCATCCAGACGGTCTTTCCGCCCTGAGCCTTGATTACGCCCACGCGCACCGTCGGGTTCGGGTCGCCGGGCTGCGGATAGCGCTGCTTGTCGACCGTCGCATGCAGAGGAATCCAATCTGTAATCGGATATTCGGGTACGTTCGCCTCGTTCATCTGCAGGAAGGCGATATGCGCCGAATCGGGCGCCCAGAAGTAGTTACTGCGCACATTAAGCTCTTCCAGATAGACCCAATCGACCTCCCCGTTCAGCAGGGTCTCTTCATGAGCCAGTCGTCAGCTGCACTTCCGACGACTGGTCTTTGAAGCGATGCACATACAAATTGTGGTCGCGCACATAGGAGACGAACTGCCCGTTGGGAGAGAACTTCGGGTCGTCGCCACTTTCGGCTCCGGTAGACGCGATGTCGATGGCCGTACCGTTCTCAAGGCTGTAGAGAAAGAGCTGCCCTCCGCTGTCGAAGAGAATGTGCTTCGAGTCCGGCGCCCACAAGTAGCTGGCCATACCGTATCGAGCGCGATGGTCTTTGTCCTTCTCATTGGATGCTGATGACCCGAGCGCGCTGAGCTTGGTATGGTTGATCAGCATGGTCGACGTTCCATCGGTCGGCACCACTTGCATTAGATCCGAATCAGGCGACAGGTAGGTCACGCGCCCGCCATCCGGCGCCCACTGAATCCCCTGGGGAGGAACGCCGGTCGGACTCGGCTGACCCCAGATCTCTTCAACTGTGAGCGGATGCGCGTTCTGAGACTGTAGAGATGGTTGCTGAACAATAGCGAGCGCGAGAAGAATGGTCGAACAAAACAATTTCAAGCAGAAAACTCCGAAAATCGACGGGAAGACTCTCGGGGAAGTGTATCTCACTCAGTCGGCAGGCGCCCCTGAAAACCCCCGCTATCAGCTTCGCCAGTGAAGGGTCACAGGTCCCGACATAGGATGCGGCTGTTCGGCACTCGGCATCGTAGAGCTTGCGGCCGCCAGACGGGCCTGCTTCAACGCGAAATACCACTTCGCCGGGCGGTCGGCGTCGTCAATCAGCATCAGCGAGGGATTGTGCTTCAACCCCTCCGCCTGCTGGATCATCGTCTCCTGGTCCTGCCGCACGAAGCGGTTGCCGAAAAACTTCGCGACCGTCGTCACCAGCGGCACATAGTAGAAGATGTTCCATGCCGCAACCACGTCGATGCGGCATTCATTTGAAGTGGTAGGCGTGACCGTAGTCAGGCTGGAAAACCACTTCTCACCGCAGCGGATCGTCTCGTATCGCCGATTTGGCAACACAAAGTCGATCGTCGTCGTGATCGGCTCGCCATAGACGCCGAGCAGCTTGTACGGAGCGCTGTTGCCCGAAGGTGCATGCGCCGACATGCGAAAGCCCTCCGGAATCGGCTCGAAGTGCTTCTCCTTTTCGTGAATACTCGCCTTGGAGCGCCACCACCAGGCCTGATGCACAAAGGGGCCATGCGCCGGATCCATCAGGCCGATGATGCCGTGATCGACATTGCAGGGCAGATCGGCGGTTAAATGGGCTGAGCGAAAGCGTGTACCGAACTTGGGAGTCTCCGGAATCGGGGGCAGATCGTCGCTGGCCCGCACGCGTCCCCGACCCGGCCTCGGCACAAAGACCCAGGCGTGGCCGTCCCGTTCCTCGCAAGGGAAGGCCCCCGCGAAGATCCGCTGCGGGTCGAGTGAGTCGGCTGCGGTGAGCGACGGGATCTCGGAGCACTGCCCGCTCACCGGCTCGAATCTCCAGCCGTGGTATTTGCAGGTGACCTCTTTACCGTCGAACCAGCCGCAGGAGAGTGGGATACCGCGATGCGGACAACTGTCCCGCATCGCAAACACTCGCCCGTCGTCGCGCCTGCCCAGCACCAGTGGGATGCCAAGCAGCATCGCCTTCGAGAGCTTTCTGTCGCGCAAGGCATCTGTGCGAATCGCCGGATACCAGTCGTCATAGATCAGCGAAGTCCCAGGGACCGCTCCGTCAGTCGCGGAGGCTGCCGGAAGAGCTGCCAAGGTTGTCGTGTCTGATGCCATCGTCAGCGTGCGGCGCATTTGGGTAGCGCTCTGCAATTCAGGAACGCAACTCCAAGCCACTACTATAATCGCCCAAGGCGGCAACCCCGGCGGAGGCGTGGCATTTCCGAGCGATCGATCAACCCGGCATGGAGATTCCTTCTGCCGCTCTTCGGCTTATGGCTGCTGCTCTATGGCAGCTATGCGCTCGTTCGTCCACCGTTGCCCGACGGCCCAGGAACGATCCACGCGGAAATCGCGCGAGAAATGGTTGCGCGCCACGACTGGTCTTCCGCCTACGTCAATGGCGTGGCCGTGCACCCTACAGAGCGAACGCTCGACTGGATCATCGCCGCGAACTACAAGCTCTTCGGAGTCGCCGACTGGGCGGCCCGGCTCCCGATCGCGCTCTGCGTTTTAGCCCTGGCCATGATCGCTTTCTTCTTCGGCCGCAAACTCTTCGTCTGGAACGCCGCCGGCCTTTACGCCGCGTTGATCGTCCTCACCTGGCCTGGGACCTTTGTTGCCACGCGCGATCTCACGCCTGTCCCGCTGCTGTGCGTGGCGAGCGCGCTGATTGCCTTCGCTCTCTGGTACCTGCTTGCGGAGAAGAGACTTACAGGCTGGAAAGGCATCGGGGTATCGCTCGTGGCCTGTATCCTGATGCTCCTCATCGCGCCCTGGCCGGCGGTGATTTTACCTTTCGCGATTGCCATAAGCTCCTGGGTTGCCCGAGGAAGACAACAGCCTCTCCGTCTGGCGCAATGGCCCTTACTCGCCTGGGCTGTGGCAGCGTTTCTTCTTGGAGGTCTGCTTGAGGCACATCCCCACAATCCGCTGACCTGGCTCGGCCCCGTGCTGCCAGTCGCGCTTCTGCTCGGCGGGTGGCTCGCAAACCGCGAGGCCTTTGCCGACCGGGCAAGGACCCGCAGGATGGCTTATGCCGTCTTCGTCGTTGGGCTCGCCGCAAGCGCGCTCCTCATCTTTTTCGCAGTCGAAGGCCCGCTGGGATTCAGTTTCTTTACTTCCTCGGTCGTGCTGACCTCGGCGCCTGGCCCAATTCCCTTCATCATTCTCGCCGCCGCGCTGATCGCCGGAGTCACGGGCAATCTCGTCTATCGACTCCACAACAATGCGCGCGCGGCCAACTGCTTCCTGGCTGGAATGCTGGCCGGCGTCATAGTCGCCATCCAGGCCGGCTTCGTGGTGGCGTCCCCGGCATATTCGTCGCAGATTCTGGCAGACGCCATCCGTCCTGAACTTGGGCCGGCTGACGTTGTCGTCGTCGATGGAAAGTATCCCGAGGCATCTTCGTTTGCCTTTTACCTGGAGCGCCCAATTCTCCTTGCTCAGCCCCAGGGCAGCAATATGCCGAACCCGATGCAAGCTCCAACCGGCACCGCAATGCTCGGTCGCATCTGGAACGACACTACCCGGGTCTATTTGTGGACCAGGGTCGACCACCCGTTTCCGGTGCCCGGACAGAGTTACGTCGTCGCGGCCAGCGGCGGAAAGGAAGTCCTCAGCAACCAACCCAACTCCGGCGGGGCGTCTTTTTAAACGAGCTGGTGCGAAGCACCAGCCATTCACTCCGAATGCAGCGCTTCTGTTGGATTCACCGACGCAGCGCGTCGCGCGGGAAGATAGCTCGCCAGCAGCGCCGCAATCGCCAATACGAGGGAGACTGAGACAAGGATGGATGCGTCCCATGCATGCACGTCAAAGAGCAGCTTCCGAATGAGCATGGTGGCCGCAAGCGAACAAAGCAGTCCCGCGCCGATTCCGGCGACGGCGAGCTGGACCGCCTCAACCAGGATCAGGCGGTATACGGCGCTGCGCTGCGCCCCCAGCGCCATGCGCACGCCGATTTCCCGGGTCCTCTGGCTGACCGAGTAGGCGATCACTCCGTAAACACCAATCGAACTCAGTAGAAATGCGAGCCCCGCGAACCCGCCCACCAGGTACGCTGCCGCCCGATGCAGCGACGCGGCCGGCGAATCGTGCAGGCGCTCAGCCATGGTTCCGGGATCGTAGACCGCAAGGCCGGGATCCAGGCTATGAATGACTGTGGCTGCCATCGACAGAACCGAGTCCTCGTCCTGTTCGGTACGAAGGGCGACAGCAAATCCGTCCTTAGGGTCTTGCGGGTTTTGATACAGCGGACGATACATGGCCGATCGCGAAGCTGCATCGGGCTGCCCTTCCTGAATGTCTTCGACGATGCCGACGATTTCCATCGCCTTGTTTGCGCTGCCTTCTATGTAGATTTGCTTCCCGATTGGATCTTCGCCGGGGAAGTACGTTTTCGCCATCTCGTGATTGATCAGGACTACGCGTGCGTGAGATGTATCTTCGCTTTCGCTAAAGTAGCGTCCGCGCAAGAGCCGTGTTTGCAGGGTGGAGAAATAGCCGGCGCTGCTGTCGCGGATGAGCACCTCGTTGTGTTCCGAAGGCCATGCTCGGCCAACGATACGGAAGTTACTCGATCCATCGCCGTCACCAATCGGGAACTCGTCGGCGGATGCGGTCGAACGGACGCCGGGAATGGCGGCCAGACGCGCGTTGAGTTGCCGGAAGAAACTTACTTGCTGCTGGGGATCGCTATAGGCGTTGGAGGTTGCTGCAACTTGCAGTATGGCCACGCGGTCGGGAACGAATCCGAGGTCGACATGCAGCAGGCGATACAGACTCTTGCCGAGCAAGCCTGCGCCCACCAGGAGCACAACTGTCATCGTGAGCTCAACGACGACCATGTTGGACCCGAAACGGCGCCAGAAGACACCGGAGGTTCCGCGGGAGCCTTCGGAGAGACCGGCGCGCAGATCCGCGAGCGAGAGGCGCAAAGCGGGCAGCAGGGAAAAGATCATACCGGCGGCGACAGTCACAAGAACCGTGAAGGCCAGCACACGCGGGTTCAGGCTGATCTGACTGAGATAAGGCATGGTTGCCAGCACATCTTTGGGAAAAAGACTGAGCAGGAGACGCGTCGCGAGTTCTGCGAGCGCAATACCGAGCACACCGGCGGAGGCCGCGAGCATGATGCCCTCAGTGACGAACTGGCGGATGAGGCGAATCCGCGATGCGCCGAGAGCGCCACGGACGGCCATCTCTTGCCGGCGACGCTCGGAGCGCACCAGCAGCAGGCTCGCGACATTGATGGCCGAGATGAGGAGGAGAAGAACGGCTCCTGCAAACAACGCCAGAAGGATCGGACGAATGTTGCCAAGGATTGCTTCGGTGAGCGGCATCATGGTTGCACCGCGTCCATGGTCGTCTTCGGGATACTGCTGCGCGATCTGAGCAGCGATCTTTTGCGCCTCAGTCAGAGCTGCCGCCACCGAGACACCCCGCCGGAGGCGAGCTATTCCGAGTAGGTTGTGACATGCGCGCATTTTCTCGCATTCGCGATCGGGACGCTCCGTCGCCCAGAAATCGGATGGCTCCGCCGGCGCAAAGTGGAAGTCGCGAGGAAGCACGCCAACGATCGTGGTGGGAGTGCCGTCCAGCACTACTGTCTGACCCAGCACATCGGTGCGCCCGGCGAATTGATGCTGCCACGCAGCAAAGCTGATGAGCGTGACGAAGGGCGCCGAGGGCTGGTCGTCGTCTGGGCGGAAATCGCGGCCGAGAATAGGAGCCACGCCCAGAGTACGGAAGAAACCGGCGGTGACGCGGGCGCCGTGTGCTGGCTGCGCGCCAGTCGGCGTCTGCAGCATGAAACCGTAGGGCGCGTAGGCGTCGAGCGATTGAAAGACGCTATTGCGGCGCAGATAGTCGAGGTAATCGAGATATGAGAGATGAAAGTGCGGACCGAGGGTGTTGCTCTCATAAAGAATGACCAGGCTCGAAGAATTCTGATACGGCAAGGGTCGGATGAGCGCGGCATCAACGAAGCTGAAGATGGCGATCGCGGCGCCTAATGCCGAGCGTGAGCACGAAGATCGCCGTTGCCGCAAAGCCGGGATTCTTCCGCATCTGCCGCGCCGCGAAGCCCAGATCCTGCGCCACTGTCTCCATCCTGAAAGCCATCACCTCGTGGCTCATTTCTTTCATCCGCGTCGTGTTCCCAAACTGCCGCAGCGTCGCATACCGCGCCTCGTCTTCGCTCATTCCTTCGGTTCGCATTTCGCCTTCCATTTGCTCGCGATGGAAGGTCATCTCTTCATCGAGTTCCCGCTTGAATCGTTCGCGGCCGGTGAACAGCCGCAGTTTTCTCAAGACGTGCGCGAGCCAGTCCATCGAGATTCTCCCCTATCCGCCTATGCGTCCTGCAGCACCCGAGCGATGGCTGCAACCATCTGCTCGAACTGCGTAAGCTCCAGCCCCAGTTGCTTCCTACCGGCGGGAGTCAAAGTGTAATAGCGCGCCCGGCGGTTGGTCTCGGTCATCTTCCACTCCGCTTTGACCCACCCTTGCAGAAGCAACCGCTGCAGCGCCGGGTAGAGCGATCCTTCTTCAACTGTGAGGGCCTCATCGGACTGCCGTTTGATCGAGAGCGCGATCCCGTAGCCGTGCATCGCCCCGCGAGTCAGCGTTTTCAGAATCAGCATGTCGAGCGTTCCAGGAAGCAGTTCGGATTTCTTTCCCATAGAGCGGTACCATAGACAAACTATGGATAGGATGTCAATGGTTCAAAGACAACTCCTGGCCCGCCCGCCGGGCAAAAATTCCTTGGCGCTAACGGAGTGTGCGAGCCTGCTCCTGGCGAATCTATCCAACCTGAATCAACCGGAATCATGGTCACCCGCGACAGACCTGACTCCTGATTCACCGTGTTACACTTAGAGGCTGCGGGGCGTGGTGGAGTGCTCTTCCCGCCCGCCGTCTTCCCCGCGCAAATCGCTCCCGGCAACCGGGAAAGGCAGCAGAGGTCTTCATGTCCGGCCATTCAAAATGGGCAACAATCAAGCACAAAAAGGGCGCAGCAGACGCCAAGCGCGGCAAGATCTTCACCCAACTGATTAAGGAGATTACGATTGCCGCCAAGTCCGGAGGCGACCCCGACGGCAACCCTCGCCTGCGCACCGCAATCCTCGCCGCTAAGGCCGAGAACATGCCCGGCGACAACATTAAGCGCGCGATCCAGCGCGGTACTGGCGAATTGCCCGGACTGAACTACGAGGAGATCACCTTCGAGGGCTATGGCCCCGGCGGCGTAGCGCTGATCGCCGAGGTACTCACCGACAACCGCAACCGCGCGGTCAGCGAAGTCCGCCATGCATTCTCGAAGAACGGCGGCAACCTCGGTGAATCGAACTCAGTCCGCTTCATGTTTTCCAAAAAGGGTTTGATTTCGGTTCCCAAGTCGGCTGTCGACGAAGACAAACTGATGGGCATCGTGCTCGAGGCCGGCGGTGACGACCTTAGCGATGAGGGCGAGAGTTGGGAGATCATCACCGAGCCGGCAGCTTACCCGGCGGTCCTGGAAGCAATCAAGCAGGCCAAGATCGAGACCGAGATCGCAGAGATCACCATGCTCGCCTCGACCTACACCAAGCTCGAAGGCTCCCAGGCAAGTCAGATGATCCGCCTGCTCGAAGCGCTCGAAGACATGGACGATGTGCAACATGTCTACTCCAACTTTGATATGGACGCTAAAGATATGGAAGCTGTCGCTGGTTGAGTGGGGCAACTCGGAATACCAGGGCCGCCAGTTCGGGCGGCCTTTTTCGTGATTTGCGTTGGCAGAACTTAGCAAGATTGGCCATAAAAAGCACCATCAATGTCGAGGAAATTCTAAGCATGAAGAAAGCGGCAGCTCACGGTCCGACTTGGGCCACTCTACTTTTCCTGTTCATTACGTCTTTGTCGTCGACGGTCGCTGCCCTGGCCCAGAACGCATCGGCTCCAGCGCCATCCACCCCAACGGAATCGCTCTTTTCGACCCGTCCTTGGGAAATCGGCCCGGTTATTCAGGGCGGTGTCGGAACCGGCAATCGTTCATCATTCTCCTTCTTCAGCGCCGGAATACATGCTGGCAAGGTGCTGATGAAGCATCCGGCGTTGCCGGGCATTCTTCGCGGCCAGTTTGAATACGCGGGGGAGTTTTTTCCGCTCTGGCAGTCCTACACGCCAGCGCCACATCTTCAGCCTGTAACCGACAATACCAATGGCGTCCCCGTGACCTATTACCTGCCCTATGGCGGCGGCACGTTTAATGGCATTACGCTGACTCCGATCATTTTGCGCTGGGATTTTGTGGGAAGCGGACGATTCAAACCGTGGGCGCAAGGCGCCGGCGGTCTGCTCTGGACCAACCATAAGTATCCGCCCGACTTCTATGCTCCGTATGGAGGCACCAGCGTCTGGAATTTCACTCCGCAGTTCGGCGTTGGATTCAACTACTTCGTCAAACCCAAGCGGTCCATCTCTTTTGCAGCAAACGCAGTGCATATCTCCAGCGCAAGCCTTGGCGACCACAATCCAGGCGTGAACGCCAGTGTGCAGTTCGAGTTGGGCTATAACTGGTGGAAATAAGACGGCGATGAAAGACACCGGCACAAAATCGACGGATGGAGCAGTCGTCGAATGCGTGCCGAACTTTTCCGAAGGGACCGATGAACGGAAGGTCCTCGCTATCATCGCCGCGATGCGGGTCGAGGGGGTCCACCTGCTCGACTGGTCGCGCGACCCTGACCACAACCGTTCGGTCGTCACGATTGCCGGCCCTCCGCCTGCCGTCGTCGAATCGGCGCTTCGCGGTGTGGGTCGGGCGTCGGAGCTGATCGACCTTTCCGCGCAACGCGGGGTTCATCCTCGGATCGGCGCCGCCGACGTTGTCCCGTTTGTGCCCATCTCCGGCTTTTCGCTCGAGCAATGCGTCTTACTGGCGCGGCAGGCAGGGATTGAAATATGGCGGCGCCATGGCGTGCCGGTTTACTTCTACGAGGCGGCGGCGGCGCGGCCCGACCGCCTGCTTCTTGAGGACGTCCGGCGCGGGCAATTTGAGGGGTTGCGCGATGCCGTAGCGCGGGACACCACCCGGCGGCCGGACGTGGGTGGACCTCATCTGCACCCCACGGCCGGGGCCTCGGCCGTTGGGGCGCGCCGATTCCTGATCGCCTACAACCTCTTTCTCGACACTGCCGACGTAGCCACGGCGCGGGCGATTGCCCGCGAGATTCGTGCTTCCGGCGGGGGCCTCTCGGGCGTCAAAGCTATGGGAGTAGTCGCCCAGGGTCAGGCCCAGATATCGATGAATATCACCGATTTCCGCTCCACTCCGGTCGCCCAGGTTTACGCCGCGGTTAAACAAAGGGCCAGCCGCCACCGCGCAAAAGTAGTGCGCGGCGAATTGATCGGGCTGGTGCCAGAGGCGGCTTTTGAGCAGGAAACCGAGTGGGTGCGTCAGCTAGATGGGTTTAATCCCGAAGAGAAGATCCTGGAACGCAGACTTGCGCATCCGCTGACGTGGCCAGGGACGTTCTAGAGTTGTAGCTCACCAATGTGCTGCAGCGGAGTTACCATAGAGATTGCCGTATTTTCGGCTTAGCGTGGCGCGCATTGAACCGGCCGGAGCCGGATCGCCACAGAGGAGAAAGCTTGAACACCATGAAAAGGTTTGTCGCGCTCAGCGGATTCTGGAGCAAAGTCAGCTTGGCGGCCGCTATTGCTTGTGCTGCAACGCTGCCCGCCGTCGCCGCACAACTCAGCGCCGACGCCCGCTCCGCCATCCCCAAGGACGTACAGCAGTTGATCACCGTCGACTATCGCGCCATGCAGAACTCGTCAGCGGCCATGGACTTGAAGAATCGCGTTTTGCCACCCGATATCAAACAGTTGGAAGATGCACTCAAGAGTTCCGGCCTGAATGAAAACCAGGACGTCGACGCTCTCGCGTTTGCCTCATTCCGCACTAGCGATGTCCAGGGCACACGCATCGTCGGTATCGCCCAGGGGCAATTCAATCTGACGGCCATCAAGGCGAACTGGCTAAAGAAGAAGATCAAGTACACCAAGGTCCGCACCAACCGCGTCTATCCGATGGGCGCAAGCGGCATGGCGGTGACCTTCGTCAATCCGACCACAATGATCTTCGGTTCAAACGAAGCAGTGAAGGCTGCGCTCGACGCCCGTGATGGCCTCTCCCCGAGCTTGCTCGACAACAGCGCGATCATGGAATCGATGGAGGCGGTCGATAGCCAGGCCGTTTGGAGCGTCCTCGATCAAGAAGGCACCCAGTACATGATGCACTCGGTCCTCGGGCAGGCATCGCAGGTCACTGACTACGACACGGTGAAGAAGCGGCTGCTCGGCTCGCGGTACACCATGGACTTCAGCAACGGCGTGAAGTTTAACCTGGCTGTGCTTACGCCCGACGCCTTCACTGCGGGCACCATGGCTTCCCTGCTCAACGCCGCTGCGCTGTACAAGAAGATGAGCGGCACGCCAACTGAGAAACAGGCGATCGATAACACCACGGTGACCTCAGACGCCGACAACCTGGAAGTGAGCTTCTCGGCATCGGACAGTCAGTTCGCCAGCTTGCTGCAGTCTCCGCTCTTCCAGGCTGTAGTTCGCTAGTCTTTCACTGAAAAGGCGTCGTCGCCACGTAATCAGCGCCTACACGCCAGGTCTCGGCCACCGCGCCTCAACGGTGGTCGAGATTCCGCCGCGCGGCCGGAAATCTCCCTTGACCACTGCCCAGACCGGATCGCAGGCCTTCACGACATCCTCAAGCACCTGATTGACCACGTTTTCCTGAAAGATTCCCAGGTTCCGGTAGCTGAAAAGATATTCCTTATACGACTTGAGCTCAAGGCAGCGATCGCGTGGGCAGTAGCGCAGCGTGATGATGCCAAAATCGGGCAAACTCGTCTTCGGACAAACCGAAGTGAACTCCGGATCGTCGATCAGGATCTCGTAGCCGGGAAACTGGTTGGGCCACGTCTCGATGGCGGGAAACCTGAAGTCCAAACCGGATTTTGCATGATCGTCTGTGTAGCCTGTCGCCATAAGAAGATTGTAAGCGAGACGCAAGATGCACATTCGGCTGGGGCTGAAGCCCCGCGCAAAGTCGCAGTGTTGTTGGCCGGCCACATTTCTGACTCCAAAAATTCATCCTCGCGTCTTATATACTGACCCTTTGTTCGACCTGCCTTCGCGAGGATGAACTATCGCTACCCGGAACAACAATAACCGCTGGCTCTGGATCGTCATGGTACTGCTGGCGGCGGCCATCGTCTATTCGGTGAGAATGGTGACACGCACCCGGCTGCCGATCCGCGTAGCCCAAGTGCGGCGCGGTGATATCGTCAGCACATTCTCCACCAACGGAATAGTGGAGCCCGTCACCAACTTCGAGGCACACGCACCCTATGCCGGACTCGTAAAGGCCGTCTTCGTCCACGAGGGAGATCACGTTCCCCAAGGGAAACTGCTGATCGAGATGGACGACACACAAGCCCGCACCCAGGAAGCCGCGGCTCTCGCCGCAGTGCGCGCGGCACAGGCCAATTACGATGCACTGACGAACGGGGGAAACCAACAGGAGCGCTACACGCTGGAGGGGGACGTGGCCCGGACAAAAGCGGACCGCGATCAGGCGGAGAGTCAATTAGCCACACTGAAAAAGTTAGCCTCACAGGGCGCGGCCTCGGCGGCGGAAGTCGCAGCTGCGCAGCAGCGCCTCGATCAAGCGAATGCCTCACTCCATCTACTCGACCTTCGCCGCGAGTCTCCTTACGACACACCAGACCTCGAACATGCCAAAGCGGCCTTAGAAGATGCGCAATCAAATTACGCCGCCGCAAAAAAAACGCTCGAAGAGGTGACGGTACATGCTCCCTTTGCAGGCACGGTCTATGCCCTGCCCGTGAGTGCCACGGAGTATATTGGCCAGGGCGATCGATTGCTGGAGATGGCCGACCTAACCAAAGTCCAGGTACGCGCGTACTTCGACGAACCGGAGATAGGCCAGCTGGCTGTCGGCCTCCCGATCAGGATCATTTGGGACGCGCTGCCTTTGCGCTCCTGGCAGGGCCATATCCTTCGCGTGCCTTCAACCGTCATCACCTACACCACGCGCCACGTGGGAGCGGCGATCGTGACGGTGGATAATGCCGACGGGACTTTGTTGCCCGATACGAATGTGACCGTCACAGTGACCACCAGCAGCACCCCGGACGCGCTCAATATCCCTCGTGAGGCCTTGCACGCCAGTGGTGGCCAGGACTTCGTTTATGTGCTGGACGGGGAGACATTGCGCCGCACCCCAGTGAAGACAGGCGTCATTACCCTGACTGCGATCCAAATCGTCAGTGGATTGCGCGAGGGAGAGACCGTCGCCGTGGGCACCGCCAATGGCCAGCCAATCCTCGATCGAGTCCCTGTTAGGGTCGTGCAATGACGCAACAGTCATAATCTCGCGCAGTGGTCGTAAGCAAAGATCGGAATGAGGTGAGAAGTTCGTGAACTTGGGGGCATACAGATCGGCAAGTGGCATCTTGGCCTTGCTGTTGCCGATTTTGTTGCTTCCGGCTGCAGCCACCGCCCAGGTCTCCTTGCTGACCACCGTCGATCAGGCCGTGCGTAACAGCACCGCCGTGCGCATTGCGGCCGCCGATGTACAGCGCGCCGCAGCCGGAGTGAGCGAGGCAAGAGATGTCTACGTCCCGAACTTTGTCCTTGGTTCGAGCGTTGGCTACACTTATGGTTTTCCGATTGGTCAGCCCACCATCGTCAACGTTTCGTCGCAGTCGCTGCTTTTTACGTTCTCGCAAAAGGACTACATCCGATCGGCCCGATCGGCCCTGAAGGCGGCCCAGCTGACCCTTGCCGACGCACGACAGCAGGTGGTCTTTGACGCAGCGTTGGACTACGTTCAGCTGGATACTGACCGGCGCCGGATCGAAATTCTCGATGATCAGAACGGCGATGCCTCCAGGTTGACCACCATCGAGCAACAACGGCTGGACGCCGGCGTAGGCAGCCGTGAAGACGTGCTCCGCGCGAAGCTCCTCTCGGCGCAGATTCGCCTCAAACGGATTCATATTCAAGGCGACATCGACGTCGTCCGAGAGCGTCTCGCGCACCTGACCGGATTGCCCGCCGACAGTCTGCAGACTGAACCCAGGAGCATCCCGCCCTCACCCGATCTCGAACGCGACAACCCTTCGACGGTAGTGGCAAACCTGACGGCAATGAACACGGAAGGCGTGCGGGCGGCCTACGCCAATGCCCAGTCACATCAGTATCAAGCGTTTGGTGATGCCCGGCAGATTTATCGTCCGCAGATCGGCTTCGGCGGAACCTATAGTCGCTTCTCTGAGATCAACAATTACCAGGAATACTACCTGCGGTTTCAGCACAACAACTTCGAGGCCGGCCTGCAGATCACGCTGCCTCTCTTCGATGCATCCCGCCGAGCCAAAGAGCGGGAGTCGCTTGCCGAGGCCGTTCGCGCCAACGCGCAGGCCGACCAGGCCCGCGACCAGAGCAGCGAGAACATCGTCCTGCTGCAGAAGAGCCTCAACGAGCTCGCTGCACAAAAGGAAGTGGCGCAGTTGCAGAGCGAACTTGCGCAGAGTCAGCTGGACGCAGTCCTAACCCAAATCAATTCGCACAGCACCGCACCGGGGGCCACTCCGCTGACTCCACGGGAAGAACAACAGGCCCGCATTGAAGAACGTCGTCGTGCCGAGGACGCGCTCGACGCCGGCTTCGAATTGATGAAAGCCGAACTCGGACTGCTTCGCGCCACCGGCCAGATTGAGAAATGGTGTGAAGCGGCTATTCAACCCAAGCCATAAGCTTCTGAAGCGCCCATATCCAAAGAAACGCAAGCGAGTCTGACCTCTGTGCTAGGTTTAGAAGAGTGGATCCTGTGTTGGTAGATTTGTTTCATGAGGAGTACCGGGCATTGCGTCCGCGCGCTCCAATTCCTCCCTTTCAGGTTCGTTTTCGGCGATTTACCGGCCTCAATACGACCATCCGCCTGCGCGAAGGCGCAATCAAGGTGCATCTTTCCGACTTGCTTGAAGGAGCTCCCGAGCCAGTCCTTCGGGCGATCGCACACATCCTGCTGGCGAAGCTCTACCGCAAGCCGATCGAGTCGATCCATGCTGGGCGCTACCGCCGCTTTGCTTCGAGCGAGTCGATGGTGCGCCAGACCGAGCGCATTCGCCAATCGCGCGGCAGAAAGAAGATCTCTACTGCCCAAGGCGAGACGTATGACCTCGACGAGGTTTTTGAGAGTCTCAATACCCGTTTCTTTCACGGACTGCTCGGTCGTCCGCTGCTCACCTGGAGCGAACACAGCGCCAAACGCTGCCTCGGCCACTACGACGCTGCCCATAACACGATCATGGTCAGCAGAGTCTTCGACCGCAAGACCACACCACGCTACGCGGTCGAATACCTGATGTACCACGAGATGCTGCATCTGAAGCATCCAGTCAAGGTAAAGGCCGGGAGGCGGTGCGTACATTCGCGCGACTTCAAGGCGGAAGAGGATTTGTTTCCGGAGCTGGCGAAAGCTAAGGAATACTTGAAGCGGTTGTAAATTAGAGAACGGAAGCTAAACCTTCGCTCCCACTACCGGGACCTCAGTGGCTATCTGTTGCCGCTCTGCGTACCAGCGTGCCACCGCAATGAACACCACGCCCCACCACAATCGACCCTAGACTCGCCATCTGTGCATTGCTCATTCCCCAATAAACTTTGGGGTTGATGCGGATGAACTCTACCAGGAATCGAGCGATGCCGCTGAGAATGAGATATTCGCCCGTAACCTGGCCGAGCGGAGGCTGGTTCGCGCCTCGTCGCCACAGATAGTAGCCGATCAGCAACCCAGCAATCAGTTCATAGATCGGTGTCGGATGCACACGCTGTGTTGTCGGAACGAGGCCATTGGGAAAGCTCATGCCCCAGGGGAGATTCGTCGGGATGCCATAATCGCCATCGCCGGATATCAGGCATCCGAGGCGCCCCATCCCATAGCCGACTGCGGCAGCCGGTGCGGCGAGATCGAGCATCCGGATTGCGCCGATTTTGGTAACCCGGCCCTGCCACAGGAGCGCCAGAATTCCAAAGACCAGCCCGCCAAACCAGGCAAAGCCTTCGCGCGCCCAGAGATGTTCGCCGGGTGTGTCGGCAATATGCCAGAGCTTCGCTCCGATGATCCCGGTGACGGTGACGATTGCCACCACCCCGATGGCGTCGGCGTCGATTCCGGAGCGAAGAAAGTTGCGGTGGAGCACCCAGCAGGCGCAGACCGCCGCGAGCCAAAGTAGGAGTCCAAAGGTGCCGATGCTGAAGTGCGGACCGATATGAATGAAGGGATACATGCGTTAAGACGACCCTTCCAGTATATCGTTCCTCGTCGGCAATATGCCGGCGACGCGGTTTGGAGATATTCTGGATGCAATGGATATCCCCGCAAGTCAGCAACTGCTCGTCCTCTACAGCCGTGAGCAGATTGAGAAACGCGTCGCCGAACTCGGAGACGCGATCACCCGTGATTACGCGGGCGAGACGGTGATTATGATCGGAGTGCTGAAAGGCTCCGCGTTTTTCCTCTCCGACTTGGCGCGCAGTGTGCACATCGATTGCACCTTCGATTTCGTCGCCGTTTCCAGCTACAAAAAAGGGCGCACAACCAGTGGCGCCGTAAAACTGACTAAGGACCTCGACGAGCCGATTGAAGGCAAACACGTCATTATCGTCGAAGATATTCTCGACACCGGAATCACCCTGGGGTATCTGCGCAAGATATTCCTGCAACATCATCCGAAATCGCTCAAAATCGCTACCTGCCTCGATAAGCCGGCCCGGCGCATCGAGCCTATCGAGGCCGATTATGTCGGATTTTCGATTCCCAACCAGTTTGTGATTGGCTATGGCATGGATTACGCCGAGAGGTTCCGAAACCTCCCCGATATCTGTATACTTCCGCCGGACTTCCCGCTGTAAAAGCGGCGAGCGCGAAATCATCCCTTTCGGAGACTTTTCACAGAGGGCACAGGTGTGACCGTGATCTGCGTCCGGGTCCAACAGGCGTACCAGGTGAGGAATTCTTATGTCAGTCGCAACTCCAGTCAGTAAAATCACCGCCTCGAATACCACTAGTCGCTACGACGCACAGGCCTTTGCGCGAGCGGCCCTCGCCCATTGGCCGACGCTGGCCGCTCTCTTCGATCACACCCTGCTCAAGCCGGAGGCGACACGCGAGCAGGTCGTCCGCCTCTGCGAAGAAGCAGCCGAATACCGCTTCGCCTGCGCAATGGTCAACCCCGCATGGACTTCCCTGGCGGTGTCGCTGTTGTCTGGAACGGGTATTCCAGTTGGCGTCGTAGTTGGATTTCCGCTCGGCGCGTCCCTGTCCACCACCAAGCGCGCCGAAACCGAGGCATTGGTGACGCTCGGGGCAAAAGAGGTCGATATGGTCATCAATATTGGGGCGCTGAAATCAGGCGATCATGCCCGCGTCTCCGAAGACATCCGCGGAGTTATCGAGATCGCCCACGACGCCGGGGTGATCGTCAAGGTAATTTTGGAGACGTGCTTGCTCAGCGTTCAGGAAAAGCTCCTGGCGTCAGAGCTTGCTCTTCAGGCCGGCGCCGATTTCCTCAAGACCAGCACCGGATTTTCGAGTGGCGGCGCGACCCCGGACGATGTAGCGATGCTGCGCGGCGTGGCTGGGACTCTCTGCGGCGTCAAGGCCTCTGGCGGCATCAAGACCCTGGATCACACGCGCGCTGTGCTCGAGTCTGGCGCAAACCGGATCGGCGCCAGCGCCAGCGTCTCCATCGTCCAAGAACTCGGCGCTCCATAGACATTCTCCCGGCGCGATATGATGACAAGTCGAGAGCATCTGCAGCCGATTTGCGTCTGCGGATTCACCAGGACCTTGTGACTAAAGAAGTTCGCAGCGCCGAGATCACGCCCGCCGAGAGCGCCGCCTCGCGAGCCGCTCCCCATTCTTTCGAGGGGGACTACCGGCCCAGCTCCGACGTGGCACTGGCCTCAGCACAAGTCCGCATCGAGCCGCTTCAAAGCGAGTTCTTGCTGCGCCTCACGGATGCGCTCAACACCACCCTTGACCTGCAAACGCTTCTGCATCGCACCGCCGGCCTGGTGCGCGCAGTCATCGATTACCGCATCTTCGCGATTCTGCTGCTTAACGACCGCACCAACGACCTGCGCATGCGCTTCCAGATCGGTCACACCGCCGAAGCTGAGCGGCTCAAGATCAAAATGGGTAAAGGAATCGTCGGCCAGGTTGCGCAGTCGCGTCAGGCTGTCCTGGTAAACGACGTGCTTAAAAACCCGGACTACATCAACGTAAACCCAGCGGTGCGCTCCGAGCTGGCCGTGCCGCTGATCGTGAAGAACCGGCTCATCGGAGTCATCGACATCCAGTCGGAACAGCCCGACTACTTCAAGCCGGAGCATCTGCAGCTTCTCACCATGACCGCTTCGCGCATCGCTCAATCGATCGAGAACGCACGGCTCTATACCCGCGTGGCCCGTCAGGCGCAGACTCTGGCCGTGATGAATGAGATCAGCCGCGAGCTCACGTCGATTCTCGATCTCGACACTCTGCTGGAACGCATCGGGCAGCTGGTCCGCCGCCTTATCGACTACCACATGTTCACTATCTGGTTGCTCAATGAAAAGGAACAGGTCCTGGAGAGCCAATACGGGGTCCGTTTCGGCGAGCGCTATATTCCTGAAGAAAAAGTGCCACTCGACCGTGGTCTGGTTAACGCCGCAATTACGGAGCGCCGCGCGGTGCTGGTGGGGGACGTGCGCAAGGATGTCCGATATCACATGGTCAACCCCGAGACACGCTCCGAGATGGCGGTGCCGCTCATCTACAAGGGCAAGGTCATCGGCGTGCTCGATATCGAGCACACCCGCGCCTACTATTTCAACGAAGACCACGAGCGCGCCATCACCACCCTTGCGGCGCAGATTGCAATCTCCATTGAAAACGCTCGGCTCTACCAACGCATCGCACAGCAGGAGCAGCGCCTGGAGCACGATCTGGCCATGGCGCGTGAAGTCCAGCTGCGCCTGCTGCCCCAGACCAAGCCGAAACACCAGCACGCCGAGTTTGCCGCCAATTTCCTCGCCGCGCGCACCATCGGCGGCGACGTGTATGACTTTCTTACCTTCGATCCTTGCTGCACCGGCATCGTGCTCGGCGATGTCAGCGGAAAGGCGGCGGCGGCGGCGCTCTTCGCTGCGGTGGTGAGCGGTGTGATTCGTTCGCTTGCGAATGCTTCTCTGTCTCCTTCAGCAATGCTGGAATCGCTCAACGAAGCACTGCAGGAGCGGCGGCTCGACTCGCAGTATGTCGCCATGGTCTACGCCGTCTGGAACGATGGCAACCAAACCGTGCAGATCGCCAACGCTGGAGCGACCCAGCCCATCTTCTGCCGCGGTGGCGAAGTGGAGACGGTGCAGGCAGAGGGCTTCCCTCTCGGCATGTTTCCCGAGGCAAAATATGAGGAGTTCAGCCTAGCCACCCAGCCCGGCGACTCGGTTATCTTCTTCAGCGACGGCATCCCCGATGCCCAAAATGCCGAGGGACAGATGTTTGGCGACGAGCTTTTGATGAAGGTCATCCGCGACAACCAGCACAAGTCGGCGTCCGAGATAGCTTCGACCATACTCGATGAGGTCACCAAGTTCCAGGGCGACGTCGATCGGTTCGATGATGAAACCGTGGTCGTGCTCAAGGTGATCGAACCCATTGAAGTTCCCGCGAACAACGGAACATCCTAATCCCTATCCCTAAGCGTGATCCTCATCCCGGCTCCCACCGTAAAGCTTTTAAAGCCACTCCGGCCGTCGGAACCCCTTCCAAACGATACGATAGAGACTGAACATTCAGGAGACCGTTTTGCTCGAAATTATGACCGAACGCATCATCAAGCCCGCGCGTAACCTTACTGGGACGCTGCGCCTGCCGGGCGACAAGAGCATTTCGCACCGCTACGCTATGCTCGGTGGGCTTGCCGAGGGTACGAGCCATTTTTCCAATTTCTCCACCGGCGCCGACTGTGCCAGCAGCCTAGGCTGCGTCGCTGCGCTGGGCGCAAAGGTGGAGTGGCTCCCCGACGGCCCAAATGCCGGCCGCGTGGCCGTCACCGGAACCGGCGGCAGCTTCTCTCCGTCCCATGCCCCGCTCGATTGCGGCAACTCCGGCTCGACGATGCGCATGATGTCCGGGTTGCTCGCAGCGCAAGCTGGCGAGTTTACTCTCGTAGGCGACGCCTCGCTCGGCCGCCGTCCGATGGAGCGCATTCGCAAGCCGCTCGCCCAGATGGGCGCGCAAATCGCCCTCACCGACGGCCATGCTCCGGTGGTCGTTCGCGGCAGCGCGCTGACCGGAATCGACTACACTACGCCAATCCCCAGCGCCCAGGTGAAAACAGCGCTGCTCTTCGCTGGGCTGCAGGCAGAAGGCACAACGACCATCCGGGAAAGCGTGAGAACGCGCGACCATGGCGAATTAGCCCTCCGCGCTTTTGGCGCGACCGTCGAGCGAACGTTGGATTCCGTCTCCATCACCGGAAAACAGAGACTGACGGCAATCGAGGCCGCAGTGCCAGGAGATATGTCGTCTGCGGCTTTCTTTCTTTGCGCCGCGGCCTTGTTCCCGGAGAGCAACCTGGTGCTCGATGGGCTTGGACTCAACCCAACCCGCGCGACGTTGCTCGATGTGCTGACATCGCTGGGAGCAACAGTGGCGGTCCTGGATCTCGAAGAAAAGAACACCGAACTCATCGGGACGGTGCAGCTCAATCCTCCGCCGAAGGGGATGGGCGGTACTACCGTATCCGGCGCGCTGGCTGCACAGTTGATTGACGAGCTGCCTGTGCTCGCCGCAATCGCACCCTATTCGCGCAACGGCATCCGCATTCGCGACGCGAAGGAACTGCGCGTGAAAGAGTCGGATCGAATTGCACTGGTGGTAAAGAACCTCCGAGCGATGGGCGCGGAAGTCGAGGAGTTCGAAGACGGCCTCGATGTTCCAGGAGGCCAGCAGCTCCACGGTGCACAGATTGATTCGGGCGGCGATCATCGCATCGCGATGGCCTTCTCGGTGGCGGCGCTACGGGCGGAGGGCGAGACAGCGATCCTCGGAGCGGAGTCGGCGGCCATCTCGTTTCCAGAGTTCTTCGAGATGCTGGAAACGGTCGCCGAGCACTAGCTCGTCACGATCTCCGAGAAGTCCGCGATCTTCGAGAATTCCACCAAGACCGACGCAATTAGCGCGAGGCGATTCTTTCGAATTTCCGGCTCTGGAGTCATCACCATCACTGCGTCGAAAAATGCGTCTACGTGAGGTCGGAGCGTGGCGATCTTCTCCAACGCTTCGCCATATCTGCGATGGCGCTGCAGCTCCTCGACAACGTGACGGCCAGTTCTATGGATTCCGCATAAAGAGCCTTTTCAGCCGGTTCGGTGAGCAACGCCTCGTCTACAGCTCCGGCAACTTGCCGAACCGAACTCGCTCTTTTCAGCAGCCTGGCGAAGAATGTTCTTAATTCGCCTGAACGCGCCGAAATGGCAGCGAAATCTTCGGTGCCGCGCACAAGAGCCGTGAGCGCTTCGCGCGGGCCATCGCATCGGGAATGTCGTCATCGCCGGCAGCCAGTGTTGCGGCAACCACGTCGTAACCAAAGCCACGGGTTTCACGCAGGTGGAACTCCAGACGCTCGCGAAGAAAGCTTCAGTCGCTCTCGCCTACAGCACATCGCTGGATCTGTGCCGACTTGCTCTGCTGCGCTATCAATAAGTTCCGAGAGTTTCAAGGTGATCGGCAACCGGGACTCGGCTAGGATCTTGACTATGCCGCTGGCCGCCCGCCGCAGCGCAAAGGGGTCTTTCGACCCAGTCGGCTTCAACCCGACGGAAAACATATGCAACTATCGAGTTGAAGCCGGTCGGCGAGGCCGACGAATCTGCCCTCCACCTTATGGAATCTTGTCGCACTGCGGACGCCGGTCTGTATTGCACAATAGATGGCCTCGCATACGCCTTCGCCGAACCCCTGCAGGCGGGCGTAGAGTCCGCCAATGATGCCCTGCAATTCCGTGAATTCCTTTACCAATTCGGCGGTTGAGTCAGTCTTTGAGCAGCTACACGGCGCTTTCAGAGTCTCGGCTTCAATGCTGACCGTCGCGCCCTGAAAGAGTCTGGCGCGATCGGCGAACGCATCCCGGCGATGATTCGCTTTCGACTGGTCTTGTCGTAATAGGTGCCAACTCTTCTCGTGGAAAGTCACCGACTTCAGCATCTCCACGCGATCGACCAAAGGAATCTTCTGATCGAAGTCCCAGAAGAACCTCGCGTCTTTGAACCTCGACCGAAGCACACGCTCATTGCCATGGCGAATGACGGCCAGCCCACCTTCATCCGCCTCGGTGTTCAGCACCGTCAGGAAATGCGGAGCGAGCTTCCCCGATGCGTCCTCCAGAGCGAAATACTTCTGGTGGTCACGCATGACGGTGACAAGCACTTCTTCCGGAAGCGTCAGGTACTCTTCCTCAAAGCTGCCAAGCAGGACACTCGGCCACTCCGTGAGATGGGTGACGGCATCGACTAGGGGATGATCCTCGCGCCATCGAATACCGGCGACCGTGCGCGCGGCCGCGTCGAGGCCTTTGCGAATCTTATGGCGGCGCGTTTCGACATCAGCGATGACGAAACGCAGCCTCGAGTTTGGGCAAATACTCCGACGGATGGCCGATCTCAATAGGCTGGTCTCCGTGCAGAACTCGATGGCCATAGGTCTTGTTGCTAGCGACGGTTCCGGCAAACTCCACATCGACAACCTGATCGTCCAGCAGCGCGAGCAGCCAGCGCAGCGGGCGCACGAAGCGCTCCGGCTTGCCCTCACGCCAGTACATGTTCTTCGGCCAATAGAGCGCAGCCAGCTCTTTGGGCAGCTGGGCCTTGAGAACGTCTGAGGCGGATTGGCCCTTTCGGAGAACATTAGCGGTAACGTATTCGCCCTTCGCGGTACGTAGTCCGTGTCAGCGCCGAAACGTCAACTCCCGCCTTCTTGGCAAAGGCATGCGCCGCAGGAGTCGGCTTCCCCATTCTTGAAGGCAATACTCGAGGCTGGGCCCGTAAGTAGTTCTTTTACATCAGGTTGCTGAGCTTGACATAGCACTCCAATCTTCGACCGCCAGCCGTCGGGGAGTCGAGATAGCTCTCGACCGTTGATTCGGCTGGCCAGCAGGTTTTCCCGTCAAAGAGCTTTTGGATGCGCTCCGCCGAGTTCGGCCTGTGCGGCAGCGATCATTCGGGCGGGGATTTCTTCAAGTCCAACTTCAAATAAAAAGTCTGGCATATTGATTCTTTATTGATCCGATGAGATGTCAGGTTAGCTTTCGCGAACCTGGCCACCGCATCGTCTTTTACCCGGCTTGTTTCATCGATTGCTGGTTATAGGCCTGGGCCGTCGCCACCGCCAGGTTGCGAATGCGCGCGATCACTCCCACCCGCTCGGTGACGGAGATCGCGCCTCGGGCATCGAGCAGGTTGAAGAGATGCGAGCATTTCAGGCATAGGTCATAAGCGGGCAGGATTGGGAAACGACGTCGCGCAGCGTGGATTTCCACCTCCCCGAACTCCGGCGGCGGAAACTCGCCATCATGCACGACTCGGTCGTGAATCTTCTCCTGCCGCTCCGATTTGCGGATGGCTTCAGGCGAA
This sequence comes from uncultured Acidobacteriaceae bacterium, assembly GCA_963742015.1. GTDB lineage: Bacteria > Acidobacteriota > Terriglobia > Terriglobales > Acidobacteriaceae > Acidisarcina. Next base: position 63,706 of record CAVUKL010000053.1, on the reverse strand, counting down.
AATTCCGCTTTGAACTCAGAGAGCAGCGCCTGGCATTCTGCCTCGTAGAGGCGCAGATGCTCCCAGAGCTTGTCCACGTCAGCGGCCTCGAAGTTGTAAACGGAGAACTGCAACTCCTCGAGCAGCCGGACTTCCCCGTATGTCATCTTCTCGCCGGTGACTGGATTCACCGACCAGACGATGTCATAGATCGACTCGACATCCTGCAGGAATGCGCAGAGACGCTCGAGGCCATAAGTAATCTCGCCCGAGATTGGGTCGAGATCGATGCCACCGCACTGCTGAAAATATGTGAACTGGGTAATCTCAAGACCGTCGAGCATCACCTGCCAGCCGATTCCCCAGGCGCCCAAAGTGGGCGATTCCCAGTTGTCCTCTTCGAACTTAAGATCGTGCTCGCGAAGGTCGATGCCGATAGCAGCGAGAGATTCCAGATAAATCTCCTGAATACCAGCCGGCGGCGGCTTGAGGATCACCTGAAATTGAGTGTGCTTGAAGAGCCGGTTTGGATTCTCGCCGTAGCGTCCGTCGGCGGGACGCCGCGAGGGCTGCGCGTATGCGATGCTGATCGGCTTCGGGCCGAGGACGCGCAGAAATGTGTCGGGCGACATCGTGCCCGCACCCACCTCCACATCGTAAGGCTGCTGGAGCACGCAACCCCGCTCGGCCCAGAAGCTTTGCAGCCGAAATAGCAGTTGCTGGAACGTCAGTGGCTCGGGCCGCGAAGCGATTGGTGACGTTACAACAGACGAAGTAGAGGTAGACGCGGAAGACGAAGGCAAGACAAACTCTCAGGAATCGGATGTAACCGTAATTCTAACAAGCGCGAAGTAGCTTGCAGCTCTTCCCGACACTTCCGGCGAAAGAGACCAACAATTTGTTGCCAAAAAACGGGACTCCGGGCGGAGTCCCAGCCTGAGGATATGAAGTGCTGGCGAGGGATTCGTTGCCGCACCATTTCCTAGTGATACAGCTTTTCTCGACGGGCGCGGGGTTGGAAGATGGAAATATGCTCGGCCACGCAATCAGGTCGCTCCCAATTTGGGAACCTGGCATCGCTCTCTCTGTTGCATGGTTCGCCAATCGCCATCCATCATTATTCGCTTGTAACCATGCGTGAGTTACGCTAGCTTTCATGCGGGGTTGCGATTCCGTCTTTGATCCCCACACGGAGAAACCAACATGCCGAACTTTACTTACAGCGACAATGGCCTTGGCCTAACCAAGAAGTTCGAGGGATTGAGGTTGTCAGCCTATGCCGACCAGGTCGGCGTCTGGACGATCGGCTACGGCCACACCGGGCAGGGCGTGCACGCCGGCTTGACCATCACGCAGGACCAGGCCGACGCTTTCCTGGAAAGCGACGTCGCCGGCTCTGTTGCTTGCGTTAACCGGCTTGTGACCTCAGAGATCAATCAAAACCAGTTCGACGCCCTGGTTGACTTCGTTTTCAATCTCGGCTGCGCCAGCCTCGCCAGCTCGACTCTGTTGCGGTATGTGAACAGCGGGGATTTTGCCGATGCGGCAGAGCAGTTCCAACGCTGGGATCATGCCGGCGGAGTGGTGGTCCCAGGTCTGCTACAACGCCGCCAGGCCGAAGCTACATTGTTTACGACTTAATGTCCGCTCATTTGAGCCGGGCGAGGGACTCTAGTTCCCGGCTGGCCAGCTCACGCGGCAGCGGCGCATAACCCAGCGCAGACGATTGCTTTTGCCCGGAGGTCAGCATCCATTGCAACATTTGTGCGATGGCATTGCGTTCGTCGGCTGGCACCGGATTCGGCAAGACAATCCAGGTAAACGTGGCAATTGGATACGACGCTTTCCCAGGTGCATCGGTGATCGATGAAGTCGCAACAGGGGTAGCCGCAGCAGATTGCGCCGCCGCTGCAACGCTCTCGAGGGTGGCCATCACATAGACTCCCGCCGAGTTGCGCACCTCGCCAAAACTGAGCTCATGCTGGATCGCATATGTGAGCTCAACGTAGCCGATCGAGTTGGGCGTCTGTTGCACGAAGGAGGCGACTCCATCATTGCGAGCAGCCCCGGAGCCCATTGGCCACTGCACCGTGCTGCCAACGCCCACTCTAGCTTTCCAGTCCGGGCTAGTCTTCGACAGAAAATCGGTGAAGGCATATGTGGTTCCGCTGCCATCGGAACGATGGACGACGGCAATCTGCGCATTGGGCAGGCTGACGCCGCGATTCACTGCGAGGATCTGCGGATCGTCCCAACGGCTAATCTTGCCCAGATAGATCTTTGCGAGAATATCTGGCGTAAAACGCAACGCGTGGTCGACTCCGCGAAGGTTGTAAATTGGAACGACCGCTCCCAGAACGGTTGCGAAACGCTGCAGATCATCCCCATCGGGTGAGCTCGCCACATCGGAGGCGGCAAAATTGACCTGCTTCCCGATCAGTCGCTGCATTCCCTCGTCCGACCCAACCGCGTCGTAGCTAATGCGAATCTCAGGGTGAATCTGATGGAAGGATTGAATCCACGCCTGATAGAGCGGCGCGGGAAAGGTGGCGCCGGCTCCCGTCAGACTCTGTTGCGAAGAAGTGGCAGTCGGAATGGACGAATTAGGCGACGGCGCATGGCTTTCTCTGTCGTTTGCCACAGCCGCAGCCAAAAGTTTTGCCCCATGCCAGGCGAGATTGGAGGTAATTGCCCCGGATAGAGAACCGGCCGGCGTGACCATGTATGACCACAGTGGCTGGGCATTCCCGCCCTCGAGCGTTAAAGACAAATAACCGCTGTAGATAGGGTTGCGGCTACTGGCCTGCGCCCGCGGATTGTTCCCGATATACCCGCTGATCCAGATTTCACCGTTGCCTTTGAGCACCGCATCCGACTGCGAAGCACTGTTGACGATGGTCAGTGCCGGATCGTGCTTCAGCCGATCAATCACTTCATTGCGAATCTCCTCGGCACCTCGCTTGCCGCTAAAGGCTTCGACATAGATTTTTCTGACCTGAGCGAGCGATGCCGCAGACTGGGCCTGCAGGGTGCCGGCGCCAGCGATGGCGAGCGTCACTGTGACGATCACCGCAGCGCAGAATGGGAGCGGTCTGCGGATCTTCGGCAGTATCCTCATCGGCAAAGAAGCAAAAACCCAGCCCTTAACTGCGGATGATACCAGCTGTCGTCGATGGTCAGGCAACGAAGATCAGGCACCCAGGCGGTTGAGCGCGATTGCGCTCGTGAGTCGGCGGTCGATGTGGCGCTCCAGGGCCTGAATTGCAAAACGGCGCAGATCAGCGGCGCGCTGGCGAGGCCACGCTTCGGCGGCGAGCGAAGGCACCGGGACATGAAGAATGCGGGCCGCCAAGGCCTGCGACTCGATGCTCAACGTGAACGATCCGGCGCGCCGGTGTTGTGAACAAAAGAGACCGTCAACTTGGGGGTGAAAATAAGCAGGCTGCCCACCCAGCGCTGTCCCACAGTGGACGCAGGTGGTCAGTTCCGGAAGCCACCCCATAAGTCTGGTCGTCCACAGCGCAAAGTAGGTGACGGGCATCCAGATAGCGCCGTTGCGGGTATAGCTGAGCACGGCGACGAGCAGTCGAAACACAGCGTCTTGGGGATCATGGTCGGGCAGCGTCTCTTCGAGCACTTCGGAAAAGAATGCCAGCGCCGCGGCCCGTGCATAATCGACCGGAGCGGAGAGCGGGGACGTAACAATGTCAAAGGAATCGAGGCGAACCAGCTCCTGGCGAGGCTTTTCAGCATAGCTGGCGCGTACGTGGGTCATCGGCTCCATCGCTCCTCCGAAACGGCGGCGCGAACGAGCAGCCGCTTTCGCGACTCCCTTGATTTTTCCGTAGTCGCGGGTGAAGAGGGAAACGATCTGGTCGGCCTCGTGAATCGGCCAGGTACGCAGCACGATGGCCTCAACCTGATGCGCGATCACTTGGTGCACCGTCCTCCCGTAGCTAAGGATAACCCGCCGGACAGGAATGGTTGAGTACAGGCTGAATGGGTGCCGGCGAGGAGGGCCGTTCGACTCCTCGCGAACTAGATGAGTAGTTGTTGTTGTCTACGGCAACAGACCGTAGATCAACAGCTGACCTGTGGCCGTGGTTGTTCCCAATGGACCAAAGTTTACGATATATAGTTTTCCGTTGGCCACCACAGGGGGAACGTCCTTTGCGAACATACCTACTTCATCCCGGGCATCGTTCGTCTTGTCGGTCCAGATGATTTTCAGGGTACTTGGATTCATTGCATACAACACCCCTTGGACGGTCTCTTCCGCTGCGCTGCCATTGTAAGGAGTCGACGCCCAAAGAAGCTGGTTATTGGTCCCGTTCGCGCTCAAAGACAGGAACCCACCCGGCATCGCGGCGTCTGCATGCGTAGCTGGAGCGGTCACGCTGCTCGTAGCGTAAGGAGTTGTATTCATTCGCCCCGTGCCGGAGTTAAATGTGAACAGTCTCAGATTGTCATTTTCTCCCCAAACATACACAGAAGGCCCGCGGGTAGGATCATTGAAATAGATCGGCGTGCCGTGTATGTGGCTGGTGCCAAGTCCGTAGATAGCTTGAAATTCTTGTACGATATAGTCCTTGGAGCTACTGAGACCTCCCATGTTATTTGCGTCAGTGAGATAAAATACCCCCCCCTTGCCGCCGCCCAGGGCATACGTCGCGGCTGTATTATTTGGGTCAGGTATCAGAAGGATACCGCTGGCGCCAAGATCCTGATCATTAGCGTTCATCGTCGCGCTATCGTAGGGAGTAAAAAAGTCGAGTAATTTTAGCGTGTGAGATAGTTTGATAAGGCTGTTACCAGTTTGTTCCAGGTTATTTGGTGTCGCTCCGAAGCTACCGTTTCCGGTCGAATAGTAGAGATTTCCCGATCCATCAATTGCGGGCGCCGATCCGGCCTGCCAAATGCCGCCCTGGGTTCCGATGGTCGTATCTGAGTAGACCCCAACCTGATTCATCGTGCTGGCCGAATATGCGAACACCCATCCATGATAGGCGCCGGCGTCACTGTGCGAAGCGAATGCAATATAAACGTTGCCGTTGGCCAACGCCAGGCTGGCACGCTGGTTTTCCACCTTTGCGTCGAATACGAGGGGGGTGCTCAGATCCGCCGTCTGATAGCTGCCTGTAATAATCACAGCGTTCTGTATTTTGTTGCCTGTTCTGATATCGATCTTTTCAAGCTCAAATTCGTAGGTACTCGTAGATCCGGATTTTGCCTCCTCCCCGTGGACGTAGTACATCGCGTCGGTCGTCAGATCGATCACCGGCGTCGAAAGAATCCCAATTGGCGATGTCAGATCTATATTCGGAGCCTGGTCATTTTGAACCTCCGAGCTAACAATCGGCGTCCCATTCCTCACGTGCCAGAGTGGCGCAGCATTGTCGGCATCAAATGCATAGACGCTATTATTCATGGTGGCAACATAGACTACATTGTGGATCGCGCCATTGACGGTGAGATTTGAGACGTAGAGCGGCTGTGCGTAGACCTCGCCGTCTAAGTCGATCGTGTACAACTTGCCGAAGTTCGACGCTACATTCGTGGGCGTCAGGATGGTTTCATTCGGGTTCGCGCCGCTGCGCCGAATGTCGTAGCTTCTCGTCGTGACATTCACTTGTGCGGAAAGGGAGGTCGAAAGAACAAGGGCGAAAATTATAGCTAGAATCGGATGTTTCTTCATCTGCGGTTCTCCAAGTAGATAGATCGTGCCGGACGATCAAGGTGTCAATGTAAATGCTGCCACAAGGGAAGCACTAGCATGAGGCGGTCAAAAAGACATTAGCGATGTCGGGTTCTACAATAAAGTGTCCGCAGCAGCGATTCCCGCTTGCATGCCCGTCAGACCCAGGAAGGACGAGTAGCGTCCTAGCGAACTACCTACGGCCGCAGCGTCCTTTGTGCAGACACTGTCATCCCGATGAATAGGAGAGAGCCATGCTCACACTAGATCGATCTTTCAACACGATATGCTGTTTTGGTGTTAAGGATTTGCGAACAGCGATGACTCATCATGAGTCGAACGATGTAGCACATACTTCTTTAAATATTAGCCATATAGTAATCATTGGTGGTTAGCTAAAATGTGCAAAATTTGGTCCGCGATAGTACTTACGTAATGACCTGCCATTTTAAATCAGTGACGTCTCCGAATGCTGAGAAATGCACGCATCACATACCAAGTACTCCGCGAAACCGCAGTAATACCACATCGAAAGCTTTTGGGGGTAGTAAGACAGCCAGAATCAGCCCGGTTTCGGACGATCCACCTTTGCACTAACTAACTGCCTCAGAGGAGCTTTCTGAGGCAACCGTTGCCCGGACGGGAATAGGACGTGGTTCAAAAGGAGGGCCGGGGGCCCTCCTTCAGCGAAAGACCGCTTAGCGGCCGTAGTATTCAGCGTTCTTTTGTGTGAAGTTCTGCCATTTCTCGGGCAGATCGTCGGCGGCGTAAATAGCGGAGACAGGGCAGACTGGGACACACGCTCCGCAGTCGATGCACTCCACCGGATCGATGAACAGCTGATCTACTTCGCCATGCTTTCCGCTTTCGTCCTTTTTGGGATGGATGCAGTCAACCGGACAGGCGTCTACACAAGCCGTGTCTTTTGTTCCAATACAGGGTTCCGCGATTACGTAAGCCATAAAACCGTTCTCCGACTGGGGGTAGGTGCTCTTGAACTACCAGCGATTGTAACAGCACGAAGCAATTCGCTTCGGCTCGATTTTGCAGAAGTCCACTCTGGTTCGCATCCGTGACCCGGATCACAATTCCCGGTCTTCCGCGCCTCGTCGACTGAGGAACTCCTGAGGCGTCACCACCGGATTGAGATTGCGGCCGGCGAACAAATCTCCGAAAACCTGCACCAGTTCCCCGTGGATGCGCCCGTTGCTGGCCAGGATCTCGCGGCTGGCCAAGTGAAATGGCGAACCGTCGAAGTATGTGAGCGTTCCTCCTGCCTCAGTCACCATGAGAAAGCCGGCGGAAGTGTCCCAGGGATTCAAATTGAACTCCCAATAGCCATCGAAGCGTCCACAGGCGGTATAAGCGAGATCGAGAGCGGCCGACCCCGCTCGGCGCACGCCGTGGGAGCGCATCGTAATCTCCTGGTAAAAGTAGATGTTCGGATTCTGATGGCGTTTCCGCGAGGGGAATCCCGTTGCCAGCAGGCTTTCGGACACCGTCGCAGTCCGCGAGACCTGAATGCGACGCCCATTTAGGTAGGCGCCCTTCCCTTTCTCTGCCACAAAGAGCTCGTTGCGTGTGGGGTCGAAGATGACCCCGGCGACGATTTGGCCCTCCTCGTCAGCGGACAAACCGGCGGCGCGATACTCCAGTCCCATCGAAACGCAGAAAACTGGGTAGCGATGGGCAAAATTCGTGGTTCCATCGACCGGATCGACATACCACCGATACTCAGATTCCATCTGACCGCGCGTACCCTCTTCGCCGTAGACGCCATGGCTGGGAAAGCGCACACGCAAGCGCTCCACGATGAGTCGCTCGCTGGCGCGGTCGGCCTCGGTCACCAGATCCGCTTCGCCCTTATATTCGGTCTCGACTCCGCTCTCATAGAAGCCCCGGACTAGGGTGCCGGCTTCTATAGCAATCGCCGCAGCTGGGGCGGCAAATTTCAGGTCCACCTGCGTGGGAAAGAGATTCATGCGCCGGCCGGCTCTTCCGCACTCTGGGGAGCGCCACTCAGGGAGAGAACCGCGCCGTCGAAATCGCCCGCGGCGGTTTGAGTGCGCACTAACAAGTCTTGCTTGACCGAAGCCTGCGTTCCATTTTCGATTGGCGAAGCCAAAGCCCCGTTCACAGCTGCCCCACGATTCCGATCTCGCCGGCGTGCCTCGACGCTGCGAGAACTCTCGGCGATCGTGCGAATCTGGTTCTTGTAGATGAAGAGATTCGGCTTGCCTTCGCGAGTCAACCGGATCATGCGATCGTCGAAATACTCAATCCATCCGTAAACTGCCTCGCCGTCACGCAGTTTCACCGTGACCGGAACCTGCCTCTCGCTGAGAAAGCGGAGATAGAGGCTCTCCTGTCCGGTCTCGCCCGGAGGCGGACTCTTGCGCCGCTGACGCGATGGATTCTTGAGGGGCATTGGCACTATTGTAATCATTCCCTGGCAGCCACCGAATCATAAATTCCGCCGTCGCGATGTAGTAAGGTTGAAATTAAGCCTGATCGCTCGGCCGATTTTTCGCTCCCTCCCACTTTTGGCTTGGCGCTCTTTCTCACGATTGACCGCGGGGCCGCGCCAAAGCGTTCGATGCGCGCCCCCTTTCGAAAGTTTGACTCTGACATGCTCTGATGCAAACCGCCGGTCACCTGGCGAGGTGGAGACCTCTCTATTTATGAAGAATGGCCAGCCATCGGCATATCTCAGCTTCACGCTCCATGCGCACCTGCCGTATGTGATCCACCACGGCACGTGGCCGCACGGGCTGGAATGGCTCCACGAGGCAGCCGCCGAGACATACCTTCCCCTGCTGGCGGTTCTCCGCCGTCTGGAGGCCGATGGATTGGCGTTGAAGGCAAATGTAAGCCTCTCACCCGTGCTGCTCGAGCAACTTTCGCATCCGACCTTCAAGCAGGAATTCCCCAAATACCTTGAGCGCAAGATCAACTCAGCGCGCGAAGACGAGAACTACTTCCGCCAAAATAGTGAACGCCGTTATGCCGAGACGGCAGTCTTCTGGCTGGAATTCTTCAATCGAACGCTCGTCGATTTCTACGAACTCGATCGCGACATCGTAAAAGCCTTTCGGCATTTCAACGACACCGGAGCCATCGAGATACTCTCCTGCGCGGCGACCCACGGATATCTGCCTCTGCTGGGGACCGACGAAAGCATAGCCGCACAGATCCGCACTGCAGTCGACGTGCACGAGCGCCATCTGGGCCGAAAGCCGCGCGGTATGTGGGTTCCCGAGTGCGGCTATCGCCCGTCGGGATTGTGGCAAGCACCAGTTGCTGCCGATGGTCACACCGAACCATCCGCGCCCTTTGTAAGAATCGGAGTAGAAGAGGCACTGGCCGAAGCAGGAATTGAATATTTCTTCGTCGACACACATCTCGTCGAAGAGTCGATCCTCTTCACTCCGTACCAGATGATGTCCGGCAACCTTGGGCTGCTGCTCCACAACCTGCCCGCCCATGAGCTTCGGCGCAAACGGGATTTGGAGGCGATCTACCACCCCTATATCGTGGACGGCCCACGCGCCGAAACTCATCCTGTCACCGTGTTTCCCCGCGACCCGCAGACTGGCCTGCAGGTTTGGAGCGGAGACACTGGCTACCCCGCCGACGGCAAATATCTCGACTTTCATAAGAAGCGCTGGCCCGGAGGGCATCGCTACTGGCAGGTCACGCTGGCGCAGTCCGAAATGGAGCTAAAGCAGCCCTATTATCCCGAAGAAGCCCAGGCACGCACTGTCGTCCACGCCGAGCATTTTGTTGATCTTGTCACCACTTCCCTCCAGGGAGTCGCCGACGAACACCAGCCGCCGATACTCGCGTCACTCTTTGACGCCGAGCTCTTCGGCCACTGGTGGTTCGAGGGTCCGCTGTGGCTCGAGCAGGTCGCCCGCCTCTTCGACCGAAAAGACTTGCCGGTCGCGCTGGTCACCTGCAGCGAATACCTGGCCCGAATTCCCGCCGTGTTGAAGTCGCAACTGGGTGAGGGATCGTGGGGTAAGAACGGCAACAACGAAGTCTGGCTCAACGACCAAACCGCCTGGACCTGGAGCCATCTCTACCGCGTTGAGCGCGTGATGCGCGACGTGGCCGGTGACGATCGCTGGCGCGATGGCGGTTGGGGCGAGCGCATTGCGAAACAAATGGCGCGCGAGTTGTTGCTGCTTGAGTCGTCAGACTGGCAATTCCTCATCACCACCGCCGCAGCCCGCGACTACGCGGAGAAACGTTTCCATGGCCATCGCCACGAGTTTGCCCAGTTGGAGTCGCTCTGGGCGGAGTTCCTCGCCAACCCCGCGCTCTCACCGGATGGTCAGAAGACGCTCACCGAGCTCGAAGAGCGCGATTCCCTCTTCGCCGAGATCGACCCCGGATTGTGGGCAAAGCGTTAGAGATTGTCGAATAAAGAGTAAAGGAATAGGCCGCTCCCGAGATCGAGTACGGCCCCTTTCGTGATGGTGGCTAGTTAACGGTCACGGTCACCGTGCCCATCGCCGTGATCGTCGAGGTCTTGGAGTCGGTTGCCGTCACCATAAAAGTGTAGGTCCCAACTGTCGTCCCAGGCGTGCCCGAGTTGCCACCGCCGCCTCCTCCGCCCCCACAGCCAACTCCCGCCAAGGTTACCAGGAAGACCAACAGGCTTAGGATCGATTTCCAGCCTCGACGACGCGCCGGAATCCCGAAAAAGAGTATGCATGCCAGCGCCGCGCCACCTGCCGCCGAATACCAGTGTTTCGTCCCGCGATTGGTCTCCGGATATGCCAGAGCGCCGCTGGTTGGCGCGGTAGTCGCGATGTTTGAGGTAGTCGTCGCCACGCTGGATGAGGTAATGGCCAGCGTAGTGGGCACTGTGCAGGTTGGGTTGTAGGAGGCATTCGCCCCGCTCGGCGAAGTGGCGAGCACGCAGGTAAGGTTAAGCGTCCCCGTATAGTTGGTTGGCGTCACGCTTACCGTAGACGTTCCCGATTGGCCCGGGCTGCTGATCGTGACGGCCGTCGGAGCGGGAGTCAGAGCAATCGTCGACGGCACCACAACCGCATTCACGGTGAAAGGCAGCGTTCCCGTCGCAGTGATCCTGCCGGTCGCGGCATCGGCGGCGTTGATGGCCACTGTGTAAGCTCCTGTCGTGGTTGTCGAGGTAGTTGTGACGGTGAGTGAAGAAATAGCGGGTAGACCGGCTGGGATGGTCACAGATGTTGGATCATAAGCGCAAGTCGGCACCGAGGCGCCGGCACTTGGGCTGACCGAGCACGTCAGGTTGACTGCGCCAGTGAATCCGCCATTCGGGACTAGACTAATCACACTGTCGCCAGAACTGCCGGCTGTGATCGGCGCGATGCTGCTGCCAGAGATAGCGAGGCTCGGGACGGCCGTCCATGTCACGACGACCGTCCCCGAGGATGCAGAGTAGTTCGCGTCGCCGCTATAAGTTGCGGTGATCGTATTGGCTCCTGACATCAGCGAGATTGCGTAGACGGTGATGGCGACGGTGCCAAGCGCGGCGCCTGTGGTAGAGCTCGCCGTTCCCGTAACCGCACCTGTGCCGATCGTAATGCCATTAGCGGTCAGAGCGACGGTGCCGCTCGGTGGCGTCGCGCCACTTGCCGGGGTTGGCGTAATCACCGAGGTAACGGTGAAAGTTCCGCCGCTTACCGAGCTGACGCTCGAGATGACCGTGCTGGCCGTCGGCGCTTTGGCGATGTTGAATGGGATGGCCGCAGCCGAACTCGAGTTGAAGCTGTTGTCACCCCCGTAGCTGGCGCTCACGGCGTGAGAAGCGACCGACCAGTAGTACAGGGGCAGCTCGGCGTATCCAAAGCTATTGATCGCCACAGTGCCGGAGACACCAGAGGGCAGCCCCGACGAATCGCTGAAGATCACAGAGCCGGTCGCAGAGGCGGGAGTTTGGGCGTTCACCTGCGATTGTCCAACCGGCTGGGCGTCTAGGGTAATGTAGGTCCCATAAGGATAGCTGGCTGATGGCGTAACATTTCCCGTGAACGTCTCCGCGGTCAGCTCCAGAATGCTGTTCTCTTTTGCAACTGTAACCTGAATCGCAGGAGACGATTGGCTCTGCGCGAAGGTGATGTCACCGCCGTAGTTTGCGGAGACCGTGTAGGCACCGCCGGGCAGATCGCTGAAACTGGTCGCCCCAGTCGTTCCGTTGCTCAACGCAAGGACGGCGATTCCGTTGGCGCCATAGGTGTTGGCCTCCTGGTTGGCGTTGCCGACGATTGCTACGCTACCTGTCGGCGTTCCTCCTGCCCCCGTTACCGTGGCGTTTAACGTGACGGTGTCGCCGTGGGTGATGCTTACGGGGACAGTGCCGCCGTTGATGGTAAATGCGGTTGTAGACGAGGTGAAGGTCGCCTTGTTCCAATCGTTGACGAGTTGCGTCGCATCCACGTTCCCCAGGCCCGAGGCTTGGTCGTACTCAGCGCCGGTGTTATATCCCATCTCGAAAAGATTGCCGCCGCAGTCGGGAGTTCCGGCCTCGCAATAGGCAGAATTGTTGCCCGCCGTTATGTCGTGGAAAATGCTGCCATATAAGCTACTATGGCTGGCCAGGTTATAGAGCACGTAGTTGGCCTGCCCTAATCGCGCCCCGTTCTGGCTCTGGCTGACGAGAGCTAAGATTCCGGCAAATGCCGGGGTGGCAGCGGAGGTTCCTCCGACCAACTCAGCCTCAAAACTCCCCCCGCTCGGCACGCAATCGGTGACCGGGTTCCCGCTGAAGTCGATGCTGGAGCAGACCAGCCACGCTGCGTCGCGAGTTCCGTCCCCGGCGAGCAAAGAAACATCGGGTAGATCGCGCACCTCGTCGGCGGGAATATTCAGGTTTCCGCCCATCTGCCACGACGGCTTCGCCCACCCGGTAATCGCGCTTCCCGAATAAGACGGGTTGCAGCCGAGCAGATTCCCTTCGGAATCGAGGTCCGGGTTGACGCAACCGCTGGCGCCCCCGCCACCGGCGACGATGTTGGTGTCTCCGTTCGAATCGACTGCAGGGGTATTAGCGCTTAGCAATGCGTTCGTTATCGTGGAGTCGTTCCACGGCAACTCTGGAATATAGCCGAGGGCTGAGCCATAATTCGATCGATTGGTTGTCGACACATACTGAGTAAAATCGCTCGTCAAGACGTCATAGTCGGTACCACCGACCGAGACGTTGAACGGCGTCGAGGACAACCCGTTGACCTGCAGCCCTAAGAATGCCTTTTGCTGTGTGTCGAAATCGTCACATCCCGCCGAACCGCTGTCGGAGCTGGCGACGGTCGCTGTGATTCCCTGGGCGGCGGCCTGTTCCCACAGGTCGTAAATCAGCTGATTGCCCGAAGTTTCCAAATAGATCTCGCAGGTCTGCAGGCTCGCGCTGACAATACCGACTAAGTTATCGTCGAGCGCCCGCTTGATGGCGTAGAAATACCCATAGTTAAAAGAAGTATCGCCGGCCTCGTAGTAATACTGCGTGGCGCCCGGCGCGAGGCCGCCGGAGACCTCAAGATCGAGATATGCCTCTACCGCTCCATCAGGATCCGTTCCTGGATCGGGACCGTCGACAACCACCGTTGGCGTAACGGCGGGAAGCCCAAAAAGACTGCGGTAGTTGGCGACAGCCCTGAGATCGATATCTGATTCGCCGATGATTCCAATTGTGGTATTGGCGCCGGTATAGGAAGTACCGCTCGTGAACTTCAGATTTAACGGGTTCGGTGTGTCATAGATGGTTGCCGCATCCGCCGGAGTGACGGCGAGCAAATAGGAGCCGGGCGAACCCGCGGTGAGAGTGGGCACAAATCTGCCCAGCGCCTTGTCATATTCCGCTGGCGTGGGCTTGAGGTGCGGGGATTTGGGGAAGAAGTTGTTCATGCTCGAAACCCCTACGACAACCGGCGTAAGCGCGGTGGGAATTTGCGGGTCCGAGATGTTGGCCATGTGTTGCTGGCCGTTCACAAGAAAATGATGGAGCTGGGTGTGAAAGGCGGCCTGCAGCTGGCCGACGGTGCCGGAAAACTCAATCAGCATCTTTGTCTTATTGACCTTATCGACCGTGAAACCCTGTGATGTGAGCCAATTGCTTACAACTTGTATGTCTCCATCGGACACGCCGAACCGCTCCCCAAGTTGCTCGGGCGTGACCCACTTGCGGTATTGCAGCGAGTTCGGGTCCTGAAGTGAACCGAGGAACTGGCGGAGCGCAATCTCCTGTCCAGGGCTGCGCTTCAAAACCAGCTGCATCCGGTCAGCCGGCAGCGAGGGATTAGCCGGCCCCTTGTCGTATTTAGGATTTGCCAGCGGGTGCACGTTCCCTTTCAGCGTTGTCAGAACCGTGTTGTCGACGGCCTCAGTAATGCGGGCAGGATTGGCTGCGGTTTGCTGTGTGTAGGCGAAATTCGTGGTACTGAGAAACAAGGCTCCGAGGACGCTTGAGGCACAAAAGCGAACAGCCAAGCGAAGGACAGAATTATTGCATTTTGATTTCTGAATCATGGCCATCCTTAGGCAGATACTTCAGGCAATATCGAGTGCGCCGCCTCTCAGAGCGGACTATGCAAGACAAACGCAATTGTTCTATGGCAACAGAGAGACAGAGACAGCGGGGAAAGTAGTTGCGCTCATTCACGGTTCCTGAATCCAATCGAGCTTAGTGAATGCCCATTGTGCCGTCAAGGCTCCCGGCCGTTTGACACTGCGCTGACACGCGGATAGCTTCGAGTCAAGCTTCCCGTGTCGATTCCAGAGGCCCAATTGAGGTTCGTCCTATCGATGTCAACAGTCCATAAATCTGCAGCAACGCTCCTTGCGCTGCAACTTCCGACCGTGATTCTCGGCATCAGCGGTGACTTCGACTCGCCAGCCATGAAGACCACCTCGCACTCGGCCTTTGAGGATCTCCGAATAAATAACTTGGAGCGATAAATGCGACTCGCAATTGCCATTATGGCCGCAGGCAAAGGCACACGGCTCAAATCGAAACGCCCCAAGGTGCTGCATGAGATCGGCGGCAAGCCACTTATCGCGCACGTCATCGCAGCGGCTGCACAGATTGTCTCTCCGCCTGATATTTACGTGATCGTCGGCCACGAAGCGGAGAAGGTCAAAGCCGCTGTTGCCGACACTGGGGTCCAATTCGTCCTGCAGGCGGAACAGCGGGGCACTGGTCACGCGATCCAATGTGCACGCGAGCAAGTGAAGCGCTACGACATGCTGCTGGTGCTCTCAGGCGATGCACCACTCATCCGGCCAGAGACCATCGCTCGAATGCGCGACTTCCACTTCGAACAACTGGCCGCGATGACCATCCTCACCGCCGTGCCTGCCGATCCCCTTGGCTATGGACGCGTCCTTCGCCGTAACTCGGACTCTCCCGAAGTCACCGCCATCGTCGAGCAAAAAGCACTCACTCCGGAACAAATGACCGCGCCGGAGATCAACTCCGGCATTTACGCGTTTGCGACCGCTCCACTCTTCGAACACATCGACTCGCTCGCGACCAACAACGCCCACGGCGAGCTTTACCTGACTGACATGGCCGGAATCCTTGTATCTGCCGGACAACGTGTCGTTGCGATCAAGTCCGAAGACCCGACCGAAGTGCTCGGCGCCAACACCATCGCCGAAATGATGGAGCTCGACGCCACCATGCGCGCCGCCAAGGCGCGTCAGCTCATGGCCTCAGGAGTCACCATCTTTCGCCCCGAGACCGTCACCATCGACGCAGACGTAACTGTTAGCGCAGATACGATTATCGAACCTTTCGTCCAGCTGCTCGGGCGCACAACCATCGGCGAAGACTGCCGCATTCGCTCGCACTCCATCATTGAGAACTCTAAGATTGAAAACAATGTCCTAATCCGCAATGGCAGCCTACTCACCGAAGCTACCATCGGTACCGGTTCATTCATTGGACCCTACGCGCACATCCGCCCCGGCAGCGAGATCGGCGAGGGAGCGCACATCGGCAACTTCGTAGAAACCAAGAAGATCAAGATGGGCAAAGGCTCCAAGGCCAACCATCTGACCTACCTCGGCGACGCCGAATATTGGCTCCGGCACGAACATTGGCGCCGGAACCATCACCTGCAACTATGACGGCGTCAATAAATACATGACCACCATCGGCAACGACGTCTTCGTCGGAAGCGATTCGACTCTCGTCGCGCCGGTAACTCTCGGCGACGGCGCTTTCATCGGAGCCGGATCGTGCATCACCGACGACGTTCCCGCGGATGCGCTCGCCATCGGCCGAGGCCGCCAGGTCATTAAGCCGGACTGGGCCAAAACCAATGGCCCCAAATGCAAATTAAAAAGCTGAAATGCCACTGGACTTCTATCGCCTGTCAATTATTATTCAAGCCATAAATGCATAGCTCGACTCACTCCGCAGCGGCCCAGACACGGCAGGACACGACCATGAATCGACTCGACCGGCTCTATCGAGCAACCTCTATATTACTGACCGGCTGCGTGCTAGCCTCGACGATGCCCGCCATCGCTCAGAGCGGCTCCCTCACCTGCTCTAGTAACGATGGAGGATATCGCTACTGCCGCGCTAATACCCAAAACAGCGTCACTCTCACCCGGCAGATTTCCGGCTCACCATGTCAGCAAGGCTACAGTTGGGGATACGACTATCGCGGCATATGGGTCGATCGCGGCTGTCGTGCCCAGTTCCAGTTTGGCTACGACAATAACAACAACGGAGGCGGAAGCAACACAGGAGCCGCCGTTGCTGCGGGCATCCTGGGCGCAATCGTCATTGGCTCCATCATCGCCTCACAAAACAATAACGACAACAACGACGATAGCCACTACAGCTCCGACCAACAGCGCAGGGACTACTATCGCGACGGCTACCGCAGTGGCCAGCGCGATTGGGACGATGACCTTGATCCGTACTACCAGAGATACCGCAACCGCTACACTCCACAATTTCAAAACGATTTTGCCGCGGGCTATGACGACGGCTACAACAATCGGCCTAACAGGTACCGCTGACTCGTGACGATGACTATGGGACAACTCACTTCTCACCGCCGACTGACCATTCCCCTGCTCTTAGCAGCCCTTCTTTGCACAGCCCTTGCCGGCCGCGCCCAGGCGCCGGAGGCAAAGGCCTCGCCATTGGGGAAAACCCCAGCCGTCGCTCCTCGCACAACTGACGACATGCTCGCTCGAATCAAAAAAAGCGGCAAGCTGCGCGTCGGTATTACCGAGATTGTGCCCTGGGCGACGCATGACAAGAACGGTAAGTTCATGGGCTTTTCCGTCGACGTCGCTAGGAAGCTGGCGCGCGACATGGGCGTCGAGGTGGAGTTTTATCCCGATGCCTTCAAATATCTGATTCCCGATCTGCTCGCTGACCGATTCGACATTATCATCTCTGGCTTTTCAATCGAGCCTCAACGCGCCCTGCAGGTTAACTTTAGCAATCCCTTTAACACCACCGACGTGACTCTGGCTGCGAACATCAAGACCGCCGGCCAGTTCACCGCTTTGCAGGAGTTCAACAAGCCCACTCTGACAATCGGTTCCCTCGAAGGCACAACCGCCGAGGAGATGACTTCAATCCTGCTTCCCGAAGCGCAGATCAAGACCTACTCCACCGATGCCGAACTCTTCAGCGCTCTGGTCCACGGAAAAATCGACGCCGCGGCTGCCGACTCTCCGAGGCCGGAAATCGTTGCCAAATTCTTCCCACAGAGCGTCAGCTTCCCTCAGGGCGTGAAGCTGGCGACCTTCCCTTCCGCCTTCGCCGTACGCCGGGGAGATATGGGCTTCGTTAATTTTCTGAATTCCTGGATCTATTCGAGGACCGCCAACGACTGGCTCGAAGAGCGGCGGAACTATTGGTTCAAAACTACAGATTGGAGCACCCGGCTCTGATCAATCGGCTTTATCAAGACCGATTCTCCTGTATTTTCTTAAATCAAATTCAACGATCTATGTTTCCTACATTCAATCAATTACGGGATATTCTGCCCATAATTTGAGGCATACCGTTCACAATCGTGGTTGCGTGACGTCCAGCCATAGGCGAATATAAGGCGAAGATAGATTGCCTTATTCATGTCTGCCTCTGCTCAAATCCGCGCTGAAATCGAAGCTGCGCTCGCGCAACGGATTCCTTCTGCGCTGACCCCGCAACCTCGCGCAATTCGCCCGACGGTAGCAACCGGAATCGCTGCAATCGATGACCTGCTTGGCGGCGGCCTGCCCGTGGGCGCCATCTCTGAAATTGTCGGGCCGGAATGTTCCGGACGCACGACTTTGGCGCTCGCCTTTCTCGCCAGCATCACCCATCAGGGAAAAGCCTGTGCCTGGGTCGATGTCTCTGATGCACTACATCCTGAATCGGCAGCCGCAGCCGGCCTCAATCTCGACCGCCTGCTCTGGGTGCGTTGCGGTGATGCGGTTGCACCTCATAGCGAAATCCGCACAGATACTCAGTTGGAGACCAAACCTCCGCAAACAGCCCGGTTGCAGTTTGGGGGAACCAGCCCGCATCCCCGTGGCGAAAGTAAGGGACTACCGGCAGCGATCGTCGACCTGCTCGGAGTCAAAGCAAAATACAAGCGCGATCGTATTGTTGGAACACCAGGCGCGCCAAATCGCCCACTAAACGCAACATCATGGGTTACACCAGACAACGTCATCGCGAAGAACAAATTGCGACCGACCGGCTGCCGGCTCGTCGCGGATCGTATGTGCTTGAACAACGCGAGGCCTATGAACCGCGTTGCGCAGAACCACAGCATAAGCCTCGTCCGCAAAAAAAGCATATTGAAGCCGTGGCTATCGAACGCAGGCTTAGAAAAGCTGTGACATCTGCTGCATCAAAGCCATGGTCGAGACTCGACCAGGCCCTGCGTGTTACTGACCTGATCTTGCAGGCAGGCGGCTTCAGCGCCATTGTTCTCGATATGGGAGGCATTGCTCCCGAATTTGCCTCGCGTGTGCCGCTGGCAACCTGGTTCCGCTACCGCGCCGCCGCCGAACGAACCCAATCCAGCTTTCTCATGCTGACCCAGCACCCCTGCGCAAAAAGCAGCGCCGGTGCGGTGTTGCGTCTCGACTCGGCACAACCGGTAGAGTTCGGAGAAACCATTTTTGTGGGCCTCAAGAACCATGTCGAACTGACGCGCAAACGTTTTGAAGAGGAAGAATCTAATGTCGTGCCGATCAGAAAGCCTCCGCGGCGAGAAAGCGGCATAGAGTGGCTTAGCCGAACCCCATGGGCTGGCGGGCGATGAACGTCGAACTCCATCTCTGCGTCTACGCGCGAGAATTTCCCGTGCAGGCACTACTGCGATTGCGCCCTGAGCTGCGCAAAAAAGCAGTTGTAGTTATGGAAGGAGAAGCTCCCTTTCAACAGGTCTGTTCCTTCAATCACAGTGCTCGCAAATTGGGCGTTGTCACTGGAATGAGCCGCGCAGAAATGGACAGCTTTCCCTCGGTGACTTTGCTCAGGCGCTCTACCGTCGAGGAGCAGGCTACCCGGCTTGCCTTGCTTGAATCTGCAGGGTGCTTTTCGCCGCGCATCGAGGATATTAGCGATAACAACACCTTCAGTTGCGTCCTCGATATCGCTGGAACCGACAAGCTCTTCGGCCCTCCACAACGCATGGCCATCCTTGTTAAGGATGCACTTGCAACTCTCGGTGTTTGCGCTTCTATCGCAGTCAGCTCTAACTTCCATACTGCTGTTTGTTTAGCGCGTGGCAGTTACTCCAATCAATCGCCAATAGTTGTCCTCGCGGGAGCTGAGCGTCACGCGCTCGTTGACCTGCCGCTCTCTGTATTGGATATCTCCCCCGAATACGCCGAGATTTTTTCGCAATGGGGCGTTACTACCCTGGGTGTACTGGCCATGCTCCCCGAAAAAGACTTGATCGCCCGTCTAGGGCAGGAAGGTCAACGTCTACGTCAACTGGCGCGCGGCGAATCCTCACATCTGTTTTTGCCGCTCGATCCCGTCTTTCGTTTAGAAGAGCATCTTGAGCTTGACACACGCGTTGAGGTGCTCGATTCCCTGCTCTTCGGCGTCAGCCTGATGCTCGATCAACTGATTGCCCGTGCCGCTGCGCGAATCCTCTCCCTGGCAGTCATCACGTCAGAACTCGGCTTGGATGACAACAGCCATCACATCCGTGTAGTGCGACCCGCTTTGCTCACCAACGACAAGCAGCTGTGGCTTAAGTTGCTTCACCTGGATTGGATCGCTCATCCTCCGCATGCGGCAGTGGCGTCGATATTCCTGCGCGCGGAAACAGGTATAGTCGGCAAAGTACAGTTAGGGCTCTTTTCTCCGCAACTGCCTGAGTCAGGCCGTCTGGATGTGATGCTGGCACGTATCCGCGCGGTCGTTGGTGAAGAACGCGTCGGCGGCGTTGAACTTAGAGACTCTCACGAGCCAGATGGCTTCCGCATGAAGCCCTTCTCTGTGATTACGTCGATGCCGGAGAAACATCCCGAGCCAAAACTGCCAGCTGCTGTCATGCGATGCCTTCGCCCCGCAGAAAGGGTCGCAATGACTCTCCGCAATCGTTGTCCACATATCTTTTATTTTCGCGGGATCGCCTATGAGGCAGAAAAAACTTACGGTCCCTGGCGCGCCGCAGGAGGATGGTGGACGGACGGCCACTGGTCGATCGAAGAGTGGGACATTATCGCCCGCTTGAGAGACAGTATCTCTACCCATCAGCCAGGCAGCCAACTGCTGTGTTGCATGACTTGCAATCTCATCGGCAATCAGTGGCAAATCCAGGCGCTCTATGACTGAGGGCTATGTGGAACTTCATGCCTCCAGCGCATTCAGCTTTCTCGAAGGCGCATCGTTGCCGGAGTCGCTGATTGAACGCGCTGCCGAACTCGAGATGCCGGCAATAGCGCTGCTAGACCGCAACGGATTTTACGGCTCGGCGCGATTTCATACTCTGGGCCGCAAAAAACATGTTCGAGCGCATGTTGGCGCGGAGATTTCCGTAAAAGATCTCGGCCCTCGGCTGACTCCACCTGAGTGGCTGCCACACCAATTTTCATCCGAACCGTCGCGTCTGCCGTTATTGTGTGCTCAACCGCACTGGATATCAAAACCTGTGCCAGATGATCACTCAGTTCAAGATGCGCGAGACGGTGAAATGCGAGGGTGCTGCGACCTTCAATGATCTCGAACAGTTCTCCGACGGACTTATCTGCCTGACAGGCGGCGACGAAGGGCCACTTGCCGCCGGGCTTGTCAATGGCGGCGAAAAAGCCGGAGTGAAAATCGTCGAGCGCCTAGTCTCCATCTTTGGCCGCGAGAATGTCTACATCGAACTGCAGCGCCATCGCGAGCGCGCAGAGGAGTGGCGCAACCAGGCGGCAATCCGCATCGCCAGGTCGCTCAAGCTTCCTGTGCTTGCAACCAACGGTGTGCGTTACGCAAGTGCCTACGAACATGAAGTGCTGGATATTTTCACTGCCATCCGTCACCATACCGACCTCGATCATGCGGGGCGATTGTTGACACTCAACGCCGAGCGGCATCTGCGTTCAGCGAAAGAGATAAATGAACTATTTCGCGATGTGCCGCAGGCGATCGCAAATACCGGTGCGCTGTCGCAACGTCTTGCATTTGAGCTCGACGATCTTGGCTACGAATTTCCTCGTTATCCCGTACCCGACGGCGAATCGATGGATAGCTTCCTGCGCAAGCGCGTTGAAGAAGGAGTTGTCCGCCGCTATAGCGTGAAGAACGATCCAGACTTGATGGCCAAAGTGAGAAAACAAGTCGATCGCGAGCTCTCCCTCATCGCGCAATTGGGCTTTGCCGGATATTTCCTGATCGTCTGGGACATCGTAGAGTTCTGCAAGAAAAATGGAATCCTTATTCAGGGACGAGGCAGCGCAGCCAACTCGGTTGTCTGCTACGCGCTCGAGATTACGGCCATCGATCCTGTCGGCATGGATCTGCTCTTCGAGCGCTTCCTTAGCGAGAGCCGCGGCGAGTGGCCCGACGTCGATCTCGATTTGCCCTCCGGAGATAAACGCGAACAGGCCATTCAATATGTCTACCAGCGCTACGGCGAACTCGGCGCGGCCATGACGGCCAACGTCATTACCTATCGAGGCAAGTCAGCCGCGCGCGAGGTTGGCAAAGCGCTCGGCTTCGATGCGGAGACGCTTGGCAGGCTCTCGAGCCTCGTCGGCCATTGGGAGTGGCGAGGCCCCAACGACACTATGGCCCATAGCTTCCACCATGCCGGCTTCGATCTCAAGCATCCTCGTATCGCCAAGTATCTTGAGTTATGCCTCCGCTTGCAGGACCTGCCACGACACTTGGGTCAACATTCCGGCGGCATGGTGATCTGTCAGGGGCAATTGAACCACGTCGTCCCCCTGGAACGTGCCTCGATGCCAGGCCGCACGGTAGTGCAATGGGACAAAGAAGACTGCTCCGACATGGGCTTGATCAAGGTCGACCTGCTCGGGCTGGGAATGATGGCAGTCATGAAAGATTGCCTGGAGCTAATTCCCCGTCACTATGGCAAGATCGAAGACCTCGCGCAACTTCCTGAAAAAGATGAGCTCACCTACAAAACGCTACAACGCGCCGACACCGTCGGCATGTTCCAGGTGGAGAGCCGCGCGCAGATGGCCTCGCTTCCGCGTAATAAGCCCGACAAGTTCTACGACCTTGTCGTGCAGGTCGCGATCATTCGCCCCGGTCCAATCGTCGGCGGCAACATGAACCCATACATGCGCCGGAGACAAGGCAAGGAAGAGATCACGTATTTGCATCCCTCGCTCAAACCAGTCTTAGAGCGAACCCTCGGCGTGCCGCTCTTTCAGGAGCAGCTACTGCGAATCGCAATGACAGTGGCCGGCTTCACAGGCGCAGAGGCTGAGGAACTCCGCCGCGCTGTCGGCATGAAGCGTTCGATGGCGCGAATGAAAGAACTCGAAGTCAAGCTCCGCAAAGGCATGACCGAACGCGGCCTCGACCCGCCGACCCAGGATCGCATCGTGCAGGGTATCTCCTCATTTGCCCTCTACGGATTTCCCGAATCGCATGCAGCGAGCTTCGCGCTGATTGCCTATGCCTCGGCCTACTTCAAGGTGCATTATCTCGCCGCGTTTACTTGCGCGATGCTCAACAACCAACCGATGGGCTTCTATATGCCGGCAGTAATCGTCAAAGATGCTCAACGGCATGACCTGCGTGTCAGAGTAATCGATGTCCAGCGTTCCGATTGGCAATGTACAGTAGAAAAAGAACCTGACGAAAGCCTCTCACTACGAATGGGCTTGCTTTACGTCAAAGGGTTGCGCCAACAATCAGCGGAAGCAATCACGGCGGCGCGAGGGCGGGATGGTCTGTTTCGTTCAACTGATGATTTAGCGTTGCGAGTCCCAGAGCTGAATCCCCGCGAATTAAAACAGCTCGCGCGCGTCGGCGCCCTCAACAATCTTGGAGGAGTCCAGCATCGGCGCGACGCGCTCTGGCAGGTCGAGCAGGCAGGACGTCCTGTTGGACCGTTATTGCGGCAGCGCAACGTGCCTCCAGCTGAAGAGGCAGATAATTCGCCATTGCGCCAGATGACCACTGAAGAACGGCTCGTCGCCGATTACTCCGGCACCGGAGTAACCGTCGGCCGCCATCCCATGGCCTATCGTCGCGAAGAGCTTCGCCGCAGGCGCATTCTTTCTGCACAGGAATTGCAGGCACATCGCGATGGCGCATATGTGCGCGCCGCCGGCTGCGTGATCGCCCGTCAACGGCCCGGAACGGCCAAAGGCTTTATCTTTCTCTCGATGGAAGATGAAACGGGCATCATGAACGTGATCATCGGTCCTGAACTTTACGAGCGCGAGCGCGTCTTGATCAGCCGCGGAAAGTTTTTGTTGGTCGAGGGTAAGCTGCAGAATCAGGACACGGTCGTTCATGTCCGGGCCGACCGAGTATTGCAGCTAATGTTGAGCGAGGCGGCCGTGCAGTCGCATGATTTCCACTAAGAGCTACGAAAACAGGAATTCCTTCGTCCGCAAATCCTTGACCAGGTCGCGCAATTTCGCAGCCTTCTCAAACTCGAACTTCCTCGCCGCCTCTCTCATGTCCGATTCCAGATTCGCAATATAAGCATCGAGCTCCAACTGGTTTTTGAACTCAGGCATGCCCTCTTCCTGGTCCGTCAGATCGGCATATTCTGCCTTGAGTATCTGGGCTAGCGACATATCGACGGCGCGAATGATCGAAGTAGGCGTGATGCCGTGCTCTTCATTGTGCGCAACCTGCACCTCACGCCTACGATTAGTTTCATCGATGGCCTGCTTCATCGAGTCGGTCATCTTGTCGCCGTAGAGGATTGCGCGGCCATTGATGTTGCGCGCCGCCCGGCCAATCGTCTGGATCAGCGACCCGGAGCTGCGCAGGAAACCCTCTTTATCGGCATCCAGAATCGCGACCAACGAAACCTCGGGAAGGTCGAGTCCCTCGCGCAACAAGTTGATGCCGATGAGCACGTCGTATTCGCCCTTGCGCAGGTCGCGCAGGATGCGAATGCGCTCCAATGTCTCAATCTCCGAGTGCATATAGCGGCAACGCACGCCGACCTCGCTGTAGTAGCCGGCAAGATCTTCAGCCATTCGCTTGGTAAGAGTCGTCACCAACACCCGCTCGTTCTTCGCAGCCCTGGTGCGAATCTCCGCCAGCAAATCATCGATCTGACCACGAATCGGACGTATCTCTATCTCCGGATCGACTAGCCCAGTAGGCCGGATAATCTGCTCGACCACCACTCCCGACGACTTTGTAAGTTCGTAGGCGCCCGGCGTCGCCGAGACATAGATGACCTGTCCGGTCCGGTTTTCAAACTCCTCAAACTTAAGCGGACGATTGTCCATCGCCGACGGCAATCTGAATCCATAATCAACAAGATTCTGCTTTCGCGACCGGTCACCATGCCACATCCCGTGAAGCTGGGGTACCGTAACATGCGACTCATCGACAAAAACCAGAAAGTCGCGCGGAAAGTAGTCGAGGAGCGTCGGAGGTGGCTCACCTGGCAGCCGCCCAGAGAAATGGCGCGAGTAATTCTCGATGCCATGGCAATAGCCCATCGACTTGATCATCTCGAGATCGAATCGAGTACGCTGATGAACGCGCTGGGACTCGACGAGCCGACCCTGGTTCTCGAGTTCTTTCTCCCACCATTCGAGTTCTTCAAGAATGGTGGCTACGGCCGTAGACCGCCTTTCCGGCTGAACTACATAATGTGACTTGGGATAAATCGGCAGACGCGCATACTTCTGCCGCACGGTCCCGAAGAGCGGATCGATCTGTGACAGCGACTCGATCTCATCGCCAAAGAGCTCAATCCGAAAGGCATTCTCGTCGTAAGTGGGAAAGACCTCGATGACATCGCCGCGCACCCGAAATGTCCCTCGGCGGAAATCAGCGTCGTTGCGGTCGTACAGGATCTCCACGAGTCGGCGCGTGATGTCTTCACGTCGAATCTTTTGCCCTTTTTCAAGCAGCATCAGCATGCCATAATAGGCCTCCGGCGAGCCAAGGCCATAGATGCACGAGACTGAAGACACGATGATTGCATCGCGGCGCTCAAAGAGCGAGCGCGTCGCCGAGAGGCGCAGCTTGTCCAACTCCTCGTTGATGGTCGCTTCTTTTTCGATATACAGGTCTCCGGACGGAATGTACGCCTCGGGCTGGTAGTAGTCGTAGTAGGAGACGAAATACTCGACTGCGTTTGAAGGGAAGAACTGCTTGAATTCGTGAAAGAGCTGCGCGGCAAGGGTCTTATTGTGAGCCAGGATCAAAGCGGGTCGGTTTAGCTCCTCGATGATTTTCGCCATCGTGAAGGTCTTGCCCGAGCCGGTAACGCCAAGGAGTGTCTGGTGCTGCTCGCCAGCCGCAATGCCGGAGATGAGTTCATCGATCGCGCGAGGTTGATCGCCGCGCGGCTTGTAATCGCTGACCAGCTGAAAATCCATGTGCCTGTAGTGATGGTAATGCACCGGCCAAGGATTCCATTCGCGGCCATGCGTGCTTATTAGCAGGAATTGAAGGCGAAAATCCTGCGGACGGCAATCTCTACGACGAGAACAGTTTCGTCAAATTCGCCAAACTCAGCAGTTCCTTCACCCGCGGAGTGAGATTATCGAGTTCGAGGCGGCAGAGGCCAGTGTTGAGCGCGGAGACTTTCAGGCCGACCAGGGCTCCCAGGCCCGAGCTGTCGAGGTAGCTGAGGTCGCCGAGGTCAATGACAATATGGCCCCCATGACCGATCATTGGCTTAACCAGCTCTTTGATCTGACCTGCGTTGTCGTTGGTCAGCCGTCCGTGACAGTGGATCGTCGTCACGTCGACGCCGAGCTCTTCGTTGCGCGACTTGACGATTTCGTAGCGAAAGGCTGGTTCCGAACTCATCGTAGAGTGATCTCCTTGGAAAAGAGGATGTTACCAGACCGTGACTGCTGGTTCCCATTCTCTTCTTCGTTAATTTCCGATGAACAGCCAACGACTCAGGCGGGGGTCTTCGTTGGCCACGCGGTCTGGCCGCCTCTGTGATATGCCAGGTTGGCAATGTGACCGGCGCGTGCCGCGGCCACTCCAGCCTCGACCGGGGCATTCGGCTCCTTGCGGCTTTTCACGCAGTCGAAGAAGTTCTGCATGTGAGTGATCGTCCCGTCGCGAAAGCTCTCTTCTTTGAGCACAGGGTTTTCCTTGCTCGAAACCCCCTCGCGGTAAACGCTGAAGCCGCTGCGATTGATTTTGAGCGTTGCATCCGTGCCGCGAAACTCAAGCCCGCCATCATCAATTGAGGAAGCCATCATGCCCTCGTAGACCACATCGAATCCGGGATAGCGCAATGCCGCCTGAACCGTGTCCGGGCACTCCCATTGTTCGAAAATATATTTGTCGCCGAGCATCTGAACTTGATTGGGCTGATCGGACTTCATCGCCCAGTGCACCACGTCGATCCAATGGGTGAAGAGATCGGTCATTGCGCCGCCGCCAAAATTCCAAAACCACCGCCAACGATAGTATTTCTCGAGACTAAACGGCTGATCGGGTGCGCCACCGAGCCACCGCTGCCAATCGAGGGCCTGAACGTCGATTGGCTTCGGAATCCAGCTCACGTTGTAGTTTTGCCACCAGTACGTCCTCACCTGCGGCACGCGCCCAAGACTTCCACCCTGGATCAAATCAACCGCATCGCGGAAATGCGTCCAGCTGCGCTGCTGCATCCCGCACTGCAGAATTTGTTTACTCGACCGGACTGCATGGGTCAGTGTCGCTCCTTCTTCGAGAGTGTGCGTAACCGGCTTCTCGAGATACACATCTTTGCCGGCGCCCAGGGCGTCGACCGCCATGCGTACATGCCAGTGGTCAGGTGAGGCTATGAAGACGGCATCGATCTCCTGCTGCAAGACCTCGTGATAGTCAAGATGCGTGGTCGCAAGGCCGTTGGAGCGCTCCTTGACTGCATCGCAGTGCGGGCCATAGACGTCGCTGACGGCCACAATCTGGTACCCCCCACATCTGTCGGCGGCGTCAAGCAGGTTGTTCATGCGGCCGCCCGCGCCGATCACGCCGACACGCAAAGCATCATTGGCGCCAAGTACACGGGTCGAGGCCAGTGCGGTGATTCCACTGGCAATAAGAAAGCTGCGGCGATTGGGTGCAAAAGACATGCCGACCATCTTAGCGATTGGCGGTCAATGAGGAAAGTGCCTTCCTGTAGACAACGGCGGATTATGCTGACGAGGACGGGAAATGCGCAACCAAAGTCGCGAAAGCAAACGCAGGGCTCGACTTGAAGACGGGTTGCAATCCCGATTGTGTGAGTCTACTCACCTCATAACCGTGGTCCCACAGGATGTCAAGCAACTCTGCATTGCTTCCGCCAAGTTTAGAGGCCAACTCATCGGCGGCCTCGATCACCACCGTAGGATGATGTTTTTCCAGGATTGCGCGCGCGCCTCGAAGCACGAGAAAGTCGGCGCCCTCCACATCGCTCTTGATGAAGTCGATCCGCGGCAGGTCCTTTAGCGCCAGATCGAGAGTCTCGAGCGGCACCTTGATTTCTCGCCCCGCCCCCCGGCGAAATAGCGCGTTTTGCCCGCACGTTTTTCTCATGCCGGGCTCTTCATACAAATAAAAGGTCGTCTCTCCACGATGGTCTGAAAGTGCGCACTCACAGACGTGGATGCCGTTGAACTCATTGAGCGCAACATTCCTGCGCAGTGCGGCGCAATTATCCGGGGAAGCCTCAAATGCGTAGCATGTAGCTCCGAGACTTGCGGCGAGAAGGGAGAAGGTACCGATATTCGCCCCGACATCTACCATCACATCTCCGGGTCGAATGGACTCTTCTATGAATTTAGTGAGTTCCCGTTCATAGTAGCCGTAATAGTAGAGGTTGCCCTGAAGATACTCAGATAGATCGAGGTCCATCAGGAAGCGTCCGGCCACCTCGGACACCACGCTTTCTCGCCCGTCGATCCTTCGCATTGCCTGGATGAGTTGGTATTTTCCCTTCTCCAGTGGCGAATGCCTGACATAGCCACGAGCAATCGAACGAAGCAATCCAGCCACCTATAACCTCTTCCCCTAAAGTATCTCGCACGCTTTATCACGGCAAATGCAGCCCGACCTTCGCCGGTACTCGCATCCCCTGTCAGACTAGAGGCTCGCCGCTCCCACCGGCACTTCCACGCCTCCAGTTTTATTGGTCCCTTCCTCGTGGTACTCCATTTCAGTGTTGACCGCCCAGATGTTCTCCTTGTCTTCGCGCCCGGCGATGATGTTATCGACCGCTGTCATCGCCGTCAGCATGGAGTGATCCTGGTTGTTGTACTTATGCATACCGTTGCGGCCAACCAGAAAGAGGTTCGGAAAACAATCGAGATAGGCACGGAGCTCATCAAAACGTTCATAAGCGCCAAAATAGGCGGGGTAAGTCTTCGGGACCCGAATCACTGTCGCATCCAGCACATCGGCCTGTTTGAGAATCCCAATCTGCTCCAGTTCCCTCTTCGCAAGCGCGGCAATTTCATCATCCGGCTGCTTCCAGACGGGGTCGGTGTCGTAGCAAAAATATTCGACGCCGATCCAGACTGTATTCGGGTCCTTTACGAGGAACGGGCTCCAGTTATTGAATATCTGCAGGCGGCCGGCGGTCACGTCCGGCTCCTGGATATAAATCCAGTTGTCCTTAATCAGCAGGTTCGGTGACGCCTTGTCATGGACGCTCAACTTGCTGGCCAGCAGACCGACCGTGATAAAGTCACGATACTGCAGGCCTTCGCTAATCTCTCTCACTTCCACGGGCACGGGGACATCGAGGGCGCGGACAAGCTCCTGAATAGGCATGGTGGAGAAAAAATAATCGCCATGAAAATCCCTGTGACATCCCCTCGCACCCGTCGCGCCTATGCTTTCGACCACTCCATTCCGGCAATGAATCTGGTCCACGTCGATGCCGGTAACAATCTCTCCGCCCATCGCGATAACCTTGTCCGCAACTAACTCCCACAACTGTCCCGGACCAAACTTCGGATACATGAAATTCTCGATCAGGCTGGTCTCGGTGTTCTTCTGCGTTACGTCGCCCGTTTTCTGACTGGTGCCGCTCTTGAGAAAATGAATGAGGCTCTTCGTGATCGAGAGACCCTTGATGCGCTGCGCTCCCCATTCAGCGCTGATCTTGTCGCAAGGCACACCCCACACCTTTTCCGTATACGACTTGAAAAACGTCAAATAGAGTTCACGGCCGAAGCGGCTGATAAAGAAGTCTTCCAGGTTTTCGACCTTCTTCGGCGGAAAGAGCACAGTCTTCAGATAGCTGAGGCCTATTTTGACCGTGCGCACGAGGCCAAGCTTCCACAGGGTCTGCGCACTCAGGCGAATAGGATAGTCGAAGAATTTTCGCAGGAAGTAAATGCGGGATTTTCGCTGCCGAATGAGCATCACTGCGTCATCGTCTTGCGTGGCCGTCGTCGAGACCTCGCGACTCTGCCCGTGATAGAAGATCTCCTTGCTACCCGCTCCAGCCGTAGAGTCGATGGGCATGTGGCTGAGCCACCAGTTCATCACCCGGTCGCTTTTGGAGAAAAAACGGTGGCCACCAATGTCGATGCGGTTGCCCTTGTACCTGACCGTCCGCGAGATGCCGCCCATGGCATCGCTTTTCTCGAGCACGATGGGATGAATGTCACTGCGGGTCAGCAGTTCATACGCGGCGGTAAGGCCCGCCGGCCCTGCTCCTATGATGATTGCGGTTTTCTTCATTCCGTCCAGACGCTAAGGCTAACAAAGAGCTTAGACAGTTGTCGTCAGCACTCCGTCGTGGGCGAACATTTGCCGGATGCCCCGCAGGGCCTGGCGGGTGCGCTCCTCGTTCTCAATAAGCGAAAAGCGGACATGCCCGTCGCCGAACTCGCCGAAGCCAATGCCCGGGCTCACGGCCACCTTCGCATCGAGCAACAGCTTCCGAGAGAACTCAAGCGAACCCAGATGGCGATAGGGCTCGGGAATCTCCGCCCACACAAACATCGTCGCCTTGGGCAGCTGCACGTTCCATCCAGCCTTGTCGAAACCTTGCACCAGAACGTCGCGGCGGCGGCGGTAGTTGTCGACGATCTCTGTGACGCAGTCCTGTGGGCCCTCAAGCGCGAGAATCGAGGCC
Source organism: uncultured Acidobacteriaceae bacterium (assembly GCA_963742015.1). Classification (GTDB taxonomy): domain Bacteria; phylum Acidobacteriota; class Terriglobia; order Terriglobales; family Acidobacteriaceae; genus Acidisarcina. The sequence continues at coordinate 33,319 of CAVUKL010000053.1, read as the reverse complement.
ACCTGGATTGGAGTAAAAGTCCCGTAATCGAAGTAGCTCTTCAGCCGTGCAAGCGCCGCCACTAATTTGCGGTTGCCGACCATGAAGCCCACTCGCCAGCCAGGCATGTTGTAGCTCTTCGACAGTGTGAAGAACTCGACCGCGATCTCCTTGGCGCCGGGAACTTCCAGCACCGATGGCGCGCGATATCCGTCGAAGGTCAGATCGGCATAGGCGAGGTCGTGCACGAGATAGATTTCGTGCTCACGGCACAAGGCAACCACCCGCTCAAAAAACGGAAGGTCGACGCATTGCGTAGTCGGGTTCGCGGGAAAGTTGAGAATGAGCATCTTGGGCCGCGGGTACATCAGAGGAATGGAATGTTCGAGCTCAGCAAGAAACTCATCCGTATTGTGCACAGCCACGCTGCGCACGTTGGCGCCGGCAATGATCGGCCCATAAATGTGGATCGGGTAGCTCGGGTTAGGCACCACGACCACATCGCCGCGGTCCAACGTGGCTAGACAAAGGTGCGCAATCCCTTCTTTGGAGCCAATAGTGACAATGGCCTCACTCTCGGGATCGAGGGAGACCCCATAACGGCGGTCATACCAGTTCGCGATCGCCTTGCGCAGCCGAGGCAGTCCCTTCGAAACCGAGTAGCGGTGCGTCACCGGCTTCTGCGCCGCCTCGACCATCTTGTCGACGATGTGCTTCGGAGTTGCGCCGTCGGGGTTACCCATGCCGAAATCGATAATGTCTTCACCGCGGCGACGGGCCGTGGCCTTCAGTTCACTGGTGATGTTGAAGACGTACGCGGGCAGCCGCGTAAGCCGGGGAAATTCTTCCATGACTCTTACATTCTATGGGAAATCTCTTGGCAATGAAGAGTCGGCCGATGAGAGCCCCATTCCCATATCGGGACCGATCTCTCAGGCTCGGACTGAAACCGATCCAACGCGTGTCGTCAATTATTCATATTCTCTTTGGTAATTTTGCCAATTCCCTCGGCGCCCCGATTCCTCACAGACTAAAGATGGCAGATATCTCAGATAAGTGCGTGAGCGTGCCCTGCACGTAGATTATGGGACCGCTTTCGACCATCGGCCTCCATTGTAGATAGGTGGGAACGGTAGGGACGAACCGTCAGTGTTCGAACGTTCCTGAGAAACGGCTAACCCACAGCTAAGCATCCTTCGGATAGCGACGGAAAGGTACTTATGAAAAAGTCTTTGCTACTCTTAGCCAGTCTAATGATAAGCGCAGGCGCGTTCGCGCAAGACGTGCCCAAAGTGGAAATTCCGGTTGGATTTTCATTCCTCAACGTCCACCCCAACCTGTCGCCCATCACTAGTTTTAATGTATTCGGGGGTGGCGGCCAGTTTGACGTCAACTTCGGGGACTATTTCGGCATCAAGGCCGACTTCATGGGGTATACCCAGGGCACCGGGCTGAAAAACCAGCTCGAGAAGCTGCCGGGCTACTCTGGCCAGGCCAACGGAAACGCATTCTCTTATTTGTTCGGGCCCCAGCTAAAGAAGCACAGCGGCATCGTGCAGCCGTTCGCCGAGGTTCTAGTCGGCGCGGCACACACGAACGCGTATGCCGCAATTGAAAACGCCGAAGGGGATGTGACGACGGGCAGCGGGAACAACAACGGATTTGCTCTGGCCGCCGGCGGCGGTATCGATCTCAAGCTCAATAAGTACATTTCGGCCCGGCCGGTCGAGGTAGATTATCTCTTCACTCGCTTCTCTGCGAACCACATCGCAAACTACACGAACAACCAGAATTCATTCCGCTACGTGGGAGGAATCGTCTTCACCTTGGGTGGAGCTCCGCCGATTCCCCCGACGGCAAGCTGCTCTGTGAACCCGACCTCGATCCTGGCGGGAGATCCTGTCTCGGCGACGGTCATGACCCAGAACTTCAACCCGAAGCATACAATCACTTACAGCTGGAGCAGCAGTGGCGGCCAGGTAACAGGTAGCACCGAGAGCGCTGGAATCGCCACCGCCGGCCTCGCGCCCGGAAGCTATACGGTTTCGGTCACCGCCGCCGACGAAAAAGAGAAGAAGAACAACTCAGTAAACTGCAGCGCCAGCTTCACCGTGAGGCCGTTCCCGCCGCCGACAGCCAGCTGCGCTGTCAGCCCCAGCGAAGTAAAGTCTGGCGATCCGTCAACGCTTACCGTTTCAGCACAAAGCCCTGATAACAGCACACTGACTTACGCGTACTCAGCCAGCGCAGGCAGCATCAGCGGCACGGGAGATTCAGCGACGCTCAACACCACGGGTGCCGCAGCAGGCAGCCCAATCACTACAACGGCTACCGTGACAGACGCTCATGGCCTGACCGCAACCTGCCAGGCCACAGTCAATGTGGCTCCTCTGCCTCCACCCGTGGCTGTGGTGGAATCGACTTCGGTGGGAGAATGCAGCTTTAACAACTCCAACAAACCCGGCCGCGTCGACAACGAATGCAAGGCCACCCTCGACCAGGTGGCGCTCCTGATTCAACAGGAACCGAACGATAAATATGTGATCGTCGGTTACGCTGAAGACGATGAAACGACCACAATGACGCAGCTCGCCGGCCAGCGCTCGGTCAACGTCAAGTATTATCTCACCGAGGGCGAGGGCGGCCAGCACATTGATCCCTCCATGTTGCAGGTCAAGGCAGGGTTAGAGAAGAGCAAGAAAATCAGAATCTACAAGGTCCCGCCAGGAGCCACCCTTCCTGAGCAAGTAACCGACGTAGACGAAACCCAAATCCAGGGGCAGTCTCGCAGTGCTTCTACATCGAAGCACCACAAGAAAGCCGCAGCCACTCCAGCGCCAGCGTCTCAGCAATAGGTCGCAGCAAAGGAAATAGCATGATGGAATGCCCGCCAGCTCGCGTCATTCGAACCTATCCTCGAATGACACGAACGGCGGGCTTTTTTTCGCACCGGTTCAGCCACCTGTCTCCAGCTTTCTCTATTCCCTCATTTGCCTCGCCTTAGATATCCCAGCCCCTGCTGGACACACACTTCAAGCCGCTGCGAAGTGTCAATCTCCAAATGTTGTAGGGTGATCGGCTCGAAGCGGGCCTTGACGTCGCGGTAGAGCTCGACCGTGCGGTTCGCAGCCGGATGCCTGCCCACATCTGCGATCAATCTCGCTTCGGCGACCGCGTCGGGACAGGTCGCAAGAATAATCTTCCATGAGCAACCTGCCTCCTCCGCCGCATGAATTGCGTCCTCGATCTGTTCTCTCCTTGAAAAGGTGCGCCCATCCAAAAAAATGAACCCCGTGCGCTGGTGAACGGCAAGATATCTCGCCGCATCGAGCACCATCCCGAAGCACAGATCGTCCTGTTCACGCGTGTAGTCGGTGAGCTTCCCGGGAAAAATCGCGGCGCGGACCGCATCCTTGCTCAGCACGACTCCGTGCAACTCGCGAGCGAGGACTTCAGCGAGAGTCGATTTTCCAGTGCCGGGAAGTCCGGCCATTAGGACATATGTGGTCATTGCCATCAGCTACTCATTGGACTCACGGGCAGCCAAAACCGGAATGACGTTCCTAGCTCGGCGCTACTGCTCACTGCGATTCCGCCGCCGTGCGCCCGTAGGATGGCTTTCGCGATCGCCAAGCCCATGCCCGACCCCTGCACTCGTTCACGCTGCTTGCCGCGAAAAAACTTGTCAAAGACAAATGGCTGATCTGCCGCATCGATGCCCGGACCCCGGTCGCTGACCGTGACCATCAGGCGGTCTTCAGATAGTTCGCTTGACAGGCTGATAGGCAAGTCAGCTGGCGAATATTTTGCGGCATTCTCAATCAGCTGCCGCAGCACGCGTCGAACAAGCTCGCGGTCCATAGCGATAAGGGGTTGATCTTCAGGAACATTCACCTCGATCGCACGGGAGCGTATCAGGGAGCGCGTGTCCTCAAGGGCGAGGTCGATCACCTCACGGAGGCTCTGCGGCTGGGCCCGCACTTGCAAACTCTCAGAGTCGAGCTGGGCCATCTCCACCGCCTGGCCGATCAGGCGGTCAAGACGTGCGCTCTCTTCCTCAACGACCGCATACATCTCGCGCCGGTCGCTCTCGGCAATCTCCGGCTGGCTGATCAGCATGGTGGCTGCCGCACGAATCGCGGTAAGCGGCGTCCGCAACTCATGGGTGACCGAATCGAGCAGCGCACTGCGCAGCCGCTCACCCTCACGCGATGCCTCGATATGGCTGAAGCTCGCTAACGCCGAGGCCCGTTCGAGCGCAATCGCCATTAGCCCCGCAATCGCCTCATACATCCCCTCGGCATAGTTGCCCTGCGTCAGGGCGAGTGCGCCCCTCGAACGCATTCCCAGCGCGAGTGGGATCACTCGGACCCCTGACGACACCTTCTCCTGCGATTCTGGCTCCTCTGCGGCCAGCCTGAGCCGCTCCAACGGGAGAAGTTCGTTGTTCGGATCGGAGTAGTACGCCCTGCCCTGCTGCCGAACATACAACGCAACCGCACCCAGCTTGAAGATGGAGGCAATCAGTGACGGCGAGGTCCGGGCGAGTGCGGCCAAATCATCATGCAGCAACAACTGCTCGCTGAACTCGAAGAGCCGTTCCACATCTTCCCGGCGCGCCTCAGACTGCGCCGCGGCGCGGCGCTCGCCCTCGGCAAGGTGGCTCACCAGCACGCTGGCCACGAGAAATACCCCTAGAGTGACCCAGTTTTGCGGATCGCTGATCGTAAGCGTGCCAATCGGCGGCAAGAAAAAAAAGTTGTAGAGTACGGTGCAGAGCAGCGAGAGATATACGGAATACGCCAAACGCCAACGCGTGGCCACGAGCAACACGAGCACCAGAAAAGTCAGGGCGACGGTCGTTTGATTGACATGCAGCACACGGCTGTAGGCAGCCACGATGAGCAAGGGGACCAGAGTGATCAGCGTATAGCGGGCCGCTGCCAGTCGCAACGACGGGGGGTCTTGTTTCATCTCAACTGGGTGGATGATACAGCTTCAGGCGTCCCGGCGCGAAGGGTGGCCTGTGCTTAGATGCTGCATGCGCGGTGTTATCGTGAGGAATGAGAGGCGAATGGCGGGACGCATCCTGATCATCGACGATGAAGCGCAGATCACGCGAGTCTTGCGGACTGCGCTGTCGGCTCAGGCCTATGATGTGCGGATCGCCAACGATCCGGAGGAAGCCCTGCTGACCTTCGAGGACTGGGCGCCCGACCTGATCGTCACCGATCTCATGATGCCGGGCATGAGCGGCATCGACGTCTGCAAGGCGATCCGAAAGAAAGCCTCAACGCCGATCATCGTTCTCTCCGTCCGCGATCAGGAGCGCTCTAAGATCGAAGCCCTCGACGCCGGCGCAGACGATTACGTGACCAAGCCCTTCAGCATTCAGGAGCTGCTGGCGCGAGTACGCGCACACCTGCGGCGGGCGCCCGAGCGAAGCGCAGATCAGGTGGTCGACATAGGCGATTTTCACGTGGATCCCGAGGCCCACTCAGTTGCGGTCGCGGGGCAGCCTGTCCATCTTACGCCCAAAGAATTTGATCTGCTGCTGCATTTCGCACGGAACTCAGGTAAGGTGCTCACTCACCGCGCATTGCTGACCGCAGTCTGGGGCGCGCAGTCCGCCCACCAACCGGAGTATTTGCGCGTCTTCATCGGTCAGCTACGGCGCAAGCTTGAGAACGAAAGCGGCAAGCAATATTTCCAGACTGAGCCCTGGGTTGGCTATCGCTTCCTTCCCGATGGTGCGCCGGATTAATTCCTTTTCTGGCGGACGTGGACCCGAGGAAGTGCATGACTCCATTTGCCGCTGCGACTCAGCATCAATGCACGTCGATGGAATACCTCACCAGCACCCCGTTCACAAACTCCGCGTGGATATAGGAGCTACCCTGCACATAAGTCTCGGAGTGCACCTGGAGACCGTCATGGTCGGTGTCGGCTGAGCCGGTCGGATTTCCAAGAAGTGCTCGTACCTGGTCTTGATGCATGCCTTTCTGCAAACCGTTGATGGTCCCGGGAGCCCCGGCTGCAGGCGCGGCGGTAGCAGCTGGCGCTGCGTTCCCGTTCCCGCCAGCAACCGCCTGAGGCGCACTGCCCCCCATCCCGGGAGGAAAGCTTAGATACTGGCTTAGCGCCGCCATCACATCCTGCGGAGTGATATTGGCAGGGACCTTGCCGTCATATCTCAAATTGAAACGCGAGCCACCCTTCATGCGGTCCTGATCGACCTGGTATTTCTTCTCCTTGGCAGCTTCTTCGGCCAGGGCTTTGTTGCGTTGGTCGTCGCGCTCGCGCTGCCTTCTCACGTAGTCGAGTTCCCTTTGAATGCTGGCCCTCTGGTCAGGATCGTCGGTGTTCGACAGCTGATTTTCTAAATCTTTTTCTCGATCGCTCTTCGGCGCGGGCGTGAACTTGACCGAGGTGTCGGTATCGTCGCCAAAAGTACCAAACCCTCCACCGCCAAGCTGGAATTCAATCAGCTTGTCCTTCACTTTCACTGTTGTAACCATCACTGCGTCGCCGTTATGCAGCGCTACCGGAAAGCTCTTCATACGTTTGCCATAGGCTTTGGCGTCAAGCGAATTAGGTTTTTGCGGGTAGATGTCGATACCTTGCTGCGAACCCGGCATATCGATCTTGACGACGACTTGCTTGCCCTCAAAGAACTGGCTCAGAGACTGCGCGTCCTGTGCCTGCAAGGAAACCGCACCCAGGAGCGTTAGGAAGAGTATGGCGGCTTTTTTCATAAGATTGGCCTCCTGATCATTTTGCTGAATTAGCCATAAATTACCAACGGAAAAATTGGTATGCGCCGCTTAAGCTGCGGTCAGCTTGCGCCGGCCGACTAGCAACCTGCCAACGGCTGTCCAGCACCACCAGAGCTGCGCTGGCCAAGGCGTCTTTACGATTTCCTTATAAATCGCTTATGGGGCACTTAGCGGCACGAGGCTTTAATGAGAACAATGGGTGGCGCTCCGACAACTGGGCAGTCCAAACCATGCTGGGAGACACATTCATGTGGGACCTGCTCGCTCTGTTCTTCACCGTCGCCTTTTTCGCCGTCGCGCTCTGGTATGTCCAGGGCTGTGAAAAGTTGAGGTAGCCCGCCATGGATATCACAACCATAATCGTCGTTGTCTTGACCGTTCTATTGATCGCTTATTTGTTTGCCACATTGTTGAAGCCGGAGAAATTCTGAGATGTCATTAAATGGTTGGCTGCAGGCGGCAGTCCTGTTCGCGGTAGTGCTCGCCCTGATGCGCCCTCTCGGCATCTACATAGCCCGCGTTCTCGAGGGGGAAACGACCTTTCTCGATCCAATCCTCAGGCCGATCGAGCGGTTGATCTACAGAGCAAGTGGTATCGACGCCGCTGTTGAGATGAACTGGCGCGAGTACACCGTCGCCATGCTGCTCTTCAGCGGTGTCTCGCTGCTACTTACTTACGTGATTGAACGCCTGCAGCACTTTCTGCCGTGGAACCCACAAGGCTGGCCTGGCGTAGCGCCCGACCTTGCCTGGAACACGGCGGCCTCGTTCACGACCAATACCAATTGGCAATCGTATGTGCCCGAAGCGGTGATGAGCTACTTCACCGAAATGGTGGGGCTGGCCTATCACAACTTTCTGAGCGCAGCCGTAGGTATCGCCGTCGGGATTGCATTCGTGCGCGGCATTGCCCGCAAACAGTCGCCGACCATCGGCAACTTCTGGGTCGATGCGACACGGACCATCCTCTGGCTCCTGCTGCCCATTTGCCTTATTGTCTCGCCGATTTTGATCCAACAGGGCGTGCCGCAGAACCTGAAGCCCTACACCATCGCCACGCCGCTGGAAAAATCTCCGGCCCCGCAGACAATCGGCCAGGGCCCGGTCGCTTCGCAGGAAGTGATCAAGATGCTTGGCACCAATGGTGGCGGATTCTTCAACACAAACAGCGCGCACCCTTTTGAAAACCCGACTCCGCTGAGCAACTTCATCGAGATGCTGCTGATGTTCCTCATTCCGGCAGCGCTCACCGTCACCCTGGGCAGGATTACCGGTTCGCCCGGACACGGCTGGGCGGTCTTCGCGACGATGTTCGCCTTGCTGATCTTCGGATTCATCGGCATCTACGCCGCCGAATCCCAGCCGCATCCGCTGCTTCATGGCGTAGCGCAGCAGACTACGCCCTTGCAGTCGGGCGGCAACATGGAAGGCAAAGAAGTACGTTTCGGCATCTCCCAGTCGTCATTGTTCGCGGCAATCACCACCGACGAAAGCTGCGGGGCCGTCAACTCGATGCACGACTCGTATACCCCACTCGGCGGCATGGTGCCGCTCATCAACATCATGCTGGGCGAGATCGTCTTCGGCGGCGTAGGCTCAGGTCTCTACGGAATGCTGATCTACGTTGTCCTGGCCGTCTTCATCGCCGGACTTATGGTGGGCCGCACTCCAGAATATCTCGGCAAGAAGATCGAAGCCTACGACGTAAAGATGGCGATGCTATACATCCTCATCTTCCCCTTGCTTATCCTGGTGCTGACTGCGATCTCGGTACTCTCGCCAAACATGGGCTTGACCGCCTTGAACAATGCCGGGCCGCACGGACTGACTGAGATTCTCTACGCCTTTACTTCTGGCGCCGGGAATAACGGCTCGGCTTTCGCCGGAATCAGCGCCAACACCCACTGGTACAACATCGCCCTCGGGTTCGACATGTTGGCCGGGCGTTTTCTGATGATGATTCCCATGCTCGCCATCGCTGGTAATCTCGCGATGAAGAAAAGCGTGCCGCCCTCGCCAGGGACCTTCCCCGTGAACACGGCGCTCTTTTCCGCGCTGCTCGGCAGCGTCATCCTGATCGTCGGCGCGCTGACGTTCTTCCCGGCGCTGAGTCTTGGGCCAATCCTCGAACACCTGCTCCTGCGGGCCGGACAGCTCTTCAGCTAGAGCGGAGAAATATTATGGCTACTGAAAAACTAAGCCTCTGGAACCCGGCGATTCTGCAACAAGCCTTTGTGGGCGCATTCACCAAGCTGAACCCACGCTTGATGGTGAAGAATCCTGTGATGTTTGTCGTCGAGGTGGGCAGCGTGCTCACGTCGGCACTATTTGTTCAGGACCTGTTGCAGCATAAGCCCGGTACCAGCTTCAATCTGCAAATCACCCTCTGGCTCTGGTTCACCGTGCTCTTCGCCAACTTCGCCGAAGCCATGGCCGAGGGACGCGGCAAGGCCCAGGCTGACACGCTGCGCAAGGCCAAGGGTGAGACCATGGCCTACCGCTATCGCAGCGACGGCACGACCGAGGCGGTCTCGAGTTCACAGCTCCGCACCGGCGACGTGATTCGAGTCGAAGCCGGCCAGTTTATTGCCGGCGACGGCGAGGTCATCGAAGGCGTGGCATCTGTCGACGAATCGGCAATCACCGGCGAGTCCGCTCCAGTCATTCGCGAGGCAGGCGGGGATCGATCGGCGGTGACTGGCGGCACGCGCGTGCTGTCGGATTGGGTGAAGATCAAAATCACTTCCAACCCCGGAGAGACCTTCCTCGATCGAATGATCGCGCTGGTCGAGGGTGCCGAACGCCAGAAGACCCCGAACGAAATTGCCTTGAGCATCCTGCTTTCGGGACTCACCATCGTCTTCCTTTTGGCCGTCGCGACGCTGCAGCCCTTCGCGATCTATTCGCACGCGCCACAGACCGTCTTCGTCCTCGTCTCGCTGCTGGTTTGTCTGATTCCCACAACCATCGGCGGCTTGCTCTCCGCAATAGGCATCGCCGGCATGGACCGCCTGGTGCAATACAACGTGCTCGCCATGTCTGGCCGCGCAGTCGAAGCCGCGGGCGACGTGAACACGCTTCTCCTCGACAAGACAGGAACCATCACCCTCGGCAATCGCCAGGCAACGGAGTTCTTCCCCGCTCCCGAGATCAGCACCGAACGCCTCGCCGATGCCGCGCAGCTTGCGTCCTTCTCCGACGAAACGCCGGAGGGCCGTTCGATCGTCGTCCTTGCCAAAGAGAAATACAACCTGCGAGGACGGGATCTGACCGGAATGCGCGCCGAGTTCGTACCGTTTACAGCGCAGACCCGCATGTCGGGAATCGATCTTCCCGGCACCCAGATACGCAAAGGCTCGGCAGATGCGATCGCCAAGTATCTCGAATCGCTCGGCTCCTCGATGCCGCGGAAAGTCACGGACAAAGTTGAAGAGATCGCCCGCCTCGGCGGTACTCCGCTCGTCGTGGTCGAGAACGATACCGCTCTCGGCGTTGTCTACCTCAAAGACATCGTTAAGGGTGGTCTAAAAGACCGTCTCGCAAGATTGCGCTCGATGGGCATTCGCACCATCATGATCACCGGAGACAATCCTCTGACCGCGGCGGTAATCGCACGCGAAGCCGGCGTCGATGACTTCCTCGCCGAGGCCAAACCGAAAGACAAGATGGACCTGATCAAGCGCGAGCAGGCCAAAGGCAAGCTGGTCGCGATGACCGGCGACGGCACCAATGATGCTCCTGCGCTCGCTCAGGCCGACGTAGGCGTGGCAATGAACTCTGGCACGCAGGCGGCAAAAGAGGCGGGCAACATGGTCGACCTCGATTCGAATCCGACCAAACTGATTGAAATCGTGGAGATCGGCAAGCAGTTGCTCATGACGCGAGGCGCGCTGACAACCTTCTCGATCGCTAACGACGTTGCGAAGTATTTCGCCATCATCCCAGCAATGTTCGCCGGAGTCTTCCCTGTGCTCAACACGCTCAACATCATGCACCTGAAAACGCCGCACTCGGCCATACTCTCGGCGGTGATCTTCAACGCGCTGATCATCATCGCGCTCGTCCCCCTGGCGCTCAAAGGCGTGCGATATGAGCCCAAATCCGCGCAGGCGCTGTTGCAACGCAATCTCCTCATCTACGGAGTCGGAGGCATAATTGTCCCATTTCTTGGCATTAAGGCAATTGACGTAGTGCTCACGACGCTGCACCTCGCATAACGACTCGTTCAACAGGATTTGAAGGAAATCGCCATGTTTGGAAAGACACTACAGATCGCGATCCGATTCACACTGGTCACCGCCCTGGTGTTGGGCATCGGTTATCCGCTTCTCGTCACCGGCTTCGCACAACTCGCGCTCAAGCGGCAGGCTGACGGCGAGCTGATTACGCGCAACGGCACCGTCATCGGGTCCGCACTGATTGGCCAGAGTTTCAGCTCAGATAAATATTTCCATAGCCGTCCCTCTGCGGCAGGAAACGGCTACGACGCGAGCAACTCAAGCGGATCGAATTACGCGCAGTCCAACCAGAAGCTGGTCACGCGCATTCAAGGCGACGTCGCCAAGGCCAGCACTGACAATCCCTCCCAACCAGTCCCAATCGATCTGGTCACAGCTTCAGGCTCGGGGCTCGATCCGGACATCACTCCTGCTGCCGCGCTCTACCAGCTCCATCGCATCGCGCTCGCACGCAATCTCAGCGACGACCAGGTGACTCGACTCGTCAAGGAGCAGATCACACCGCGCCAGTTCGGCTTTCTCGGCGAGCCGCGCGTCAATGTGCTTCAACTCAATCTCGCTCTCGACGCTATAAGCGCAACCACGAAAGACTGACTCGCTGCTAAGGCACCAGCACAATCTTGCCGCCTGCGCCGCCTGCCTGTCCGAGCCGATGCGCCTCAGCCGCCTCTGACAGCTTCATGACTTTCGCAATTGGAATCTTGAACTCGCCTTTAACAAAGGCCTCGGCCAGCTGCGCCAGCCGGACGGGATCGGGCTGCATCTGCACCATTTCGACATGGATGCCATGGTTCGCCGCTTCTGGCGGCGCTCCGACAACCGTAGCGTAAATGGCGCCCGGGCGAAGCATCTTCAACAGCTTCGCTGCAACCGGACCGCCGACCGTATCGGCAAACGAGTCGATGTCAACGAACTTCGCCAATCCTTCCTCATCCTCGAGCGAAACCACCGCACGAGTCCCAAGCGATTCTGCCTCCGGCAGTTGGGTGGGCCGCACCGCCGCAATCACCTGGGCGTTGTGTTGGCCGGCCACAAATGCCGCTGTGCGTCCCACTCCGCCCAGTGCTCCGGTAAGCAGAACGGATTGGCCCGCCTTCGGCTTGATGCCGCGTTCGATAAGCTGCGTGCCGGTCAGGGTCACCAGAGGCAACGCAGCGGCTTGCTCAAAACCAAGAGCGCCAGGAATCAAAGTCAGTACATCGGCCTTGACCACGGCATATTCCGCATACGTTCGACTTGCGACCCCCATCACCCGCTGCCCCACCTTGAATGAGGTCACACCGGCCCCAAGCTCAGCGACCTCGCCGGCCAGGTCGTACCCAAGAATTGTCGGGAACTCCAGTGGCATAAATTGCCTCATGGCGCCGCTTCTGAGCTTCCAATCGATGGGATTCAAGCTCGCCGCGGCGACCCTGACCAGCACCTCACCACTTCCGGGACGCGGCTCCTCCACTTCTTCATACGACAACTGGTGCACATCTCCATACGCTTTCAAAACGATAGCCTTCATGCGCTCCTCCTGGTTTTACCCACATTGGACTTTCCAGAAACCGCAGTCTCATTCGCAACATAGTAATCGCAACAGTAAACGTGTTATCTATGGAGTTGCGTTCGCAGCATACGAGGTTTGGATGGAGCGCAGGGGGGAATCGATTCGCGACAATGACTACCGTCCCTGGACAAGCCCCCTCATCAACATCTCCGCTCTTCGATGAAGCGGTGCGGGAATCGTCCCTGCAGCGGGCAGAACGCCCCTGGCCCATCATCGTAATCGGCGCGGGAGGAATCGCCCGCGACGCTCACCTGCCGGCCTACCGAAAAGCACAGTTCCCCGTCGCCTCGGCCGTAGACGCAGACATGACAAAGGCCTCGGCGCTGGCTAAAGACTTCGATATTCCTCACGCCGACCACCTCGCTCGAGGAAGCACTCGAGCGCACGCCCGGAGAGAGGGTCTTCGATGTGGCCGTACCCGCCCCCGCACTACTCAAAGTGCTGCCATCTGCTGCCCGACGGCGCCGCCGTGCTGATCCAGAAACCGATGGGAGAAACTCTCGAAGAAGCCCACGCGATTGTCGATCTATGCCACCGCAAAGGGCTGATCGCTGCGGTAAATTTCCAGCTGCGGTGGGCGCCCACAATGCTCGCCGCGCGCCGCATCACCGACGCCGGGCTACTCGGGCAACTTGCACGATATCGAGGTGCAGATCAGCGTCCACATGCCCTGGCAGCTTTGGAGCTTCCTCAGCACCGCGCCGCGCCTTGAGATTCTGTATCACAGCATCCACTACATCGATCTTGTGCGCGCGTGGCTTGGAAATCCCGCCGGCGTCTATGCGAAGACCGTGCGCAGCCCGCGCACACCCTCGCTTGCCGCCACCAAGACTGTCCTTACGATGGATTATGGCGAATGGATGCGCGTCCACATCTCCTCCAATCACAGCCACGACTTCAATCTCGAGATGCAGCGGAGCTACGTGCAGTGGGAAGGGACTCGCGGCGCGATGCGGGCGGTGATGGGCGTGAACCTCGACTATCCTCAGGGCAAGCCGGACTCACTGAGCTACATCGACGGCACAGACGCAACAAGCCAGGGTTGGCGAACGCTGCCAACCCACGGCAACTGGTTTCCTGACGCGTTCATCGGCTCGATGAATTCTCTCCAGCAATACGTGACCGGAGAATCGAAGCTCCTGCCAACGCGGGTCGATGACGCCCTCGATACAATGCGAGTGGTTGAAGCGGCCTATCTTTCCAGCGAACAAGGCGGCGTCGCCCTCCCAGACTGACTCAGAAGGAAAAAGACTCAATGACTGTTACGCATTCAGATTCTCGCGAGCCATTTCGCCTCGATGGGAAAATTGCGCTCGTGACCGGCGGCGCCAGCGGGATTGGCATGGCCACCTGCCGCGAGCTGGTCTCGGCCGGAGCGCATGTCTTCATCGCCGACCTGAATCTGGCCGGCGCAGAGGTTCTTGCAACCGAGCTCGTCAACGCTGACCCGCTGCAGATGGATGTTACCCAGCCGGCATCGATCGCCGCCGCGTTCAACAAGGTTCCCCGCCTCGACATACTCGTCAATAACGCCGGCATCGGCCACGTAGGCGACATTCTTCGCACCGATCTCGAAGACTTCGAGCGCCTCATGAACGTGAACGTCAAGTCGATGTTCCTCGTGACGCAGGCGGCCTTTCCGCTGCTGCTCGCAAGTCACGGATGCATCGTAAACATCGGCTCCGTTGCGGGCATGGTCGGTGTAAAGCATCGCCTCGCCTACTGCACCAGCAAGGGCGCCGTGATCGCGATGACGCGGCAGATCGCCGTCGATTACCCTAAAGAGATCCGCATCAACTGCATCTGCCCCGGCACCGTCGATACACCGTTCGTCGAGAGCTATCTCACCAAGTACCACGCGCATGAGAAGGAAAAGGTTCGCGCCGAGGTGACTGCAAGACAACCAATCGGCCGCCTCGGGACCGCCGAGGAGATCGCCTCAATGGTGCGCTATCTCTGCTCAGCCGAGGCCGGTTTCATCAACGGAGCGGCACTGCCTATCGATGGTGGATGGACGGCCGCCTGAGGCCTTCTCTATCGATCAACGATTAGTTCGCGAACTCGATCTTATAGGCGTAGGCAAACTTGCCCGGATTTTCAGATGGAACTGCGATGTGCAGTCCATCGTCCTTCTGTTCGAAGCTAAGCGTACCAGTCGATCCAAGCAGAGATATCGACTGAATCGCCTTCCTGACCCGTCACCGCACGCAGCGTCTTGATCACCGCCTCGCCATTTGAGGGCCACCCCATCTCGATGGCATAAAGGGTTTCCCCTTTCGTGGTGAAACGAAAATCTGCCGCAGTGAAATTGCCGGCGGCAGTGTCGTTAAACGATCCCTCAACCACCTTCGTCGGACCCTCCCCATAGGTCGTCCAGGCGCGCGTGCCATAGATCGCATCGCCATTGACCTTGAGCCACGACCCTACCGAGAGCAATACCTGCTGCACTTCGTCCGGAATCGTTCCGTCCGACTTCGGTCCAATATTCATCAGCAGGTTCCCGTTCTTGCTGACAATGTCGATTAGCTGGTGAACGATGAATTCCGGCGACTTGAAAGTATCGTGCTCGATGTAACCCCAGCTTTTGTTGCTCACTGAAGTGTCGGTCTGCCAATAAAGCGGGCGAATGTCGCCTAACTGTCCGCGCTCGATATCGAGCACAGCGGACTTCGAGTCCATCGCATAGTCTTTATAGTTGATGACCCCAACATGGTCGCCATATGTCAACGAAGCGTTGTAATAGAAGGCGGCAAACTTTGTGAGCTGATGGCGCAGACCCGGCTGCCCGATCCACCAGTCGAAGTACATGATGTCAGGGTGATATTTCTCCACAATCTCTGCCGAGCGCGCCAGCCAGTCATTACCGTAAGCCTCCGACAAATACGTGAAGTCGTTCGACAACGGCGTACGGTTGAGATTTTCAAGCCATGTGTGGGCGGGTCCATAGAAGCCCGCATATTTCGGATCGTTGACGTCAGAATCGAAGGTCCGCCCAACGCCGAGAAAGAAGTCATGCTCTACGCGGTGCGACGAAGATCCAAAATGTAGGCCCTCGGCGCGGACCGCTTTGGCCAGCTCGCCGCCGGTGTCGCGGTGCGGCCCCATCTTCGCGACCGTCCAGTCGGAAAGCCCGCTGTCATACATCGCGAAGCCGTCATGATGCTCAAAGACTGGCACGACATACATCGCCCCCGACTCTTTGAACAAATGCGCCCACGCCTGCGGATCGAACTTCTCTGCCTTGAACATGGGAATGAAGTCTTTATACCCAAACTTGTCCTGCGGTCCGTAGGTCGCAATGTGGTGTTTATATTCCTCGCTTCCCTGTACATACATCAGCCGCGGATACCACTCGCTACCGAATGCAGGCACAGAGTAAACACCCCAGTGAATGAAAATCCCGAACTTCGCGTCCTTGTACCACTCGGGAACCTGATAGGTATCGAGCGACTCATAGTCCGGCCGGAATGGCCCCTCATGGCTAACTCGCTCAACGTCGCCTAAGAGCTTTTTTCGCTGGTCGTCATACTTGCTGTTCCCCGCCGCCCATTGCTGGTCGAGTACCGCCGGATCGGTGCCCACAGTCGGCGCCGTCGGGGACTTCTGAGCAAGGCAAAGAATCGGCGCCGCGATGAGCAGCCCATACGCGACGAAGCGGGAGCAGAAGGCATATTGGAGGGTCATATCAGGCGCAATAGTAAACGTTTACGTTGAGCCTGTCGAGATGCCGCGCTGGTCATCGCCGAGCGGTTGCGCGATCACACTCCAGCGCCCGTGCGCCATGTAAATATCGAGCTCAAGGCAAATAAAAGGCCCGCTGGATTGGCGGGCCTTTTGATCGAGACTTGGAGCGGTCAGGCTTCGGCGTGTGCAAGCACCTCTTCGCGGATTTCCACATCATGCCGCTCTTCGCTCTCTGACTTGGGCAGTGCGATAGCAAGCACATCTTCAATTCGCCGCGCGTAATGAATCCTAACGCCTTCGATTTGTTCGGGCATCAGGTCCTCTTCGACGTTCTGGCGATTCTCCGCCGGCAGAATCACGTCTTTCACCCCAGCCCGTTTCGCCGCCAGGAACTTTTCCTTGATGCCTCCAACCGGCAGCACGTTGCCGCTCAGCGTGATCTCGCCGGTCATCGCGGTCAGCGGGTGCACCGGCTTGTCCGTCAGCAAAGAAACCAGCGCCGTCGCCATCGTCACACCCGCCGACGGGCCATCCTTGGGAATCGCGCCTGCAGGTACATGGATGTGCAGGTCGATCTCCTTGGTGAAGTCCTCTTCAAGGCCAAGCATCGTCGCGTTCGAGCGCACCCAGGTCAGCGCGGCCTGCATCGACTCCTGCATCACCTCGCCGATCTGTCCGGTCATGGTGAATCCGCCCTTGCCCTTCATGCGGTTCGCCTCGATGAAGAGCACGTCGCCACCCGCCGGAGTCCAGGCCAGTCCGACCGCGACCCCTGCGCGCTGTGTGCGCTCCGCGATCTCGGTATCGACGCGGACCTTGATGCCTCCCAGGAATTCATTGATGATCTCTTTAGTCACCACCAGCTTTTCCGGAGTTCCCTCGGCGATCCGTCTGGCTTGTTTGCGGCAGACGGTGCCGATCAGCTGCTCGAGCTTCCTCACGCCGGCTTCACGAGTGTAGTGCCGAACGATGTAGTTCAAGCTCTCCTCGGGAAATTCGATGTTGTCCGGCTGAATCCCGTTCTCCTTGATCTGGCGCGGGATCAGATACCGGAACGCGATGTGCTTCTTCTCCTCCTCGGTGTAGCCCGACAGCTCGATGATCTCCATGCGGTCGCGTAGCGGCTCAGGGATCGGGTCGAGCACATTCGCGGTGCAAATGAAGAGCACCTTCGAAAGATCGAACTGCACATCGAGATAGTTGTCGCGGAAGGTGTTGTTCTGTTCCGGATCGAGAATCTCAAGCAACGCCGACGAAGGGTCGCCACGGAAGTCGCGTCCCAGCTTGTCGATCTCATCGAGCATAAAAACAGGATCGTTCGTCTCGGCCCGGCGCAGGTTCTGGATGATCTGACCCGGCAGCGCACCGATGTAAGTCCGCCGGTGGCCGCGAAGTTCGGCCTCATCATGCATACCGCCGAGCGAGATACGCTGGAACTTCCGCCCCAGCGACCGCGCAATCGAACGGCCAAGCGAGGTCTTACCGACTCCAGGAGGTCCGACGAAGCAAAGGATCGGCCCCTTCATGTCCGGCTTCAGACGACGAACACTGAGATAGTCGAGGATGCGGTCCTTGACCTTTTTCAAATCGTAGTGGTCCTCATCGAGGATCTCTTTGGCCTTGATGATGTCAACTTCCTGGCCTGAAGACTTCGCCCACGGCAACACTGCAAGCCACTCGATGTAGTTGCGCGTGAGCGAGTAGTCAGCAGCCATTGGCGACATGCGGGAAAGCCGGTTAAGCTCCTTCACCGCTTCCTTCTTCGTCTCCTCGGGCATCCCGGCGTTTTCGATCTTCTGTCGCAGTTCCTCGATGTCCTTCTGGCCCTCGTCCATCTCGCCGAGTTCCTTCTGGATCGCCTTGAGCTGTTCGCGCAGGTAATAATCGCGCTGCGATTGCTGCACCTGGTCCTGCACTTCGGACTGGATCTTGTTGCGCAGCTGCTGCACTTCCAGCTCTTTTGCCAGATGGCGGTTGATGCGCTCC
This sequence comes from uncultured Acidobacteriaceae bacterium, assembly GCA_963742015.1. Taxonomy (GTDB): domain Bacteria; phylum Acidobacteriota; class Terriglobia; order Terriglobales; family Acidobacteriaceae; genus Acidisarcina. Next base: position 15,104 of record CAVUKL010000053.1, on the reverse strand, counting down.
AGCCGCGCGGCAACATCGGAAGTCTCGAGCAGCTCCTGCTTGTCGGTGGTCGCCAGGAATGGCAGCGACGACGCAATGAAATCGACCAACCTGCCCGGCTCCTCGATGTTCAGCGCGATCGTCTGCAATTCGTCAGAGAGCGTCGGCGAAGCGGTCACAATCGCCTGAAATTCGGAATGCACGTTGCGCAGAATCGCTTCAAGCCCGCTCCCGGTCGCCGGTGGAACATCGGGTACGGGCTCAACCGTTGCAGAGAGGAATGGTTCGATTTGGGAGAACTCGCCCAGTTTGACCCGTTCCGTCCCTTCGGTGAAGACGAAAAGGCTCTGGTTCGGCATCTTGACCACTTTGTGGACGGTCGCAAGAGTGCCAATGGTGTGCAGATCGCTGGGCTGCGGGCTGTCGATACGGGCGTCCCGCTGGGCGACAACCACAATTGTCTTTTCCTCGCCAAGTGATTGAATCAATTGAATCGAGCTCTCCCGACCGACGGTCAGAGGCAGCACCGCGTGAGGAAACAGTACGGTATCCCTGACCGGCAAAACAGGGTACGTCCGCTGCGATCCGCCTTCGCCGCGCTTGACGGGGTCGCTGGGATGAATAACACTTAAGAAATCGCTAGGCATTGAGTATCCTTCTATCAACTTATCAGATATTAGACGCGTCACATCCCGGAAAGTCGCAGGGCGTCGAGGACTCAACCCGGGGATCGCGATCATCGTCCCAGCCACAAACCAGCGCGTACAGACTACTCCAGCACGGAAGCTCCTGGCAGCTGCTCACGAATACGACATCTCATCCATCCGTGTTCCGCCTCACAGTTTATCGGCAGAATTGTGGAACGAAGTCACCTCCGCCGGCAACGCCATCGCCACATCGCGAGGCTGTTCATGGCGATACGGGAATGCGCCTTATTGATCCTCGGATGCCAACTCGACGACCGCCGTACGGTAGCGGCCCAATTCTTTCACCATTGAGCAGGACGATCTCAACTCGGCCACCACCGCATCGGCACTCTCAGCCGTTGAAATCTGATAATCCACGTAGAAAACATAGTCCCACGGTTTGCCCTGTACCGGCCGCGATTCGATCTTGGTAAGGTTTGTCCTGTGCGCGGCGAAGACTTTCAGCGCCTCTACCAGCGTCCCCGGGCGATTCTCAACCGTAAAAGCAATCGAGACTTTATCTGCCCCTGGTTCCCGCTGAGCCAGCTCCAGCCTTCGAACCAGAAAGAAGCGAGTGAAATTGGCCTCATTGTCTTCGATGCCGGAAGCCAGAATCTTGCCGCCGTACTGATCGGCTGCCTGACGACTGGCGATCGCCGCGGCTGACGCATCGTCCCGCTCCATCATCTGTTTCACGCTGCCCGCCGTGTCATAGAACGGAACCGCCTGCATCTTAGGATGCTCCTCAAAGAATCGACGGCACTGCGCGAGCGCAACCGGGTGCGATGAGACTCGCCGCACATCTTCAATGCGAGTTCCCGGCAATGCGATCAGGTTGTGTCGTATCCGAAGCAGCGATTCGCGCTCAATGGCTACATCCTGATCGAGCAGCAGATCGTAGTGTTCCGCTACCGGACCAGCGAGCGAGTTCTCGATCGGAATAACCGCCCCATTTACAGAACCGTCGGCAATTGCGCGAAAGACGTCGGAGGAGACGGCGCAAGGAACGATAATTGCCGACTCCGCTCCTGTGATCTTCGCCATGCCCAATGCGGCCTCATGACTAAACGAACCTAACTCACCCTGAATTGCTAACTTATGCATCACGCTCTGTATTGGTAGGAAAACTAACTCCGCTTTTTTCTGAAGCTCGTTGCAACCCTGCACGGCTTAAGGGCACCTTACTACAAGTGCAGCGACGTGAGCGCGCCCAAGGAGAAAGAAGATGCTCTGGACCATTTTTGTCATATTGCTGGTGTTGTGGCTAGTGGGTTTGGTGAGCTTCCACGCAATCGGCGCATACATTCACATTCTATTGGTGCTGGCCTTGGTCGTACTGCTGATTCAGCTAATCGGCGGCAGACGAACCGTGGTCTAGCTGCAGGGCGCCGTGCACTCTATCGGCGCGATCGTTCACCGTTGTATTTACAGAAGGGATGTATTCATGAACACCGATCAAGTAAGCGGTAAATTCGATCAAGCAAAAGGTAAGGTCAAGCAGGGAGTCGGCGAAGCAGTGGGCAATCAGAAGCTCGCCAATGAGGGCGTGGTCGACCAGGTGAAAGGTTCGGCACGGGAAGTTTATGGCAACGTGAAGGATGCCGTGCAGCACAACGTAGAGGCCGAGCGGCGGGAGCGTGAAAAGCAGGCCAACGAGGCACGCGGTAACGTCGTGCGCGGTGTCGACAATGCACGCGAACACGCTAACGCCGTAGTCGAGAGCCACAAGCGGTAAAGTGCCCTAAACCGAGACCCGGAGTTGTCGAATACGGGTTGTCGTCGCGTCTGAGAAAATGAGAAATGGCCCCTGCAAGCTTGCAGGGGCCATTTCTTCTTCTAGCTAACTGACAAGTTCTGCGTGCCGAGATGATCTACTGATTCACCCCGCTCGCCAGGAACCCTCCATCGACCGCAATCACCTCGCCAGTAACAAACGAAGCGGCATCGGAAGCAAGATAGATCGCCGCGCCGGCAAGTTCTTCGACGTTGCCAAAACGCCCGAGCGGCGTGCGTACCTTAAGTTCTCGGCCGCGTTCGGTCCCATCCAGTAAAGCCGAATTTAACGGTGTGCGAAACACTCCTGGCGCAATTGCATTCACGTTCACTCCATGCTTCGACCATTCGATGGCAAGCGATTTCGTCAGAGAAGCGACCGCGGCCTTGCTCGCCGCGTAGGCAGCGACCTCGTAAAAGGCGACGAAAGTCGTCAGTGACGCGATATTGATGATGCGCCCGTAACCGCGCTCCAGCATGTGCTTGCCAAAGACCTGACAGCCGCGGAGCGTTCCGGTCAGGTTCGTGTCGACGATGTCGTTCCAAACGTCCTCGGGAAAATCGATCGTCGGCGCCCGCTTCGTCTTCCCCGCGCAGTTGATGAGGATGTCGACTTTACCGAACTCTTTCACCGCGGCTGCCAGCAATGCTTCCAGCGACGCGCGATCAGCGACGTCGGAGGCGACCCGCAGGCTGCGCTTCCCTGCCCCTTCAATCTCAGCCGCCGTCGCATCCACCTGCTCCTGACGGCGTGAGCTGGCGGCGACGTCTGCCCCTGCGTTCGCGAGACCGAGTGACAGCGCCTTGCCAATGCCTGATGTACCGCCGATGACGACCGCGCTCTTGCCTTCCAGGCTCAATCCCGTCTTTTCAAATCCCATTACTCCTCTTTCCCAGGCCGATTCCGCCCGCACCACAGTCAACGCTTAAGTTTAGTGCCTTCAGAAGTATCATAAAGAGAGACGGGCAAACACCCTCCCGGGTCGTGGCTCTCTTTCCACTTATCGGAGATTTCATGCCAACACTCGATCTACCGATTGCGCCGCTCAGCGATCTCGCCATCATCGTGAACTCTCAGGACAACGTCGCGGTAGCCAAGCAGCCGATCGCAGACGGCCAGCACATGCAGCTTCCCGATGATTGTGTGGTTCGCGTCCGCGGCGAGGTGACACCCGGCCACCGCTTCGCAACCAGGGCGATCCCAGCCGGCGAACTCGTTCGCCAATACGCTCAGCCCATCGGCACCTCGCGTGGCATTGAGTTGGGCGACGCGGTAACCCCGGCCAACATGAGCAGCGAAGTCCCCGTAGTTCGCGACGTTGATGAAAACCAATCCGTCGCTGCGCCAGACTACTTCCCCATCGAGGAGCTGCCGACATTTCTCGGCTATCGCCGCGCCGACGGTCGCGTAGGCACACGCAACTTTGTCCTCATCGCGCCCACGAGCATGTGTGCCAGCCATGAGGCGCTGCAGATCTCCATGCTCGCCGAATTCCAGCACTTCAGCGGAGCTAAGTATCCCAATGTAGATGGCGTGACCGCAATCCCGCACAATAAGGGTTGCGGCTGCCAATCCGGCGAAAACCTGACCGTGCTCATGCGCACCCTCGCCAACTACGCCGCCCATCCCAACGTCGGCGGCGTGGTGATGCTCGACCTCGGCTGCGAAAAAACCAACCTGCACATCATGGAAAAGTTCCTCATCGAACGCACCAATGCACTGCAAAAGCCGCTCGTGCGGATTGGGATCCAAGAATCGGGCGGGACAGCGGACACCATCCAGCGCGGCCTCAAAGCCGTCGAAGAGATGCTGCCCATCGTCAATCAATGCGAGCGCCAGCCCTTCCCCATCAGCGAGCTCGTTCTGGGAGTGAAAGTGCGGCAGCTCCGACGGGCTCTCCGGCCTCTCCGCCAATCCCAGCCTCGGCTACGCCGCCGACCTCCTCGTCCGCTCGCATGGGACAGTATTGATGACCGAGGTGCCTGAGTTCTGCGGAGCCGAACACGTACTCGCCCACCGCGCCAAAGACGCCAACACTGCCCGAGCTGTCTACGAAATGGTCGATTGGTACAAGGACTACGCAGCTACAGCGGGCGCAGTCCTCAATGAAAACCCGAGCCCCGGCAACGTCGCCGGCGGCCTCCTCAATATTGCAATTAAGAGCCTCGGCGCCATTGCCAAGGGAGGCACCACCCGCGTCGAAGGCGTGACCGACTACGCCGAGCCGCCAAAGGGACGCGGCCTCCAGCTTATGCAGGGTCCCGGCTACGATCAGGAATCCACACCCGGCCTCGTCGCCGCCGGAGCCACCGTCGTCGTCTTCACCACCGGCAACGGAACCACCATCGGCAACGCCATCGCTCCAGTCATCAAGCTGGCATCGAACGACAAGACCTTCCGTCGCATGAGCTCCGACATCGATCTATCGGCTGGAGGAGTTGTCAACGGCACCGAGACCATCGAAGAGTGCGGAACCCGTATTTTCGAGCATGTGCGCCGGGTGGGCAGCGGTGAAATCCCCGCCCTCGCCGAAAAACACAAGCACCGCGAGTTTCAGGTCTGGGGCGAAAAGGCAATCGCTCTTTAGACCGAAGAATCCTGGCTTTCGATGTCGTTCAGAAACCGATGCATTACGAAGGCATCCACGTAACCAAGCTCTTCGTGTCGAAACACCCTGGGCAACGTTCCCACAATCGCAAACCCCAGCTTCTTCCAAAGCGCGACAGCGGCCTCATTAGTGCTCACCACAATGTTGAACTGCATGGCCAGAAATCCAGCCCGCTTCGCCTCACGCAGACAATGCTCTCCCATCGCTCGCCCAATGCCTTTGCCTCCGCATTGCGGATCGACCATGAAAGCCGCATTTGCCACATGCGAGCCACGATCGCGATAGTTGGCGGCAAACTTGTACATCCCAACAATTCTTCCATCTTCTTCCGCGACATACGACGCAGCGCCCGCGCCGAACCAGAACGCAAAGCCATCTTCATAGCTGGTTTCAGCAGCGAAGATATAAGTCATTCCGGAAGCTACGATGGCCTGAAAGATCGGCCACATCGCGGAGAAATCCGATTCAGCCGCCCGTCGAATCTGCATTTCGGTTAGCGCCGCCACAAAAGGTCGGTCGCCACAAAAACGAAAAACAGAATCGCAATCACACCATTCATCGTGAAGAAGGCTGCATTCAGCCGCCGAATATCGCGCGGCGAGACAATGAGATGTTCGTAGAGCAGCAGCCCAGCAACAACCGCAACTCCCAGCCACGCAGCGGCGCCCAAGGCAAAAACCTTCACTAATAGGACGATGAAACCGAGCGCCGCCGCGTGCATAAAGTTCGAAACCCAAAACGCCGCCGGAATCCCAATTGCCGCCGGGATACTGTTCAAGCCCACCTTACGGTCATGGTCGAAATCCTGGCAGGCGTAAAGCACGTCAAAACCCGCGCCCCAGAAAAGCACCGCCGCAGTCAGCAGAAGAATCCGAGGATCCAGCGTCCCGCGCACCGCTATCCAGGCCGCCGAGGGTGCGATGCCCATAGCCAGTCCCAAAAACACATGCGACCAACGAGTAAAGCGTTTGGTATAGGAGTAGCCCATCACAATCGCCAACGCCAGCGGCGAGAGCAAGAGGGTCAGATGGTTCAGGCGCGAAGCAGAAAAGACAAAGATCGCAGCCATCACCAGCGTGAACCCGCCCACAAAACCCCGGCTCAATAACCCGGCCGGAATTGCGCGCGTCGCCGTCCGAGGATTAGCTGCGTCGATGTTCGCGTCTGCCCAACGATTAAAGGCCATAGCAGCAGACCGCGCGCTGACCATGCAAACAATGATCCAAAGCAGCTTGACACCGGAAGGCCATCCCCTAGCAGCCAGCATCGCGCCGGTCATAGCAAAGGGGAGTACGAAGATCGAGTGTTCCCACTTGATCATCTCGAGCGTCGTGCCGATCTTGCGAAATAGGCCCAATGCACACCCCTTGAGAGATAGTTTACCGGGTGGATAGGGACGACAGGACCATGTCGCGGGCCAAAAATCCAGGCTGGAGCGCCCAGACTCGCGTCTGGGCGTCCGTAATTGGCTTCGCGTCAGCGAAGATTATTTGTTTTCGGAAGGCTGTCCGGCGACCTGGAGATCGTTCTTGACACTGAACACTCCGGGAACACCGTTGGCGCGAATCCCCGCAGCATTCTTGTCCCCCTGGCTGTCGACTACGCCAAAGAGCGTTACGTTTCCGTTCTGCACGGAGATGCGGATTGGCTTGGCCGGATCGATGGCATACTTATTCAACATCGGGAAACCATAGACCGCAGCGCTAGACCGCCATTCGAATCCGGTCGTCCATCGGCGAAACCGGGTCGACCGAAATCTCATTCACAACGTCCTTCACTCCCGGCATGTAAGACTGCGTCGGCGACCGCCGAAGCCGCGTCTACCGGCCCATAGGCGGTGCCACTCAAGGGTCACCACGCCATTCTGAACGCTCACGCTGATCGCGTTGAAAGCAGTAGTGCCATACCCGACGCGGTCATAAGCGATCTTCTTCGCCAGCTTGTTCTGCAGCTCCTGATCGGACATCGGTGGGTCGGTTTCCGCAACTTCAATGTCGTTGCGCACCGCCGCGACGTCCTTGATGCGGTGGATGCGCTTGTCGGCATCTTCCTTATTGGCGAAGACCTTGACGCTGCCCGTTAGATCGACGACACCATCTTTCACCGACGCCTGCACCCCTGAGAATTGCTTCTTGTTCAGTGCCTTTGTGACCTCAGCCTGGATTTGGCTATCGTTTGCGCTGGACGCCTGAGCGTGGGCCAGGGCAAACGAGCCGAAAGAGAGCGAAACGGCCAGAAGCAGCGCCGCGCTCAACCGGGAAATTAATGCTAACCGCAACCGCACAACCATAGAAATTCTCCTTGCTGGCCGATCTGGCGCAGCATCACCTTCGACTGCATTCCAGCTACTTGCCTGGTTTCGACGACCGGCCGCAGCGGTATAAACCCGGAATTCACAAACCTGGATGCGTGGGCCGACCAACACCAGCATTTTGAGACATTTGCCGCATTGAAAACAAGACCGTGTGTGCGTCGATCTTCGATTTTTTTGCCGGATCCATACAGCAGCTTAACGGCGGCGCTGATGGATCTTGAGAAGCACGCTGAAGACGCCCGACTCGTCCCGCTCTGCCACGATCGAGACATTCTGGGTAAGGAACACCTGCCCGGCGATGAGCTGCTGCGCCGTAGAGTTGATGTTGGTCGCGTAGGTGATCGTCACGTTCTTCCCGACCTTCTCCTCCACCGTGATGCGCGCTGTCGAGTTGCCCAGGTTGCCCACGTAGTTGGGATCAATCTTCACGCTTCCGACGCCGAAGAGCTTTGAGACACGACTGCTCACCGTCGCGTTCAGCGCCCCACCAAGCAGGGCGTCGGCGGTCGAGTTGACTCCGGCCGCCTGCTGCTCCTGGTTATAGATTTGCTGCTCTTCCTGGGTCCGGCCGAGCGCCAGCAACGCGAAGATGTCCGACTCCGGCAGCGGCGGTTCGGATCGATAAGTCAGACTCAGCTTGCTGAGCGGACCATGAACTCCGATGTCGATGTCGTAGTCTTCCACCCGCGCGGTTGCGTCGAGATCGATGATGGGATCGATCTGGATCGGATTGCTGAAGTAGATCTCGCCGCGCTGCAACTGGTAGTTGGTCCCGGCGAAGGTGGCGCTGCCGTCAGTAATGCTGATATGGCCAAGTAATGAGGGGCTGGCAACCGTCCCGCGTACGCGCAGGTCGACGTCGCCGGCCAGCTTGGCAAACGAGTTCTGGAAGTTCAGCTCCGGCGCCGAAGTGATGTGCACATCCAGCCGGACATGGTTCGATGGCGCATTCGGGTCAGGCAACGGAGCGACCGTGCTGGACGAGGACTTCAATGCGGCCAGATCGAGGTTGGGACTGATCGAGAAGCGCGTCACCAAAACGTTGCCACTCAGCAGCAGGTTGGTCTCCGTTCCCTGCAGGCGTAGCTTGGCGTCGGCCATCGAGCTCACCCCTTGCGGATACCGGATGCGGATGTCTTTACCGGTCGCAGTGAGATCGCCATATAACCCATTTTGATAAGTAATCGAGCCGCCTAACTGGAGTCGCCCACCTCCTGTGACCGCGGTCAACTGTTCCACCGTGAGGCGGTTCTGATCGAAGACCAGCGTCCCGTTCATCTGGCTGAGACCGTTAGGCAGATCTCCCAGCGAGATCGCGACATCGGCAAAATGCACTTGACCCGTGAGGTTGGGTTCGTCGATCGTACCGGTCGCACCGACCGAGAAATCCACATGCCCCGACGCATTGATGTTCGGATCGAAACTCTGTGCAAGCCGGAGGTTGACGGCGCCCTTCGAGTAGAGCCGCAGCGTCCGCGGCTGCTCCACAATCCCGGCCGATCCCTCTATTTGCAGATTAGTGTCGTCCCCAATAATGCGCAGAGGATCCAGATGCAACACTCCTCCGCGTAGTTGCGCCGTCAGATCGGCCTCGCTGTGGAGCGCGATTCCCTCCACCGAAATCGCAAATTTATTGATATTCAGCGTTCCTTCCATCTGCTTAGGCAGCCGCGCCGGGCCGCTGACGGCCGCCTGAAGCGTCAGCAGTGAATCGCTCGATACATCTTTCACGTTGTAGAGCTGAAACAGGCGTCCAATATGGACGTTCTGCGCCGCAAGCCGCGCCTGGGTCGGATAGTCTCCTCTAATCGTTGTCTGCCCGGTGAGTACTAGCTTCGCCATGTCAAGGCTTGAGTCCACCTGGTAGGTCAGCAGACTGTGTTCGAGGTCGATCTTTGCCTCAAGGCTTCCTTTGAACTGCTCATTGACCACAATCTTCGAGACGCTCACGGTTGCTTGCGCATTCGGAGTGCGCACCGGCCCCGAACCGCTGGCTTCAAACTCCAGTTGACCAGCCAGAGACAATCTCGCCGTTTGAATCTCCGGGAAGTGTTCCAGCGCGAAACCACTTCCCTTCGCCTTGAAGTGGATTGTCTGTGCGCGAAGATCGTAGCCACCATCGCCGGCTATCTGGCCGCCATCCAGCAGGAGCTTGAGGTTGGCGGCATCGAGTTCGTGCCCATTGAACTTAAGGTCGGCGTTCATGCTTCGATACGCCTGGCCGTAGATCTCGCCGCCATGAATCGCGACGTGGCCACCGCCATTGAGATTGCCCAGCGTGCCACCTACATGCGCCTGGAGGTCCAGAATCCCGCTCACCGGAGCCTTCGAACCGGCGATCGTCAACAGGTCGGTGATCGGAGCATCCTGCACGCTCACTGTAGCGTTCAGTGCGGACTCGTCATCAAACGCGCTGTGATGACGCGAGAGTTGATGGGTATGCAATGCGCCGCTGGCGTGAATTGTGCTCTTGCCATGCAGCAGTGTGGCCTGTTGAACCGTAATCCCATCTGGCGAATACTCCGCCTGCGCATCCAGGCTGTCCCAATGCAGCTCGGTGATCGCCAGGGTTGGTTTCGCAGATGAGGCCTGAGCTGACGCCACCTCCGACGGTCCCTTGGCTTCGATGACCTTCGCCGCACTGGCCGCAGGCGCACTCGAAGCACTCTCAAAGACAGTGTCGAAGTTCTTCGCCGTCAGATGGCCCTTTACATCCGGATCGAGCAGACTTCCTGAGACCGTGCCATGGAATTCCGCTTCACCTTGCAGGCGCACCGGTATCGCGGCAACTCCAGACTTTTTGCCTTCCGGCCCCTCGGTCGATAAGCCGAGCGCGGTTAGCGTCTTGTCAAACTCAGCCAGGTTCGTGGTCACCAGATCGCCGTGGATCTCCGACGGTCGCTCCAGCGGATAAACGCCTACCGCGCCGTCCGCCTGAATACGGCTGCCTGGGGTCTGCGCCGTCAGGCTGCGAATATCGACCGCTCCGCGGCGATTGTCGTAGGTCGCGTCGACCGTTCCGCTCAATGGCGCGCCGTCCCGCCCGCTGCCTGCCGCCAATGCGAGATTGGCTGTCACCTTCGCGTCGGAGGCACTCCCCGTCCACTGAACGCTCACCGAACCGCTGGCTGCGGTATCGAAGCCGAGGTCTTGATATCTCTCCGGTGCGACCGCCCGCATGACGCTTCGCAGCGTAATATCGCGAATCTGGGCGCGGATATTTCCCGTTGCCACCTGCCCAATCGCCGGCGCTGGAAGGTTCTGGCTCTTCCTGGCAACGGCCGCAGCCGCCTCTTTACGCGTCGGCGCGGCCGGGGTCGGCGCCAGCCAATTCGCCAGCCTCAATTCCCCGTCCAGGCTGCCGCCCTCGGGCAGCCGTGCCGTGAGCGCGGTCAGTGCGATTTCATCCTGAGTAATGTGGATGTCAGCCGAGCCATTGACCCCGCTGACCTGCACCTCGGGAATCCGGTAGGCCGCGCCCAGCACCTTGGCGTTTCCATCCACGCTGAAATTTGAGGGGTTTCCCTTTGCTGTGAGTCGAAGCTCCGCGATGCCGCTCTCCAGCCCTGGAACGGCCGTCAAAGCCTCGACCTCCCGTACGTCGATGCTTCCCCTGGCTGAGAAATCAAGCTGGGGATCGGCGTAGTTCTGAAGCGAACCTGATACCTCGAGCAACGACCCTTGCTTAGGCGAATTTCCGGTTTGCAACTGAAGCTGTGACACAACCGCGCCAGTCCGCGAAAGATCGGCCTTGACCGTTAAGCGCGAGCGCACCGGCGGAAGTTTGCCCCGCTGTGCGGTGATATCGGCTGCGCGTACATCGGCAAGGTAGTGATCGCGCGCCCGGTTATATTCGATCGTCACGCCAAGATCGTCGGCGGATAAATCGAACGGTATCGCGCGTTGGTTGAGCAGCAGGATTCCGTTGGTAATATCGGTTCTGTCGACCGCCAGATCGAAGAGCGTATCGGTGACCGAGCCTTGATGCTCGGCCGCCTTCGGGCGCGGCTGGTTGGTGCTTCCGTCGGGATAAACGATCAGGTGAAAGACCGGATGTTCACCCTCAAGAAGACTCAGGCCGGCCTTCGCCCGAAGGAACGAGAGGATCTTGGCGCGAACAAAGAGCCGGTCAATGTGGGCATAAGGAATCTCGCCCGGAGCCTCGAGTCCGTGAATGGTAAGGTCATCTGCCACGAACTCCAGTCGAATCAAGTGCCAGTGGAACGATCGGAGTTCCACCCGGCCGCCGGTCGCCTGCTCAAGAGTGGCGACGAGCCGGTCGCGCACCATGTCTTCAAACTGCGGAGTTGTCGCGTACCACGCGACAACTCCCGCGGCCGCCGCGAGAATCGCAAGACCGAACAGAAATGTAATCAGAACCGGACGCCTTCGCCGGGGAGGACGTTCCGTCGCGCCAGGAGTCGTGGCTTCCGTCATGCGCCATCTCCTTCATCGTTGTCCGGGCTGGGATTGCTCTCACCGAGCGCCGGGTCGAGGATGATCACGTTGCCCTGGTCGCGCAGGCTCTTCAACCAGTCCTGTAACAGCACGTTGACATGCTGCTGAAGAAGTATCTCCGTAATTCGCGCGGAGACCGAATCGAAAGAAGGAGCGCTCAGGTTTTCCTTCTTGAACTGCGGGACCAGAGTCTTGTTGTAATACTCTTCGATGTCAGGCCTGGAAATCCTGACCCCGGCGCGGAACCGCGTGTCGATGAAGCTGAGTATCTGCATCCGCTGCCGCCACCGCTCTATGACCTCACCCGGAGTCAGATTGTGTTCGGCCAGAAACGCGGTCCATCCAGCTTCGGTCTTGCAGTCGGACCGGCGGCAATCGGGCAGCTGTTCCCTGAGGGAAAGCAGATCTTTTTGAACCTCCTCATCGCTCACATCTTTCACCATGCCCTGGCTCTGCATCTGCTCCAAAATGAGTGTGCGGTTCACAAGGCGCCGAGCCGCGCGCTGCTCAAGATTCTTTCCTGGGGGCAGGCTCAACGGCTCCAGCGTTGCAAAATCCATCTCCATCTGCAGGTCGCTCCGCAACAGCACATCGCCGTTAATAACTGCGATCACGCTGTCGAGCACCACCGGCTGCTGTGAAGAACTCTTTGGCATGGAAGCCGCCGTCTCCTGTGCGGGCGCCGGCACAAGGCCGCTCGCGGCCAGAGCTGCCGCCGCGAGCCAGCCAAATCTCACCCACTGTCGCCGTGTGTGTGCCATCAGAACGCCTGCCCTATGCTGAAGAAAAAGTTGAAGTAGCCGGTCTGTCCAATATGCGGCGGTGTATTTACAGGGTTGGAGCTCGACGAATACGTGACATAAATGGGGTAATACGGCGGATTGAGATTCACAGCGAAATCGAAACGAATCGGCCCGATCGGTGTGTTGTAGCGCAGCCCAAGACCCACCGCGTGAGAGAAGTAATTGAAGCTGCACGGGCCGTTCGTCACGATCGGCGAAGTGGGCGGCTCCGGCAAGAGGGTTTTGCAAGTCGAACTGTCCGGCTGATGGAAGCGCAGGAAGCTTGGTCCAATATCCGAAACGCTATTGAAGACATTCCCCATGTCATGAAAGAGAACGAACCCTAGATTATCCCCGACATATGGCAGCGTGGGATACGGCAGGCGCAGCTCCAGAGTATTGATAAACACTCCCGCTCCGCCGATCGGAAACCCCGTTTGCTCGTCGCGAGGGCCTGCCTGGTTGATGGGAAATCCGCGATGCGACTGCGCGCCGCCGGCATAGAGTCGCTCCGGCAATGGGATCTGCTGTTGGGAGCTGGTGCCCCAGCTCTGCTCCATGCCGAAGCGAGTATTACGCGCGATCACCCATCTGCGCTTGCCCACCTCGTAATAAGTCGAATTGCTCATGTCGATCCGGTTGAAGTTTGCCTCCGAGCCGAAGCGCGAAGTGGCCACAAACTCCTGGATCGTGTTGTAAGTGCCGTGATGCGCATCGAGCGGGCTGTCGCGCGTGTCCCGAATCCAGGTCATTCCCGGCCCGCCCACTCGCACGGGCTGCGAATAAAGCGGGATCAGGTTTGGCGCCACCTGGATCGTGTTCTCATTGATCGCCACTCGGCGAAAGCTGAACTCATAAATAAAGGTGTTGGCCCGGTTGGGACGCTGAGTGAACCGAAGCGAGCCTCCCAGTTGGGACGAGGCATACGTGGTCACATCCTGGGCGTTGATATAGCCCCCCGAAAGTGAGCCGTCAACCGTCTGCAATCCGAAGACCCGCGGAACCTGATACACCATGGTCGCCCGCTGCTCCAGGGTGCCGTAGGCGGTTCGAAGCGAAATGGATTGATTCGTGCCTCTAAGGTTCGTGCGCGTCACGTCGAAGAGCACCGCCGGGCTCACTCCGGTTTTTCCATTGGGGTTGCATGTATAACCCGACGAACTGGCAGCGGAGGCCGAATTGACGCAATTCGTCGACGGGTTCCCCGTCTGCGCCTCAAAGCCAAAGCCATAGTTGAAGTCCCACCGCTTCGCCTCGGTCAGCTGGAGCAGAACGTTTTTGCGCAGCTCGTCGCCTGTCGGGTTTTGTACCGCTGTGTTGACTTCGTTGAAGAGCGCCAGGTTGTAGAGTCGCCGCTGCGTCTCGAGCAGCGCCGCCTGGTTCAGCGGATCACCGGGATGCACGGTAAGCCGCTGATCGACCGTCTTCGGGCGAGTATGCTCCAGGCCAGAGATCAGCACCTGGCGCACAAAAATCTCATCGCCCTCAATGATGTTCATCTTGATGTTGACCAGCGTGGGATCAGCGATGTCGGTCGTTTGAGTAGCCGTCACCTGCGCCTGACCGAAACCGTGGTCGAGATAATAACTCAGAATGGCGTTGCGATCGCCAACTACATTTGCGGCGGAATACGGCTGACCCATTTCGGTATTCAGCAGCGGTTTCAGAGCGGCAATCGACACCTGCTTGGCTCCGATGATGTCCAGCTGGCCCACTTTCTGCTGCTGCCCCTCGTCGATCACGTATTGAACAGAAATGGTGCCAACCTTCTCCGGCTCGCCGTTGGAATCTCGCTCCGAGTGGGTCACGTTCGGCGTCACCTTCACATTACTGAAACCGTTGCTCTGATAGAGCGCGGTAATCGCATCCACATCGGAGTTCACCAGCGCCTGGCTATACAAGCCGCTCTGCTGAAAGAAGTCCGATTTAAGCACGTTCAGTCGGGATTCGATCGTGTCGCTGCTAAAGTACTTATTTCCAGTGACCGAAACATTCAGGACCTTATGCTTCCGCCCCAGATCCACGGTGTAGACGATATAGGCCCGCTGCGCGGTCTGCTCTTTTCTCTCATGGGTAATCTTCACGTTGAAATAGCCTGCTCGCTGATAGTAGTCGCGCAGGCTGCGGTCGCCCTCGTTCAGCAGGTCGTCATCAACCGCACCCTCTTCATAAACCGGGATGAGCTTCTTGATCAGGTGCTTGTTGAGCTTCGCGCCGACAACTTCCACGGTCACGATCGGTCCCGGATTGACGCCGAAAGCATAGTTCACGTGATTGGTAGGCGGCTGATATTCCTCCGACTTCAGATTGACGTCGGACTCCAGCCTCTGCTGTTTCTGATATACCTTCCGCAATCCCTCTAACGCGCGATTTGTGGTGTCACGCGTTACCTTGCTCTCCGCCTTGAGTTTGGCCTTCTTGCGAAATTGCTCCGGCGTCATACCGCTCTCGCCATCGACCTCGACCTGGCCGACGCGCGCATCGAGCCCGATATTGACGTGAT
>CAVUKL010000052.1:0-110649 GCA_963742015.1 uncultured Acidobacteriaceae bacterium | reverse complement strand
TCAGATGGTTCAGGCGCGAAGCAGAAAAGACAAAGATCGCAGCCATCACCAGCGTGAACCCGCCCACAAAACCCCGGCTCAATAACCCGGCCGGAATTGCGCGCGTCGCCGTCCGAGGATTAGCTGCGTCGATGTTCGCGTCTGCCCAACGATTAAAGGCCATAGCAGCAGACCGCGCGCTGACCATGCAAACAATGATCCAAAGCAGCTTGACACCGGAAGGCCATCCCCTAGCAGCCAGCATCGCGCCGGTCATAGCGAAGGGGAGTACGAAGATCGAGTGTTCCCACTTGATCATCTCGAGCGTCGTGCCGATCTTGCGAAATAGGCCCAATGCACACCCCTTGAGAGATAGTTTACCGGGTGGATAGGGACGACAGGACCATGTCGCGGGCCAAAAATCCAGGCTGGAGCGCCCAGACTCTCGTCTGGGCGTCCGTAATTGGCTTCGCGTCAGCGAAGATTATTTGTTTTCGGAAGGCTGTCCGGCGACCTGGAGATCGTTCTTGACACTGAACACTCCGGGAACACCGTTGGCGCGAATCCCCGCAGCATTCTTGTCCCCCTGGCTGTCGACTACGCCAAAGAGCGTTACGTTTCCGTTCTGCACCGAGATGCGGATCGGCTTGGCCGGGTCGATGGCATACTTATTCAACATTGGGAAACCATAGACCGAGCGATAGACCGCCATTCGAATCCGGTCGTCCATCGGCGAAACCGGGTCGACCGAAATCTCATTCACAACGTCCTTCACTCCGGGCATGTAAGCTGCGTCGGCGACCGCCGAAGCCGCGTCTACCGGCCCATAGGCTGTGCCACTCAAGGTCACCACGCCATTCTGAACGCTCACGCCGATCGCGTTGAAAGCGGTCGTGCCATACCCGACGCGGTCATAAGCGATCTTCTTCGCCAGCTTGTTCTGCAGCTCCTGATCGGACATCGGTGGGTCGGTTTCCGCAACTTCAATGTCGTTGCGCACCGCCGCGACGTCCTTGATGCGGTGGATGCGCTTGTCGGCATCTTCCTTATTGGCGAAGACCTTGACGCTGCCCGTTAGATCGACGACACCATCTTTCACCGACGCCTGCACCCCTGAGAATTGCTTCTTGTTCAGTGCCTTTGTGACCTCAGCCTGGATTTGGCTATCGTTTGCGCTGGACGCCTGAGCGTGGGCCAGGGCAAACGAGCCGAAAGAGAGCGAAACGGCCAGAAGCAGCGCCGCGCTCAACCGGGAAATTAATGCTAACCGCAACCGCACAACCATAGAAATTCTCCTTGCTGGCCGATCTGGCGCAGCATCACCTTCGACTGCATTCCAGCTACTTGCCTGGTTTCGACGACCGGCCGCAGCGGTATAAACCCGGAATTCACAAACCTGGATGCGTGGGCCGACCAACACCAGCATTTTGAGACATTTGCCGCATTGAAAACAAGACCGTGTGTGCGTCGATCTTCGATTTTTTTGCCGGATCCATACAGCAGCTTAACGGCGGCGCTGATGGATCTTGAGAAGCACGCTGAAGACGCCCGACTCGTCCCGCTCTGCCACGATCGAGACATTCTGGGTAAGGAACACCTGCCCGGCGATGAGCTGCTGCGCCGTAGAGTTGATGTTGGTCGCGTAGGTGATCGTCACGTTCTTCCCGACCTTCTCCTCCACCGTGATGCGCGCTGTCGAGTTGCCCAGGTTGCCCACGTAGTTGGGATCAATCTTCACGCTTCCGACGCCGAAGAGCTTTGAGACACGACTGCTCACCGTCGCGTTCAGCGCCCCACCAAGCAGGGCGTCGGCGGTCGAGTTGACTCCGGCCGCCTGCTGCTCCTGGTTATAGATTTGCTGCTCTTCCTGGGTCCGGCCGAGCGCCAGCAACGCGAAGATGTCCGACTCCGGCAGCGGCGGTTCGGATCGATAAGTCAAACTCAGCTTGCTGAGCGGACCATGAACTCCGATGTCGATGTCGTAGTCTTCCACCCGCGCGGTTGCGTCGAGATCGATGATGGGATCGATCTGGATCGGATTGCTGAAGTAGATCTCGCCGCGCTGCAACTGGTAGTTGGTCCCGGCGAAGGTGGCGCTGCCGTCAGTAATGCTGATATGGCCAAGTAATGAGGGGCTGGCAACCGTCCCGCGTACGCGCAGGTCGACGTCGCCGGCCAGCTTGGCAAACGAGTTCTGGAAGTTCAGCTCCGGCGCCGAAGTGATGTGCACATCCAGCCGGACATGGTTCGATGGCGCATTCGGGTCAGGCAACGGAGCGACCGTGCTGGACGAGGACTTCAATGCGGCCAGATCGAGGTTGGGACTGATCGAGAAGCGCGTCACCAAAACGTTGCCACTCAGCAGCAGGTTGGTCTCCGTTCCCTGCAGGCGTAGCTTGGCGTCGGCCATCGAGCTCACCCCTTGCGGATACCGGATGCGGATGTCTTTACCGGTCGCAGTGAGATCGCCATATAACCCATTTTGATAAGTAATCGAGCCGCCTAACTGGAGTCGCCCACCTCCTGTGACCGCGGTCAACTGTTCCACCGTGAGGCGGTTCTGATCGAAGACCAGCGTCCCGTTCATCTGGCTGAGACCGTTAGGCAGATCTCCCAGCGAGATCGCGACATCGGCAAAATGCACTTGACCCGTGAGGTTGGGTTCGTCGATCGTACCGGTCGCGCCGACCGAGAAATCCACATGCCCCGACGCATTGATGTTCGGATCGAAACTCTGTGCAAGCCGGAGGTTGACGGCGCCCTTCGAGTAGAGCCGCAGCGTCCGCGGCTGCTCCACAATCCCGGCCGATCCCTCTATTTGCAGATTAGTGTCGTCCCCAATAATGCGCAGAGGATCTAGATGCAACACTCCTCCGCGTAGTTGCGCCGTCAAATCGGCCTCGCTGTGGAGCGCGATTCCCTCCACCGAAATCGCAAATTTATTGATATTCAGCGTTCCTTCCATCTGCTTAGGCAGCCGCGCCGGGCCGCTGACGGCCGCCTGAAGCGTCAGCAGTGAATCGCTCGATACATCTTTCACGTTGTAGAGCTGAAGCAGGCGCCCAATATGGACGTTCTGCGCCGCAAGCCGCGCCTGGGTCGGATAGTCTCCTCTAATCGTTGTCTGCCCGGTGAGTACTAGCTTCGCCATGTCAAGGCTTGAGTCCACCTGGTAGGTCAGCAGACTGTGTTCGAGGTCGATCTTTGCCTCAAGGCTTCCTTTGAACTGCTCATTGACCACAATCTTCGAGACGCTCACGGTTGCTTGCGCATTCGGAGTGCGCACCGGCCCCGAACCGCTGGCTTCAAACTCCAGTTGACCAGCCAGAGACAATCTCGCCGTTTGAATCTCCGGGAAGTGTTCCAGCGCGAAACCACTTCCCTTCGCCTTGAAGTGGATTGTCTGTGCGCGAAGATCGTAGCCACCATCGCCGGCTATCTGGCCGCCATCCAGCAGGAGCTTGAGGTTGGCGGCATCGAGTTCGTGCCCATTGAACTTAAGGTCGGCGTTCATGCTTCGATACGCCTGGCCGTAGATCTCGCCGCCATGAATCGCGACCTGGCCACCGCCATTGAGATTGCCCAGCGTGCCACCTACATGCGCCTGGAGGTCCAGAATCCCGCTCACCGGAGCTTTCGAACCGGCGATCGTCAACAGGTCGGTGATCGGAGCATCCTGCACGCTCACTGTAGCGTTCAGTGCGGACTCGTCATCAAACGCGCTGTGATGACGCGAGAGTTGATGGGTATGCAATGCGCCGCTGGCGTGAATTGTGCTCTTGCCATGCAGCAGTGTGGCCTGCTGAACCGTAATCCCATCTGGCGAATACTCCGCCTGCGCATCCAGGCTGTCCCAATGCAGCTCGGTGATCGCCAGGGTTGGTTTCGCAGATGAGGCCTGAGCTGACGCCACCTCCGACGGTCCCTTGGCTTCGATGACCTTCGCCGCACTGGCCGCAGGCGCACTCGAAGCACTCTCAAAGACAGTGTCGAAGTTCTTCGCCGTCAGATGGCCCTTTACATCCGGATCGAGCAGACTTCCTGAGACCGTGCCATGGAATTCCGCTTCACCTTGCAGGCGCACCGGTATCGCGGCAACTCCAGACTTTTTGCCTTCCGGCCCCTCGGTCGATAAGCCGAGCGCGGTTAGCGTCTTGTCAAACTCAGCCAGGTTCGTGGTCACCAGATCGCCGTGGATCTCCGACGGTCGCTCCAGCGGATAAACGCCTACCGCGCCGTCCGCCTGAATACGGCTGCCTGGGGTCTGCGCCGTCAGGCTGCGAATATCGACCGCTCCGCGGCGATTGTCGTAGGTCGCGTCGACCGTTCCGCTCAATGGCGCGCCGTCCCGCCCGCTGCCTGCCGCCAATGCGAGATTGGCTGTCACCTTCGCGTCGGAGGCACTCCCCGTCCACTGAACGCTCACCGAACCGCTGGCTGCGGTATCGAAGCCGAGGTCTTGATATCTCTCCGGCGCGACCGCCCGCATGACGCTTCGCAGCGTAATATCGCGAACCTGGGCGCGGATATTTCCCGTTGCCACCTGCCCAATCGCCGGCGCTGGAAGGTTCTGGCTCTTCCTGGCAACGGCCGCAGCCGCCTCTTTACGCGTCGGCGCGGCCGGGGTCGGCGCCAGCCAATTCGCAAGCCGCAATTCCCCGTCCAGGCTGCCGCCCTCGGGCAGCCGTGCCGTGAGCGCGGTCAGTGCGATTTCATCCTGAGTAATGTGGATGTCAGCCGAGCCATTGACCCCGCTGACCTGCACCTCGGGAATCCGGTAGGCCGCGCCCAGCACCTTGGCGTTTCCATCCACGCTGAAATTTGAGGGGTTTCCCTTTGCTGTGAGTCGAAGCTCCGCGATGCCGCTCTCCAGCCCTGGAACGGCCGTCAAAGCCTCGACCTCCCGTACGTCGATGCTTCCCCTGGCTGAGAAATCAAGCTGGGGATCGGCGTAGTTCTGAAGCGAACCTGATACCTCGAGCAACGACCCTTGCTTAGGCGAATTTCCGGTTTGCAACTGAAGCTGTGACACAACCGCGCCCGTCCGCGAAAGATCGGCCTTGACCGTTAAGCGCGAGCGCACTGGCGGAAGTTTGCCCCGCTGTGCGGTGATATCGGCTGCGCGTACATCGGCGAGGTAGTGATCGCGTGCCCGGTTATATTCGATCGTCACGCCAAGATCGTCGGCGGATAAATCGAACGGTATCGCGCGTTGGTTGAGCAGCAGGATTCCGTTGGTAATATCGGTTCTGTCGACCGCCAGATCGAAGAGCGTATCGGTGACCGAGCCTTGATGCTCGGCCGCCTTCGGGCGCGGCTGGTTGGTGCTTCCGTCGGGATAAACGATCAGGTGAAAGACCGGATGTTCACCCTCAAGAAGACTCAGGCCGGCCTTCGCCCGAAGGAACGAGAGGATCTTGGCGCGAACAAAGAGCCGGTCAATGTGGGCATAAGGAATCTCGCCCGGAGCCTCGAGTCCGTGAATGGTAAGGTCATCTGCCACGAACTCCAGTCGAATCAAGTGCCAGTGGAACGATCGGAGTTCCACCCGGCCGCCGGTCGCCTGCTCAAGAGTGGCGACGAGCCGGTCGCGCACCATGTCTTCAAACTGCGGAGTTGTCGCGTACCACGCGACAACTCCCGCGGCCGCCGCGAGAATCGCAAGACCGAACAGAAATGTAATCAGAACCGGACGCCTTCGCCGGGGAGGACGTTCCGCCGCGCCAGGAGTCGTGGCTTCCGTCATGCGCCATCTCCTTCATCGTTGTCCGGGCTGGGATTGCTCTCACCGAGCGCCGGGTCGAGGATGATCACGTTGCCCTGGTCGCGCAGGCTCTTCAACCAGTCCTGTAACAGCACGTTGACATGCTGCTGAAGAAGTATCTCCGTAATTCGCGCGGAGACCGAATCGAAAGAAGGAGCGCTCAGGTTTTCCTTCTTGAACTGCGGGACCAGAGTCTTGTTGTAATACTCTTCGATGTCAGGCCTGGAAATCCTGACCCCGGCGCGGAACCGCGTGTCGATGAAGCTGAGTATCTGCATCCGCTGCCGCCACCGGTCGATGACCTCACTCGGAGTTAGATTGTGTTCGGCCAGAAACGCGGTCCATCCAGCTTCGGTCTTGCAGTCGGACCGGCGGCAATCGGGCAGCTGTTCCCTGAGGGAAAGCAGATCTTTTTGAACCTCCTCATCGCTCACATCTTTCACCATGCCCTGGCTCTGCATCTGCTCCAAAATGAGTGTGCGGTTCACAAGGCGCCGAGCCGCGCGCTGCTCAAGATTCTTTCCTGGGGGCAGGCTCAACGGCTCCAGCGTTGCAAAATCCATCTCCATCTGCAGGTCGCTCCGCAACAGCACATCGCCGTTAATAACTGCGATCACGCTGTCGAGCACCACCGGCTGCTGTGAAGAACTCTTTGGCATGGAAGCCGCCGTCTCCTGTGCGGGCGCCGGCACAAGGCCGCTCGCGGCCAGAGCTGCCGCCGCGAGCCAGCCAAATCTCACCCACTGTCGCCGTGTGTGTGCCATCAGAACGCCTGCCCTATGCTGAAGAAAAAGTTGAAGTAGCCGGTCTGTCCAATATGCGGCGGTGTATTTACAGGGTTGGAGCTCGACGAATACGTGACATAAATGGGGTAATACGGCGGATTGAGATTCACAGCGAAATCGAAACGAATCGGCCCGATCGGTGTGTTGTAGCGCAGCCCAAGACCCACCGCGTGAGAGAAGTAATTGAAGCTGCACGGGCCGTTCGTCACGATCGGCGAAGTGGGCGGCTCCGGCAAGAGGGTTTTGCAAGTCGAACTGTCCGGCTGATGGAAGCGCAGGAAGCTTGGTCCAATATCCGAAACGCTATTGAAGACATTCCCCATGTCATGAAAGAGAACGAACCCTAGATTATCCCCGACATATGGCAGCGTGGGATACGGCAGGCGCAGCTCCAGAGTATTGATAAACACTCCCGCTCCGCCGATCGGAAACCCCGTTTGCTCGTCGCGAGGGCCTGCCTGGTTGATGGGAAATCCGCGATGCGACTGCGCGCCGCCGGCATAGAGTCGCTCCGGCAATGGGATCTGCTGTTGGGAGCTGGTGCCCCAGCTCTGCTCCATGCCGAAGCGAGTATTACGCGCGATCACCCATCTGCGCTTGCCCACCTCGTAATAAGTCGAATTGCTCATGTCGATCCGGTTGAAGTTTGCCTCCGAGCCGAAGCGCGAAGTGGCCACAAACTCCTGGATCGTGTTGTAAGTGCCGTGATGCGCATCGAGCGGGCTGTCGCGCGTGTCCCGAATCCAGGTCATTCCCGGCCCGCCCACTCGCACGGGCTGCGAATAAAGCGGGATCAGGTTTGGCGCCACCTGGATCGTGTTCTCATTGATCGCCACTCGGCGAAAGCTGAACTCATAAATAAAGGTGTTGGCCCGGTTGGGACGCTGAGTGAACCGAAGCGAGCCTCCCAGTTGGGACGAGGCATACGTGGTCACATCCTGGGCGTTGATATAGCCCCCCGAAAGTGAGCCGTCAACCGTCTGCAATCCGAAGACCCGCGGAACCTGATACACCATCGTCGCCCGCTGCTCCAGGGTGCCGTAGGCGGTTCGAAGCGAAATGGATTGATTCGTGCCTCTAAGGTTCGTGCGCGTCACGTCGAAGAGCACCGCCGGGCTCACTCCGGTTTTTCCATTGGGGTTGCATGTATAACCCGACGAACTGGCAGCGGAGGCCGAATTGACGCAATTCGTCGACGGGTTCCCCGTCTGCGCCTCAAAGCCAAAGCCATAGTTGAAGTCCCACCGCTTCGCCTCGGTCAGCTGGAGCAGAACGTTTTTGCGCAGCTCGTCGCCTGTCGGGTTTTGTACCGCTGTGTTGACTTCGTTGAAGAGCGCCAGGTTGTAGAGTCGCCGCTGCGTCTCGAGCAGCGCCGCCTGGTTCAGCGGATCACCGGGATGCACGGTAAGCCGCTGATCGACCGTCTTCGGGCGAGTATGCTCCAGGCCAGAGATCAGCACCTGGCGCACAAAAATCTCATCGCCCTCAATGATGTTCATCTTGATGTTGACCAGCGTGGGATCAGCGATGTCGGTCGTTTGAGTAGCCGTCACCTGCGCCTGACCGAAACCGTGGTCGAGATAATAACTCAGAATGGCGTTGCG
This sequence comes from uncultured Acidobacteriaceae bacterium, assembly GCA_963742015.1. Classification (GTDB taxonomy): domain Bacteria; phylum Acidobacteriota; class Terriglobia; order Terriglobales; family Acidobacteriaceae; genus Acidisarcina. Next base: position 102,517 of record CAVUKL010000052.1, on the reverse strand, counting down.
ATCGCCAACTACATTTGCGGCGGAATACGGCTGACCCATTTCGGTATTCAGCAGCGGTTTCAGAGCGGCAATCGACACCTGCTTGGCTCCGATGATGTCCAGCTGGCCCACTTTCTGCTGCTGCCCCTCGTCGATCACGTATTGAACAGAAATGGTGCCAACCTTCTCCGGCTCGCCGTTGGAATCTCGCTCCGAGTGGGTCACGTTCGGCGTCACCTTCACATTACTGAAACCGTTGCTCTGATAGAGCGCGGTAATCGCATCCACATCGGAGTTCACCAGCGCCTGGCTATACAAGCCGCTCTGCTGAAAGAAGTCCGATTTAAGCACGTTCAGTCGGGATTCGATCGTGTCGCTGCTAAAGTACTTATTTCCAGTGACCGAAACATTCAGGACCTTATGCTTCCGCCCCAGATCCACGGTGTAGACGATATAGGCCCGCTGCGCGGTCTGCTCTTTTCTCTCATGGGTAATCTTCACGTTGAAATAGCCTGCTCGCTGATAGTAGTCGCGCAGGCTGCGGTCGCCCTCGTTCAGCAGGTCGTCATCAACCGCACCCTCTTCATAAACCGGGATGAGCTTCTTGATCAGGTGCTTGTTGAGCTTCGCGCCGACAACTTCCACGGTCACGATCGGTCCTGGATTGACGCCGAAAGCATAGTTCACGTGATTGGTAGGCGGCTGATATTCCTCCGACTTCAGATTGACATCGGACTCCAGCCTCTGCTGTTTCTGATATACCTTCCGCAATCCCTCTAACGCGCGATTTGTGGTGTCACGCGTTACCTTGCTCTCCGCCTTGAGTTTGGCCTTCTTGCGAAATTGCTCCGGCGTCATACCGCTCTCGCCATCGACCTCGACCTGGCCGACGCGCGCATCGAGCCCGATATTGACGTGATAGGTGATGTTGATCTGGGCGTTGGCGTCGTCCATCTTCGTCGAAGCAGAGACCGACGGCTGGTAATAGCCGTTCTCCTTGAGAAAGCCTCGAATCAGCTGCACGCCATGGTCCAGGCGCTCCTGGGAAAACGCTGTACCCGCCTCCAGTTTCGCCGCACGTCCCACCTGCGAGGCCAGCCGATCGCTCTTCACCCCATCGACATACACTCGCCCAATAAAGATTCTCGGCGTACCGGAGAAGATGATCGTGACCTGATCGCCGTTCCGCGTTCCTTCCACTTCAATGGTGCGGTAGAGGCCCGTGGCGTAGAGCCGGCGCAGACTCTCGCGCAGCTTTCCGGCGTCCAGAGGCTGCCCCGCTTGCAGCTCTAGCTGCGCAGGCAGCGGATCCAGAATCTCTTCGCTGACGCCCCGAAACTGCACCGTCGCGATCCGCAGTCCCTCCCATGCCGTCAACCCCGGAACCTGGCTTCGCGATGTGGTTTGCGGGGCGGCAACGACGCTGCCAGACGGTACCGCTTGGGGATTTTGCGCGAGAATAGTGGTCAACGGACCGAGCAGCAGAAATAGCAGCAACACGCCCGGATAAATCCGTTCGCGATGGGCGGCTATTCCGGGCCGGCGACCCGATTTTTCCACAAATACCAATCCATCCCTCGTGCCTTTGATTCCGGTGCCCGCCCGACCGCAATATTGCCCGGTGATCCTTCAGATGCGGCTTGCTGGGTTTCCTGCGGCTAGACGGCTGCAAACCTTCCAGTCGCGCGGCAATTCCAGTCGAGACGACTTTGCTGGAGGAGCACTCTTATACTAATTAGACACGCTGATGCCGTCACCGAAGACTCACGACACCATAGAGACTCCCCGAAGCGCGGATCCGGTAACGTATGAACCCGGCTGACAGTGGGTCGGCGCGGACGGATGTGGGCTTTGCAGAGCGCTATTCCCGCCAGATTCTCTTCGCTGGCATAGGCGCCGAAGGCCAGAAGAAGCTCGCTGCCTCGCATGTCGCCATTGTCGGCTGCGGAGCCACCGGAGCCGCAGCCGCAAGCCTGCTCGCCCGCGCCGGAGTAGGCACCCTGACCCTCATCGATCGCGATTACGTCGAAGAGAGCAACCTTCAGCGCCAGGTGCTCTTCGACGAGGCCGACGCGCTCGCTGCATTGCCGAAAGCCGAAGCAGCCCGGCGCAAGATTTCTTTCTTCAACGGCTCGATCCGGGTCCACGCCCAGGTCGCCGATCTAGTTCCTGGCAATATCCACGAGTTGCTCCGCGACGCGGACCTGATCCTCGACGGCACCGACAACTTCGAAACCCGATATCTGATTAATGACTACGCTGTTGAGCAAGGCCGGCCCTGGATCTACGCCGCAGCGCTCGGCGCCTACGCCGCGACCATGAACATCCTGCCCGGCGCTTCGCCGTTTCAGACCGCCTGCCTGGCGTGCATCTTTCCCAAACCCCCGGCCGGCACAGTCGAGACCTGCGACACCGCCGGCATCCTCAACACCGCCGTCAACCTGACCTCGTCGATCCAGGTGACGGAGGCGCTCAAGTACCTTGTCGGCGCTTCCAGCCAAATGCGGCGCTCCCTTCTGGCGATGGATCTTTGGAGCAATCAGCGGTCAGAGGTCTCGACCGCCGTCCGGCGGCCTGACTGCGCTGTCTGCGGGCAACGGGATTTCACCCATCTCCGCGGCGAGAATCGGCCACATATTACCCTCTGCGGGCGAAACTCCGTCCAAATCCATGAGCATAGCCGCCCCGTCGATTTCGCCGTCATGCAACGCCGCCTCGAGCCCCACGGTAGCGTGCGGCACAACTCCATGCTGCTCCGCTTTGAGCGGGAGGAGCATACAATTACCCTGTTTGCCGACGGCAGGGCTCTAATCCAGGGAACCACAGACGTTACCCTTGCGAGGTCTCTCTATGCTAGATTTATCGGCTCCTGACCGCCGAAATTTGGAAACGAAACCTCGATGTGGCGACCTCCTCTGTCACAAGTCAGCTGGCCGGCAATGGGGGCGGAGCGGCGCAGTCCGAGGCAACCTTTGAACCGCACATTGCTTCTCACCGACCATTACAGCGGTTCATGAGCGTCACTAGGGATTGCCGATTTTATGCCTGTTGTCCTTTGCCTTAAACTTTCGAAACACTTGGAGCAGGAAACCATGAACTTTTTATTTTCACGAGGGGAGTGCGCATGAGTGTTGTCCAGGCTCAAACGAAAATAACTAACCAACACATGCGGCGCAACCCCCCCATTCCGGGCGAAGCGGAGGCAATCGAAGCCGCTCAGTCTGGAGATACAACATCTTTCGAAATCCTCTACGCGATGCATAAGCGCCGCGTATATTCGCTGTGTCTGCGCATGTTGAGCAACGTTGCCGAAGCCGAAGACCTCACCCAGGAGGCTTTCCTGCAGCTCTACCGCAAAATCGGGACCTTCCGCGGAGACTCGGCCTTCTCTACCTGGTTGCACAGGCTCGCCGTGAACGTTGTCCTGATGCACCTGCGCAAGAAGGGACTTCCCCAGGTTTCCCTGGAAGAGACGCTCGAACCCACCCAGGAAGACGGACCGAGACGAGACATTGGAGCTCGCGACCTCATTCTTGCCGGCTCGATCGACCGCATCACCCTGGAGCGGGCGGTCGAGAGTCTGCCGCCCGGCTATCGCCTCGTTTTTGTGCTGCACGATGTCGAAGGCTACGAGCATAATGAAATCGCAGGAATGCTCGACTGCTCGATCGGAAACAGTAAATCTCAACTCCACAAGGCCCGAATGAAGCTGCGTGACCTGCTCCACTCGGGCCAGCGTAAGGAAGTAGCATGATGGTTCAGATGCGCGACCACGCCAAGCACCTCGACGGTGCTTCCGCCGAGCGTCACGTGACCTGTGAAGAATTTCAGGCTCAGATGCCCGATCTCCTCGGAAGCGACATCCGGGATCACGAGCATTTGAAAACCTGCGTCCGTTGCGCAGCGCTCCTTGAGGAACTGGAATATATAGCGCAAATCGCCAGTGACCTGTTGCTTCCCGTCTATGAGCCTGGAGATTCGGTGTGGAAAAATATCAGAGCTTCCCTGCCCAAATCGACTGATGACGTCGTCAAGCTCAACGGACACCTGACGGGGTCATCGGTCAAGGGCTGACTCAGCACCGAACTCAATCGGCACTCGTTCACTCTCGCAGCGTGGCGTTCTTTATAATTCAAGCCACGATCATGCAACCGGAAGATCCTAGCCCGCGCACCGTCGAGCGCATTGTCCTGATTGGATTTATGGGCGCCGGTAAATCCACCGTCGGCCCTATTTTGGCGCAGCGGCTCGGCTGGCGATTCATCGATGCCGACCGCGAACTGGAATCCCAGACCGGAGCCACGATTGCGCACTTGTTTTCGACCCTCGGTGAGCCTGCGTTCCGGCAACTTGAAGCTCAGACTGTAGTACGACTCTGCACCGCAACAGGAACCGTCCTCGCCCTCGGAGGAGGCGCAATCGAGACCGAATCGACGCGCAGTCTTCTTGCTAATTCTTCAGACACTTGCGTCGTCTTTCTCCAGGCTTCGCTTGAAGTCCTAATAGAGCGTTGTGAGCAGCAGCCGGATGCAGCGGTGCGTCCCATCCTCCGCCAGCGAGAAGCTCTTCGCCAGCGCTTTCAGTCACGCCTGCCGCTTTATGAAATCGCGCATCTCCGCCTCAATACCGAAGGCCTCGACCCCGATACAGTGGCTGACAGGCTTCTTTATCATTTACTTGATGGTTTCTGTGCTATCTCGCTTTGTCAGAAAGCGATAACCACTTGAGCGAATCCTTATCGAACTCCACGCCGAAGGCCTCACGTTCGCTGCGCGCGGATATCGCTTTCGCCTTTGCAATCGCCATAGGCATCTATGTGGCGTGGACGGTTCACGATGTCCTGCTGATCGTCTACGTCAGCGCTCTCTTCGCCGTGGTGCTGATGCCCGTCGTCAATGGCCTGCGCCGGATCCGGATTGGCAACTGGCACCCAGGCCGCGGCGTCGCCATCCTTCTGATTTTTCTGATCCTTTTCAGCGTCGCCGGATTGTTTTTCGGATTTGCCCTGCCCCCGGTGATTTCCGATATGAGTCAGTTCATCCGGGAACTCCCGGTTCGCGGTCCGCAGCTCCTCGCTCGCGCCCAGCAATTGCCATTTGTCCGTCACGCCGATTTGAGCGCCCTGAACGCGAGGCTTCAGGACTTCGCTTCGTCCTACGCCAGTTTTTTCCTTATCTCTATTCGCAACGGAGCGGGCAGCTTCTTCGATTTGCTGACTGGAATCATCCTGACGGTCTACTTCATGCTCGAGGGCGAACACGCTTACGCCTGGTTCCTCTCCTTCTTTCCGCCAGAGCAACGAACCAGACTCGACCGGGCGCTGACCCGCGCCGAGCTGAGGATGGGCAAATGGCTGCTCGGCCAGGCATCTCTCATGCTCACTCTGGGATTGGTAAGCACCATCGCATTCCTCGCCTTGAAGGTTCGCTATGCCTACGCGCTGGGCGTTCTCATGGGCGCATTCAACCTGATCCCGATCCTTGGCGCACTAATCTCTGTGTCGCTCGCGCTTCTGGTCGCGGCCATCGACTCTTGGGGACGCGCTCTTGGAGTGCTGATCGTCTATCTCGTCTACGCGCAGCTGGAAAGCTCAGTGCTCACCCCGCGGATTATGCAAAAGAGCGTAGGACTCTCCGGGCTGGCAGTGCTGATCTCCCTGATGCTCGGCGCCTCACTCGCCGGAGTCGCAGGGGCGCTGGTCTCCGTCCCAACAGCGGTACTTGTGGGTGAACTCCTCAACGAATACCTTGTGAAACCGAAGACCATCGCCACCGAACCTGTCGAAGGAGAGACCCCTTCGGTACCCTAGCTGGTTTCGACTACCCGTGCGTATCGATCTGCCCTGACCCTCCAGCGGCAGTTGTGCGAAATGGTTTCAATCCGTACTATGCCAGCTAGATTCTTGCTGCCAGGAGGTCTACCTTGGGCCGTCCCCTCGATACGTCAGAAGCCTTCCTTTACGGCCGCTTTGTTGAGGCCGCTTATACGATGTACAGGAACCAGAATCCAGACCCCCTCAGGCCGGAGCCCGCCGGCATCCCCGACGGCTATGAGCTGGGCGCGTGGATCCATATGTCGGACTTCATCCTCAACGATGAGATACCCAAGTTCTACGGAATCGTCGCCTTTAACCAGGCCAACCCGGATTCGCGCATCATCGCCATCCGTGGCACCGAAGGCGCCGTCGAGTGGATCGACGATGCGGCCGCAATCCCGGTACCTTTCCGCCAGGTTCCCTCCGCCGGACGCGTGGCGCAAGGCTTTGACAAGATCTACAGCACGTTAAAGGTAGTAAAGCGACCTCTGCCCGGAATTGCCGCACACGCCGAAGTCGCCGTCCCCGAAACCGTCCCCGAGACTTACAGCGGCTCCTTCGCCGACCAGCTAGAGCAGTTGGCGATCAGCCGCGAGGCCGAGCGCGGCATCGCTCGCCCCAGAGCTGAGGGAGCCACTCGCCCCCAGCGCCCAACCGTCGTCGCCGGCCACAGCCTCGGCTCGTCGCTCGCTACCCTCTTCGTCATGGAGAATGCATCGAAGGGCAAATTCGACATAACCATGCTTTGCACCTTCGCATCACCGCGCACCGGTGACACCGAGTTTGTGCACACCTTCAATCAACTCCCGATTGATTCCTGGAGAATCGTCAATTCGCCGGATGTTGTTCCCAAACTACCGTTTTCGATCCCGATCGTACTTGATTACGGCCACGTCGATGCCGCGTCTTTCTTCGACTCCTCCGCGTTCGCGAAAAAGAGTGTGCTCGCCTGGCACGTACTCGAGACCTATCTTCATTGGCTGGACAACAGCTACCCGCTGCCGCCGGAGTGTGTTCCGTAGCCTTCGTGCGAGAGAGCTACGGAACACCCGTCAAAACCGGGGCACATCCGCAAGCCGGTTAATGTTCTGAAACGGAAGCATCCAGCCTGGATATTCAGGTGGCAGTGCGCTCACATCATCAAGGCTCTTGATCTCGTCCTCAGTTAGCTGAACATCGCAGGCAGCAAGATTCTGCTCAAGCTGATCGACCCGCTTTGCCCCAATGATCACTGAGGTCACAAATGGCTTGGCCAGAGTCCACGCCAAAACCACAGTAGCCACGCTCGTGTTGTGGGCCTGCGCGATCGGGCGCAGAACATCAAGAATCCGCCAGGTACGCTCCTTGTCCACAATTGGAAAATCGAAAGCAGAGCGCCGCGAGTCTTCGGGCTTCTGATTCTCCCGCGAATATTTGCCCGAAAGCAGTCCGCCAGCCAGCGGGCTCCAAACCAAAAGCCCAGTGCGCTGGTCGTTGAGCAGAGGAACGATCTCCCGTTCAAGATCACGGCCGGCGATGGAGTAATACGCCTGAAGCGTATCCATCTTTGCCAGGTTCTTCGCTTCGGAGATGCCATTCGCCTTCATAATCTGCCACGCAAACCAATTGGAGCAGCCGATATAGCGAACCTTCCCCTGAGAGACCAGAGTATCCAGCGCCCGCATCGTCTCTTCCAGCGGAGTCACCGAATCGGACGCATGAATCTGGTAGAGGTCGATGTAGTCGGTTCGCAGGCGCTTCAACGAAGCCTCAACCGCATCCATAATGTGCCCACGCGACGCGCCAACATCGTTCCGCCCCGGCCCAGTGCGCCCGAAGGCCTTTGTAGCGATCACAATGTCTTTGCGAGCGATGCCAAGGTTCGCGATCGCCTGGGCAAGCGACTTTTCGGACTCGCCATGGGTATAAACATCCGCCGTATCGACGAAGTTGATGCCCGCCTCCACGGAGAGCCGCAGAATCTCATCCGCAAGACTCTGTTCGACTCCGGCAATCGGCTTCCACATGCCCTCGCCAGACGCGAAGGTCATGGTACCGAGACACAATTCCGAGACAAGCAGGCCGGTATGGCCAAGTGTGTTGTATTTCATAAGCGCCTTTGAGATATGAATTGGCTTGCCCACGTTAGATGTGGCTGAGGAATTGGCGATTCGCCACCACCGCTGGAGATCTCTAAACGGGCCGGAATCAAGCTCGATTCGCGATCGAAATCTTTCTTGCTTCAGAGAAGAAAATGTGGGATAACTACGTGATGCGTACTACGCACAACGTAGCTCATCAGTCCAAAGACACCGGGCCAGGGCACTATTCAGATCCCCCACTGCTCGTGTTGGCCAGCTTGGCCTCCGGCCCAAAGCACGGGCACGCAATGATCGAGGACATCGCCGGCATCTGCGGAACCCAACTCGGCCCGGGAACGCTTTACGGAGCCATCGCCCGTCTTGAACAACAAGGCTGGATCGAGCCCTTGCCGCCAGAGGATCGCCGCCGCCCCTATCGGATCACCGCCGAAGGAATGCGCGTCTTCCGCGCAAAGCTCTCCACCCTCCGATTCTTCGTAAAAGCCGCGACGGAGAGGCTGGAGGCGTTATGAACCCCGCGCTCGCTCGGCTGTTGACGAGCCTGTATCCACGCGCCTGGAGAAGGCGGTATGGAACAGAATTCGAAGCGCTTCTTGTCGCCGGCCGTGGCGATGTTCTCACCGCATTAAACGTCGCGCGTTCGGCAATTAGCGAATACATCTTCCCTACCCACAGAGGCACCATGGATCAACCCCGCTTCTCCTTCGGCGCCATCATCAAGCAGCCAAGCGCCTTTCTTCCGCTATGGATGTCCCTCGCCGCTCTGGGGCTCGTGCTGAGTCATATTGCAATATACGGAGCAGCCCGCGAATCTGATGAAGGAACGACCGCCCATCTGTGGCAGATCCTCATGGCCGGACAGTTGCCGATACTCGCCTTCTTCGCCATCAAGTGGCTGCCCAGAGCTCCGAAGCAGACCCTCTATGTCCTCGGGCTTCAAGCCGGAGCAGTCCTCGCCTCAATCGCTCCCGTCCTTTACTTCAATCTTTGAATCAGCGCGGTTAGAAAAGCCTCTTGTATTGCTGTCGGCGCATTCAGAAACCCTCGCTGTTCGCGTCTCGGTCGACATCTCGCCTGTAAATCCCCGAAGTCATTGACCTCCCACTCGGCCAAAAGACCTCCGCTCAAAACGGCGCATGCCAACCCAGCCGGAGGCTGTCAAGACGATGTTTGACATCACACACTATTTTCCATACAGTAGTTGATGTACAGTGTATGAGGCACAGCATGACCCTCGCTGAAAACCTTTTTGAGAACCTTCGCCTCGAACTCCGCCGCGGCTGCCTCACGCTAGCTGTCCTGGCCCAGCTGCGCCATGAGCATTACGGATACACCCTCCGCAAGGCCCTCGCCGAACGCGGCCTTGAGATCGACGAAAGCACGCTCTACCCGCTACTGCGCCGCTTGGAAACCCAGGGGCTGCTCACTAGCGAATGGCGCGAAGAAGACAAGCGGAACAAGCGGTTCTACCGCCTCTCCAGCGACGGTGAACAGATCTTTACTCAGCTGCTCCAGGAGTGGCGGGCCATCAACACCTCCATCGACAACATTCTGTAGGAAAAGAAAACGCAGCAATCTGTAAGCAAAAAGGACGACGCCATGGAACTTCTCGATCGCTATCTTCAAGCCGTAAAGAAACACTTGCCCTGGCAGCGGCAGGACGACATCCTCGCCGAGCTGCGGGCCAACCTCGAGTCGCAACTCGAAGACAAAGAGGCCGAGCTCGGCCGCCCGCTCATAGCCGCCGAAGCCGAGGCATGGCTCAAACAAATCGGACCGCCGATCCATGTCGCCGCGCGCTATCAGCCGCAGCAATACCTCATCGGGCCATCCATCTTCCCGATCTACTGGTACGTTCTCCGCTTTGCCTTGCTCTTGGCGTTGATTGTCTACTCGGTCGTATCCGCAGTGCTTATCTGGGCCGGTGCCTACTCCACCCTGGCAACAATTCTTGGAGCGGTCCTGCGCATCCCCGGCGTTCTGCTCACCACCGCGATGTGGGTCACTCTGGTCTTCGCATGTATTGAGTTCGCGATCACTCGCTTCGGAACAAGCTGGCTGCCAGCCGACAAGTTCCCCGCCACTGCCGGCTACGGTCCAAATTGGACACCCAGCGACCTTCCCCCGGTGGAGAAAAAAACCGGCTGCGGAAAGAGGCCTCGCAGCTACGCCCAGGCCGTCGCCGAGGTCATCTTCGGCTTCCTGCTCATCGTCTGGCTCCTGCTCATCCCCAAATACCCGTTCCTGCTCCTCGGTCCGGGCGTCGTCTACATGCACGTCTCGCAATTTCAGCTTGAGCCCGTCTGGTGGCAGTTCTACTGGTGGATCGTCGGCCTGAATATCTTCCAGTTCGGCATGAAACTCATCAACCTCTCGTATGGCGCCTGGCAAGACCCTCAGGCCTGGATGACCATGCTGAACAAAGTCATTGGCCTCATCCCAATCGTGATCCTCTTCAACCACCCGGTCCTCTTTTCGCTCAAGCACCCGGAGCTCGACCAGCAGCATTACGGAGCAACCCTCGATCTAGTCAATCGGTCTGTCCATCGCGGCTTGCTCTGCGTCTTTGCTATCGTCGTTCTGCAACTGGTCTGGGAGATTGGCGTACGTGGTCTCGCCGCCTATCGCAAGCGCGCTGCAACCATGCAGTAAGGGCGTCCCAGCTATTTCAGATGGCGCCAAAACCGCCAAAACCGAATCATTAACTCATGAATGCCCTCGGTTCGGAGACCACCGAAGTTGCTATCATCAAGAAAGTGATTCCGCATTGCAGAACCCTCCGGCCAACTCTATGCGCCCCCGGCGCAGTCGGGGAGCTCTCACGGTGACACCAACCTTGCAGGCAGCGCCCAACGTAGTTCCGGCCAACACCGGCGAAGCAGTTCTCTCCTCCGTACCGGTTCTGGAACCTACTGAGGCCACGCCCCTTACAGAGACGGCAAAAGACTCGACCGATATCGCCACCCGCATCGCCGACTATCGCGAACTCTTCAAGATGCGCGTGACGACCATGGTCGTCATCACCGCCTGGGCCGGCTTTTACCTCGGTTCGATGAAATCCGGCATCAGCAGCATGCAGACCGGCCTCATCGAAACCCTGGTCGGCATCGGCTTGGTCTCCGCCGGGTCAAGCGCCCTCAATCAGGCTCTCGAACGAAAATCCGACGCCAAGATGCTGCGCACCGCCGACCGGCCTCTGCCTTCGGGGCGAATCGGCCTCGCTCACGGAATCATTCTGGGCCTGCTCGCGATCGCCGTCGGCGCAATCTGGCTCACACTGCGAGCCAACCTGCTTACCGGTACGCTCACTCTGCTGACCGCGTTCAGCTATGTCGCGATTTATACCCCGCTCAAGCGCTACACTACGCTCGCGACCTTCATCGGAGCCTTCCCCGGCGCGATGCCTCCGCTCATTGGCTGGGTTGCAGCTCGAGGCGTCATCGAGTGGCCGGCTGTCGCCCTCTTCGCGATCTTGTTCGTCTGGCAGTTCCCTCACTTCATGGCCATCGCCTGGCTCTATCGCGAAGACTACGGTCGCGCCGGCATCCGGATGTTGCCCGTCGTTCAGCCTGACGGATGGTCCACCGTCATTGAGGCCCTGGTCTACGCGGTACTCATGATCCCAGTCAGTCTGCTCCCGGTCTACCTGCACATCGCGGGCAGGTATTACGGTGCCGCTGCATTGCTGCTTGGAATTTTTTATCTCGCATACACGGTGCGATTTTCGCGCATTACCAAGGCGCAGAGCGTCATCGAATCAAGAAGGTACGCGCGCGATTTGCTCAAGGTGAGCGTCATGTATCTCCCGCTTCTGCTCACCGCAATGATGCTCAACGCGACAGGAAAATAGAAATGGCAACCCTCAGTCAAACTCCGGCTAATCTCCCCGCCGCTTCCGCGACGCGGACGGCCTTCGCGCCGATTGTGCTCGATGGTCTTACGCACAGCTACGGAGAACGTCTCGCGCTCGACCGCCTCAGCTTCGAAGTCCGGGCCGGGGAGATATTCGGCCTGCTCGGCCCCAACGGGAGCGGCAAGACCACGCTCTTCCGCATTCTCTCGACGCTAATGACGCCAACCGGCGGTCGCGCCAGCATTCAAGGCTTCGACGTCGCCCGCGAGCCAAACAGAGTACGCCAACAGATCGGCATCGTCTTCCAGGCACGTAGTGTCGATATCAAACTCACTGTCGCCGAAAATCTGAAGCACCAGGGCAATCTCTACGGACTGAGCGGCGCACGCCTGAAGTCCCGCATCGACGATGTGCTCCGCCGCGTCGGCCTGCTCGACCGCAAGCGCGAATTCGTCGAGACCCTCTCTGGAGGCATGCAGCGCCGCGTTGAGCTCGCAAAAGGCCTGATTCACTCACCTTCAATTCTGCTCCTCGACGAGCCGTCAACCGGCCTCGACCCCGGCGCGCGCCGAGACCTCTGGCAATATCTCGCGACCCTCCGCGATCAAGAAGGAGTCGCCATCCTCGTTACAACCCATCTGATGGAAGAGGCCGAGCACTGCGATCGCCTGGCCATTCTCAACGAAGGCAAGCTGGTCGCCCTCGGATCGCCCTTCGACCTCAAGTCGCAGATCGGCGGCGATGTTGTGCTCTTCGAAGTTCATGATCACGAAGCCGCGAAAACGCTCGCGCTGCGTCTCTTGCAGCGCTTCGGCGTTCCAGCTGAGGCCTTGGAAAATTCAGTCCGGCTGGAGCAAGTGCAGGGGCATCGCTTCGTAGCCTCGGTCGTCGAGGCTTTCCCTGGAGTCGTCGAGTCCGTCTCGGTCTCGAAGCCAAGTCTCGAAGATGTCTTCATTCGCCGTACCGGGCACCGTTTTTGGACCGAAGTCCCAGGCAACGACTTAAAGTCGGGACTAACGATAACCGGCGGCAAAGGACACTAGCCATGGCGACTATCACGGCAACTCCCGCTACCACTCCACGCCTCACCCAAGCCGCCAAACCAGGCATTTGGCTCCCGGCAATTTCATTGTGGCAGCGCGAGATTGTCCGCTTCTACCGGCAAAAAGCCCGCGTCGTCGGAGTCATCGCGTCCCCTCTGATCTTCTGGCTGGTACTCGGCTCGGGCTTCGCCCATAGCTTCCGGTCTTCCGCCAGCGGCGGATCGGGCCATTACCTCGGCTACTTCTTTCCCGGAGCGATCGCCATGATCGTCCTCTTCACCGCGATCTTCAGTATGATGTCGCTCATCCAGGACCGCAACGAGGGCTTCCTGCTCTCGGTGCTCGCTGCGCCGGTAAGTCGCTCGGCTATCGTGCTGGGTAAAGTACTGGGCGGAGCGACCCTCGCCGCTATTCAAGGCATAATCTTCCTCGTTTTCGCGCCGTTGGTTGGAGTTCATCCCACGCCAGCTTCGATTGCGCTCAGCGCCCTGATCGTCATACTTATCAGCTTCGAACTCACCGCGCTCGGCTTCTCTATTGCGTGGCCGATGGACTCGACCCAGGCCTTCCACGCCATCGTCAACATCATCCTGCTGCCGCTGTGGATGCTCTCCGGCGCGCTCTTCCCCGCCAGCGGCGCCTCCGGATGGCTCCGCTTCTGCATGCGCCTCAACCCGCTCAGCTACGGCGTCGACGCCTTGCGCAATTCGCTCTTTCCCGAAGCAGTAACCGAATTCTCGCTGGCCACCAACCTTGCCGTCACCGTCGCCTTCTGCTGCCTGATCTTCGCCACATCCTGGGCGATCGTGAACCGCCGAACCAATAAACCAGCCGTCTGAGGAACGTTCAAGAAAACATGCAAACCGCACCAGCCAATTCCCGACCGACGACGGCCACTACTCTTCCCGTTGCAGGAATCATCGCCGTTAGCGCCGTCGCCACGCTCTTCCTCTTCTGGCTGATCTACGTGCATCCCGCTGCTGACAGCACCGCGACGCACTATACTTTCTTGCCTAATCTAAACGCCCTGCTCAACGGACTCAGCGCCCTCGCGCTGCTCATCGGCTTCTACTTCATCAAACAGCGCCGCATCGCCGCCCACCGCACCAGCATGATGACCGCATTTGTCTTCTCGTCGCTCTTCCTTGTCTCCTACATCGCTAACCACGCCTTGCACGGAGACCAGAGGTACCCCGTCCACGACACCATCTACCACATCTACATTCCACTGCTCATCAGCCACATCATCCTGGCGATCGTGGCGCTGCCCATCGTCCTCATCACCTTCTACCTTTCGCTCAGCGGACGCATTCCCGCACATCGCCGCTTGGCTCGAATCACCTTCCCGCTATGGCTCTACGTCTCCGTCACCGGAGTCATCGTGCGCATCATGCTGGTCGCGGCCCGATAACGGAAGAATTGGTAACGAGAGAATAATTGGCCCCAGTCACCCAACCCGCACCGATCAAAAGGCCAGCCGCAGAAGCAGGCGGCCCCGTCGCGCAGTCCGCTCACCGGCCCACAAGCAGGGGCACTGCGCAATCGATGGCGCAGCCTCCGAAATCCGCTCCCGAAGACGGCACCAATCAGCTCCTCAAATCGGGCGGCTGGACCCTCGCGACTGGAATCTTCTTCGCCCTGCTCACCAAATTTGCTCTCGGCGGAATCGGCCCGCAAGGCCCCCACACCAACAGCGGCTGGATGGCCCTCATCGTCACCATGATGTGCCTGCCGTTCGGCTTTATGCTATTCCTGTTGGGGTCCCTCAAATGGCTGCGAAATCGGCGGCGGCCAACAAATCCCTCCCGTGCCTAGAAGCGCCCCAAAGCCCGCGATCCACTCTTTCTGCTATCCTCTCTCTTAACAAAAGAGAGACAACCAGCATGGCAAAAAGCGTCAACAAGGTAATCCTTTTAGGCAACGTCGGCAAAGAGCCGGAATTCAAAATGCTTCCCAGCGGCCAGGGGGTCGCCAACTTCTCCGTCGCAACCTCGGAACGCTACAAAGACAAGGGCGGCGAATGGCAGGAGCGCACCGAGTGGCACAACCTCGTCGCATACGCCAAGCTCGCTGAGATCGTCCGCGATTACGTGAAAAAAGGCTCAAAGCTCTACGTTGAGGGCCGCATCACAACCCGCTCCTGGGACGACAAGGAAAGCGGCAAGAAGGTCTACCGCACCGAGATCGTGATCGGCGACCTGTCGCTGCTCTCCGGCCGCGGCGAAGGCGAGGCGGCGGCGGCTACACCCGCTCCAGCGGCTCATCGTCCAGCACCGCTTCATTCGACCAGCGCGGCTCCGACGACTACGCCCACTCCACCGAAATCACCGACGACGATATTCCGTTCTAAGAAGATTGCTGAGATGCCCGGCCACTTGCAGCAGGCATCTCAGCAACCGGCACACTCAGCGCTGGATCTCGATCAACAGCACCCACGCATCGAGAAGCGCGGCAATGAACGAGAAAATGGTCCCGGCAACCAGCCAATACAAGCCACCGCCCGTTCGAATCATGACCGAAATCCCTCCTGCCACGAAGGGGAGCGCCGCGCATTGCGTCAGCACAAAATGAAAGAGCCGCTGCCATTGGCTGATATAGGGGTTGTCATGCGCCGCCCATCGCTGCGACAAAGAGGTCGCGAGCCAAACGAGAATCCCCGAGACCGTCAGCTCAAAACCAAGGGTCGTCTCAGACTGGGCCGGCACCATGCAGAGTGTTGAGGCAATGAGTACGCCGATCAGAGTGAACAGTGCCTTCGCCGACCGCGCAACCAAGTGCCGCAGCACGACTATCTTTGAGAGGTTAATTGAGACAGCGACAAAGATCAGACCGGTGAGCGCGGCAGACGCTCCCACCTCAGCCGAGAAGAACGTGGACCAAACTGCCGGATCGTAGGCGCTCTCCAGGTTCAGCATGAAGGCTAGCTTAGCAAGAGTGGCCTGAATTCGTGCTGCCCGAGCCGTGCCCTAATTTCATCCAGCGGCCGCATGCATTCAAGCGCCGCCAATAGCCGTATATAATCTCGCCGATGCCAAAGTTCAATATCTTCTTAAGCCATATAACGGTCGAATCAGTGCTTGCCGATGCTCTGCGAAAGCACCTGATCCACGATTTTATTGGCTTGGTCGATGTGTTCGAATCCTCTGACCGGTACAGCATTCCGGCGGGCGCGAAATGGCTCGGGGAAGTTACACAAGCCTTGCAGCGCGCCAATATTCACCTCATCCTTTGCAGCCAGGAGGCCATAGGACGACCTTGGATTCAGTTCGAAGCGGGAGCAGCTCATCTCCGTGGAATTCCGATTATTCCCATATGTCACAGCGGTTTGACCGCCGCCCATCTGCCGGTCCCTCTCAGCGAATCTGAGGCTGTGCAAGTATCCGATCCTGACGATCTCAAGAATTTGTACCAGCAGATTGCTGCCGCTCTCCAATCGGATATTCCTTACATCGATTTCCAGGGCCTTGCAAAAGAAATGGCTTCAATTGAAGCCGAGTATGTAAGACAACGACTGCATCTGGCTAAGGAGGCCAATCCCAAGGGCGACGTCGAACAAATACGAAACCCGAAGGCGCTCTGCATTAGTAGCCCTCAATTTCTCCAATTGGGATTCGAGAATCAGCTACAACTCGTACTGAATGCATTTCCTGGGGAGATTCTGCATCGGCGAGTCTTTTCTTTGACTGAACTGCGCGAGGCCCTCTCGCATGATCAAAAATTCGACATAGTCCACATTGCGGCGTATGTCTGCCCGCGTACGGGCGACCTCTATTTCAGCGATGTGGACTTGAATTCTGGTAGAGCCGCTACGCCGGACCCTGACCTTTTGCATGCCGACCAGCTAGCCTCGCTCCTTCAGTTAGCTGAGGCGAAACTGGTGGTGATTGGCAGCTGCGACTCCATGGCACTTGCCACGACGCTCGTGCCGGTGTGCCACGTCATTGCTAGCCGCGACATGGTTAGTCCCAGAATGATGGCAGCCTGGGTTGAAGCGTTCTATGCCAAACTTCCCCAACGATCGCTGAGGGAAGCACTCGACTACGCGGAAAAGGTGAGTCAAGCACCGATGCGGTTCTACGAGCGACAGGTTGGGAAGGTCGATATGGTCTTCAGGCAAGAATCGATTTTAGCCGTCCCGTAAATTCGGGCGACTATCTAACGAAGCCGCGCCATGATCTCATCAAGCACCGGCTTGCCGGGGCGAACGCGATTCTCAGCTAATTGACCAAGCGGCTCATCCACCACATTGAGAAGGTCGATAAAACTCTGCTTCTTCGGATCGATATAGAAGACGCCGGTCAGCACTTCACCCTTCTCATGCGATTCCATCAGCGCCTTCACCGCCGAGACACGGTTCGACGGATCGTAGTCTTCGTGGAGCTTCCGCAACCGCAGATGCGAGCCGTCATGCATCTCCACGTCGTAGGTCGTGCCCGGATCGTACTCGATCGAAATGTCTTCGAAGCTGGGCACAAAGCCGATCTCACTGATCGCCTCTTCATGCTCCTGCATGTACTTGTAGCTCTTGGTCGAGCCTTCATGATCGTTGAAGGTGACACAGGGCGAAATCACGTCGAGCATCACGGTGCCCTTGTGCGCAATCGCAGCCTTCAGCATCGCCAACAACTGCTTCTTGTCGCCTGAGAAAGAACGGCCCACAAATGTCGCGCCGAGTTGGATCGCCAGGGTGCAGGTGTCGATTGCGGGCAGATCGTTGACCACCCCTGTTTTTAGCTTCGAACCAATATCGGCCGTCGCCGAGAACTGTCCTTTGGTCAGGCCGTAAACGCCATTGTCCTCGATGATGTAAATCAACGGGAGATTGCGCCGCATCAGGTGGATGAACTGACCCATGCCGATCGAGGCCGTGTCGCCGTCGCCGCTCACGCCGAGCGCGGTCATGGTGTGGTTGGCCAGCAGCGCGCCCGTGGCCACCGAGGGCATGCGCCCATGCACGCTGTTGAAGCTGTGCGCGCGGCTCATGAAATACGCCGGGCTCTTCGACGAACAGCCAATGCCGGAAAGCTTAAGCACCCGTTCCGGCTGCACCCCCATCTCATACATCGCGTCAATGATGCGCTCTGAGATCGCGTTGTGTCCGCAGCCGGCGCAGAGGGTAGTCTTGCCTCCGCGATAGTCCAGAACCTGCAGGCCAAGCCGATTCGTCTTCGGGCGCGGCGGAGGCGGCGGAGTATTAATAACCGTTGCAACTTCAGACATATAACGATGCTCCTAAATGTGCTCGTGGCCCTCAAGGCGCCCAATCCGGGTTTCGTGGCTCCGCGCGAGTTCAACGAGCGTCGAGAATCCAACCATCACGTCGTCCATGGTCCTGCGCTGTTTTTCCACATTGGTGGTCAGGTCGTCAATGCGCTCTTTGAGCTTGTCAAGATCGGCGGTGAGGATTTCGACATGGCCGGTAAGCGCTTCATGCCGTTCTGTCAGCCGCGACAGTCGTTCATCTATGTTCATCCGCCTATAACCCTTCCAGCATGACCAGCTCATCGGTCACGGAACGCGCGTCGATCGGCAGACCATTGAAGTGCCGCAGACTGCGCAGCTTGGTGTTCTGTTCCGCCGCAAGATCGAGCTTCAGCAGACTCATCATCTGCGCGTCCCGGTTCTGTTCGATCACATAGACCCGCTCATGGGAAGCCACAAACTCATGAATCTCACGTGAGAAGGGATAGGCGCGAATGCGCAGGTAATCCGTCTCTACGCCATATTCCTTCTTCATTTGATCGCGGCTCTCAAGCACCGCAAAGTCTGAGCTACCGAAAGCAATCAGGCCGATTTTCGATTTACCCGTCTGAACCACGACCGGCTTCGGAACCAGCGTTCGCGCGGTCTCGAACTTCCGATTCAGCCGCTCCATCAAATTCTGATATTCGTCTGGCCGCTCCGTATACTGCGCTTTCTCGTTGTGTCCGCTGCCGCGCGTGAAATACGCCGCCTGCGGATGCATGGTTCCCGGCAAGGTCCGGTAGCCGATTCCGTCACCGTCGACGTCTTTATAGCGCGCAAATCCGCCCAGGCGATCCAGGTCTGCCGCGCTCAATACTTTGCCGCGGTTAATTGGCTTATCCGGATAAGCAAACGGCTCCGACATCCAGTTATTCATGCCGATATCCAGGTCGGAGAGCACAAAGACTGGAGTTTGCAACCGTTCCGTCAAATCAAACGCTGCCCCGGCAAACTCGAAGCATTCGGCCACGCTTCCCGGCAACAAAATCACATGCTTGGTGTCGCCATGGGAGAGGAAGGCGATCGATAGCAGATCAGCCTGCGCTGTGCGCGTCGGCATGCCCGTCGAAGGCCCAACCCGCTGCACATCAAAGATCACGCCTGGAATTTCGGCAAAATATCCCAGCCCGGCAAACTCGGCCATCAGGGAGATCCCCGGTCCCGAGGTAGAGGTCATCGAACGCGCACCAGCCCAGCCCGCACCCAGCACCATGCCTACCGCGGCAAGTTCATCCTCCGCCTGCACGATCGCAAAGGTCGCCTTGCCGTCTGGCTCGACGCGGTACCTTTTCATGTAGTCAATCAGGGTTTCGACCAGTGACGACGAGGGCGTGATCGGATACCACGTCACCACCGTCACCCCGGCAAACATGCAGCCCAGCGCTGCCGCGGCGTTGCCGTCGATGATGATCTTGCCTTCAGTCGCGTGCATTCGTTCGAGGAAGAATGGGTCCTTCTTGGTCAGCGACTCAGTCGCGTAGCTATAACCCGCCTGCACCGCGCCCCAGTTCAGGTCGGCTGCCTTCTGCTTCTTGGCAAACTGTCGACGCAACGCCGCCTCGACCACCGCCAGGTCCATGCCGGCCAGCTTGGCGACCACGCCAACATAGATCATGTTCTTGACCAGCTTGCGCAGCTTGGCCTCAGGACACGCCGCCACAGTCAACTTGTCAAACGGCACCGGATAGCACACAATATCGTCGCGATACTGGGCCAGGTTCTGCGACTCTTCATAAATCGCGGCGCCGCCCGGCGGCAGCGAAAGAATGTCCTCCTTCGCCGTCTCCGGATTCATCGCAACCAGGATGTCGATCTCTTTCTTGCGCGCCACATACCCCTGCTTACTGGCGCGGATCGTGTACCAGGTCGGCAATCCGGCGATATTCGACGGAAAGAGGTTCTTGCCGCTCACCGGTATACCCATCCCGAAGATGCTCTTGAGAAGCACGCTGTTGGCGGACTGGGAACCGGAGCCGTTGACGGTGGCTACCTGGATGGTGAAATCGTTAACAATGTGCTTTGCGGGTTTGGTGTCCGCTGCTTCCGGACTGCCCTGAACAGCAGCGGTCTCACCGCTCTGCAGAGCAATATCTCCTGTCGCCATGTGGCGGAAATCCCTTCAACGAGAATGGCACGGGAAAGCTCGGTTCACTCAATCTCGTACATCCTCAAGTATAGACAATCACCCCGCCCAAATCGCTTTTGCGCAGCGGAACGACTTCAATTCTAGTCCCATTGGTAATAACGAGTCCATGAATGAGAAGGAGGTTTGCGACCAGACTCCAATTCGTCACTGGCCACGCATTTCGAATTCGGCTCTAGACCGTCAGATCCGCCGTAGCCAGAAACCTCGGCGGCTTGCGAACTTTCGTCGCTTGCTCAAACGAATACGCAAGCTTGATCAAAGTCGGCTCGCTCCACGCCCGGCCAAAGAAAGATATGCCCACCGGCAGACCAAAGATGAATCCCGCCGGAACGGTGATATCCGGATACCCCGCGATCGCCGCCATCCCGAGCTTCCGCCGCCAACATTGTCCCCATCCACCAGGTCTGTAACCCACGCCGGAGGAGCCGTCGGAGCCACCAGCGCGTCGAGCTTGAACTTGTCCATCGTAGCGTCGATTCCCTCTTTGCGCGCCAGACGACGATTGTTTTCCAACGCCTCCAGATACTCCTTGGTACTCAAGTCCCCTTTCGCCTCGGCCTTGATGAACAAGTCCTGCCCAAAGTACGGAAGCTCCTTCGTGCGTTCGCGCTCGTTGAACTCAATCACTTCTTTCAGCGAATGCACGGGAGCGTTCGGCCCAAGCTTCGCCAGGTATGCATTGAGATCGGCCTTCAGTTCGTACAGCAAGACGATCAGTTCGTTATCACCAGTCTTGCCGATCGTCTCAATATCAGCCGGGTCCACAAGAATGGCGCCCTCCTTCTTAAGGACATCGAGTGTCTGGTCCATAAGGGCATCAACGCCGTCGTGAAAACCGAAATACTTGCGCACCACGCCAATCCGCGCCCCACGAAGCCCATCCGCATCTAGGAATTTCGTGTAGTCGGCGACGGCTTTGTCGCGCCCTGCTAGCGTAGCGCCGTCTTCCTCATCCACACCAGCCAGAGCGCTTAACAGTATCGCCGCATCGCGCACCGTACGGCAGATCGGCCCAGCGGTGTCCTGCGAATGCGAAATCGGAATGATCCCGCTACGGCTTATCAGACCGACCGTCGGCTTGATCCCTACCACTCCGCTGAGCGAGGAAGGACACACAATCGACCCGTCCGTCTCGGTGCCAACCGCAACCGCGCAAAGATTCGCCGAGACGCCAGCACCCGACCCGGAACTCGATCCGCAGGGATTGCGATTCAGCACATAAGGGTTCTTGGTAAGCCCGCCGCGCCCACTCCATCCGCTCGTCGAGTGGCTCGATCGAATATTTGCCCATTCACTTAGATTGGTCTTGCCCAGTATGACCGCGCCTGCATCTCGCAGCTTCTTGGCCACGAAAGAGTCCTTAGGCGGCTTAGATCCAACCAGGGCAAGCGAACCCGCCGTCGTCATCATCCCATCGGCTGTGTCGATATTGTCCTTGATCAGCACCGGGATGCCATGCATCGGCCCGCGCGGCCTTTTTTCCTTACGCTCTTTATCCAAAGCGTCCGCGATAGCGAGCGAGTCGGGATTCGTTTGGATCACAGAATTGAGCGCCGGACCGTTTTTATCAATGGCCTCGATCCGAGCGAGATATTTCTCCGCGATCGAGCGCGCCGTAAGTCGGCCAGCCTCCATCCCGCGCTGAAGTTCGGCAATGGTAATCTCGTCGAGCTCGAAGCTCGGCACGTCCGGCGGCCGGTCGTCCGATGTCCTCGCCGCAGCCGAACCGCTCATCGGCGCAACCGCTGCAACCACTCCGCTGATAACACCAGTCTGTAGGAAGCTTCGCCGCGAGGGCAGGTCAGGGATCTCATTCACACTCTTCTTCTTCAACGGCAGGCCTTTCGAACGGCTCAGAGTCGCAGCTTCGGATTAGATTAACCCGCCAGGACGCCTCAATTCCGAATCCCCGCCATAATCTCCGCCACCTCGGCCTTCAAATCCGCCGTCAGCGGAAGCAGCGGCATCCGCGGTGACCCTCCATAATATCCATTCAAATCGCAGGCAAACTTGATCCCCGGAATCCCCAGCTCCCCACCCACGCGCGCCGAAGCATGACGAATCCGCTCCTGCTTCTCCTGCGCCAGCACCGGATCCTTCTCCTTCCATGCCGTGTAGACCTCGTGGCAGGCCTGCGGAGCGCACGCCGCCAAGCCCAGCACGGCTCCGGTTGCTCCCGCTTCGAGCGAATCAAAGAGCGTTCCCGCCGACCCGCTCAACACCTGAAAGCCCACTTCCTTCGTCCGCGTCTTAATAGCAGGTCTCGGAGGAGCCATCGCCAGCGCTCCACCGCCGCCCAGCATTTCGGCGGAGACAAACGTTGCGACCTCTATGGAGGGATGCGCCTCAAGCATTCGCTCCGTCACCGCCGCGAAGATCTCCGTCACCGTAACCTTGCGCCGCGGCGCGCTCTTAGTCGCCGCAACTACCGCCGCGATACGCTCCACACTGCCGCTTGAATCTTTCAACCCAATAATGTTCGGATGAAACGCGAGCTCGACAATCACCTCGACCGGCAGTTCGTATTTGCTGAACTTCGGAATGTTGTACAGAATCACGGGCAGCGCCGAAGCGTCCGCGACCATGCGGTAATAATTCAGCATCGCCGGGTTCCCCATCTGCGGCGTGTAGAAATTCGGGGTCCGCACCAGCACCGCGTCATAGTTCTGCTCGGCCGCAAACTCGGCCAGTTTTAGCGTCTCAGACACGCTCTCCCGCGCAACACCGGCAATCAGCACCTTGTCTGACGAAGCCGCTTCGCGCGTACGACGCAGAACTTCGCGCGTCTCTTCGTCGCCCAGCATCACCGCCTCGCCCGTCGAACCCAGCACTACAAGACCAGACAGAGGCGTACGCGAATAACGCTCCACATTGTGCTCAAGCTTGCGCAGATACAGCCGCGCGTCCGGATAAAAGGGGGTAGTAATTGCGGAAAAAATACCTTCGAGCAGCATGAGGTTATTGTACGGCGGGTGCAGGCTTCGACAGCTCGCCCGGAAACGGCTCAGTCCGATCGGTCAGCAGTTGCACCACAACGGCCCGCACGTCATCATACGATGGGCTTCCGCTAAAGAGGCGGTATTCCACATGCGCATCGCCAAAGTCCGACTCCAGCGTGTACTGCCTGCCGCCGGCTGCAGCCTCCTGCGGATGCGCGTCCGCCCACGACTTCTGCGCGAAATCATCCGACTGCAGCTCATACTCCCAAAGCCGCTTGCCCGCCATGTTGCGCACCAGGAACCGGTAGTAGGTATGAAATTTCCCGATCGGCTTGAAATACTGCACCGTCTCCACGCGATACTTCTTCACCTTGAAAAGATCGAGCAGAAATCCGTTCGCCTTCATCGCATCGGGAGCATCGGGACTGTTATGCAGCGCCACCAGTTTGGCGCGCACCGCGTCGCGTTCCGCGATCTTGCCGTCGACCGCGTACGCCGTCACCAGCGTTGTATCCACCCGCCAATCGTTCGGCGCAAGCCGCCGGGCGTTCTCCGCATAGGTAACAGCGCCATCGCCCTGAAAAAGGTTCAAGGCCGCCGACGCAGCCAGGAGATTTGCCGTCGCATTCTCAGGGTCGGCGTTCAGCACCTTCTGAAAGCTCGCCAGCGCTTTCTCAAACTGATTGGTCTTCAAGTATTGCAAGCCCGCGTCAAGATCGGCGTTGCCCGATTGTGATGCCGACGCCTGCGCAGGCGCCTGGGTCGTCGACGGGGCGGCAGCTGGAGGGTTAGCCGGCTCCTGCGCAACGCTCGGCATCACCGCACTCGTCGCGAGCAAGACAACAAGAGCTGACTTCGTTCGAAAAGCGCGAGTGGCCATGGAAATCAACACTCACCCGATTCTACGCAACCGAAGGCACCGCCGCTTTGGCGCTATGCAGCTGCTGCAGCGCATTCACAGTGATCGAGTTCTTCTGCAGAGCCGCAATACCCTCCGCCGCCGCGCGCGCCGCGGCCATCGTCGTGATCGTCGGAATCCGCTGCGTCACCGCCGCCCGCCGGATCGCCTTCTCGTCAAAGAACGTGTCCTGGCCATGCGGCGTATTCACGATCAGTTGGATTCGGTCGCCCTTGATGTAATCCACCACATTCGGTCGCCCCTCCTTCACCTTGTACACGCGATCGACGATCATCCCGTTTTGCGCGAGAATGACCGCCGTGCCCTCGGTCGCCACAATGTGAAAGCCCAGCTCGATGTACTGTCGAGCCACTTGCACCAACTGCGACTTGTCGCGGTCGTTCACGCTGAAGAAGACCGTCCCCTTCAACGGTAGATACTGCCCCGCCGAGATCTGCGCCTTGGCAAACGCCTCGCCAAAATTGTCGGCAACACCCATCACTTCGCCCGTCGACTTCATCTCCGGGCCAAGCACGGTGTCCACGCCCGGAAATTTATTCCATGGAAACACCGGCGATTTCACAAAATAGTGGCTGCCCGTATCAAGATCGACCCCCGAAGCCAGCTGCTCCGGAAGGAGATCCTTCAACTTGCGCCCCGTCATCAACCGCGCCGCGATCTTCGCCAGCGGAATCCCCGTCGCCTTCGAAACATACGGCACCGTCCGCGAAGCGCGAGGATTCACCTCGATCACATACACTTCGTCTGCACCGCCTGCCTTACGCTGAATCGCAAACTGCAAATTCACCAGGCCAACCACATTCAATGCCAGAGCCAGCTTGCGCGTATATTCGCGAATTGTATCCAGCACGGCTACAGATAAATCAACGGCCGGCAACACGCACGAAGAATCCCCCGAGTGAATACCCGCCTCCTCAATATGCTGCATAATCCCTGCGATAATCACGTCCTTGCCATCGCAAAGCGCATCGACATCGACCTCGACCGCATCCTCCAGAAAATGGTCGATCAGCACCGGCCGCTCCTGCGAATACTCCACTGCCTCCGTCATGTATTTCGATACGGAAGCAGCATCATAGGCAATCACCATCGCCCGCCCGCCCAGCACATACGACGGCCGCACCAACACCGGATAGCCGATGCGATTCGCGCCCTCAAGCGCCTCTTCCACGCTCGTCGCCATCGCTCCCGGAGGCTGCGGAATCCCCAACTCCTCGATCAGCTTTCCAAACCGCTTGCGGTCTTCGGCCAGATCGATCGACTCCGGCGACGTGCCCAGAATCGGCACGCCGGCAGCCTTCAGACGCAGCGAAAGATTCAGTGGAGTCTGCCCGCCAAACTGCACGATCATCCCGACCTCGGCCCCGCTCGAAGCCTCATGCTCATAGATCGCCAGCACGTCCTCAAGCGTCAGCGGTTCGAAATACAGCCGGTCGCTGGTGTCATAGTCCGTCGAAACCGTCTCCGGATTGCAG
Organism: uncultured Acidobacteriaceae bacterium; assembly: GCA_963742015.1. Classification (GTDB taxonomy): domain Bacteria; phylum Acidobacteriota; class Terriglobia; order Terriglobales; family Acidobacteriaceae; genus Acidisarcina. Next base: position 77,023 of record CAVUKL010000052.1, on the reverse strand, counting down.
TTCACCATGATCGTCTCGTAATCGTCTTCCTTCAGCGCGAAGGCCGCATGGCAGCAGCAGTAGTCGAACTCAATTCCCTGCCCGATGCGGTTCGGCCCGCTGCCCAGAATGATCACCTTGCGCTTCGCCGTCGGCGCGGCCTCATCTTCCTCGTCATAGGTCGAGTAGAGATAAGGCGTCATGCTCTCGAACTCCGCCGCGCAGGTGTCCACCAGCTTGAAGACCGGCTTCACGCCCAGCGAATTCCGCAGTTGCCTCACCTGCTCGACCCCATCCGCGCCAGCCAGCGACCAAACCTCGGCGATGCGTTCATCGGAGATGCCCATCCGCTTTGCTTTACGTAACAGCTCCGGTGACGTATTCGCCTGCCCCTGCTCTCCAACCGCTGCAATCGTGTCCGTGATCTCCTTAATGTGAAAAAGAAACCACGGATCCATCGCCGTCATCCGAGCCACTTCGCGCACCGTCATGCCGCGGCGAAACGCAAACCTGATATAGTTCAGCCGTTCCGGCTGTGGAGTTACCAGCCTCTGAGTCAAACGCTTCGGATCAAGCACCTCCGCGCCAATCCTCTTGCCCGTATCGAGCGAACGCATCGCCTTCATCAGCGACTCTTTGAACGTCCGCCCAATCGCCATTACCTCGCCCACCGACTTCATCTGCGGGCTCAGGTTTTCATCCGCGCCCGGAAACTTCTCAAACTGCCACTTCGGAATCTTGGTGACGACATAATCGATCGTCGGCTCAAAGCACGCCGGAGTCTTCCGCGTAATATCGTTCGGAATCTCATCGAGCGTGTAACCAACCGCCAGCTTCGCCGCGATCTTGGCGATCGGAAAGCCGGTCGCCTTCGAGGCCAGCGCCGACGAACGCGAGACCCGCGGATTCATCTCAATCACCGTCATCCGCCCGTTCACCGGGTTCACCGCGAACTGCACATTCGACCCGCCGGTCTCGACGCCAATCTCGCGCATCACCGCGATCGCCGCATCGCGCATCGCCTGATACTCGCGATCGGTCAGCGTCTGCGCCGGCGCAACCGTGATCGAGTCGCCGGTATGCACGCCCATCGGGTCCATGTTCTCGATCGAGCAAATAATGATGACGTTGTCGGCGAGGTCGCGCATCACCTCAAGCTCGTACTCTTTCCAGCCCAGCACCGACTCTTCAATCAGGCACTCATGCACCGGAGAGAGATCGATGCCGCGCGCCAGTATCTCCATCAGCTCTTCGCGGTTATAAGCAATGCCGCCGCCCGATCCGCCCAGCGTGAACGAAGGCCGGATCACCACCGGAAATCCAATCTTCGTTGAGAACTCCAGCCCGTCGCGAAGGTTATTCACCAGCGCCGAACGCGGCATATCCAGACCGATGCGGTTCATCGCGTCCTTGAAGAGCAGCCGGTCCTCGGCCTTCTTGATCGGCCCCAGCTTCGCGCCAATCAACTCGACTTCATACTTATCCAAAATGCCCGCATCAGCCAGATCGACAGCCAGATTCAGCGCCGTCTGCCCGCCAACTGTCGGCAGCAGCGCGAACTTGCCCGTGCGTCCCTCGTCCTTGAGCATCTGGCTCTCGACCCGCAATATCTCTTCGACATATTCGCGCGTCAGCGGCTCAATGTAAGTGCGGTCGGCCAACTCCGGATCAGTCATGATCGTCGCCGGGTTCGAGTTCACCAGCACGACTTCATAGCCCTCGGCGCGCAGCGCCTTGCAAGCCTGGGTCCCGGAGTAATCAAACTCCGCCGACTGCCCAATCACAATCGGCCCCGAGCCGATCACCAGAATCTTAGTAATGTCATTCCTGCGTGGCATTCTCTTCCCTATCTACAGCTCGTTTCTACCGCAAATAAGCCAGCTCTTGAGCCCTCAAAAAAAGGGACACGACTGAAATCGTGCCCTCCGTCAACCTCAGCATTGAAAATCCGCCTCACCGCTTCCACTCCTCCATCATCACCCTGAAGTCATGGAACAGATAATTCGAATCATGCGGCCCCGGACTCGCCTCGGGATGGTACTGCACGCTGAACAGCGGCAGCGAACGATGCCGCAACCCCTCCAGCGTGTTGTCATTCAGATCGATATGCGTCAGGTCGACCTCGCTCTGCTTCAACGAATCCGGATCGACGGCAAAGTTGTGATTGTGCGCCGTGATCTCCACCTTGCCCGAATCCATCTGCTTCACCGGATGGTTCCCGCCATGATGCCCAAACTTCAGCTTGTAAGTCTTGCCGCCGAGCGCGATCCCGATCAGCTGATGCCCGAGGCAAATCCCAAACATCGGCTTCTTCCCCGCCAGCTTGCGAATGTTCTCATGCGCATAAGTCACCGGCTCCGGATCGCCCGGCCCATTCGACAGAAAAATCCCGTCAGGATTCAGCGCCAGCACATCTTCTGCCGAAGTCTCCGCTGGAACCACCGTCACCCGGCAAGCCTCGCGCGTCAGCATCCGCAAGAATGTTGTGCTTGATGCCGTAGTCGTAGGCGACCACATGCAAGATCGGCCGGAGGCAGCTTCGGCACAGTTACCGTCCTCATCCATCTGAAGAAGCGGATCGCCATTATGGTTCCGCGGATCATCGCAGTCCCACTCATAGATCGACTTGGTGCTCACGACCTTCGCCAGATCGGTCCCATCCATCTTGCGAATCGATCGCGCCTTCGCGACGAGCGACATCGGCATCGCTCTCAATCGAAGAGATCACCCCGCGCATCACGCCATGCGTCCGCAGATGCCGCACCAGCGCCCGCGTATCAATCTCCGAGATCACCGGAACGTTGAACCGCTCCAGATAATCGTCAGCGACCTGCTCCGACCGCCAGCTCGAGCTGACCGGGGAGAATTCGCGCGCAACCAGCCCCTCTATATAGGGTTTGGCCGCCTCGTTGTCTGCGGAGTTGGTGCCGTAGTTGCCGATCTGCGGGTTCGTCAGGACGACAATCTGCCCCGCATACGATGGATCGGTGAAAATTTCCTGGTAGCCGGTTAAAGAAGTATTGAAAACGACTTCGCCGTAACACTCGCCCTTGGCGCCGTGGCCTTCACCGCGGAAGATGCGCCCGTCTTCGAGCGCAAGGATAGCCTGCATCGCTTCTCCGTGGAGTGGATTCAATAGATTTTAGCAGAGAAAACCCCGCGAATTCGCAGGAATTACGCGGGGAATCAGGCTCACTCCGAATGTGCTCCGGCGCCTACTTCGGCGAGTGCGGCGGCACGCCAGTCCAAGTCCAGCCCTGAATCTTCCAGCTACCCGTCTCCGCGTGCAGCACAAATGCAAACTGCCCTTCCTCGGCCATCGGCTGTCCATGCTCCTTATAGGTATAAAGCGCGGGGATGATCACATAAGCCGTGTCCCCATCGACTACCGAACGCGTCGGCGTGTCGTACTTTACAACTCCATCCGTAACGCCCGTCGCCGCGGCATGCTTGTCATAATCGGCTGCCCACTCGTGCGCGGCATTGGGCCCAACCCAGCGGTGCGGAGCAAACTCGTCAATGATCGAAATCGTCCCCGGAGCATAGGCCGCATAAGCCGTCTTCACATCACCGGTATTGAATCCATCAATGAACTGCTTAATCGGCGTCGTCACATCTCCCGGCGCCGGCGGCCATCGCGGCCGGAGACCAGCAAAACGCCGCAATCAGCGCGAGAAATGTCTTTTCTCATCAATCTCTCCCGAAACTCTACCGGCCGAAAGAAGGACGGAGGTTCATCAGAGACTTGCACCCCTCCTCCTCTATGTCAATAGAGTTCGACGTCAGCCCGTTTGCTCTGGGAATATCAACATGTCTTCGCCCGTCGTCGGCAACTCAAGGAGTCTTCGCCATCACTGTCAGCTCAGCGATGCTAGGCGGTTTTGCAGTCGCCAACCGCCCGGAAAGACAAGTCGCAGAAACCTCGCCTGAACCGGCGGCGAAGTGAACTCATCCACTCCGGTGGAATTTTTTGCAGGCGCGGTGGCAATCGTCTTCCACTCAACGCCGTCAGCGGATGCTTCCACCGAGTAGGAGAAGGGATCGCGGTTTCCCCGAAGAACCTTGATCGTTCCCAACGTCGCCGGAGCCCGCAGATCGACGGTAAGCTTTGCCTGCGGTTCCGCAGCCGTCCAGGCTGTGGCCGGACTGCCATCAACGGCGGCGACCGGCGGCGATCCGGGAAGCGAAGACGTGGCTGTGACCTGTCGGCAGCGGGCCAGGTCCTCGGTAGGCTGAAGATCGGGACGCCGCGTCGGAATGATGACTGGCGCCCCGGGCTCCACGGTCTTCGCTCCGCCAGGCGTAATGATCGGAAGCGCCGCGCCAGAGTTCAAGGTGACGCTGGTCTCCTGGGGTCCGATGTGCACGGTAAAAGTGCGGCCCTGCCAGGCCAGGTTGCTCAGTGTGATTCCGGCAAGCTGAGGCGGCAGGCTCGGATCGAGGCGCACCGCATCCACAAGAGGTCGAAAACCAGAGAAGCCGTAGAGGAACTCCTGCATGAAACCGCCGACGCCGGTGAGGAAGTCATAGGCAGTCGCGGTCAGCTTGACCGGTGCAAATTCAGAGAACTGAAGATACGGTTCGCGGAGGAATGGTTGATAGCTGCGAAGCATGTAGGTGTAGGCGGAGCAGCCCGGGGCCCCAATCGCGGCTGCCGCGATAGAGTGAATGGCGTCAGTCATCGCCGGACCGTTGACATCGGTCCGAGGTGTGTAGAAGTTGAGGTCGTTCACCCCCATGGATTTTGGCATGGAAAAATCCAAAGGAAAGGTAAGCATGACGACGTCGGCCTGCTTAATCTGTTGCGCGACATAGCCCTGGTGCTCGAGATAGATATTGAGCGAAGCATCGACCGGCATGGTCTTGATGAGGCCGGCGCCTATCGCCGACCAGGATGGCGGCACCGTCTTGCCAAGGATTCCCGCGGCTTCAATAGTTGCCTCCAGTTCGAGCGAAGCGGCAGCGTTGGTGTAGGCATCGTTGTCAGTATCCGTGGCATATTCGTCCGGCGTCTGGACCTGATTGATCGCATATCCGCCGGATACCGGAGTAGCCTTTGACGCCCAGAACTCAGCGACGGCCTCAAGCACCGGCCATCCTTTCTGAGCGAGCCACACCTTATCGCCGGTGGCTTTGTAGTACTCCCATTGCGCCAAAGCCACGTCGGACTGCAGATGAAGCTGTTGTGTGCAGCTCTTGTTTGGATCAGCGATGACTTTGCCTTTAGCGTCGGTGACCGCACCATAACACTCGTCACCCATGTCCCCGGAGATCGCGCTGGTCCACGGATAAAGAGCGCCCGCATACCCATTGTCGGAGGCGTTTCTTCGCGCCGCGGGCAGCGTAGTAGACCGGTAGTCAACCATCACGCGCGCTATATCAGGATGCCCCGCAAGCAGCGCCGGAAACATCCATGTGTCCGCGTCCCAGAAGACCATGCCCGCATATCCATCGCTGGACAGCCCCGACGGTCCAATACTCATGGGACTATCAGGCGAAATGCTCGCGAAGAGGCTGTACTCGTTCGCGCGGATCGCTTCTTGAAGGGCTGGATTGTCATCGACGACAATATCGGCCTTCCACACGCTATCCCACGCGGTGCGATTCTCCTGCTGAAAAGCGTCAAGACCCCGATCAGCCGCCTGTTGCGATTCCGCCCGGGCATCGGATTCCGGCTTTGACGAGTCACGGCCCGTCACGACCGCCACATATTTTACGAAGGTGCAGGTTTTTCCGGCCTGCGCTTCGAAGGTCACTTGCTCAGCTGGGGTCCCGGAGATCTGCGGTTTCCCCTCGGACGGTGATGACTCGCACGAGCCTCGCAATGTAGCCGACTCCGCGACCGGGATATTCGTCCCTTTAGCCTTAGAGGTCACGTAAATCGTCTGCGTTGGAAGATCCACGCCGGCAGCAACCAGGTCGAGACGACGCGCACCGGCGCCATCCAGAATGCTGCTGACGACACCCTTCCCTGTCCACATCGGAGTCAGTTCGAGCGTCACCACCGCAATGTGGTCGCGCGCGCGGTCCGTGCCGACGCGATAGAGGAAGCGTGTCTTGTTCCCACCCGGCGAGTTCCAAACACCGGAGGTGCTAACGATCCCGGTGCGGAGGTCGAGCTCCTGCCGATACTCGCTGACATTACTGGACGACGCCGTAGCCGGCGAATAGATGCCGGACGCATCGCCGAAGGTGAGCGTGGACCAGGTCGGGATAAGCGCGATCGCCTGTTTCTCGTCGCGATAAAAAGTACCGTCGGCAACCTTCGCATAGACGCCCGCAGCTATCGCGGATGCGATGCGTTCAGTGCCAATCGGCCAACCAACTTTGCCGAGGTCTCCCAGATAGCCCATCCCGGCAGCGGGAACACGAAGACCGATGTAGCCATTGCCGACATAAGGTTCGGCTTCAAAACTGTTGTCGAAGCGGGCGGTCGAGAGCGACCAGACGGAGTGAGTTTGCGTTTGGCCGCCCGCCGCCGGCGCGGCATCTTGCGCCCTACTCAGCAGAGTTGAAAACGACGCCGCTCCCGACATCCCAAGCAGCAGGCAGATCACATAACTGCGGCCTAACCGAAACTTACCTTCGTACGTGTGTGACATCCACTGGACCTCTTAGGGCGGTGGTTCCGAAGCGAAGTGTATACCACGCTGGGCATCTTCGGCCCGCAGCCGATCAAGATGACGGAGGTTCTAGGAGTCCGGGTCACAATACCTCCGCTCAGCTTTATCATTCCTACAGATCAAAACGGTGAAAATCACCGAAGGAGCTGGCAATGAGCTTTGCGCGGTGGGTCTTCGGTATCGCGGGCGTTTATGGGGCAATCTCGGTCGCCCCACTCTACTTCATGGAGCAGACCATCGGCCGGCAGGACCCTCCACCCATCACCCATCCGATGTTCTTCTACGGATTCGTCGGGGTAACGTTGGCCTGGCAGTTGCTGTTCTTTGTGATTGCTTGGCAACCAGTGCGGCTGCGGCCCGTCATACCTTTCGCCGTGATCGAGAAGCTCAGCTTTGGCCTCGGCGCGATGGTGCTATACCGGCAAGGCAGGTTGGATCACGGCGACCTCTACTTCGGAGGCATCGACCTCATGTTTGCCGTACTGTTTATTCTCTGCTGGCTGCGGCTGCCGCACGAGGAGACGAAAGCCTAATTACCGGCGCGAGCCGGCGCTACACTGCCGTCCGCTACCGCACCACGCCCATCTCTTCCCGCGGCCAATAAACAAAAGCTGCCTTGCCATAGATCAGGTTCCGCGCCACCGGCCCAAAATCCCGGCTATCACTGGAGATCGACCGATGGTCCCCCATCACAAAATATTCGCCTGCCGGCACCTTGAACTCATCCATCGAACGCACATCGCGGTAGCGCGCGGGAACATAAGGCTCCTCGACCGCCGTGCCGTTGACGTACAGCTGTCCATCGACGATCCGCACTGAGTCGCCCGGCAGCCCTATCACCCGCTTGATATAGCTCTTCTGCGGGTCCCGCGGATAGTAAAAGACGACCACATCGTCGCGCTCGATCTTTTCAAAGTTGTAGGCGAATTTGTTGATGAAGAGCCGGTCCTGGTCATGCAGTTGAGGAGCCATACTCGTCCCCTCAACCTTCACCGGCTGATACAGAAACGTAATGATGAAGAACGAGACAACAACCGAAATCAGCAGGTCGCGCAACCAGGTGCGCATCCGCCCACCGGTTCGCGCCAGCTCCGGTCCGCATGGCATTCGATTCTTCAGAGATTTCTTGATTCATTGTCGCAAGGTCTGCCCGGCGGAGTTGCCTCTTTCTATTTTACTTGCAGGGAATCCATCTCAACTACAGCCCAAACTTCCCGGCGGGCAGGTTATCTGCGAGCGGTTCGGCTTTTGCATCGGCATCTTCTGGTTCGCCGCCGGAACATACTCACCAGTCACATCCGGCCCACTCAGGTTCGCTTCCTGCAAAACGAGCGGCCGCTGCAGCACCATCTCGATCGGGGTCCCCGACGGAATATTGATGTCGTTACCATGAGTGAATAGCGAAACCGCCGCGCCAACAACCCCTCCAGCCGCGGCGCCAACCCCTAGACCTTCCACCGGATGCCCGTTCACCCCGCCGCTGATTCCTCCCACGCCCGCCCCGATGGCCGCGCCCTGTCCCGCCGCTTTGGCAACGTCGCCCACACTGCTGCTCTGCTGCACTGTGCCCTCGTCGCCTTTCACTTTAGGCCCATCCGACCCCGGCAAGCTGTTCACCAGGCCCGGAATCTCCACCACCGACCCGTTCGGAAAGATGATGCTGGTGAAATGCATCGTCAGCTTCGCTGGCCCTTTAATGCGAATATGCCGCTCGACGGAATCCACCACTCCCTGCACATAAACGCCCGCCGGAATCACCGCCCGCCCGTTCGCAATTACCGGAAAGCTCGACTGCAAATAGACGCCATCGCCCGCCTGCGCGGTCTTCGTGTTGATGGCGCTGCGGATCGTCAGCAGCACCTTGGTTCCAGCCGGAATTTCGAGGGTCTTCGCCAAGACGGGCGCGGTAGCAGGCTCGGAAGCGGGCTGAGCGGTAACTGCGGTCGCAGCTGGGCTTGCCGCGCTGGAGCTGTCCGGCGGCGGAGCAGCCGAACTCTGCGCCATTCCGGCCGCGCTAAGCGCTCCGCCAAGAACGCCCGCCGCTACCAGCCTTCCGAATCGATGCCCTAAGTTAGGCATTAGACACACCTCGGCTAAACACTCATCCACCACATATCCATAGACGTGCGTCTAAGGTGATTAGTAACGTCCATCACAGACCAGGCGCGGAACACGGTTAAGATAAACCACAAATGCATCCGCCGCCCACCGACATTCCGGCAAGCGTGCTCGCTGCGACACGAAGCCAGCGAGAACGCTTCGCCGCCGCTTACGCCGTTCTGGAACGTGCCATCGCTGAGCGCGCCTTTCCCGGTGCGGCATTTGGCGTCCTGCTCGACGGGGAAATCCTGGCTCTCGACGCAGTGGGCCGCTTCACCTATGACCCCGGATCGCCCGCCGTAACTCCGATGACCGTCTACGATCTGGCCAGCGTCACCAAGGTCTTCGCCACCACCGCGGCCGCCATGCTGCTCTATCAGCGTCGGCTCCTCGACCTCGATCTGCTCGTCGGCGATTTGCTGCCCGCGTTCGCTATTGGCGCTCAGGTTCGGTCGGTATGGCATCCGGAGCGCCGCCGCATAACCCTTCGCCATCTTCTTGCGCATTCCTCCGGACTCCCCGCTTACGCCCGGCTCTTCGAGATGCATTCCACGCCCTACGACCTGCTGGAAGCCTGCCTCTTTATGCCGCTCGAAGCTTCACCCGGCACGCGCGCCGAATACTCCGACATCGGTTTCATCCTCCTCGGCAAAGCCCTCGAAGTCATCGCCCGCGAACCCCTCGACGCCTTCTGCGCCCGCGAGATTTTCGCCCCGCTCGCGCTCACTGCAACCCGTTACCAGCCACCGTCATCCTGGCGCGATCATATTCCTCCCTCTGTCGACGATCAGACCTTTCGCGGTCGGATCATTCAAGGCGAGGTTCACGACGAAAACTGCTTCGTACTCGGGGGAGTTAGCGGCCACGCCGGCTTATTCTCCAACGCGCTCGACGTCCTAATCTTCGCCTCTCAGATATTGCGCAGCGGTGAAGCTCCCGCCATCGAGGCAGTCGCTCAACATGGACTCTTGTTCACGCCGAGCACCATTCAGCTTTTTTCATCTCGCCAAACTCCGCCCGTGAACAGTTCTCGTGCATTAGGATGGGACACCCCCTCTGGCGAATCGTCATCTGGGCGTCATTTTGGTCCTCGTTCCATTGGCCACCTCGGGTATACTGGCACCTCGCTTTGGATCGATCTCGAGCGAAAACTCGCCATCACGTTACTCACCAATCGCACCTGGCCGGACCGCTCGACCCAGGCGATTCGCACGATCCGCCCCGCATTCCACGACGCCATCGTCGACGCTTTAGCGATTACTTGACGCCTCTACAACCCCATCATCAACGTGGTTCATCTCACTCAAGCCGACGATCTTCTATTTCTACCGCTGCAGTCAGTTTGGCGCTAGAATTAGGGAGTTCACGCTGGTACCAACTCAAAAAACATGGCCACGATCACAACGAACGCAGAAACACAGATTAAGCCGGAAAGACTCCAACACCCGGCAGGTACTCTTCACCACCTCCTCACTGAAAGCACCAACGAAGCTTCGCAGGGTTTTGACACCAAGTCGGCCCTCGAAATCGCTCGCATCATTAATCACGAGGACTCCAAGATCGCAGCCGCGGTCAAGAAAGCTCTTCCGGAGATCGCCCTGGTGATCGATTCCGTCGCCCGCAGTCTGCGCGACGGCGGCCGGCTTATCTACGTCGGCGCGGGATCGAGCGGCCGCATCGCCGCCCTCGACGCCTGCGAATGCCCACCGTATTTTTCGACCCCGCCACAATCGGTGCAGTACATCATGGCCGGCGGCCCCAAAGCGCTTGCCTCAGCCGTCGAGGTGAATGAAGACTCCGAGGAGCTCGGCCAGCGCGACATCGCCCGCCGCCGACCCACAAGAAAAGATATGGTGATCGGCCTCTCCTCGAGCGGACGCACTCCCTATGTCGTAGCCGCCGTCGCATACGCCCGCGCTCGCGGCGCCAAGACCGCCGCCATCACCTGCAATCAGAACACCCCTCTCTCCGACGCCGCAGATATCGTGATCGTCGCTGAGGTCGGCCCCGAAGTCATCTCCGGTTCGACGCGGATGAAGGCCGCCACAGCGCAGAAGATGGTCACGAACATGATCACCACCGGCGCGATGACCCGGCTCGGCTATGTCTACGACAACGCCATGGTCAACGTCCACATGCAGAACTCGAAACTTGTCGAGCGCGGCATCTCCACCTTGATGCGTACCTGCGACATTGATCGCGAGACCGCGGTGATGACCATCAAGTCCGCAGGACGTAGCATCCCGGTCGCCCTCGTCATGCTCAAAGCCGGGGTCGACAAGCCCGAAGCCGTCCGTCGCCTCGCCAAGGCCGACGGCAACGTACGCCTTGCCATCGAAGACACCACCCTGGAACTCTGATCTCCTCATCAGAAACTGCGAAGGGCCGCCCAATTCGGCGGCCCTTCGCAGTTCGACAAGCAGCTTTTCGCCGCCAACTTACGGTTGCTTCGAGCTCCACGTCTCCCGCATCGCGCAAGGCCCCGGCATTCCGTTCACGCAAGTCGACAATCCCGAACTTTTGACCACCTTCGCCGGCCCAAACGGGTGAAGCGTAGGAAAACCCAGTATTCCAATCTGGGCGTTGAAGTCTCCTACAGGCACCAAAGAAGTCCGCTGCACCTGGAAGACCAGCGGGGCAGCTGCTGCTTGTCCGGCAACTGGTTCGAATTCAACCGTCACCTTCTTGCCATCGCGAAACCAATGCACATTCCTCTTGATATCGCCCTTTCCACTATTGTCTTCATAGAGGCCGGTGCCGTCCTCTGAGAACTGCAGAGTGATAGTTCGCGCCGACCCGTCGCTGGCCATGCTGGACCCACTGTAAAAAGTCTTCAAGTCCGCCGCATGAGCAATCGCGGCGCTCATGGCGAGCGCCAGACCCATTGAAACAAATATCCGATACCGACTCGGCAATGCGTTCCTCCAGAGCTCTAGTTGCTCACTAAGTCTACTTGGCCCACTGTTGATTCAGGAACAGATAGCGTTCACGGTTGGCGTCCGATTGTGCCGTCGGATCCGGGGTCAAATGCATGACCTGCCACCCGGAATCACCGTTGTAGGTCGGCCACTTCGGCAGTCCCTCGCCGTTTGGATCGCCCGTCTTGGCGAAGTTCGACCAGTATTTCTGCATCAGCTCGCTCATCTTGTAATCTTCAGGCCGCCACGCATAACCATTCATGATGTCGAGCGCGCCGAAGACATAAGGGATCTCCGACGAATGATAGGCCGCAATGCCGCCGGGATGAAATTGGTCTTCCGGAGTGACCCAGTCGAAGCGATAACGATACACCGGTTGTGTTCCATCGGTGACCGCCGCCTCCAGCCACTTCCACGTAGAGAACGCGATGAAGCTGTCACCGGCAAAATCCGCCGCCGCTCTCACCGCCTCGGCATCAGTGCCCGCGGGATAAGCCTTCAGAAAATCGGGCGCTGCCGCGCCAAATTGCTTCTCCGCATCGGCCTTGAGTGTCTCCAGAGTTGCCTTTTGGTTGATGCCACCCTCATCGCGGTTCCAGCCCGCCAGCAGCGCGACATCGTTTTGCTTCTTTGCCGCGAAGAGAGCGGCAACGCTTTCAGGAAGGAAATACCCATCGACATCGGGACCGAAGCGCACTCCCGGCGGCGCCTTCGCCTCCACCAGCTGCTGCGCCGGAATCGCCCGAAGCTGCTCAATGGTCGTCGCCGACAACACTGTCTTTCCAAAATCCGCACCCTGCGTCTCAGCTTGCGCCAGCGGCTTATAGGTCAGCCCGCGGCTTGCAAACGCTCCACCGCTCTCGCCGATCGCGTGGATAAACAATCCCTTGGCCAGCGGAGACGCCATCTGCGAGCTCACCGAGAACGAACCGGCACTCTCGCCAAAGACGGTCACCTTCGCCGGATCACCCCCGAAGGCCGCGATATTGTCATGCACCCATTTCAGCGCGGCCGTCTGGTCCATCAATCCGTAATTTCCCGACGCCTTGTTTGGCGACTCCGCCGTCAGATCTGGATGCGCAAAGAACCCAAATATCCCCAGCCGGTAGTTCATCGAAACGACGACCACGCCATTCTTCGCCAGGTTGGTGCCGTCCTGCCTCCGCTCCGAAGTGCCGCCTGCAATGAATCCGCCGCCAAAAATCCACACCATCACCGGCAATTTAGCCTTCGCGTTCGCCGCCGTGGTCCACACATTCAGCGTCAGGCAATCCTCGCTGATCCCCGGATCGCGAAAGATCATGTCCTTGTAAATCGTCGGCTGCATGCAGTGCGAGCCAAACTCCGTCGCCTGTCGCACGCCCTTCCACTTCGCCGCCGGCATCGGAGGCTTCCACCGCAGCGTCCCCACCGGAGGCTGCGCATAAGGAATCCCAAGGAACGCGCGAACGGTCCCGTCCGCCTTCCCCATCACCTTCCCGGTCTTCGTCTTCACCGTCAGCGAGTTCTTCTCGGCCTGAGCTGAAGAGCTATGGATAAAAAGACCGGCAATCAGAATCGCCGGAATCACAACGCCGGACAAGCCCCGACAAAAATCGATTCTTCTATGCATCGACAGTGTAAAAACCTCGCGCCTGCAAGTGTACTAGCAAGCTACTCCATCGCATAAGCAGGAAGCAGGCCCACTTTTCTTCCCCATCCCCAGAATTCCGCCCATCGTCGAAGAGTGGAATACCACGGAATGATCACCATCGAACCTGGCAAGCCTTGCATTCGCGGACTGAGTATCACCATCTATGAGGTTCTCGAATACCTCGCCCCGGGTATGACATACGACGAAGTGCTTCACGATTTCCCCTATCTGACGAGGGATGACACCCCTGCGTGCTTAGTGTTCGCAGCCGATCGCGAGAGGAAGTCGACATTCGTCCCACGTGAAACTGCACTATGATGAAAATCTTTCGCCTGTCTAGTCGAACTGCTGGCCGACCTTTCCCATACTCAAAGCATGTCCACGCATGCGGCCTGGGGGTGGCGCGGACGATACGGCGATTTGGGAATACGCGAAGGCTGGTGCATTCGCTGTAGTTTCAAAGGACGCTGATTTTACCGAAAAGGCAGTCAGAGAAGTCAATCCGCCCAAGTTCATCGGGCTGCGAATTGGTAACACATCCGCAGTCGAAACCGACAAATATTCCGGCGCAACGCAGTCCTGATCCAACACTTCTCCGAGCAGGCGCACGAGGCATTTCTTGTCCTGAGTAAACAATCACAACGGTGACCCGCTCTCAAGCGTAGGGGCGTTGCTTCACACCCCAATCACCGCACAAAGCTCCTTCACCGCGTCCGCACTCTTCTGCAACGCCGCCTGCTCTTCAGCGGTCAGCTTGATCTCGATGATCTGCTCCAGCCCGCGCGAACCCAGCTTGCAAGGCACACCGACATAAAGCCCGCTGATGCCGTACTCGCCCTGTAGGTAAACCGCGCACGGCAGGATTTTCTTCTTGTCCTTCAAGATCGCCTCAACCATCTCAACCGTCGCCGCCGAAGGAGCATAGTACGCACTGCCGGTCTTCAAGTACTTCACAATCTCAGCCCCGCCATCGCGAGTGCGTTGTACAAGCCGTTCAATCGTAGCCGCATCCAGAAGATCGGTAATCGGAATACCCGCAACCGTCGAATACCTCGGCAGCGGAACCATCGTGTCGCCATGGCCGCCCAACACGAAAGCCGTCACATTCTCTACCGAGACCTTTAGTTCCTCAGCAATGAATGTCCGGAAACGCGCAGAATCCAGCACCCCGGCCATGCCAATCACACGCTCGCGATTAAAGCCGGCCTGCTTATACGCTGCCTGCGCCATCGCGTCGAGCGGATTCGAAACAATGATCAAAATGCACTCGGGCGAATGCGCAATCACCTTGCCGACCACGTCCGACATGATCTTGTAGTTCGTATTCAGCAAATCGTCGCGGCTCATCCCAGGCTTGCGCGGAATCCCCGCCGTAATCACCACAATGTCCGAATTCGCCGTGTCCGCATAATCGTTCGAACCAACAATGTGGCTGTCCCGCTTCTCGATCGGCATCGCTTCGAGCAAATCAAGTCCCTTACCCTGAGGAACGCCTTCGACCACATCGATCAGCACAACGTCCGCCAACTCCTTCGAAGCAATCCAATGCGCGGCAGTCGCGCCAACATTCCCCGCACCAATAATCGTTACTTTCTTCCTCATATCTCTCCTTCACAACAAATCTTGTCATCCTGAGCGGAGTGTGTCGCCGGCGGCGCCGCACGGAGTCGAAGGACCTGCAGTTCCAGCGATTTCGGCATGAGATCGTTGGAACCAACCAGCATCGTTCTACATGTTCTCAATCATCCGCGACGCAAACTCGCTCGTCTTCGCTTTGGTCGCGCCCGCCATCTGACGCTCGAAATCATAAGTCACAAACTTCTGCCCAATCGTCTTCTCCAACGAAGACTCAATCAGCTTCGCAGCTTCCTTCCAACCCATGAACTCGAACATCATGACCCCCGAAAGCATCACCGACCCCGGATTGATGACGTCCTTATCGGCATACTTCGGAGCGGTGCCATGCGTCGCTTCAAAGACCGCGTAGCCGTCGCCGATGTTTGCGCCCGGAGCGATGCCCAGACCGCCAACCTGCGCCGCAGCCGCGTCCGAGATGTAGTCGCCATTCAGGTTCGGAGCCGCCAGCACGCTATAGTCTTCCGGACGAATAATGATCTGCTGGAAGATCGAGTCGGCTATGCGGTCATTGATGAGCAGCTTCTGCTTCCACCTGCCCATGCCATGAGTTCCGCCGATAGTGTCCAACACATGCTTTACTTCCGCATACAATTCGGTGCGAAAAGCCTCCGAACCAAACTCCAGCCCCGGCTCGATCAACGCAGCATTCTGTTCAATCGTCAGCGCAGGATTCGAGTCCTTGTTGCCCAGAATCCAGCTCTCGCGTTCGGTCACCACAGCGTCGCGAAACTCATCGACCGCGACCTCATAACCCCATTCACGAAATGCGCCTTCGGTGAACTTCTGAATGTTGCCTTTATGCACCAGCGTCACCGTCTTGCGCCCGACCTCCAGCGCGTACTTGATCGCATAACGCACCAGCCGCTTGGTGCCAAAGATCGAGATCGGCTTGATGCCGACGCCCGAGTCCGTACGAACACGTTTTTTGGTCGCCTTCAACAAGTCGTCATTCAGAAAGTCGATGATCCGCTTCGCGTCCGCCGTGCCCTGTTTGAACTCAATGCCTGCATACACGTCTTCGGTGTTCTCGCGAAAGAGCACGATGTCCAGCTTCTCGGGATGCTTCACCGGGCTCGGCACGCCTGCGTAATACTTCACCGGTCGCACGCACGCATACAGATCGAGAATTTGCCGCAGCGCCACATTTAGCGAACGAATGCCGCCGCCTACAGGCGTCGTCAGCGGCCCCTTGATCGACACCCGCAAATCGCGCGCCGCATCGACCGACTCGTCCGGCAGCCAGGTGCCATATTCGCGATAGGCCTTCTCGCCGGCAAAGATCTCGTACCACTTCACCGCGCGCTTGCCGCCGTACGCTTTCTCAACAGCGGCATCGAAGACGCGCTGCGAAGCCCTCCAGATGTCGCGCCCAATGCCGTCGCCCTCAATGAACGGAATGATGGGATGATCCGGTATCTGAAATTTACCGTCGGCATACTGAATAGCCTCGCCGTCTGCCGGGAGGGGGAAACCGTTATAAGTCTTAGGCATGAACTGGGATGTCTCCGAACAAGAGAAGATTGGCTTTGAAAGCGGAACACTTTGAGGCTAACACCCGCTCCCATCATCTGCCAACGACAGCCGCCCCAAACGGACATCGGCCCACGCGACCTCTCGCCTCGCCACAGGAAACTATAAATCCCGAGGTCCTCGCCGGCATCGCTTGCGTTTGCTCCGCGTCTGTTCATCCTCGGCCTGTGATCGCGCAATTGCCTGCTGATTAGTGCTATATTTTGCGCATAGTGGAGCAGCGTCGACGCTACCGCCTCTTCCTCTTTTTCATCGGCTTAGCCTGGCTATTGTCGGTCGCCCCTCTGAAGGCGCAGACGGCAGGATTCTTTTTCACCTCGAGTGGAACGGGATATTGGGGCGACGGACACGGTCACGCCTGCGGTTTTCAGTCGATGAAGAGCTACCTCGTCTTTGGTGGCCCGCCCAATGCTTCGGGCCTTCCTCACTACCCGTCACTGCCACCAGGCCTTACTTACGTCGGCGCCTGCCAGACAGACTTTCTCAAGCTGTCGTTGCAGGGATATTTCTCGGTCAAAGATAATGGCGGCTATTATTCAAACGGACTGAAGGCATGCAGTTTTCCAGATGATGCAGGCTGGTTGGCCGCTCGTGGTCCTTCCCACACCGCCGCGCCAACTTACGCTACCTTGCCGAGTGGCCTTGTCGATGACGGTGTCTGTGCGGGTCCCGTCCCTGCGATATTCTTCGGGGCCTTCCTCACCGCCGACGGAAAGAATTTTTATGCGAACGGCCTCGGCCATGCTTGCAGCTTGACAAGCGGCAGCGCGTGGCCCGCAGTCGGTGGTCCCGTCGACGCCGGACTACCAACCTACCCAGCGTTGCCGAAGACGCTGGCCTACGATGGCGCCTGCGCCACCCCCGCACCTGCACAGCTGGCAGGATATTTTTATACGAAAGCCGGGAAAAAATATTACGGCACCGGCCAGGGACAGGCTTGCGAATTCCCTTCAGAGATAGAGTACCTTGCTGCGGGAGGAAGCCCGAATCTATCAGCTCTTCCAGTCTTTTCCTCGTTTCCCTCGAATCTTATCTACGCCGGATTTTGCCGGACGACTCCGATCAAGATGGTCGACTGCACCATCCGAGGAAATTGCAGCAACTACAAGACCGGCGGAGGATACGCTTATGGCCCTTCCATAGTGAAATGGAAGGGCGAGTACCACGTCTTCTTCTGCTCAACGGGAAATTCGGGGGAAGGCACAGGGAGGGGCTGGGACGATATTGGCTACATCCACTCCTCAGACGCGATCAATTGGTCCACGCCCAAAGTGGTGCTTATTGCAACGCAAATCAGCGGAACGCCGGGTGCGAAAGAAGACTTCTCTGCCTGTGACCCCAGCATCGTGTATTTCAAGGGATATTTCTATCTGTATTATGGCTCAGCTTATCTGTCACCGGCGGGACACACCTTGGGAGACGTCCAGGTGGCAAGGTCCTCAGGAATTGATGGTCCATATCTGACTTACACGACCGACGACAGATGGGAGCGCGGAGCGCGCAACCCGAAGATCCTGATCAAGCCGCTCCTGGATCTTCCCAATAACTACGGAGCTGGCCAGCCCTCAGTCCTTGTCTTCAATGGCCACTTGCGCATGTTCTACAACGACGTCTCGGTGAACAAAGTCATGATGGTGGACTCGATAGAGCCGGCCTCCTGGAGCTATTCAACTGCCTCCGAGACAACGTCGGGCTTTGGAGATTCAGACGTCAAATATGACTCTGCTTCCGGCCTGTTCACGATGTATTTTATGGGCCGGAATAAATTCGATCAGCTTACATTGATGACCGCATCTTCCGCAGATGGAATGATCTGGCAGCAGCCGCGAGAAGCCGACCTTCAATTCCCTTCCGTAAACTACGGTGCCAATAATGTTGGGGCGAGCGGAGACGAACAGGGGCACGCGATCCCAGGCAATGCGGTTCTTATATCGTTTGGAGCCCCCTATAGTCTGGAAACGCTCCTGCCGAATACGAGTTGGGCCAATTGGAACCTTTACGGAATATTTACCCGGTCTGGTAACGCCCCTTAATTTCCTCCGGCTGCCCGGCGCAGAATACAATCGGGCGGTAACGACGGAGTCGTCCCTTGAGCTTTCGTAAACTTTTTCTCACCGTCTTGACCACCGTTCTAGCGTCGGGCGTCGCTTCACATGCCCAGTCACCCTCACCCATCCGCGTCGCCGTCGTTGGCCTCGAGCACGGCCACGTCAGCGGCTTCCTCAGCGGACTCAGCCAGCATTCCGAGGTCCACCTCGTCGCCATCGTCGAACCCGATGCCGCCCTCTCCGCCAAGTACGAACAGCAGTACAAACTCGACCATGCGCTCTTCTACAAAGATGTCGACAGCATGGTGCCGGCAACCAAGCCCCAGGCGCTGCTCGTCTATACCAGCATCGCCGGCCATCGCCAGGCGATCGAAGCCGGAGCCCGCCATCACCTCACCGTCATGGTCGAGAAGCCGCTGACCATGTCGCTCGCCGACGCCCTCGCCATCCGCGAAATTGCGCGCAAGTCCGGCATTCAGGTCTTGGTGAACTACGAGACTACCTGGTACTCCAGCAATCTAGCGGCCTACAACGCCATCGAACAAGGCAAGCTCGGCGACCTGCGCAAGGTCGTCATCCACGACGGCCACGAAGGCCCTCAAGAGATTCACGTCCAGCCTGAATTTCTCAAGTGGCTCAACGACCCCACCAAGAACGGCGACGGAGCACTCTACGACTTCGGCTGCTACGGAGCCGACCTCATGACGTGGTGGATGCACGGCCAGACGCCAATCACAGTCACCGCCGTCGGCCAGATCGACAAGCCGTCGATCTACAACGTCTTCGACGACGCGACAATCATCCTGCGCTATCCAAAGGCGCAGGCAGTGCTCATGCCCTCATGGAACTGGCCCTTCTCGCGCAAAGACTCCGAGATCTACGGAGCCACGGGATACATGATCACTGTCGGCCCCAGCCATTATCGCCAACGTCTCGCCGGAGAGCCCGACGAATCCCTCGCTCCGGCTCCGCCAATAACCGCACCACCAATCACACCGCCCAACGATAACTCGATGGACTATCTAGCAGCAGTCGTGAATGGCCAACTTACACCCAAAGGCGACCTCACCGCGCTCGACACCAACATGATCGTCATGCAGATTCTCGACGCCGCCCGCGAATCCGCCAAGACCGGCAAAACAGTCACGCTCAAGCCGCTACCCAACTAGGAATTCGAACTTCGAACCAATAGAAGAGAAATGTCATCCTGACGACCAACGGAAGGAAGGATTCCGGCGATCTCGTAATCGAGCGGCCCTGTCAGGTTTCTCTCAATGGCCTACACAAGGGAAACCAGTTCGCTAGCCAACCACCAACCGTTCCTTCGGCTGAGGAACCTTCACTGAAGCCATCCCCGCCGCCGTCGCGGCCTGAATCCCCATCTCCGTATCTTCAAAGACCAGACAATGTTCCGGAGCAACACCCAGCCGCTCCGCCGCCATGAGAAACGGCTCCGGATGAGGCTTGCTGTTCCGGTACTCACCCGCACAAACCAGCGTCTCGAAGCGGTCGAGAATATTCAGAATCTCCAGCGACTTCACCACCGAATCACGCGTGCTCCCCGAGACCACCGCAAACGGAATCTTCCCGTAACTCGCCTCGACATGCTCCAGCACTTCAGGAACAGCCTGCAGCTGCGGCAGATGCAAGTAGTAAAGCTCTTCCTTCCGGCGCGCCACCGCCTCGACCGGCATATTCAACCCATGCTGCCGATTCAGCGTCGCCACAATCTCGACCACCGGCATCCCTCCCATCGAATAGAAGAGGTCTTCGTCGAAGACGCATCCCCATTCGGCCAGAATCTCGCTCCACGCAAGGTAGTGAAGCGGCATCGAATCGACAATCGTACCGTCGCAATCAAACAAGTAAGCCTGAAATGGCCCGTCAGGAATTGTGAGTTTCATATCGCCATTCTCTCAAACCGGCCAACATCTCATTCGCAATGACGAGGCGGAGTGCGCCGCATCCGCCTCTGTGTCCTCCGTGTTCCCCGTGGTGAGTTGGTTCCGGATGAAGGTCCCCTCGCAGAAGCCCCAGAAGCGATATCCTGAAGAGTGATGACAACCAGCAAATTGGCTGCGATATTAGCCTCCCTGGCATTCGCCGCAATCTCCGCCCGGGCGCAGCAATACGCCGCCGACCAAAAGCCCCTCGGCGCTACCGCGCAGAACACTCCCGAATACCTAAAGCACGCCGGAATCGATCAGAACCTCAATCATCCCCTGCCCCTCGCCGACCGCTTTCGCGACGAAGCAGGCAACGACACCCCACTCGGCGCCTACTTCGCGAAGCGCCCGGTAGTTCTGGCTCTCGTCTATTTCAAATGCAAAATGCTCTGCCCGCAGGTCCTTCGCGGCATGGCCACCTCGCTCAAGCAGACCGGCTTCCATCCGGGACACGAATACGACATCGTCGTAGCCAGCATCGACCCCACCGACACGCCCGCCGACGCAGCCGAGGCCAAGAAAGAATTCCTCGCCAAAATGGGCTTATCGCCGACCGACCCAGGCGCCGCCAGCATTCACTTCCTCACCGGCCCACAAAGTCTCAATCAACGACCTCGCCGCCGCTACCGGATTCCACTACGTCCGCGTCCCGGGCCCCGACGGCGTGATGAACCAGTTCGCCCACTCCAGCGTCATCATGATCGCCACGCCCAACGGACGCATGTCCAAATACCTCAACGGCATCGACTACCAGCCCCGCGACGTCCGCCTCGCGCTCATCGAGGCCAGCAACGACCACATCGGCACGGCCACTGATGCTGTGCTCCTCTACTGCTGCAACTACACCCCCAGCCAAGGCCGCTACACCGTCTCCGTCCTCCGCATCATGGGATTGGCGGGAATGGGATCAGTGCTCGCGCTCGGAACAGTACTCTTTATGCTCGGAAGAAAACCAGCCTCACAGCGAACGCCCCAGTCGTCACAGCTTTAGAATTGTCAGGCCGACCGGAGCACGCGGCGCGGGGTCGAGAGATCTGCGGTTTTCCCCGAATCCCACAAATCCCGCAAAATAAGATTTGACTCTCCACTTACAGGAGCCCATACAACCAGTTCATGCTCAGAATCGGCGATTTCTCGGCCCTTTCACAGGTCACCATCAAGACCCTGCGCTACTACGACGAACAGGGTCTGCTACGTCCGGCGCATGTCGATGCCGCCAGCGGCTATCGTTACTACGCCGTCTCGCAGCTTCCGCGTCTGCACCGCATTCTCGCGCTTCGCGATCTGGGCTTCTCGCTCGACCAGATCGGCAGCATCCTGAATGACGGCATCACCGCGGAGCAGCTGCGGGGCATGCTGCTGCTCAGGCAGGTGGAGCAGCAGGCCAAGGTGGAGGAAGAGCAGTCGCGCCTCGCGCGGCTGCGCGCACGACTGAGCCTCATTGAAAAGGAGCAGGACATGGGCAACGAAGTCGTAATTAAAGAGGTCCCTGCGCAGTGGATCGCATCTGTGCGCGAAACCATCCCCAACTACCCGTCTGTCGGCAAACTCTATGGCGAGGTCGCGGCCGCCGTCCCCCCGGGCTTCTTCTCCATAGGAGTCGCATTATGGCACGACCCCGACTTCCGCGATCACGACGTCGACGCCGAAGCGGGCTTCTATCTAAAACAGCCAGTCGACGCCTCGGGCCGCGTCCAGGTACACGAGCTGCCGCCTGTGACCGTCGCCAGCGCCATGCATCACGGAGCGTATAACCGCCTTAGCGAGGCCTACGATGCTCTGCTGCGCTGGGTAGGAGGCAGCGGCTACGTCGTCGCCGGACCGATCCGCGAACTCTACCTGCAGATTTCAATGCCCGTCCGCCAGGACGACGAATCCTACATCACGGAAATCCAAGTGCCTGTCGCGAAGGCCGCATAATATCCGCCGCAAACGAAAAGCGCCCTTCACTATTGAGAAGGGCGCCTTTGCTTCAACTTCCGCCGACTGCGTTAGTAGCGATACCCGTAATAGTAATAAGGGTAGTAAGCCACCGGATACCGATAGGGATAGTAGTAGTATCCCGGAGGCGGAGGCGGCGGATAAGCGCCATAGGGTCCGTACGGATAAGGCCCGCGCCGCTGCAACTGGGGCTGCGAGGTCGATGCCAGTCGCTGCGCTTCCTGCGCGGTTACCGGAGTCACCGTCACTGGAGCAAGCAGATGGAAATTCAGCACGGCTTCCGCCGGAACATACATCCGAGGACCAGTCGTCGCGGCTGACGCACCTGCTCCAACGATAGCTCCCGCACCGGCTCCAATCGCAGCTCCAGCGCCGCCGCCGGCGATCGCTCCAATGATTGCGCCGAAGCCAGCGCCGCCGATCGTGTTGCCGGCGGAATATCCACCCTTACCGGGCCCCTGCCCGCTCCACGTGTCGGTCGGCAACGTGTACATCTGGCCGCCCAGGTTGATATTGGTAAGCACCAGCGAAAGCCCCTGGTGTCCGGCCAGATCACCCTTATTCGACTGCGTCGATAGCACCTTGCCGGTGATCACCGCGCCGCGCGGCAGCGCAAGCACTCCGCCCTGATAGACGTCAGCGGCAACCGTCGCTGCGAAGACCTGCCCCGGCTGCACCCTGGTCGCGTCCAGCGGCTCGCTCGTCCTCACCTGAAGCAGCGTCCCGGACGGAATAGTTACCGGAGTCAACGGCTGGTGTTGATACGGCTGCTGCCCGTACGCCTGCTGTTGGCCGTACGGCTGTTGCTGGCCATAGGGCTGCTGAGCATAAGGCTGCTGCTGACCCGAGTACTGCGGATCATTGCTCGGCGGGGGCGGGGGGTTATAGTCTTGCTGATCAGACGGAGCAGCCTGCGCCTGCTGTTGGTTCTGGTCCGGTGGACCAGCCTGCGCCATGTTCTGCTGCGCCGGGTCGTAATTCAGGTCTTGCTCTGGAGTCGTATTCGAATCTTGAGGCTGCGCGTTTGCGGTGTTTGTCTGCGGAGTATCCCCGACGTTCAGGTTGTTAGTCACCGAACGAACGCCCTTGACCTTGTAGATGATCGTCTCAGCCAGTTCCTTCGAGGCATCATCGCGCACATTGCCCGAAACGGTCACATCGCCTTCGACCGTTGCCGCGGTAATATGCTGCCCCTGAAGAGCCTTCGAGTGCGACAAGGCATAGGCCACATCGCTTTGAATATCGGCATCGGAACGCCCCTGGCTCTGATCTGCCTGGTTAGGAGATGCCGGCTCCTGCGCAGCCAGGGCCCAAAGCTGAGGAGTTGTCACAGCGACGGTGAACCCGGTCGACAGGACCGCTGCCAATGTTATCCGTAAGCCAAGGCGCTGCAAATTGATGCCGTTTGAAATTCGTTCGCCCAACATAACTACCTCTCAAGATCGGAACGTGACACTCCGCCTACCTAATTGGACGTGCAGGAACGCCGGAAGCGTCATCTGCATAGACCCGGGGCCGGGAAAAAAGTTCCATTCGAATAAGGGTAATTACGCCCCGCTGGACATGACAAAGTCTTTTCCAGCCTGCAGCACCTTGGCCACCGACTCCTGCGAACACGATTCCGAGTAGACCCGCAGCAGGGGCTCGGTCCCCGAGGCGCGCAGCAGAAGCCAGGTCTCGGCGGCGTTTGGCTTGCCTTTCGCCTCCGGATTATCGAGGAAAAACTTGATGCCGTCCAGCGTCGCCACACGAAGAACCTTCATTCCGGCAATAGCATCCACACCGGCCTTGGCGCGAGCGATCGCCGCATTCTTGATCGAGTCGTCGATATGAAGATCGATACGGCCATACTGGTGCTCGCCATACTCGGCTTGCAGACTGGCGACGAGTTCCCCAAGCGTCTGCTTCTCTTCCGCCATCACGTTCGCCAGCAGCAGCGAATTCAGCAACCCATCGCGCTCCGGCAAATGCTTCTTGATGCCGATGCCGCCGGACTCCTCGCCGCCGATCAGGATGTTCTTGTCCGGCTCGAGCATCAGATCCGCAACAAACTTGAAGCCGATGCCGTGCTCGTAGAGCCTCCGCCCATGCTTGGCGCAGATGCGGTCGATCATGCTCGTTGTGTTGAAGGCGCGGGTCACGTCGCCCGGCCACTTCTTCCGCTCCACCAGCCAGCGCAGCAGGATCGAGAAAATCTTGTGCGGGTCGACAAAATTCCCATGCTCATCGACCGCGCCCAGCCGGTCGGCGTCACCATCGGTGGCGAGTCCCGCCTGGCAGCGGTTCGCAACCACTGCCTCCTGCAAAGCGCGAATATGCGGCTCGATCGGCTCTGGATTGATCCCCGGAAACAGCGGATTCACTTCGTCTCGGATCGCAATATGATCGACGCCAAGCCTGGTCAAAATCCCAGAGATCACACCCCGTCCTGAGCCATACATCGTGTCGATCGCAAACTTCAGCCCTGACTTCGCGATCACATCCAGATCGGCAAACTTGGAAATCGCCTCGATATATGGAGTCTGAAAATCGGCCGCCGTAATCTGCGCGGCTGATGCGGCCACCTCCGGCGGATCGCCGAGATAGGTCGCGATCTCTGTCATAATCGACGGGCTGCCCGATCCACCATACGAGGCTTTGTACTTCACACCGTTCCACTGAGCCGGGTTATGGCTGGAGGTGATCATCACGCCGCCCGCGGCGCCGCGATTGACCACGGCATACGAAAGTGCCGGAGTCGGCGTGTAACGGTCGGCGAGCAATACCGGGATACCCATCGCCGAGAGCACTTTCGCCACAGCCACGGCAAAATCGCGCGAACCAAAGCGCGTGTCATATCCAATGCAGACCCCCTTCGTCGGGTCTTCTTTCGCCAACACATAGCTGCCAATCGCCGCCGCCGCGATGCGGACGTTCTCAAACGTAAAGTCGTCGGCAATGATGCCCCGCCATCCATCGGTACCAAACTTGATCTGCGTGGGAACGCCCATGTGTCCTTGGTCTCCTAAAAAAAGTGAGTAAGTCTGTCAGAAAAATGACTAAGTCTGCCAGGATAAAAGTGATTTGGCTAACTACACGAAGTGGCACGGCTTCACCTGTGCCCTAAGTCTCGCAAAACTAACGGGGCTTTAGCCACCGAGGAATGTCGAAACCGGATCGGAGTAGTCGAAGCTATGTCAGCTCGGTTTTCCCGTTGGCCGCCAAGTGCTTGACAACCTTGCCGACATCCTGCGCGTTGTCCCGCGTTGTGACGAGAATGGCGTCTTCAGTTTCGACGACCACCAGATCGTTCACCCCCACCAGAGCGACGAACTTTTTCGGGCTGTAGACATAGTTGCCGGTCGCGTTGATCGCCAGGCTCGCCGCCGTTTGCGTGACGTTCCGGTCGGCGTCGGAGTGCGTTCCCTTAGCGTGCGTATGGTCGTAGAGCGTCGTCCACGAGCCGAGATCGTTCCACCCGAAATCGGCGGGAAAACAATAAATATTGGAAGCCCCCTCGCCCTTGGCAGACTGCGGCTCCAGCACGGCGACGTCGACGCTCACATTCTCGCATTGCGGATAAAGCTCGGCGAAGACGCTCTCGAACTCCGGCGCTCCATAAGCAGCAGCAATCTTCTCCAAGAGAGCAGCGGTCTTCGGCAAGTGCTCCCGCATTGCATTCGCCAGAGTTTGGGCGCTCCATAGGAAGATACCGCTATTCCAGTAGTAGTTGCCGGCTTTGACAAATTCCTCGGCACGGCCCAACTCTGGCTTCTCCGTAAACCGCACGACCCACATCGAACCATCGCTAAGCGCCGTTCCTGTCTCGATGTATCCATATCCCGTTTCAGGCCGCGTAGGCGTCACGCCGAGAACGACAATGTTAGGCCCCGCCGCCGCCAACTCCACCGCACTTCCCAGCGTCGCGATGAAGCCAGGTTCGTCGCCGATGACATGATCGGCGGGGAACATGCCAAGCACAGCATCGGGATTCTCTTTTTCAATGAGGAACGCTGCCAAACCGGCGGCAGGCGCCGTGTTGCGGGCCGCCGGCTCACTCAGAATCTGGGCGGCGGGCAGCCAGTCAAGTTGTCCGGTAATCGTCTCAGCAAGCAGGCCATTCGTAATGACCCAGAACCGATCCGCAGACGCGAGCGGTCCGAGCCTCTCCACGGTCCGCTGGATCATGCTGCGGT
The DNA here is from genome assembly GCA_963742015.1 of uncultured Acidobacteriaceae bacterium. Lineage (GTDB taxonomy): Bacteria > Acidobacteriota > Terriglobia > Terriglobales > Acidobacteriaceae > Acidisarcina. Next base: position 50,492 of record CAVUKL010000052.1, on the reverse strand, counting down.
CCCCGTCAAGGACCAGTACCTGCTTGGCGCGGGCTTTACGGCTGAGCGGCCAAAACCGGGTGCCGCTGCCCCCTGCCAGAATAATTGGGCGAAATTCGGTAGTCGCTTGTGTCAAGTCGTCGGCTCCCTGTCGCAAATTTAGCTTACTTGATTGGTCGTTCAGTTGGCTGGACTGCCGGGTTGAGGCCCAAGTTGGGGAAGGATGCGAATGACATCCGCGCCGCCGGCGGCAGCCAAACTCCATGGGCCCGCATTTGCAGGCACAATCGCCGTCTGGCATCGTGCAAGGCGAATGGGTTCCTCAGGACTACTGTCGGCAAAGAGCGTTACTTCGCCCTCCGAGACAAAGAGAATCTGGGCGCGATCGTTGAACCGGCCTCCGTCGCTCTCGCTGTCCGGCAGCGTGCCGTGCCCAGATGCTTCCAGCGTGAAGCGGTCGACGCGAAAGTAAGGAACGTCGATCAGCTTGGTATGGCAATTCTCGGTCACCGGCGGAATCTTCCCGGCGCGGGTCTTCATCCGCATCGCCTCGATCGACAGATCGATATGCAGCTCACGCGGTCGCCCATAGTCATACATCCGATAAGTCAGGTCGGAGTTCTGTTGTGTTTCCAGGAAAACCACACCGGGCCCGATTGCATGAACGGTTCCGGCATCGACAAAGATCATGTCCTGTTTCTGTACGGGAACCAATTCCACAAGATCTTCAAGCGTAGAATCCAGAATCGCCGCGCGAATCTTCTCCGGCTCCAACCCCGGCTTGATGCCCAACGCCACATGGGCGCCTGGCTCGGCGTCAAGCGCGTACCAGCACTCGGTCTTTCCACGAGGATCGCCGTATTTTTGCGCCATCGCATCGTCGGGATGCACCTGCACACTCAACTTCTCTTTTGGAAACAGCACTTTGACTAACAGCGGAAAAGTCTCGCTGAGATAGTCCTCGCCAAGTAGCGCGGTTCCGTGGTCGCGGACGATCTCATCCAGCGAATCTCCCGCGAGCGGACCAGTTTCGGCCACGCATTGGTCTCCTGTCAGCCACACTTCACCAATCGGTTCCCCGGTGGTTTTGAAGTCGAACCAAGGCGAGAGATCGTCGAAACCCCAAATGCGGGTGCGAAAGAACGGTGCGATCCGAAAGGGTCGAAGTGGAGTTTTGTCCTTTTGGGTGGTCACACTTCATCTTAAGCGTTCCCTGCCACTTGGGTCGAGTAAAAATCCCCGCAACTTGCTCGACCTCTTAGCCTTCGATTCCCTCCCGAAGGGAAGCAGCAGCTAGGCCAACCCTTGCGCAAGCTAGCACCTTCAGGCAAACTGTAACCCACGATAAATCACCAGAATAAGGGAGCCACATGCGACGTAGCACCCTTCTCCTCTTGCTGCTAACTCTTGTTTCACTAGCCCCGATCTCCGCCCGAGCCGAGACTACCCCCACCGAGGCCGCAGCCATCGCCGCCGCAAACAACGACCACACGGCCTACACCCTCCCTCCGGATAAACTCGCCAAAGCCGAGGCCCTCCATCGCATCCGCGTTGCTCTCGATTTTGGAGCGACCCTGTGGGGCATCGTAGTTCTCGCCCTCGTCCTGCAACTCGGCATCGCCGCGCGAATGCGCAACTTCGCGGTCAACATTTCGAAGAATCGCTGGGCCCAGGGATTTACCTTCTTCTTCCTCTTCCTCGTGCTCACGACACTGTTGAGCCTTCCGCTCGATATGTATGGGCAACACGTCCGCAGTGCCTACGGCCTGAGCGTTCAGCATTGGGGAAGTTGGTTCGGCGACCAAGGCAAGAGTTTCGGGCTCGCCTTCATCTTCGGCGGCCTCGGAGTCATGCTGCTCTTCTTTCTCATCCGCAAATTCCCCCGCCGTTGGTGGCTGTGGCTCTGGTTCCCGACCATGGTCTTCGTCCTGCTCGCCATCTTCGCCAGCCCCTACATCATCGATCCGCTCTTCAATAAGTTCGAGCCGCTCAGCCAAACCAACCCTGAGCTGGTCACGCAACTGGAACGCGTGGTCGCCCGAGGCAAAGGTATCAACATTCCCCCGGACCGCATGTTCCTGATGAAGGCCTCCGACAAAGTCACCACCTTGAACGCCTATGTAACCGGATTCGGCGCCTCAAAGCGCGTTGTCGTCTGGGACACCTCGATCGCCAAAGGCACTCCGGATGAAATCCTCTTCATCTTCGGCCATGAGATGGGTCATTATGTCCTCGGCCATATCGTTAGCGGAATTCTCTTCAGCTTTGTCTTCATCCTGGTCTCGTTCTTCCTCGGATTTCACCTCTTCCAGTTCCTGCTGCGTCGCTTCGGCAAACGATGGGGCATTGCAAGTCAGGATGACTGGGCGGCGCTGGTGGTCTTCGTGCTCGTTCTGAGCGTTATCAGCTTCTTCGGCGAACCGATTCAAAACAGCTTCAGCCGCACCCAGGAACACGCCGCCGATGTCTACGGAGAAGAGGTCGTCCACGGCATCGTCGCGGACCCGCAGGCCACCGGCCAAGCCGCCTTCCAGCTGCTCGGAGACAATGCGCTCGTCGATCCGAATCCCTCGCCATTCGTCGAATTCTGGACCGGATCGCACCCGCCGATCTGGTTCCGCGCCGCCTTCGCCAAACACTACGACCCTTGGGCCCCGGACGCCCAGCCCAAGTACTTCCCCAAGCAATAGGTGCTCCTCCAATCTCTGAGGGACATTCGCTCGCAGTTCTTGGCACATCCGCCTCATAGCCACTGATCGCCGGCTCATTATTCATGCCATCGAATATTTTGACGATGCCATTTCAATCCGCTATAAAAGAAGACTCCGGCAAAAGTGCTGCGCCGGATCCTCCGGTCGGCTGAATTCACCCTCCGTCCGGCCGTCTTTAACCGTAAACGCAGCTGGATGTTCGGGAAGGCGGTGAAAGTCCGCCACTGCCCCGCAACTGTAAGCGCTGCGCCGCGCGTCTGGTAGACAGGTGAATCCCTCAGACCTGAGCGGACTCTCCCTCGACGGAGCCGGCAGCAACCGAGCCATTCAGCCACTGGGCGCAGGCCTGGGAAGGCGGCTCGGTCAGAGCAGTTTGCCTCGGTGTTGCGCGAAGAGACGGTAGCGGCTGGCCTTTTCCTTAAGGAAAAGGCCAACTTAATCACCGACGAAAGCGCCACGTTCATAGGCAAACCGCTCCAGGCGTAAGTCAGGAGACCGGTCCGGTCGCGATTGCTCGAACCACGTTCCGAGGGGAACGAAGGAGTCCTATGCGCGTCTTGCCGCGGCCCTTACGCCGTACTTTTCTATTTGGCAGCCTCGTCTTGCCTCTGCTCTCCACGGCAAACGCGTTTGCGGCCATCGTCCACGGCACCGTCACCGATCCGCTCGGCGCGGCAGTCGCCGGCGCGGCCGTTGCGCTGGTGCTCAACGGCAAAGTCGTCACCAACACCCATACCGACTCCGTCGGCGGTTTCACCATGAGTTGCGGAAGCGGCGGACGCTTTTACGTCGTCGCCGCCGCGCCATCTTTCCGGCAGGTAGTCACCCAGGGTTTCTACGCCGGCAAGCTCGACAGCGTCCAACAGGATGTCGTCCTTGAAGCCGACACCGTCAGACAAAGCATCGTTGTAACCGCCACGGGACTGCCCGTCCCGCAGGCGCAAACCAGTTCCTCGGTCTCAGTCCTCCACGCCGGCGATCTGGACAACCGCTTCACCTTGGTCGACCCGCTGCGCCAGATCACCGGCGTTACCGTCGTCAGCAACGGGCAGTATGGCAGCGTGACCTCCACCTTTGTGCGCGGCGGCAATTCCGACGCCAACAAGGTCCTGATCGATGGCATTACCGCCGAGAATATTGGCGGGCAATTCGACTGGGCGAACGTCTCGACCACAGGCGTCGATACCGTCGAGGCTTTTCGCGGGCCTAACAGCGCGCTCTATGGATCCGACGCCGCCGCCGGTCTCTTCAGCATCACCACGCCTCGCGGAAGCACTCCCACGCCATCATTCTTCTACCAGGGCGACGCCGGCAACTACTACACCTATCAAAATCAGGTCCAGAGCGGCGGGACCTACAACAAGATCGACTACTACGGCGCCTTCTCCCGCCTCAACAGTTCCAACGACATTGCGATGAGCCAGTACCACAACGTCGCCTCGAACCTGAATCTCGGCTGGGCCCCCACGTCGACCACTCAGATACGCGCCACCGCACGCAACAACACTGCCGCCATCGGGCTGCCGGGAGCGTATGACTTCTATCAAATCCCTAATGACGGAAAACAGTCCGACCAGGACCTCTATGTCAGCACACTCATCGACAACCAGACTACGGATAACTGGCACAGCTTTGTTCGCTACGGACTAGCCCGTAAGCGCGAGCAGGCCGAGCAATGGTACGCCGCCGGTATTCCGATCACCACGATTCAGTACGGTTCCCCTACTCTGAATTACTACGGTCTGCCGGTCTTGATCAAAGGCGCAAATGGATACCAGGTGACCGGCCAGGCACAGTTGAATTCTGGATTCGGCACCTATCCCAACGCGTCAGACATCTCTTCGAACCGCGACCAGCTCTACGCCCAGACCGACTACAAGATCACGCCGTATCTCACCGCGCTGGGCAGCTTCCTCTACGAGAACGAGCGTGGCTCCAACAACTATCCCACTTACGACATTAGCCAGGCGGCCGAACGCGGCAACTACGAATACACCGCGCAGTTCTCAGGCCAGTTCAAAAATCGCATCTACTACCAACTCGGCGGCGGAATCCAGAAGAACCACCTATACGGTGTGAAAGGAACGCCTCGCGCGGGAGTCGCCTACTATTTGCGTCGCCCCGGCGCAGGCATGTTTCAAGGAACCAAACTCACCTTCAACTTCTCGAAGGGTGTCCAGGAACCTTCACTGTCCGATCAGTTCGGGTCTCTCTATGACACCCTGCTCACCCAGCCGGGCGGCGAAGAAGCTATTCAGCAGGCCCACATCTCGCAGATCGGGGCCGAGCAGGCGCGCACCTACGACGGCGGCGTTGAACAAAGCATGCTCAACGAGAAGATGCTTCTGCGCGCCACCTACTTCCACAACGAATTCGGCAATCAGATCGAGTACGTGGACTCCTATCTTGTCCCGCAGCTTCTCCCCAACCTCACCCCCGCCGAGCAGCAGGCGCTTGTCGCGGCGCTCCAGAACACCTATGGCGCTTATCTCAACTCTCTGGCATTCAGCGCCCAGGGTGTCGAAACCGAGATCCAGTATCAACCCCTTAGTCATCTCTTCATTCGCGCCGGATACACCTATCTCGACGCCAAGGTGCAACAATCCTTTTCGTCGGACGCGGTGAGTCCCAGTTACAACACAGGACTACCCGGAGGCGCGCCGCCATCCTTTTCTACTATCCCGATAGGAGCAAGCTCGCCGCTGGTGGGAGCGAGACCCTTCCGCCGCCCTCCGCACACCGGGTTCCTGACCGCCACCTATAGCATGTCGAACTTCACCACCACCCTCACCAGCGTCTACGCCAGCCGCAGCGACGACAGCACGTTCCTGGGCGGCTATGATTTCGCCGCCGGCAATTCCCTGCTGCTCCCGAACCGCAATCTCGACTACGGCTACGCCAGGTTCAATATCGGAGTCACCTACAAACTCAATTCCTGGCTGAGCATCTACACCCAAACCAACAACATGTTCAACCAAAGCCACATCGCTCCCATCGGCTATCCCTCCCTACCGGTCACCGTCCAGTCAGGAGTCAAGGTCGCCCTCGGCGGCCACGCCAGCAAATAGCCGACGTGCTCCGCTTCACACAGAAGGCCAGCCGTGTTTGCGGCTGGCCTTCTATTCCTTCACGAGTTGTGCTCGAACTTAGAACTGCAAGCTCAGACCCATGGTGATGATCCTGTTGCTCCCTATGGCGCCGGTAACGGAACCAAAATTCGCTCCATTGTTCGGACACCCACCCGTCACCGTAGCCGTGGCGCACGACTGGACTCCCGGAGGAAGAAGAGTCGGAATCGTCGTCCCTTTGCCCGACCCATTGTGGTACGGCAGCTGGTCCAGGTTCGTTAACGTGGACAGTTGGTTGTTCCCGCCCACTCCGGTCACAATCTGCCCGTAATTGACATAGTAGGAGTCTGGCGAGCAGTTGTTGCCCTCGCTGATCGCCTCATTGGAGCAGGCCGAGTTTTGCCGGATCTGTGTCTGGTTCTGCGGCACATCCAGGCTCGTCGTGTTGGTCAGGTTGAAGATGTTGAAGGCATACTGCAGCGACATCCTCTCCGTAGGCCGGAAGGACTTCCGGAAGGAGATGTCCAGGCGCTTTTGCGAAGCCTGACGGAACAGGTTCCGTTGCCCCGGCGCAAAGTCGGTCTCATAGATATCCTGCGGATCGCTCCCGGTAGAAACTGGTACGCCCATCTGGCCCGGCGCAACGTAATGGATATCGATCTGCGAGGGATCGATGGCCGGAATGTAGTTGCCGCCGCTCCCGCGCTGGTCGCCCTTGTTCCCGGTCAGGGCCAGCTTGGGATTGCCCGGAGTCTTGATCGGCAGTACCGGGTTCATCAGCGTCGGATAGTCGCCGAAGAAGACGCTGCCCACCGCACCGTAAAACTCATACAGCGAATACGGTTGTCCGTTCTGCAGGATGGCGACCCCAGTAAGGTTCCAGTCGTTGGTGAAATACGAAAGCAGCGAGTGCGGCGCTGCCGCGTTGGGAAGCGCTACCAGGAAATTCGCGCTGAAGACATTGGTGCGATCGAAGTCCGACCGTGCATAGGAGTCGCGCAGATTGTTCGGATTGTCTCCGGTGAAGAAGATGCCGATGTCGCTCTGCTCGTCATACGTGTGGCTGAAGGTGTAGCTGGCGCCAAACTGGAAGTTATGTGAGAGCCGCTTCTCCACGTGGGTCTCAAGACCGTCATAAGCCGAATTGCCGACGGTCCTGAAAAACGCAGCATTCGGACTATATCCGACGAAGGGGGTACGGAAGTCGGTATTGCCACCGTCTTCCGTGTTCCACGGCTCGCCCGCGATACTGTTGTAGTCGTAGCTCGGAGCCAGCGAGTTCTGGTTTAGCACCTGGAAACCGTACGTCGCCGTCTCGCCATTGATCGGATTCGACGGCGATGCGATCCCCGGCTCATTGAACGGAATCGGGATCACTGCATGACGTCCGCGATTGCCCGTGTAACCTATCGTGACCGCCAGATCGTTAGTCGGTTGCCATTGCCAATTGAATGTGAAGTTCATCGTGTACGGCAACACGTTGTTCTTGTCGTAGGCGCCGAAGTTCAATGTGTCCGGGCAGTCGGTGTAGCCTTCCTGGTTGTCGATCGCGCCGCAGTTTGGCCCAAAGTCAGCGCTATTTCCGGTCATGCGACTCAGCACGCTCTGCAACTGCGCCGTAATCGTCGCTGGATTCGCGCTCGGCGGCGGATATGCAGCCGAGCCCGGATTCGTGCCAAGCGGATTGGCGAGGGTTTTGCCGTTGCCCACGATATACGTCGACAAAGGAGCGGCCTCGGTAACTCCGAACGGTCCCCCGTTGCCGCTGCCCGCAGGCTGCGACAGATAACTGAACAGCTCACCGCGATCAAAATACATACCAAATCCGCCGCGGAAAACAACCGTGCCATGGTTCCACTCCGGCTGCCATGCAAATCCAACTCGCGGTGAAATGCCCCACTGTCGTCCAGTGAGCGTTGAATTGGTCACTCCATGCGTCGGGTAATACTTGTTGTTGCCGGCCACCACAAACCCGGCATTGTTGACCGTGAAGCCGCTTGAGGTGTCGCCCGTAACGTCGAAGGCGCTCGGGTCGAAGTTGAAGATGTTGCCATACTTCTCCGTCAGCCCTCCGTGATAGTCGTAGCGAATGCCGCCGGTAACGGTCAGATTCGGCTTGGCCTGCCATTTGTCCTGCACGTAACCGGACCACTCGTTGGAACGGTAATAGCGGTCCGCGAGGTTCTTTCCGGTCGACGGATCGATGCTCTCCAGCACACTCGAGCTTTGTGCTTCGTCTTCCAGAAATGTCTGAAAGTTCTTGGCGGCCACCTGGGCGATCCCGGTACGGTTGTTGGTGATGTTCAGCTGGGTATAGCTGTAACCGCCGCCCGCCACGATCGTGTGCTTACCCCAGGCAAAGATCACGTTCGTCGAGGGATTTAGCCGGTTCTGATAGTAGCCGATGTTGGCAAAGGAGCTGAAAGGCCCAACTTTCAGGCCCGGGGCCACGGTGGAGTCGGTCGCAATCTCCTTGATGTTCAATCCCGGCAAGCCAGGAGCAGGCGTGTAGCCTGATGCCCCTGCCCCAACGCCAAAGTTCGGGTCGCCGCCCGGATTGATCGCCGTCTGCGTGTATCGGCTATACGACCCCATGCGCACATAGCCGAGTCGCTGTTCCCAATTGACCCGTGGGCCAATCGAGATTGTGTTTCCGATTGCGGCCACTTGCGAGCCGTTCGCCTGGGTCACCGGAAAGCCGCCCACGTTCGCGTACCCGTATGGCTTCGATACCGGATCAGTCTGATAGTAGTATTTCACCGACAATTGGTCGGTCGTGGTCAGGTTGTAATCCACCGACGCTGTCGCCTGCTCTCCCGTCAGGAGGGAAGTCCCGAACAGAGTCACGTTGGGCACTCCGTACTGATAGGGCCCCGTGTTCTGCGCCGAAGGAATCATGAACGACCCATCCGGCAGCTTGGCATTGAAGATCGCCTGCGCGATCGGTTGAACATTGCTCGGACTGAAGGGTTTTCCTCCTGGGTTCCAGGCAGTCGCTGCGGCCGCGAGACCAGCTGCCGAGCGATCATTCGTCAGCCCCACCGGCACGTTGAACTGTGATAGCCCTGTCGATTGGTCCGAGTTGTACAGGTGCTGATAACCGACGAAGAAGAACATCTTGTTCTTCAGCACCGGTCCGCCTAAAGTCCCGCCCGTCGTCCAGCGATGCAGCGCCGGATTGACCAGCGACTGCGGAAACGCACCAACTCCTTGAGTGGAAAGCTGATATTGCTGATTGAAGAAGTAGGGCGCGGCGTTCAACGCGTTGTTGGCAAATGTCCCATAGACCTGGCCATGCCAGGCGTTCGAGCCAATCGATGTATTCGCGTCGATCTGCGCCCCGCTCGTCGCCCCTTGTTGTGCGTCATACATCGAGGCATTCACGCGTAGTTCCTGCAAAAACTCAGGAGGGGGCGACGGCAAGCTGTTGCCGTTCGAGCCATAGACCGAGGTCCCAGTCGGATTGGCGCCCCCGATTGTCGCCGAGCCCGCGGCGGAACTGGCCGAAGTGCTGCCGCCGCCGATGTTGAAGTTGTACCGCTGCGAAGTCGAACCGCTCGAGGTCTTGCCGTTAAACAGGTTTGTCGAGTCGACGCCGTTCACCTGAAACGTGTTCGAAGTATCGCGCTGTCCATTCGCCCAGATGGGCTGATTACCCAGGCCGCCATTGGTGTTCAGGCCGCTCAGCAGCTCGGCATTCACGCCCGGCGAAAGCACAGCCAGTTGCGTAAAGCTTCCCGTCGCCAGAGGCGTAAGCGCGATCTGCTGCGAATCCAGCGTATAGCCATTGGTCGTATCCGTCGCATTGAGCATCGGCGTCGCGGTCACTGTGACCGCCGTCGAAACCTGTCCTATCTTCAGGCTCACATTCACGGTCGTCGCCCGCGCCTCCTGTACATCGATCGCCGGCAGATCTGTGGTATCAAATCCGTCGCGCGTGACCGAAACCTTGTAGGTCCCGATTGGCAGGTTGAACATCTGGTAAAAGCCATTGTCTTGCGTCGTAGTCGTCCGCACCAGGTTGATGCTCGGATTGGTCGCTGTGACGGTCGCGCCCGGTACCGACGCCCCGGAAGGATCGGTCACTGTGCCGTTCAAGGTGCCCAGAGTCTGCTGCGCGGAGGAGGTCGAAACGAAGATGAATACACTGGCCAGGGAAAGAACGACTAAGGCAAATCTTTGGATTCGCATCATGAGGATGTCCTTTTTACTTGGGCTAGCTAAGTTCGAACGGCGAATACCAGCGGAGACAAGCCCTCGGCTCAGGTGCAATGGGCTCTTGTCCCATAGTGTGCCACGAGTCAGGCTATCCAGAAAGCGTAAATATGCGATGAAGTTAGCAGCGCCATGAGCGACCGGTGGAATTCGCTAAAGTTTTACTCCCTCTGCGTTTATCCCATCGACAATCTGCACAACCGCCGCTACAAAAACGTATCCAGCCGTAGACCTCGATCAGTCTTCGGCGAGAGCCGAAGATTCGTGGCTAATATTGATGCCGCGACAGTTACAAATTCAGAGCGGCGCCTCAAACCCAGATCAGGTAGGCCTAACCGAAGGCGGATAGACCAACCTCTGAACTGTAACCAACGAAAAAGCCCCCGCATCTCTGCGAGGGCTTCCTGTTTTGCCGTTGCCGCGAAGCGGCATGTTGCCGAGCGCGTAGCTCAGTACATGCCGTCCATGCCGCCGCCGTGTGCGCCTGCGTGGCCGCCGGCCGATTCCTTCTTCTCCGGAATCTCCGAGACCATCGCTTCGGTCGTCAGCATGAGGCCGGCGATCGAGGCTGCGTTCTGCAGAGCGGTGCGGGTCACCTTGGTCGGATCGATGACGCCGGCCGCAACCAGGTCCTCGAACTTGTCGGTGCCTGCGTTGTAGCCGTAGTTGTCGTTCTTGCTCTCGTGGATCTTGCCCACGATCACAGCGCCCTCGACACCCGCGTTGCCAACGATCTGGCGAAGCGGCTCTTCAATGGCGCGGCGAACGATCTGCGCGCCGATCTTCTCGTCGCCTTCAAGCGTGGCGATAAGAGCATCGACTTCCTTCGACGAGCGAACCAGCGCAACGCCTCCGCCAGCCACGATGCCTTCTTCAACGGCAGCGCGGGTAGCGTGCATGGCGTCTTCGACGCGGGCCTTCTTCTCCTTCATCTCGGTTTCGGTAGCTGCACCGACCTTGATGACGGCAACGCCGCCAACCAGCTTAGCCAGACGCTCCTGGAGCTTCTCGCGATCGTAATCGGAGGTGGTCTTCTCGATCTGATTGCGAATCTCCTTCACGCGGCCTTCGATGGCCTTGGATTCGCCCTTGCCTTCGATGATGGTGGTGTTGTCCTTATCGATGGTGACACGCTTGGCGCGGCCGAGGTCCTCGATCTTCACGTTCTCGAGCTTGATGCCGAGGTCTTCGGTGATGGCCTTGCCGCCGGTCAGCTTGGCGATGTCTTCGAGCATGGCCTTGCGGCGATCTCCGAAGCCAGGCGCCTTCACTGCGGCAACGTTCAGTGTGCCACGCAGCTTGTTCACAACCAGGGTCGCCAGCGCCTCGCCGTCAACGTCCTCGGCGATGATCACCAGCGGCTTGCTGTTGCGGGCAACCTGCTCGAGCAGCGGAAGGAGGTCCTTCATCGAGCTGATCTTCTTCTCGTGGATCAGGATGTAAGGCTCTTCAAGCGAAGCTTCCATACGATCGGGATCGGTCACGAAATAGGGGCTCAGGTAGCCGCGGTCAAACTGCATGCCCTCGACAACCTCAAGCAGCGTCTCCAGAGTCTTGGACTCCTCAACGGTGATCACGCCGTCCTTGCCAACCTTCTTCATCGCCTCGGCAATGATGTTGCCGATGGTCGAGTCGGAGTTCGCCGAGATGGTGCCAACCTGGGCAATCATCTCGCCGGTTACCGGCTTCGAGAAGCGCGCAAGCGCTCCGCCAGTCACAACGCCCTGCTCATCGCGGGTTCCAACGATCGCCACAACCGCCTTGTCGATGCCGCGCTTCAGCGCCATCGGGTTTGCGCCGGCAGCAACAGTCTTGACGCCTTCGCGGTAGATCGCCTGCGCCAGAACGGTCGCAGTGGTGGTGCCGTCGCCGGCAACATCCGAGGTCTTCGACGCCACTTCGCGGACCATCTGTGCGCCCATGTTCTCAAGCGCATTCGCGAGCTCAATTTCCTTGGCGACGGTCACGCCGTCCTTGGTGATCGTCGGCGAACCGAACTTCTTCTCGATCACTACATTGCGGCCCTTCGGACCAAGAGTCACCTTGACCGCGTCGGCCAGGGTGTTCACGCCACGCAGAATCGCCTGGCGGGAATCTTCTCCATGCAGAATTTGCTTTGCCATTGCTTAAATCTCCTAAGTACTCAAATCACGAATTCGGGTATCACTCACTGAATCGGGTGCCCCAGGTTCGCGAAGCTAACCTGGGTTTTTGGATAGTCCGTCACAAAAAACGCCTCTAGTAGGAGGCGGCTGCAACGACTACGACTTCAGAATGCCGAGGACTTCTTCCTCACGCATAATCAGGAACTCTTCGCCATCGATCTTGATCTCGGTGCCGGAGTATTTGCCAAACAGAATCCGGTCCTTCGCCTTCACATCCAGCGGGAAGACCTTGCCTTCGTCGTTCGACTTGCCCTTGCCGACGGCGATGACTTCACCTTCCTGCGGCTTTTCCTTGGCCGAGTCGGGGATAATGATGCCGCCACGGATGGTTTCGCCCTCTTCCACACGACGGACCAGGATCCGGTCATGCAGCGGGGTGAAGGTGGTTGCTACGGTAGCTGTTGCCATTTCGTTGCTTCTCCTTAGCGCAGCGAGGTTTCACACTCGCGGTTGTTGGTAAATTACTGGTACTGTTCAAGGGGACGAAGGCGACTGCCCAATCGTTCATCAACACGCGATTAGCAGTGTCGCCTCTCGATTGCTAATGTAGGCCTTCCCGAAGATCGTTGTCAAGCACCATCCGTGGAATGTGAGCGGCTCCCACTCACATATGACTCCGCAGCTTCCATTTCAATAACTTAGTGCCGGCCGACTACCAACTTCAGCGATCCTGCCAGCTCAGCCTGCGTCCGCAGATGCCCACACTTCGCATCCCAAACTCCCTTTTCGAGATCCCGGCCCAACTCGGCCTCAAGTCGAACCCCAACCGAAGCGTCCACAAAGCTCCATGCCGAATTCGCCAGCCGGGCGCCCGGATCGAGCAAGCATTCCGGTCGGCCATAATATGCCTCACTGAATCCATCCGTGCAATTCAAAGGGATCGGCACCGTTATCACTTCGACGTTCCCACCCAACATCGCAGAAATCGCCTCGATCGGCGGATAGCGGCGCGCCTCAACCGCGATCACCTCCGGAGCATATGAGTTCAGCCAGAACCGGTCCAGTTCATCCGGAGCGCAGCTCAGAATCAGCACTGGCCCCCGCGTCACCCGCCGCACCTCGCGCAAACCAGCTCTCAAATCCGGCCATTGATGCACTGTAAAGGTCGCCATGCTCGCATCGAAAACCCCATCGCCAAACGGCAATCGCTCCGCAACTGCATCGATCGCGGCTGGCAGATGGCCAGGCCGCTGCGCCCGCATCGAAGCCGAAGGCTCAACCGCCGTGACGCGGCGATCGACCGGCTCATACGAGCCAGCCCCAGCGCCCACGTTGAGCACCGTCTCAGCATCGCCCAACGCATCGAGGATAAATCGCGCGATGCCAGGGTCCGGCTGCCGGTAACGCGTGTAGCCACTTCCGATGACGCCGTAATTCGCGTCCCCGGCGCTCCCATCTACATGCCTCAAACCCAACTCGCTCCCCCAAGCTCTAGCGTACTATTCAACAAATATGGTCTTATGGCGAGTCGTCATCATTCAGATTTGGACGGTACATGAATAAGAGAGAATTCTTGAAGACCTCCGGAGCATTTCTCACCAGCACCCTCATCTCCGGCTTCGCTTCCGGCGAAACGACCGGGCCCCGAACGAACTGGGCCGGAAACCTCACCTACCACACCGACAACCTGCTCACTCCGAAGACCGTCGGAGAGACGCAGCAGATGGTGAAGGCCACGCCCAAGCTCCGTGCTCTCGGCAGCCGCCACTCCTTCAACACTATTGCCGACAGCACCGCAGCCCAGATCTCACTCACCCATCTCGATTCCATGGTGCTCGACCCGCAGGCAAAGACCGTCACCGTTGGCGCAGGGGTGAGGTACGGCACCCTCGCTCCCTACATCGACGAGCAGGGATATGCCCTCCACAACCTTGCCTCGCTGCCCCATATCACCGCGGTCGGAGCCTGCTCCACCGCAACCCACGGCTCCGGAATCAAGAACGGAAATCTGTCGACCGCGGTAGCCGCGCTGGAGATCGTCACCGCCGACGGCCAAATCGTGCATCTCTCGCGGACCAAAGACGGCGATCAGTTCCTCGGCGCCGTCGTCGGCCTCGGTGGACTAGGCGTCATCACCAAAATCACCCTCAACGTCCAGCCCACCTTTCAGGTCAGGCAAATTGTCTACGAAAACCTGTCTATGGATCAGCTCGAGCACAACCTCGACGCCATCTTCGGCAGCGGTTACAGCGTCAGCCTCTTCACCGACTGGCAACACCATCGCATTACCCAGGTCTGGCTCAAGCAGAAAGCCGAGATCCCCCTGGACGAGCCTGTACTCTTCAAAATCCCTGAGGACTTCTACGGAGCAAAGGCCGCAAACGAAAACCTCCACCCACTCCCCGGCCACGACCCCACACCCTGCACCCAGCAGATGGGCATCCCCGGACCGTGGTACGAGCGCCTGCCACACTTCCGCATGAACTTCACGCCCTCGAGCGGCGCCGAGCTGCAGACCGAATACTTCGTCCCCCGCGCCCAGGGTTACCAGGCCATCCTCGCCGTCGAGCAGTTACGCGACCACATCACACCGCACCTCTTCATCACCGAGCTGCGCACTGTCGCCGCCGACGAGCTATGGATGAGCCCCGCCTACCACCAGGACTGCATGACCATCCATTTCACCTGGAAACCCGAATGGCCCGAAGTGCAAAAAGTGCTGCCCCTAATCGAAGAAAAACTCGCGCCCTTCAATGCCAAGCCGCACTGGGCCAAGCTCTTCACCATGCCGCCGTCGCGGCTGGCTGAGGTTTACCCGAATATGCCAAAGTTCCGCGAACTGCTGAAGCAGTACGACCCGCAAGGCAAGTTTCGCAACCAATTCGTCGACACCAACATCTTCAGCGCTTAGCGAAAGAAAGCCCAACCGAGCTCCAGTCTTCAAGGAGCTCAGATGGGCTCTCAATCAGCTCGCGTCCCAAGCTATTGGATCTCGCTAACAAAAACCGCCGTCGTCAGCGCCGGCACGGTAGCCGTGCCAGTCTGAGAATTAAACGTCGACTCCCGCGTGATCGGATCAGCAGATACAGCCTGCACCGGATGTAGATGCAGCGCCATCCCTTGCAGCACGCTGTTAGTGAAGCTCACCGAAGCATTGGTCGCATTGAAGATGACAACGATGTGCTTGTAGATGCCAAAGTTGCCGCCGCTCTCATCCAGCTTCATCACGATCACGCCAGGAATCTGGCTCTGCCCCGTATTCAGGAAGGTCAGGTCCTGCTGGATCGTCGGCTCATCTGGCAGCCGGAAGAGTAGCGAGCTGTAGCGTATCCTCAGCAGCTCATTGAAAGCAGCATCGCTATACGCAATGTTCGCCGGCAGCGGAGTGTAAGCCGCATTGCTAAGCAGCGGAATCATAATCGGCCACTGCCCCTCATTCTGGCTCGCGATCGGCAACCCAATTCCCCAGTTGGCCGTCTGGCCGCTCCAGTCGATCTTGTTGAACCAGTCCCCTGAATCGTAGCTGTTCTGGTCCATGTCCTTCGACCGCAGCAAATCGTCGCCGCCCTGGTAGAACGGAACGCCCTCGCCCAAAGTCACCAGGCTCATGGCCACAATCTGCCGTCGCGCGCGTGTGGCAATGCTGTCGCTGTAGCTCGACTTCAACTGCACCTGGTCGAAGAGGTCCTGGTTGTCATGCACCGAGGCATAGTTCACCGCCTCGATTGGAGTCTTCGTGTAGCCGGTCGGCTGGCCGTTGTAATTCACCTCGGCCCCGGTCACCGTCGTACCCGCGCTGTCGACAAACGTGTAGTCGCGCAGATTCCCCGTCAGCCCCACATCGATCCAGTCGGAGTATTGCAGCAACTGCGCCTGCTGCTCAGTCGACGTCATGCTGCCGGTGGTGAAATCGCTCGGATCGCTGAACAGTCCAGTGGCAAACCCCTGTACCCGCTCATCCGTGAACGGACTGCCCCCGTGAATACCATCGCGAATCCGGTCATTGAACGTGCCAATGCCGAAGCCGTAAAGGTTCACCTGCGAGGCGTTCGGTCCAATCTGGTTGTTCTCGGTATCGCCAAAATTGAAGCCCTCCCCATAGAGGTAGATCTTCGATCCGTCGACGCCATCCTTCTCCGGAGTCAGCGCCTGAAGGGCCGCCTGAATGTCTTGCATGTTGTAAGTGAACATGAAGCTCATAATGTCGAAGCGGAAGCCATCGATCTTGTACTCCTTCGCGTTGAGCACGAGGGAATCGATGATTAGCTTTTCCATCATGAGGTGCTCGGGCGCCGTGTCCGGGCAGCACGAGCCTTCTTCCAGGCTCCCGTTCACATCGAGCCGGTGATAGTAGCCCGGCACAACCTCATCCAGGTTCGAGTTTGGTCCTTCGCCGCTGGCGTTGGTGTGATTAAAGACCACATCCTGAACGACCCTCAGCCCTGCATTATGCAGACCCGCAACCATGGTGCGATATTCAAACACCCGGTTGTCGGGATTGATGGCATAGCTTCCCTCCGGCGTCATATAGTGCACCGGGTCATAGCCCCAGTTGTACGCCGGACTAGTCTGGCTTGCCGTCACCGCCGCCTGCTGTTGTGTGCCGTCTGCCGGATATGCCCCAAGGCCAGTCGGAATGATCCACGTGCTCTTGTCCTCGTTCACGCTGGCAAAATGGAACGAAGGCAGAATGTGCACCGCCTTCAATCCTGCATCGGCCAGCGAGCGAAGATGCTTCATGCCGTTCGTATTCTCATCCGCAAAAGCCTCATACATCCCCTGGTGCTCAACCGGCACGGTCGGGTCATCCACGCTGAAGTCGCGGACATGCAGCTCATACACACTCATGTCGCTGAAACTGCGCAGCGGTGGCGAGAAGTTCCAATCCCAGCCAAAGGGCTTGGTCTCTTCGGACTCGAGATCGGTGATCCGGCTCTTGGTCCCATTTAGAGCGATATCGATGGAATACGGATCGCTAGTCACATTCGTATCGACCGCTGCATCCGAGGGCACATAGACGTTCACGCTGTAGAGGTAGTACTTCCCCTTCCAGTCAGGAGTGCCGTCCGCAACCCACACGCCACTGTGATTATGCATCGGCAATATCGCGGCAGGCGTCGTGTCCGCTTCATGATCAAAAATCTGCAGCGAAACGCTCTGCGCCGTCGGAGCCCAGACCTTGATCTTCACATCGCAGTCTTCGTCATCGTCCCAATCATGCCAGCCACGCTCGTCCTGATGACGGAAGACCACTCCCAGCCTGCCCGGATAGTAGTAAATGTCGTCAAGAACACCCGCGATCTGCATTCCGGTCGCATACTGCAGCTGCCCATTCGCTCCAATTGCGGAAAACGCGAGCTGCCCCAGCAAAGCATTCTGCACCGCCGGCAAGAGCGTGTTTGGCGGCAACTGAAGCACCGTATAACCTGCCAGCTGCGGATACCGGGCCAGCTCTTCCGTCGTCAAGCTTCCTCCCACTGTCAACGGAATGTTGGTGCCTCCGGTAATTCCCGTCGTCGTCACCGACAAACTGCCCGTCAGGCTCGACGAGATCGCATAGGTGTCTCCGCTCTGCGCAAATTGCGGTTGAATGGCGACCCGGCTGCGGTCCATCCAATACGCCTGCTGCACATTGAGCAGGCTATCCAGAATCTCCGTCGGCGTCGGCACCGTCGTGTAGACATTCGCGTTCCCCGAGATCGCCCAAGCCTGCAGATTCGTGGCCACGTCCAGGTACATATTCGGCCCCGGATCTTTCACCCCCGTCGAGGTGTTGTGAATGATGAATCCCAGGTTCTGCGCGTTCGCAATCAAGCTGATGTCAAAGTACGCGCCATAAGAGTCGTAGTTGGTGACAAAGGTCAGCCCATCGTTATAGTCGCCCGTATACTCCGCCGTATCCTCGAAGGCATACACCGACCAGTTCGCGTAGTTGCCATCGGGCCGGTAGTAGTGAATGCGCGCATAGCCCGGCAACAGCGCATTCGGACTGCTAAGGTTGATCGCACTCTTATACAGCTTGCCAATGCCCGTATAGGCCCAATACTCATAACCTTCCGTCGCGGGATCGACAAACTCATTCGGCCCGGGGTCCTTGACGTCGCCGCCCGGCGCGCTCGGATCATGAATGATCAGCCCAACATTTTGCGCAGTCGCGGTCACTCCCACATCAAAATAAGCGCCATAGCTGTCATAGTTGGTTGGCGCCACAGACGCGTTAGTGTAATCGCCCCCATACTCCGTCGTGTCATAGAAGGCATAGATCGTCCACCCGCCATAATTCCCATCGGTCCGGTGATAGTGCACTCGAATGTATCCCGGCAAAATCGCGGTCGGATTGCTCACATTGATCGCCGTGTTGTAAAGCTTCGCAATCCCCGAATACGCCCAGTACTCATTACCCTGCGTACTCGGATCGACAAACAGATTGTTCGGAGTGTCTTTCTGGTCGCCTCCCGCAGCGGTCGGGTTATGAATGATGATCCCGACCTCCTGCGCGCCGCTCACTACTCCCACATCGAAGTACACGCCATAACTGTCAGTCCCCGTCACCTGCACCGGGCCGCCCCCGTAGTCGCCGGTATTTTCCGTCGTTTGATCGAAGGCATAGACCGTCCATCCGCTGTAGTTTCCATCCGGCCGGAAGTAGTGGATTCTGATGTCACCCGAAGGAATCGCAGGGTCCTGCGCCACCGCGGAATCAAGTGGAAAGACGGCCAGTAGAAGCGCAAGCAAAGCAAACGCGGCTCCGCTCAACCGCTGCGCATTGAGGTTCCTGGATTTCATGATTGGCTCTCCAAAAAGAGGGTGAAGCTTTCGTTTGGCGTCGATCCAGCTATCGAGTGAGGGCGCGTCGCGCTGAACTGATTCCGGAGTCTTTCCTTTAGCGCCCGCCCACAATATTTCCGCCAATCAACAGATGTCAAGTTACCGGCTCGCCGCCGTGGCTTGAGGGAAACCCCCGCCGCATACCCCGGAACGCCGGAGCGTAGGGATGTACGATACAGGGGATGATCGATTACCTGGGGTCGTTCGCGATTCTCGTTGCGTCTGTTGTGCTTTTCTTCGCGATCGGGCGCGGACGCTACGCCCAGTTCGGCGGAGTGCAGGTCGCGCTTCGAGTCCTGGCCGCTATGCCCCTGCTGATCTCAGCGATCGCACTTCACTTCATGCGCACCAACGAAGCCACCGCCATGCTCCCGCCCATCTTTTCCAATCCCCGCGTCCCAGTAATCGGAACCGGAGTCCTCGAAATCCTCGGCGCCATCGGCCTCTTCGTGCCAATGACCCGCCGCAGCGCGGCGCTCTGGATCGCCATCATGATGGTCATGGTCTTTCCCGTAAACATCTGGGTGGCAGGCCAAACCTTCGCCGGGCTCCAAATGCCCAGCGTTCCGGTACGCCTCGCGATGCAAGTGATTTATATCTGGATGGTGCTGCTCGCCGGATATGGTTTACCCGGCGTAGGCAGCTAGCGATCGGAGTAATCGAGCTTACTCTTCTCTCAAAACCTGAAGCGGCTTCTGCCCCAATATCCGCGCACTCGCCACCCACCCCGTCGCCGTCGCCAGCACCGCGCTCGAAACCAGCGCCACCAGCCCCGCCAACCAATCCAGATGAAAAGGCACATCAAGGCGGTGCAACAGCGCCTTCGTCAGCAGGTTTGCAAAGATCACCCCCACCACTCCCGAGAGCAGCCCCAAAACAATAAACTCCACGCTAAAGACAGTCGCAATCCGCCCCCGCGTCGCACCAATCGTCTTCAGCACCACCACCTCGCGAATCCGCCGGTATCGCGTGCTCGCCACGCTCGACGCCAAAATCACCACGCCCGACAACATCGAGAACGCCGCCAGAAACCGCACCACTTGGGTGATCTGCCCGATAAATCCCTGGATCGTATCCAGCACATCGGCAATGTTGATCACCGTCACCGTCGGATACGCCGCAAACAACGCCCGCTGCATCGCAGCAATCTGCGGCCCATCCACATGCGCCGCGCCATACCAGATCACCGGTTTGCCCTCGAGCGCCTTCCGCGGAAGAATGAACTCGCTCCGTCCATACACGTGCTCGCCGTCGTTCTTATAGATCGCGGCAACGGTCGTCTTGATAAGCTGATCGTCCGATTCAAAGTTGACCTCCGAGCCGAGATGAAGGTGCAACCGGTCAGCCACATGATCGACAACCGCGAGGCCGAATCCGCTGTCGCGGGCCTCGGCCGGCGTCCACCAATGACCGGAAACCATCTTTGCCCCGGCCGGTAATTCATCCGCCCACGTCAGTGAGACCGACTGCAAGAGCCGCTTCGGGTAGTTATTTACCCTCAGCTTCTCTACCGGCACGTCATCGATCGACTCGATCCGCCCCGAAACCACCGGCAGAGCCTCCATCTTGCCGCGCGCCCCCGGCTGTTTATCCAGCAGCTCGCGAACCCCCGGCAACTCCGAAGTCGCCATATCGATCAGGAAGATGTTGGGCGTATCCGGCTTCGCGCCCTCCCTCATCTCCCTGAGCACCGAGCTCTGCATCAGAAAAACCACCAGAATCAGCATCACGCCTGTTCCCAGGGCTGCCAGCACCGCCGAAGACTGATTTCCGGGCCGATATAGATTTGCCAAAGCATGGCGAACCGCCGACGGCAGATGCAGTCGCGTTTTCGCAAGAAACGCCCGCAGTCCGCGCAGAGTGAGCGCCGACATTCCCAGCGTGAACAGGAGCAGAGCACATAAAGCAGCTCCAAACCACGCCCCTACCTGCATCGAATCCGTCAGCGCCGCCGCAATCCCACCCAACCCAAGAACAATCAGCACCGACGCAATCCACTGCACCTTGTTCTCGCGAATCTTCTGCCAAAAAGTAAGTTGGCCATCGCCGTTGCTGTCCTCAACCGCGCGCCGCAGCACGAGGTTCGGACGAATCTTCCTCACATCCAGCAGTGGAGGAAGACAGAACAACAGCGTGGTCAGAATTCCCGTACCCAGCCCCGCAAAGACCGACCGCACCGGCAGCTGCAAATGCGCATGGACTGGCAACAGCTTGCCCAACACCAAGGGGAAGATCCACTCCACACCAGCGCCCAGCGCAACCCCCAACAACCCACCGGCAAGCCCCAGAAACAGCGTCTGCAAAAGATAAATTCGCAAAATGTCGGAGGATCGCGCTCCGATCGACTTCATGATCGCCAGAATGTCGATGCGCTGCTGCAGATGCGCCCGCATCGCCATCGCCACGCCCACCGCGCCCAGCACCATCGCCACCAAACAGATCAGACTCAACATCCCGGTCGCGCGATCCAACCCTTCAGTCAGCGCCGGACTCGTCTCGCGAAAGTCCGTTATTTGCGCCTCCGGCAGGATCTTCTCCAACTGCCCACGTATTTTGGCGATGTTGTTTTGCGGAGTCAGCTTGAATAGAAACCGCTCTCCCGAACGGCTCCCCGGCTGCAGTAGTCCAGTCTTTTCCAGACCGCCGCGCGAAATTAAGACCCGCGGCCCCAGACCCATCGTCGAGCTCATCCGATCGGGTTCGCGCATCACAACCGCCGCAATCCGAAATCTCTGCTCGCCAATCTTGAGCTCATCGCCGACCTTCACTTTGAGACGCACCAGCAAGTCATCACCAACAACGACCGTCGAGTCGTTCAATTCCGCTTTCAAATCGGTCGTCTGTCCACTCGATGCAGCCTGCATTTGCACCGAACCGTAGAAAGGCCACTCGTCAGGATTGACCGCCTTCAGCGAAACCAACAGCGGCACCGGATCGTTCATCGCCGAGACCATCGAGACCGTCTCGGTGATCCACGTCCGCCGAACTCCCGTCGTCTGTTGAAGCGCGTCAAGCTGCTTCGCCTCTTGCGCAGTCGGTTGCCGAAACATCCGCGCCGAAAGATCGGCGGCCATAATCGTCCGCGCCTCCGCAAGAATAGTCTTCTGAAACGACTCGCTAAACCCGCGAACTCCAATCAGCGCCGCCACGCCAATCGCCACTGAAAGAATCACAAACGAAAACTTCGCCTTCGAAGCACGAAGCTCACGCCAGGCAATAGTCGCGGCCGTCTTGAACGAGAGTGATTTCGACGGACGGAGGTACCAGTACCCCGTCCCATGACTATCCGGGTGCCCCATCGAATCGATGTGCCCCATCCTGGGAACAGCCGTTTCGCTCCCAGAGTGGGAAGAACCGCCGTTCTCAGCGCCACTCATCGCACTTCCTCAAGAACCTCAGCAGCCCGCAGTTCATCCGCAACCACCATCCCGTCCCGAAGCACAATCGTCCGGTCGGCCATCGCAGCAAGCTGTTTGTCATGCGTCACAAGAACGAGCGTCGTCCCTGCATCGCGATTGCGAGTCGTCAGCAAATCCAGCACATGCTGACCATTGACCGAATCAAGATTCCCCGTCGGCTCATCTGCCAGCACAATCGGAGGCTCCAGCACAAAAGCCCGCGCCAGCGCAACCCGCTGCTGTTCTCCACCCGAAAGCTGCACCGGATAGTGGTGCATCCGGTCCGCAAGCCCAACCGACTCAAGCAGCGCCCGTGCCCGCGGTTTGCCGTCGCCCTCGCCGTTCAACTCATACGGCAGCAGCACATTCTCAAATGCAGTCAGCGTCGGAATAAGTTGATACGACTGAAAGACAAAACCAATCTTCTTTCCCCGCACCTGCGCCAGCGCATCTTCCTCCATGTAGCTGATCGCAATGCCGTCGAGCATCACCTCGCCCTCACTCGGTGCATCAAGCCCCGCCAGCAATCCAAGCAGCGTGCTCTTGCCACTGCCCGAGGCCCCCATAATCGCCGCGAACTGACCCTCCGGAATCCTCAGATTGATCCCCTTCAGGATGTCCACCGTCCGGTTGCCATTGCGAATCGACTTCTTCAACCCTCGAACTTCAATCATCCATACCTGCCAGTCTCGATCGGCACCGCTTTGCTACAGTGAGCTTGTGACCCGACGCTTTCTCTTTCTGTTGCCAATCTTCGCCTTCATCCTCGCCGGATGCCAATCCAGCAAACCCGACTCGCCCGCAAGTTCAAAGGACGAACCGGATGCCGCCGACGCCTCAGCCGCACCCGCCATCCCTAAAGTCGACCCCAACGACGCTCGTCCCGTCATCGTCGCCTTCGGAGACTCGCTCACCGCCGGTTTTGGCGCTGCGCCCGGCGAAAGCTACCCCGACTACCTCCAACGCGACCTCGACCAAGCTGGCTACCACTACAGAGTCGCGAACCTCGGCATCAGCGGCAACACTACTAAAGACGGCGTCGACCGCCTGAAAGACGTTCTGACCCTCAAACCCAAGGTCGTCATCGTCGCCTTTGGTGGAAACGACGGCCTTCGCGGCCTGCCCATCGACGCCACACGCAACAACCTCGACCAGATCGTCTCGGCGCTCACCGCTTCAGGAGCCAAGGTCGTTCTCGGAGGCATCACTCTCCCACCCAACTACGGCCCCGACTACATTCGTCAGTTCAATGAAACGTACGCTCTGCTGGCGACGAAGTTCCACGCCCCGCTTTTGCCTTTTATGCTGATCAAAGTCTACGGCACGCCAGGAAGCATGCAGGCCGACGGCATCCACGCCACCGCCCAGGGCAACCAACAGGTCGCAGAAAACCTGCTGCCGCTCGTCACACCATTGCTAAAGAAATAACCCCAACATTTGGGTGCCCGATCCTACGCGGCTTCATCGCGTAGGATCGGCAGAACAAACCTCACCCAATCACCACCGTAGGCTGAAACAAAGTCCCCGCAATCCGCTTCGCAATCGCAATCAACTCCCGCTGGCTCTCAAATACCTTCACCAGCGGCGCCGAAGTCATCTCCGGCAAATTCACTGCCATCCCATTCCGCAGCCTTCCCGCCGTCACCTCATCGGCAGTCACCGACGGCTGCTCGGGAAGCAGCAATCGCGGATGAGGCAACCTCGACTCCAGCGTCCCATTCCTCGCGCAATCAGCAAGCTCTTCCAGAGTCACCGCATCGGCCAGTGCAAAAGGTCCGGCGCTCGTCCGCCGCAGACTCGCCAGATGCGCGCCACAACCAAGCAATTGGCCTAAATCATGAGCCACCGAACGCACATATCCCCCAGCAGAAACCCGAATCGAAAACTCGGCCAAGTCGCCCCACCAACTCTCAATCGTGAACTCGTGAATCGTAATCTTCGCCGGCTTTAAAGCAACGGCCTTCCCCGCCCGTGCAAGCTTATGCGATGGAACTCCAGCAACCTTTTTCGCGGAAAAAACCGGCGGAGTCTGCTCCATCTCACCCGAAAAACCACCCGCCGCTTTCCGTACTTCGGCAAGCGTCAACGCAACCGGAAGAACCTCGCTTGTCGCCACGCCCTCCGCATCATAGGTATCGGTTGAGAACCCAAACCGGATCGTCCCGGTATACGACTTCTCCATCGCCCCAAAAAACTGCGCCAGCCGCGTATATTTCCCCAACAGTAACGGCAAAACGCCCGTCGCCATCGGATCCAGCGTGCCCAGATGCCCAGTCGAAGACTCGCCCGTAATCCGACGCACTCGGTTTACGACATCATGCGAAGTCATGCCGGCGGGCTTATCGAGAATAAGAAGTCCGTTCACCCTCTTACTATAGGCGGCGAAAGTCGCAAGAATCCCCAGTTTCCTAAATTGGGAAAGCAAGCGAATACACGAGTCTGAAAGGCAGAGAAGCGGCCGTCTTGGGCGCGCCACATCACTAGGAGGGAAGACGCGCTCTCAGTGGCTCGGGAATGAGCTGGTTGGGTTATAGCAGGGAAGAATACCGAGGTTGCCCAACAGCAACAACGGCCCTGCTTGAACAGGGCCGTCATTTCAACTGAGAGGAGAAACGGTGATGCTTTCTGCACGCATTAACGTTCGACTTGCTATCCAGGTGCCTTTACACTGGATTGCCGCGCTGACTGCCTTCATATTCCGAAGGTAATCAGCTTACAACCCCCGGTCGCTAGCCAACGACCGGGGATAAGCAAAGTATATATTCCCTATATCGTCAGCGCCCAGTTAAAAATCAGCCCAATCTCAAAAAGACCCCCGCCCCGCTTCCCGCACCAGTGACAAAAACTCCGTCCGCGTGCTCTGTTTGCTGAACACCCCCCGCATCGCCGAGGTCACCGTCGAAGAATTCTGCTTCTCCACCCCGCGCATCATCATGCACAAATGCCGGGCCTCAATCACCACGCCCACGCCCTGCGGCGCAATCGCCTCCTGAATCGCATCGGCGATCTGCTGCGTCATCCGCTCCTGCACCTGCAGCCGTCGCGCAAAGACCTCAATCAGCCGCGCAATCTTGCTCAGCCCAATCACTTTCCCGTTAGGGATATACGCCACATGCACGCGTCCAAAGAACGGCAGCATATGGTGTTCGCACAGCGAGAACATCTCGATGTCCTTGACGATCACCATCTCGTCGTAATCGACGTCGAACATTGCGCCTTGCAAAATTGCGGTCGGGTCCTGGCGGTAGCCCTGGGTGAGAAACTCCATCGCCTTCTCAACCCGCTCCGGTGTTTTCAGGAGCCCATCGCGAGTCGGATCTTCGTCGAAACGGCGCAGCAACTCGGCATAAATCTCCTGCGTGCTGTATCCGGCAATGCCTTCCTTCGGCTCCCGTCTTGCAATTCCGTTCTTATGAATTAACGCGGGTTGTCCCATCTCGTCCCTTCCCATCTTCTTACGCTTAAATCATCGTGCATCATGACTGTAAGCCGCATCGCACTTTAGTGCCCCGAATACTCAAAAGAATTGTTGTTCGTCTCTTCCACTCGTACGCGAACTAAATCGACTGCACCCAACTCACCTGAAACAAACGCAGAACTCAGCTTCTCGTGTATCGCGATACATAGATTCTCAGTCGTCGGAACTACATCGCGAAACCATGCATCCAGATTCAAATTGGTATGGTCGAAGCGGGCAACAATCTTCTTCGACACCACATCATCCAGCTTCACCATGTCGCAAACCATCCCGGTTTGCGGATCAACCTGCCCGCCGGCCGTTACTTCCACAATGTAGTTATGCCCATGGCCATGCGGATTATTGCACTTGCCATAAGCCGCCCGATTCTCCTCTTCTGAATAAGCCTCGCTATGCAACCGGTGCGATGCGCTAAACCGGTAGCGGCGCGAAAAGTAAGCTCTCATGCCTCACCCATATAGTCGGCGAACAGATCAGGCATCTCATAAACCCGCACCCGATGCAGCTTCGCGCCAGCGATCTTTCCTTCCAATCTCTTCCAGATGGCGATTGCAATATTCTCCGTCGTCGGAATCGCGTCCTTGAACTCGGGAACCTCCAGGTTCAGATTGCGGTGGTCGTAGACCTGAACAACCTCGCGCTCGATAATGTCCTTCAACGCTTTGAGATCGACCACAAATCCAGAGACCGGATCAACCTCGCCCTCGACCGTCACTTCCAGCGTGTAGTTATGCCCGTGCCCATTGCGGTTCGAGCACTTGCCAAAGGCGCGCTCGTTCTCGTCTTGGGTCCAGGCGTCGTTCCAGTAGTAATGAGCGGCGGAGAAATCTGCCTTGCGCGTAAGCAAAATCATGGCTTTATCTGACTAAGATAAGATGTCGCAGCCCTCGGAATCGTTTCACCGAAGTCAGCTTGCGTAGCTCCTACCCTTCCAGACTACCCGCTTTTTAAGAGTGTGATGAAACCAGCTTCGCGCCAGGAGCCAGGAAAACAACGGCAAACCGAAGATCGCTAGAGCGCAATCCACGAACGGAAAGTTCGATCTCGCCACGCGTCGGTAAAACCGCCACAGCGTCCGCGCCCACAGCGCCATCAGCGCCCACCACAGCAGAATCGGCTGGTAATATGCGAAAAACAGCGCCGGCAAGCCGATAAGCAACAGCAGGTCGATCACCCGCCACGCCGCCAGCGCCAGCGAATTCCCAAACAGCAGCGCCAGGTTTTTCGTCCACCCCTCATACATCTGCCCAAAGCTGCGGTACATCCGCGTGCTCAGCGCATCGGGCGCATAACGAAAGCGAAGCCCAGCTTTGCGCCGCTTGATCCGCCGCGCCAGAGCAACGTCTTCCAGTACGGAGTCGGCGATCGCCGCGTGACCTCCGGCCGCGAAGTAAGCCTCGCGTTTCACCAGAATGAACTGCCCATTCGCCGCCGCCAGCGTCGATTCGGGATTCGATACCTTCTCCGGCGGATACGCCAGTGCCAGCTCGCAAAACACCAGCGGCATCAGCGCCCGCTGCCAGAACCCCGTCACAATCTGCCGCGGCGAATACGACAACATCGCCACCTTCGCCTTGTCCGCCTCATGCATCGCCCGAATCAGGTCACCCGGCTCATGCATTGTGTCCGCATCGGTAAACAGCAGCCATTCGCCTTTCGCTTGTTGCGCACCCGTCCAGACAGCGTTCGCCTTGCCCGTCCATCCCTTAGGCAGCGGACGCGCCTCCACGACCGTGACGCCTTCCATCCCTTGCGCCATCGCCTTCGTCCTGTCTGTCGAACCATCGTCGACCAGCAAAATCTCCCACTCCACCGCCAGCGGAAAGACCGCATCAGACTGGCTTGCCAGCGAACGCAGGCATTCCCCAATGCAGTCCTCCTCATTCCTCGCCGGAACAATCACCGACAACTGCATCGAAGCAGGTTCAGAGAGCTCGTGAGCATCGCTGGCGGAGATCAAAGAAGGCACCAGCATTATTATAAGAAGGTGTTCACCCGAAAAACTTTTATCGGTATGGCCGCGGCCATGCTGCTATTCACCGGATGCGACCGCGGCGACCATCCCGGCCAGATCGGCACACTCGCACCCAGCTTCACCGTCACCGACTCCGATCGCACCGTCCGCCTCGCCGACTATCGAGGAAAAGTCGTGGTCCTCAATTTCTGGGCCTCATGGTGCGCGCCATGCCTTGAAGAATTTCCCTCCCTCATCCAGCTGCAGCGAGATATGCCCCAGGTCGTCGTGCTGGCCATCAGCTTCCATGACGACGAAGACTCGTACAAGACCTACATCGCTGACAACCACATCGACCTGCTCACAGTCTTCGATGCAACAGAGAAGAGCAACCACGCCTACGGAACTACCAGGCCGCCGGAAACTTACATCATCGACAAGAACGGAATCATCCGCCGAAAATTCATCGGCCCCGCCGACTGGACCTCGCCCGAGATCATTACTTACCTCAACAAACTCGAAAACTCCTAATCCACCAGCCGAATCTCATCCCCAACAGCAATCATTCCCTCAACCACCACCCCCGCTGTAATCCCTGCCCGCAGCTCATGCTCTTTCGCGACTTGCTTCATGATTGCGATATTTGGCTCCGACGTATCCGGATCGAGCGTAATCAGCTTGCACCGCTTCGTCCGCTTGATTATCTCCGCCACCGCGACCGCGCCAATTGCAATCTTTCGCCCCACCCAGGCGTCTTCGTCGAAGCCCTTCCCAAACGCAAGATCGACGTAAACGTTAGCTCGGAAAAGCCGCTTATCCAAATCGGCGCCAAGCTCCTCGCTAAGCTGTCGCACTGTCTGTAGAGAAAACAGCGAAAACGGCCGCGTATCCACTACCGGATTATCCGACTGGACCAGCATCACCTGATGCCGCTTCTGTTGCCACTCGCGAAGTCCGCTACGCAACAACTTAATCAGTCGCGGATCGTCCGCCGTCAATCGCTCGCCCGACGGAGTCTCGACCTCAATCGCGCCATCAGCGAGCGACAGCTCCCCCTGCGGGCGAACCATCTTTTCCGGATGAAGATAGCGGACTCGATGTAGCAGCATCTGGTGCTGCTCGCGCGCGGTGAAATAAGGAAAATCCTTGCGTGCGCCTGTACTCAGGAAAGCATAGCGGCGGTCGCCATAGACCCCTTTGGCCGTCAGGTAGGCCTCGCGCAGTTCCTCGCCGCGCATGCTCTTGACGGGATACCGCCAAAGGCTCTCAACTCGGCCAACTGTTTTCATGCGGAATTCCTTTGTTACCGCCGCCAATTCCGGGCTACCCTTCCTGTAGGCAAGTCAGTCCTCAGAGGTGATCGAGGTCCCGGATGAGAACCATGCTCTTGCTGTTGGCTTTGCTCTTTGCGGCCGCGGCCGCGCGGGCCCAGGATAAGTTCGAGATTTTTGGCGGCTATGCTCACTTCCATCTCGACAGCCTGCCCGCCGGCGAACTTAACGGCTGGGAGCTTTCCGGGGAATACAAACTTGCCAAGTGGGTCGGCGGCGTCGCCGATTTCAGCGGCGACTACGGTTCGGTGACAGATGAGTCGAACCCAGCCCGGCCATTCTCCGCCTCAACCTCCGTTCACAACTTTCTCTTTGGGCCCCAGGTTTCGTTGCCAACGCGTATCTCGCCGTTCGCCCACCTGCTGGGAGGAGCGACACACTTCAGCGGAAATAATCAAGACCATACCTCCGCCGCATTGGCCCTCGGCGGAGGCTTAGACATCAAAGTTGCGCCCCTGCTATCCGTCCGCGTGATTCAAGCGGACTATGTACACACCTTTTTCTTTGGCGCAGTGCAGAACTATCGAATCTCTACCGGGGTCGTCTTCCGCTTCTAGGTACTTGAAATGTTCGCCTACTTCAACACCGGCCGCCCGGTCTGCATCGCCTCAGGCATCGCCTGCACCTTGCTGTTCTTCACGCTGTAGAGGAAGTAAATCACCATCCCGATCACCAGCCAGATAACCAGCCGCGCCCAGTTGATCCAGCCCAGCTTATACATCATGTAGCCGTTAAACAGGATGCCGAGGCCCGGCACGATCGGCAGCAATCCGCCCATGTATATCCCCGGCGTCTTGAACGGCCGATCCTGCAGCGGATTCGTCCGCCGCAAAACAATCACCGCCATGCACACCATCACAAACGCCAGTAGCGTCCCGATGTTCACCATCTTGCCGATGTCTTCGATCGGCGTAATTGCGCCGACGATCGCCGCCAGCACGCCGGCGAGAATCGTGCTCTTCCACGGCGTGTGAAACTTCGGATGAATCGACGCGAAGAACTTCCTCGGCAGCAATCCATCGTTGGCCATAGCGTAGAGCACGCGTGACTGGCCCAGCAGCATCACCAGCATCACGCTCGTCAGCCCGGCAAGCCCGCCAACGGTGATGATATTCGACGCCCAATTCAAGTTCCGATCGAGGAAGGCTCGAGCCAACGGCGCCTCGATATTAACCTCTTGCCACGGAACCATGCCCGTCAACACCGCCGCCACACCGATATAGAGCAGAGTGCAGATAAACAGCGACAGAATGATCCCAATCGGCAAATCCCGCTGCGGATTCTTCGCCTCCTGCGCCGTCGTCGACACAGCGTCGAAACCGATGTACGCAAAGAAAACATACCCAGCCGCCATCCCGATGCCCGCGAACCCCTGCGGCGCAAACGAGGTCCAGTCCGTCCCCCAGTTCACATGGTTCACATAGTGGGAACCCAGCGCCAGCACAAATAACACCACTGTAACTTTCACCACCACGATGCCTGCATTGAACTTGGCGCTCTCGCTGATGCCGATCACCAGGATCGTCGTAATCACCATCGCAATGAGAAAGGCGGGCAGATTGAATCCAATGGCGACGCCGAAGATATGCGGGGCGTTCAGCACCTGTGCCGCCTGCGCCAAGAGGTCAGGCGTAGGCGCTGCCTTCAACGCGTCCAGCTTCACCAGGAACTCCTGCGTACCTGGCAGAATTCCCGGATTGGCGGCAGCCACCATCTGCCGCGCCACAAAGTCGGTCGCCATTTTCAAACCAGTCCAATGGTCATATGCCATCCACAGCGGCAGCTTCAACCCAAACATGCGCAGAAACTCGATGAAGTAATTCGACCAGCCCGACGAAACGGTGCTCGCGCCCATCGCATATTCCAGCGTCAGGTCCCACCCGATGATCCAGGCAAAGAGCTCGCCCAACGTCGCATACGCATAGGTATAGGCGCTCCCGGCCAGCGGAATCATCGCCGCAAACTCCGCGTAGCAAAGCCCGGCAAAAGCACAACCCAGACCCGAGAGCACGAACGACAACATCAAAGCGGGGCCGGCGTAGTGCGCGCCAAGACCCGACATAACGAAAATGCCCGCGCCAATCACGGCGCCAACGCCAAGCGCAGTGAGCGAAAACGGCCCCAGGCAGCGCTGGAGCGAATGCTCGCCTTGTTGTTTCGCTTCGGCAAGCAGCGCGCTCAGCGGTTTCTTAGCCAGCAGATTGGGCATCGATCGACATTCTCCGTCGCATGGGGATGAGAACTTCCAAGCCTATACCGTTTTCGCTTCCTTACGCGAAGAAGCGGACCACAGAAAATAGACTGGCACACCAAGCAATACGATTACCAGCCCGGGCCAGGTGTATTGAGGTTTGTAGCGCAATAATACGATACAAATCCAGATCGTCATCAGGATATAGATCGCCGGCAGCACAGGATACCCAAGTGCCTTATAAGGCCGCTCCGCATTAGGCTGCTTCACCCGCAGCACAAACAACCCGCCAATCGTCAGGATGTAAAACAGCAGCTGGGCAAACATGGTGAAATCCAGCAACTGCCCATAGCTGCCCGATAGGCAAAGCGCGCAAGACCAGATCGACTGCACAATCAGCGAAGCCACCGGAGTCCGGTAGCGCGGATGCAGCTTGGCCGCGGCCTTGAAAAACAAACCATCATGGCTCATGGCGTAGTACACCCGAGCGCCCGCCAGGATCATCCCGTTATTGCAACCAAAGGTCGAGATCAGGATCGCCGCCGCCATCACGTACGCGCCGGCCGAGTGGAACGTCTCCTGCAAGACCGCCGTCGCCACGCGGTCTTCGGTCGCATATTGAATACCCCGCGCCGCCAGTGTCGTCCCGTTCGGATCTCCGTGCAGCGGCAGCGCGCACAGATAAACGAAGTTCGCCAGAATGTAGAGGAGCAGCACCACGCCGCACCCAATCGCCAGCGAGAGGGGCAGGTTCCGGCTCGGATTGCGCACCTCGCCCGCCGTGAAGGTCACATTGTTCCAGGCGTCGGCGGAAAACAGCGATCCCACTTGCGCAACCGCGATGATCGTGAAGACCCCAACCAGTGCCGTCGGCCCTCCAATCCCTACCTCAACCGGATGCAGAACGCCAAACGAAGCGTTATGCCAGAAAGCATGCCAGTTCGGACCAAAATTCGCAGCAATCGCCTGCGCATTCCGTCCCAGCAGCAGCCCGAAACCAACCAGACCCAGCAGCGCCGCGACCTTCGCCGTCGAGAAGATGTTTTGAATGATCGCGCCCAGTCTCACCCCGAAAACATTCACCACGGTCAGCAACACAATGATGATCACCGCAACCAGGTTGGCGCTGCTCACGCCAATCTCCATGTTGCCCATCACCATCGGCCCAACCTTGAAAGACGGAACCGTCGCGATATGCCAAAGCCACGTCGTCGAAGAAATCGAAGGAAAAAAGGTGCCCAGATACTTGCCGAATCCCACCGCAACCGCGGCGATCGTTCCCGTCTGGATCACCAAAAACAGCGTCCAGCCATAGAGAAATCCCCACAAAGGCCCGAACGCCTCCCGCAGATAGACATATTGCCCACCCGCATGGGGCATCATCGCCGCCAGCTCGCCATAGCTGAGCGCTGCAATAATCGTCATCACCGCCGTCACCAGCCAGGCCGCAATCATCAGCGCCGGCGAGTCAACCAGCCGCGAAATATCTGCGGAAACAATAAATATCCCCGAGCCGATCATCGACCCGATCACGATAGCGGTCGAGCTGAACAATCCCAGCCCGCGCACAAAGTGATGCTCAGACGCGGCGCGTGATTTGTTCTCCAGTGGGTCGGCGGTTTGCAATCCGGATGGCGTAGACACTTGAACTGGTCTCATAAACGGGTAGATGTACCTTAATTCACGGATGCGACCCGCCATCGAAGCGGGTCGGATGAAGCCGGATACCGAGCGACTGCTCTTTATGAGACCAGTTCTTGTAACTGGTTCTACCGTAATTTGGCGAAAAAGTCGCTGGCTATTTTCCCCGGCGTATCTCCCCGAGCCATCGATGCGGAGACTCGGCGCAAAGATCGCCGAGATAACCGCAACCGAATCAGCCCCCGCATCGAGCACCGCCCTGCAGTTCTCAAGCGTGATGCCGCCAATCGCAACCAACGGCTTCGTCGTCATCGCCCGCGCGCGCCGCACGCCTTCAAGGCCAACCACGGGATCGGGATTTTCCTTCGTCGCCGTCGCAAACACTGGCCCGATCGCCACATAATCCGCCGCGCTCAACTCGGCCGCAGCCAGTTGTTCAGGATTATGTGTCGAAACTCCCAACATCTTCCCCTTGCCAATCAAAGCCCGGGCTTCTTCCGGAGACACATCCGTCTGCCCAACATGAACCCCATCGAACCCCGCCTCAACCACCAGCCCCGGATAGTCATTCAGAATCAGCAAGCATCGACCCACCGGAGCCGCCGCCCGCAAAACCAGCGCATCGGCCAGAACCTCAGCTTCGCGGCCGCTCTTATTCCTGTACTGCAGCAAAGTCACGCCAGCAGACAGAAGCTCGGTCATCCAGGTCCGCAAACGCTGTTCCCGCTCCGACCCAAGTCGAGGCAGAAACCCAGCGTCCAATATCGGATACAGCGGCGAAATCATCATTCGATTCAAGCACAACCGCTCTCACAACGGACAGTTGGCCCGGAAGCATGCAGCGGTGCAGTATCCGATTCACCGACAAACGGGGAGTCAGGTTGGCTTGGAGGCGGGGATTGGGAATGGCTTGCTTGGCGGAACTCAGATCGTCAGCTGGCCACTCTTCAAAGGCGTCAAGTGCTTGCCTTCGCTCTAAGAGGGGCCTTAGATGGAGGGTGTTTATATCAGCATCTTGTTCTGCTGGCGGCGGGCAGGATGGTTGGGGTCGGTGAATTCGAGCAGTTCGATGGGCGCGCCGTTTTCGACGATGAACGCGACGCGCACGCCGTCGGATGGGCTGTTGGGAGGAATCAGGATCTCGCGACCAGCAAGCTCGGAGGCGAGATCAGCCACTTCAAACGCGACGTGCGCAACTTGCCGGACGAGATCAGGGACCGCCGCGTCCGCTTCGAAACGCATCCACTCCACGCCAAATTCGCTTTTCTCGTGGCCGACGACAAAGAGTTTCAGGTGTTTCAAGTGGGTCTCGCCAGGCTTCGGTTCAGTAGTGGGAATTCCGATGTGATGGTATCGGCGCATTGTTTTCGCTCTCCGTGGAATTGGCACAAATTCTACGCTGTCGTTGCCGCGTTTGAAACCGCGCCTCGTGACCGGACTTTTGAGGCAAGAAGTCGAACTGTAGTTCACTGGTTTTGGCACAAGGCATATTCGGAGTGCATGATGGGCAATCCGGAAACTGCACAACCGGGAACCATCAGCCCTTGCGTTGTCGTATCTTACTCACATACCTTTGCTGCCGGAGACTAACCCCTGCATGTTGCGTTCTCTCAGAGTCTGCGTACTCGCCCTGTGCCTCGTTCCATTCGCCGCCGCCTTCGCCTCTACCCCGCTGCTGTTGCGCGATCCATCCATCAATAAGGACCATGTCGCCTTCGTCTACGCCGGTGATATCTGGACCGCACCCCGCGACGGCGGCGAAGCCATCCGCCTCACCAGCGAAGGAACGATCACCAGCGGCCCTTACTATTCCCCTGACGGCAGTCGCATCGCCTACTCCGCAAAGATCGCCGGAGCCGAAGACGTCTACCTCATCGACGCCAACGGAGGCGTGCCCAAGCGCCTCACCTGGAACCCGATGGGCAACGAGGCCGCAGGCTGGACACCCGACGGCAAGAGCGTGCTATTCGCTTCTTTCCGGACTAGCTACTCCGACTTCCCCAAGCTATACACCGTCCGCGCCGATGGCTCCGGAATTCCCACGATGCTCCCACTTCCCAGCGGAGTCGAAGGCTCCTATTCTCCCGATGGCGATTCCCTAGCCTACGTTCCGGTCATGCAATGGGAAGCTGCCTGGAAGCGCTATCGCGGCGGCCAGACCACACCTGTCTGGCTCATCGATCTCAAGACCCTCGACCTCGTCAAAGTTCCCCGCGAAAACTCCAATGACAAGAGCCCCACCTGGGTCGGCGACACAGTTTACTTCCTCTCCGACCGCAACGGCCCAGTCTCGCTCTTCGCCTACGACACGAAAACCAAGGCCGTCACGCAATTAGTCGAGAACCACAGCTACGATTTGAAATCCGTGAGCGCCGGCCCCGGCGCGCTCGTTTACGAACAGTTCGGTTCGCTGCACCTCTACGACCTCAGCTCCCATCAGGACCGCACCATCAACATCACTATCAACGGCGATCTGCCCAACCTGCGCCCGCACCTCGCCGCCGTCGCCGCCAACGAGATTCGCAACTCCAATCTCTCCCCGACCGGAGCGCGCGCCGTCTTCGAAGCTCACGGAGACATCTTCACCGTCCCCGCTGAAAAGGGCGATACCCGCAACCTGACCAAGACTCCGGGAACAGCCGAACGCGACCCCGCCTGGTCCCCCGACGGCAAGTCCGTCGCCTACTTCAGCGACGCTTCGGGCGAATACCAGCTCTTCATCCGCGATCAAAATGGACTCGGCGCACCCAAAGTCATCGACCTCGGCCCCGATCCCTCCTACTTCTACGCTCCGACATGGTCGCCTGATTCCAAACACATCGCCTACTCCGACAAACACCTGCATCTCTGGTACGTCGACGTCGATAACGGCAAGCCGGTGAAGGTCGACACGGCGATCTACGGAGGCTTTGGCCGCGGATTCGGCAACGTCTCCTGGTCGCCGGACTCCAAATGGATCGGCTACACCCGCGATCTCGACAACCAGATGCACGCCGTCTTCTTCTATTCGCTCGACACTCACGCGGCAACCCAGATCACCGACGGCATGAGCGACGCCGTGCGTCCGGTCTTTGATCCCAACGGCAAGTTCGTTTACTTCCTCGCCTCGACCGACAATGGCCCATCCAACGCCGGCATCGACCTCTCCTCGCTCGACCGCGGCACCACCAGCAGCCCCTACGTCGTCGTGCTCAAGCGCTACGGAACGTCACCCTGTCCCACCCGAGAGCGACGACGAAAAATCCAAGGACGAGAAGAAAGACGACGATAAGATAAGAAAGATAGCGACAAGAAAGACAGCGATAAGACAGCCCCGGCCGATCAGAAAAGCGGAACCGCAGACACGAAGGCCGCAGATACCAAGACCGATGACACGAAGAAAGACGACACCAAATCAACCGACAAAGACGCCAAGAAGGATGAAAAGCCCGTCGAAGTCAAGATCGACCTCGAAGCCATCGGCAATCGCATCCTCGCCCTGCCCGTCCCCGCCCGAAACTACGTCGATCTAGAAATCGGCAAGACCGGTGTCATCTATCTCGCCGAAGGCCCGCCCGTCGGCCGTCCCTCCAGTGAAGACGGCCCCGGCATCCGCGCGCTCTGGCGCTTCACTACCGAGAAGCGCGACACCGACCAGCTCCTCACCAACATCGACAGCTTCACCGTCTCGAATGATGGCGAAAAGCTCCTCTACAACAAGCAGGACAACTGGTTCCTCGCATCCACCGGCGACCTCAAGCCCAACTCAGGCGACGGCCCGCAAGGCAAGCCCCTCAACATGGGCGGCATGCAGGCAGTCATCGATCTCCCCGCCGAATGGAACCAGATGTACCGCGAGACCTGGCGCATCGAGCGCGACTTCTTCTACGACCCCAACATCCACGGCCTGAGCATCCCCAAAATAGAAGCCAAATATCAGCCCTACCTCGCCGGCCTCGCCTCGCGCGACGAGTTCACCTATCTCTGCGAAGAGATGCTGGGCGAGATCAGCGTTGGCCATATGTTTATCCGCGGCCCACGCACGCCCTGACAAGTCTCCCAAAGTCGGCCTTCTCGGCGCGGACTACATCGTCGAGAACGACCGCTACAAATTCGCCAAGATATACAACGGGCAAAACTGGACGCCGTCTCTCGCCGCCCCACTCACCTTGCCCGGCATCAACATCCAGAAAGGCGAATACCTCTTCGCCGTCAACGGCCGCGAACTTCACGCCAACGACAACCTCTACAGCTTCTTTGACGGAACAGCCGGCAAGCAAACCGTCCTCCACGTCGGATACAAGCCCGACCAATCAGACGCGCACGATGTAACGGTCGTCCCAACAGACTCCGAACACGGCCTGCGCAATCTCGACTGGATCGACACTAACCTCCACAAAGTCGACCAGCTCAGCAGCGGCAAAGTCGCCTACGTCTACATGCCCAACACCGGGGGCGCCGGCTACACCAACTTCAATCGTTACTTCTACGCCCAGATCAACCGGCAGGGTCTCGTCCTTGACGAACGCTACAACGAAGGCGGCTTCATCGCCGACTATGTCATCAACGTGCTGCGCCAGGAACCGCTCAGCGGAGCCATTGAGCGCGACGGCAAACCGGTCCACGATCCCGAAGGCGCAATCTTCGGCCCCAAGGCCATGATCATCAACCAATCCGCCGGCTCCGGAGGCGACGCCATGCCCTGGTACTTCCGCAAGGCCAAACTCGGAACGCTCGTCGGCACCCGCACCTGGGGCGGCCTCGTCGGCATCGGCGGCTACCCTCCCGCTGATTGATGGCGGCGGCGTCACCGCGCCCCGTTACGCCATCTACGGCCTGCACGGCGATTGGGAGGTCGAGGGCCACGGCATCCCACCCGACGTCGAAGTCGAAGAGCTACCCAAAGACGTCGCAGCCGGCCACGACCTGCAACTGGAGAAGTCAGTCCAAATCGTCATGGATCAGCTCAAAGAGCACCCAGTCCCCGAAATCCCCATCCCGCCCTACCCGAACTACCACAAGACCGACGGCCTGGGGATCAAATAATAGATGAGGAGTACACTCGCTCTATGGCTATCACTCATATTTCCGAGGCTGAAGCGATCGCCGATCCCGTCGCTCTTCTGTCCCGCGCCCGCGGCGGTGAAGAGATTGTGATTGAAGCCGATGGAGTGCCCATAGCCGTTGTGAAGTCTGCGGAGACAAAAGGGCGCCGGCTCTCCGAGTCCATCACACTCGCCGAAGCCCACGCCAAGGAGCGTGGCTATGATGCCGTGATAGATGCTGACTTCAAGGCGGACTTAGCGGAAATTATTGCGAACCGGAAGCCTGCAGATCACTCCGCATGGGAGTAATTCTCGACAGTAGTGTGCTCATTGCCGGCGAACGAAGCCTTGAAAGTGTTCAACAAGTTCTGGATCGAATCCGAGACGCAGTCGGCGACCTTGAGTGTGCCGTTTCCTCTATCACCGTGGTTGAATTGACCCACGGAATTTATCGAGCACGAAACACGGTAGACCGCAACCGACGAGAGACTTTCTGCCAAGCACTTTTCTCCGATGTACTTGTGTATCCCGTCTCGTTCCCCATTGCTCAACTTGCTGGACAAATCGAAGGCGAGCAGGCGGCGCTCGGGAGCGTAATTGCAACTACAGACTTGTTGATCGGAGTCACTGCACTGTTCCTTGGATATGATCTAGTGACACTCAATCTCCGTCACTTCCAACGTATTCCCAGGCTCAGCGTCGTCCAACTTTAGGTCCGGAAAGCTCAGCCTCCCAACCGTTCCTTCTCCCGCTCAAAGAACCGTTCCATAAACTTCGTATCGAACTCTCCCCGCCGAAATTCCCGGTCAGCAAAGATCTTCCGATGCAGCGGAATCGTCGTATGAATCCCCTCCACCACAAATTGCTCTAGCGCCCGTGACATACGCGCCTGAGCTTCGGTGCGGTCCCGCCCATGCACGATCAGCTTCGCAATCAGCGAGTCATAATAAGGAGGAACAACTCCCTCCTGATACTGCGCGGTGTCTACGCGCACGCCATTCCCACCCGGCACGTTGAACGCCGTGATCTTCCCCGCTGAAGGCGTGAACTTCTCCGGATGCTCCGCATTGATGCGGCACTCGATCGCATGGCCGCGAATCGCCTGCGGCGCCGACAAAGGCCCAGGCAAAATACTCGCCAGCTTCTCACCCGAAGCAATCCGCAACTGCGCCTTCACCAGGTCGATCCCCGTCACCATCTCCGTCACCGGGTGCTCCACCTGAATGCGCGTGTTCATCTCGATGAAGTAAAGCTGCCCATCTTCATCCATCAGGAACTCAATCGTCCCCGCATTCTGATAGCCCACATGCTCCAGGCTCCGCTTCAGCGTCTTCGCGATATCGGCGCGCATCTTATCGTTGACCATCAACGACGGCGCCTCCTCAATCAGCTTCTGATGCCGCCTCTGGATCGAGCACTCACGTTCACCCAGCGAAACAACCGTGCCATGCTCATCCGCCAGCACCTGAAACTCGATATGCCGCGGACGCTCAATGAACTTCTCCATATAGAGATCGCCGTTGCCAAAGGCATTCGCCGCCTCGGTCTGCGCCTGCTGGAAAAGTCCCGGCAACTCCGCCTCGCTCCGAATCACGCGCATCCCACGACCACCGCCGCCCGCCGAAGCCTTCAAAATCACCGGAAAGCCGACCGTCCGCGCCCACTCGATCGCCTCGCCCTCGGAGCCGATCACTCCCTCCGACCCCGGCAGAATCGGCACCTTGGCCTTTTTCATCGCCATGCGCGCCTTTTCCTTTTCGCCCATCAGCCGAGTCACTTCCGGCGGAGGCCCAATGAACTTGATATTCGAGGCGCGGCAGACTTCGGCAAAGTTCGCATTCTCGCTTAGCAGTCCATATCCAGGATGAATCGCATCCACATCGGCAATCTCCGCCGCCGAGATCACCGCCGGAACACTCAAGTAGCTCTCCGCCGACCGCGGAGGCCCAATGCAGATCGCCTCATCGGCAAACCGCACATGAAGCGAGTTGCGGTCAGCCTCGCTATAAATGGCAACCGTGCGAATGCCCAGCTCTTTGCAGGCGCAGATCACGCGGAGAGCAATCTCTCCACGATTGGCGATAAGAACTTTTCTTAACATGCTTTCCTAAGCAAAATCATTGTCATCCTGAGCGGAGTGCGAAGCACGGAGTCGAAGAGCCTGTCCTGAGCCTAGCGGAGGAACCTGCGGTTTCAGCGACGCGCGTCCAGCGCCAGCCTAGCTAGGCCTCACCGAAAACAGCGCCTGCCCATACTCAATCGGCTGCCCGCTCTGCACAAACCGCTTCACGATCTCGCCGGCCACGTCGGACTCGATCTCGTTCATCAGTTTCATCGCCTCGACAATGCAAAGCACCTGTCCCGCCTCGACGACATCGCCAGGCTTCACAAAAGGAGGCGACCCCGGAGACGGCGATTCATAGAAAGTGCCCACAATGGGAGATTTCACAATATGCAGCCCGGCGTCTTCATCGACCGGTGCAGGCGCTTCCGCAGCCACCGGAGCAGCAGCCGCATGAATAGCCGGCACCCCAGCAGCCGCTGGCGCTGAAGCAAGCAGCCGGTTCAGACCCGCCAGATCAAGCGCCGCAGCACCTGCCGCAGGCGCCTCCGATGCAAACTTGATGCGGACCTTCAGCTCGCCGCGTTCCAGATCGAACTCGCCGATCTTGTTCTCTTTCAGGAACTCGATCAGTTCCTTTAATTCTTTCAATTCTTCCGGATTCATGGTTCCTGCGTGGTGCGCCACGACCATTCTGGGCCAATGGCTCTAGCTAAAGTTCAATGAGGACTTTTGGCGCTGGGGTGAGTACCCTCGGTGCGCGGTCGGTAACTACGACCATATCTTCGATGCGTATTCCAAACTTGCCTGCAATATAAATCCCCGGCTCGATGGTCACCACCATTCCGGGGACTAAAACCGTCTCCTGTTCCTTGGCGATTCGCGGCGGCTCATGGATCTCAATTCCCACGCCATGCCCGGTCGAGTGAGTGAAATACTCGTCCAGCCCCGCCTTACGTAACACGCCGCGCGCCGCCTCGTCCACCTCGCCGCAGGTCGCGCCCGGAAGCACCGCTTCCACCGCCGCCTGCTGCGCTTCGAGCACCGCCTCGTAGGCGAAACGCTCTTGCCTGCTCACCTTGCCCAGATGGACGGTACGCGTCATGTCCGAGCAGTACCCATCGAGAATAACACCGAAATCGAGCGTAACAAACCCGTTGCGAGGCAAGCGGCTCGGCCCCGCATGGCCATGCGGCATCGCCGATCGAGGCCCCGACGCAACGATCGTCTCAAACGACATTCCCTCCGCACCCCGGCTCCGCGCCGCAAACTCCAGCTGCGCCGCAACCGCAATCTCCGTTGTCCCACTCTCGATCTTCGCCAGCAGTTCTTCAAACAATTCGCAACCCAGTTGCGCGGCCTTACCTATCAACGCCAGTTCGTCATCATCCTTCACCTGCCGCAATTCAGAAACTGGCGGCGTCGCCAGCGGGACAAAAAAGTTCCTCCGCCGCCGGTCGATCGACTCCCGCATCCTTTGAAGCATGGCAACCGTGACACGATCAGGGTCGAAGTAGGCCCGCTTCGCGCCGCATCTCTCCAGCCAAACGCAAGCATCAGCGAGCGCAGACTTCTCCGAAATCACCACATGCGCCGATTGTGTCTGATCTTTCGCCTGCACGATGTAGCGGCCATCGGTAAACAGGGCCGCCTTCGTGCCCGAGATACAAAGCGCGGCGTTCGAACCAGTAAATCCGCAAAGATACCGGACATTCGGCAGGTGCGTGATAAGCAGGGCTTCCATGCCCTGGTCTTTCATCTTGCGACGCAATGCGCGCATACGGCGAGCGTGGTTCATCACACGAGTAAGGGTAACAGTCTCACCAAAGCGATGAACCGGCAGCGTCAGAGCTCCGCGTCCACTTTTGCAATCAGCCGGTTTCTAACTCATTGCCATGTTGGCCCTGATCTGCTCGACAACCGCCGGTTCCCGCAGCACGCTGCGCGGCTTAATCATGTGCTGGACTTCAAACATCAGCTTGTGAATTGCGGCATCTTCGTATGCTGTCTTGATCAGCGCCGCGCTAAACCTCAGTGCGTTCGCCAGGTCGGCGGGCCGCTCACCCTCCGTGAGAGGGTCAAGAAAGTCGGGAATCACTGCCATCGCCCACGGAGCATCGATGATGGGCTGAGCCTGAACCAGAAAATCGGTAGCCAGCGAGCCCAGTCCTTTGCCCTCCGCG
This sequence comes from uncultured Acidobacteriaceae bacterium, assembly GCA_963742015.1. Classification (GTDB taxonomy): domain Bacteria; phylum Acidobacteriota; class Terriglobia; order Terriglobales; family Acidobacteriaceae; genus Acidisarcina. The sequence continues at coordinate 8,324 of CAVUKL010000052.1, read as the reverse complement.
GCCGCTGTCTCCAGCAGACTAAGAAGCAGGCAAGCTTCCTTGGCCGCCACACTCATCCCCTGGCCATAGACAGGATTGAACCGGCAGATGCTATCGCCGAAGGGGATGAGCCCGGCGGGAAATCTCTCCAGCTTCTCGAAGTGTCGCCAGCGGCTGGCCTTTAAACCGTAACGCGCGATCGAGGCGCACCGTTTGGCGCCCTTGACGGCGTTGTAAATGGTTTGCGTGCGAAGATGTTGGGCGAACTCAAGAAAGCCTGCTTCATCTTCGGGCGGTTTTACGTCGTGATTTCCCCCTAGAGACAGCAACCAGCAATTCCCCTCAACCTGCGATAGAAGCGCGCCGCGGCGATTGCGCGGAGGTTCTGGGAGGGTATTCACCGCCCTCCAGTCGGAAGGAGCATCGTTGGGAATCTCAAAGATCGTGGAAGAATAGCCCATGTCTACCCCGATGGCAGCCTCTTCAGGGGCCGGCAAACCAAGTGCAGCCAGAAGGTTGAACGTGGGTTGACCGTTACTGCTGGCATCAATCACCAAGCCCGCCTGTATCTCCTCTGTCTTGCCGTCTGAATGAAGACAGCTCACGCCCTTCACCGTCCTGCCATCATCGGTGGTGATCAACTGCTGGGCGCGGCAGCGTTCATGAACTGTCATGTTGCCGATCGCGGCGAACTTCTTCCGAACCACCGATTCAAGCAGTGGCCTGGTCATGCTGTAGGAAGTGAAACCGAGATCGCGTCGGGGATAGCTTTCATACCCTGGTCTTTCCCATAGCATGTCCACTGAGACCCTGAGCAGTTGCGCCCCGGCGTTGGCGAGAGCTTGCCCAAATCCAGGGAAGAGAGTTTCCAGGGATTGCAGGCCGCCGGCAAGGAGTACATGTACGTGTTTCGACTGGGGCGTTCCCGCGCGCGGAGCCGCATCTGAGGGCAAAGTGTCGTTCTCGATGACAACGACCTTGTCGAAGTAGTCTGCCAGCACCCGGGCCGCCGGCATCCCAGCCATCCCGGCGCCGATAACAACCGCTTGCCTGCCAAAATGTCTTGCCATGCGCACTTTCCTATTTATGGTTCGAACGCTCTCTGGTGAGGAGCAGTCGTGAGCCGCAATATTAACATCGGCCTGGAAGCACAGGACCAGCGAAGCGATGAAAGTCAGTCTCCGTAAGAAAAAACAATCCACAGGTCCACGAAAACCTTCGTTGACAAGTACGAACAACTTCGTATACATTCACAAACATGCTGAAGAAACGCGAACTACCGAGACCCACGGAGGGCGAGCTGGAGTTGCTCGAAATCCTCTGGGAACGAGGCCCGGCTACAGTCCGGGAGCTATTCGACGAAGTCAATGTCAAACGCCCCGTCGTCTATACCGGAGTGCTCAAGCTCCTTCAAATCATGACCGAAAAGGGCCTCGTCGAGCGCGACGAGCGCGAGCGCGCTCACGTCTACCGCGCCGCCGTCTCCCAGGCAGACACCGAACACCGCTTCCTGCGCGAGTTGAGCGACAGATTTTTTGCCGGAAGCGCGGCACAGCTGGCTCTCCGCGCCCTCGAAATGGAAAGCGCCAGCGAAGAAGAATTGGCCGCAATCCGGAAGCTGATTGCGAAGAAGAGCGCGGCGCAGTAGTTGTTGAGATTTCATCTCTGAACGACGGTCAATGGAAGTCCTAAAGGATTTCGGAGGATCGCATGGTCACAACAAAGATGGTCGCAATGAATTGGTTATCTCGCGAAGAAACGGTGGCTCTCGGCCTGACGCTCCTGCACTTCCTCTGGCAGGGGGCAGCGTTGGCCGTGGCCTATGCGGTCGTCGATCGAGTGACTCGCCGCGCAAGCTCGTCCTTGCGATATCTCGTCGCCGTGGGCGCCTTCGCGCTCATGCCGCTGGCGGTAGTCTCCACCTTCGCCAATGAAATGCGGACTTCGGCTCCCCCAACGACAATGACCCACCAAGAAGCAGCAGTCTCTCGCATCTATCTGAACGGGATAGCAGCCCCAATCGCGCAGGATCTAAGCGCCGCCTCGTATCCGGCCATGAATCGCCGCCGCATCTGGCTCGCCAATCATCTCGAGCCCGCGCTTCCGTGGATCGATGGCCTCTGGATGATCGGCGTCTCGCTGCTTGCGCTCAGGGCGATGGGAGGATGGTGCCAGCTGCAAATGCTCCGGAAACGCGCGCGATGGACGGTTCCCGCCGAAGTGACGCATCAATTCCATCAGATATCCGGGCAAATGCGACTAGCGCGTCAAATCTCGCTGCGCATATCGGATGAGGTAATTTCTCCGCTAGCGATGGGAGCTTGGCGTGCCACCGTCATCCTGCCGGTCAGCGCGGTGCTGCGCATGCCCCCTTCAGAACTGGAGGCCGTCCTCGCGCACGAGCTCGCCCACATCCGCCGCTTCGACTACCTCTGCAATCTCTTCCAAACGGCCGTTGAGAGCGTCCTCTTCTTCCATCCGGCGGTTTGGTGGCTAAGCCGCACCGTTCGCGAGCGACGCGAAGTCTGCTGCGATGAGATCGCAGTTTCGGTCTGTGCCGATCCCGTCGTCTACGCCCAAGCCTTGCTGCGCCTCGAGGAAGTAAAGACTGCGCGGCTCCAACTGGCCGTCGCGTTCAAAGGCTCCAAAGGCTCGCTCTTGCGCCGCATCAAGCTCGTGCTCGGCGATCGAGGAATCGCCGAGAGCGGACCGACGAGCGGCGTGCGCGTGGCAGCTGCCGCCATCTTGGCAATGGGACTCTTGTTCGGTCCTAAGGTGAAAAACGTTGTCGCTGCGCCCTTGATCAGCGTCTCGCAAACAACCTTCAACCACGCCACGCCGGCCCTCTCTCTGGTCGCGAAGCCCCAGTCACCGGCCACGCCCGTCAATGCGAAGCCCAAGTCCAACGACGAGGGGCCAGCCACCTTCGCCGTCACGCCAACACCGCCTCCCCATCTGGATCTAGTTAGTGTGAACGACACTCCTTCCCCCCATATCGCAGTCGCCGACGAAGCTGCGTCGATCAACCTTTCGCTAGCCGGAGTGACGGAGCAATCCTCTGGCACGGGAGATTCACAAGCCCCCGGCCGCTCTTCTTCAATGAGAGGATCGGTCTATATCGAAGAAATGAAGGCCGCCGGCTACCCTCTCGACCTGAACAACGATCTCGACACACTCGTGGCCCTGAAGTCGCTCGGCGTCACCCCCGACTACGCCAAATCAATGGCCGCGACCGGCATGGGAAGACCCTCAGTGCACGATCTCATCGCCATGAAGTCCCTCGGCGTGACGCCGGAATACCTGGCCTCGCTCAAGCAAAGCGGACTCGGCCCAAACGACCTTCACGAAGCTGTCTCGATGAAAGCTTTAGGCATCACCCCGGAATATGCCGCCGCAATGAAACAGGCAGGTTTCTCCAATCTCGACGCCCGCGAGCTCGTGGCGCTGAAAGCCCAGGGCATGACTCCCGAGCATGCCAAGTGGCTCAAGCAGCAGTTCCCCCAAGCTACCCCCGAGGAAATGCAGCGCGCGGCTGTCTTTCACATCGACGACAAGTTCATGGCCGAGGCAAAGGCACACGGCTTCGACAGCAAAGACCTGGACAAGCTTCTGCGGTTAAAGATGTCGGGCCTGCTCGACGAGTAGCTCTCAACTCACAGCACAAATTGGAGAATTGGCATGAAACGAACATTCCTTTTGAGTTTGCTGATCTCGCTCGGCGCGGCAGCAGCGATGGCTGACACTCCACAGACCTGCTCGATCGGCTCCGGGCACTCCGAAGGCAAGATGCGGTTCAGCTGGCAACGCGGCGACTGCGAGCCGAAGAATCACTGCAACGAGGGCGACTCCGATATGTCGTGGAGCCGATGGACCGGAGTCACTCCCGCCGACCTGCAGCGCGAGGGCGCAGCCGTCGACGCTCACCTCAAAGGCGAAGCCGGAGAGATGCGCTGCGTCGGCACCGTCCACGATTCCGAAATGCACGGAACCTACTCCTTCACCCCGGATCCGGAGTTCATCCACCGCATGGAAGCCCTCGGCTTCAGCCTCTCCAACCAGACCGCCAGGCAAACTAATGACCGCCTGCAAGGCTACGCCCTGCTCGACGTCACCACAGCATGGGTCAAGCAAATGAAAGATGCAGGCGTCCAAGGAATGAATGCCGAAAACATCATGGGCCTCCGTGCGCTCGGCGTGGACCCGGCCTACGTTCACGGCATGGCCGCCGACGGCTATCCCGAGCTCGACGCGGGCAAACTGACCGGCATGAAAGCCGTCGGCGTCACGCCCGAGAAGGTCCAGCAAATTCGCGCCATGGGCTACTCACCAACCCAGGAGGAACTGATTCAGATGAGCGTCTTCAAAATCGATGCTGCCTTTATCGAAAGAATGAAGGCGCGAGGATTCCAGAACCCCACCATCGCGCAATTGGTAAAAATCAAGGTCTTCAAGCTGGATGAATAAATCTCGCCGGGGCGTTGGCTATTTGCAATTGCAGGAGGCTTGATCCTTACACCGGGTTTGGCCAAACCATACCTCTCCCGGTTTGCAGGTGGCCGTTGTTCCGCCATTGCACGAGATTGCACACCCACCGCACTCCCCTACATTGCCCACTCGGCACGAAGTCGGCCCTCCGGCCAACCCTGGGGGTGGTGGCCCCGCATTCTTGGGAAATACACAGCTGCAGCTCGCCTGGTCCTGGCAGCGGGTCTGGCCGAACCATGGGCGCCCCTGCGTGCATGTCGCCTGACTCCCGTTCCCACAGGTAACCGAGCATCCCGTGCACTCCCCGACTTCACGAACCCGGCACGAACTCGGCGGTGGCGGCGGAGCCACAACCACAACCTGGGCAGGACCTCTTGCAGGATAGCCGCCGGCCGCTGGACTTGGTGGGCTCGCCTGGCCGGTAAGCTCATCCAGCAGCCGGCTCGACGCCTCGGTAAACCCGCGCAGCGGATTCTTCGTACACCAGTTATTCAGCCACAGCGCATTCGAAGGTGCCGACGAAGCCTGCAGCGCCTTGGAATACCGGCTGCTGCCCTCCTGTGCATCCCGCGATTTGGCAACGTCCGCAGTCGCCTGGAGATAGGTTCCATACGCCACCGGCCCACCCTTGTAGGCCTCAACATAGTCGCCGCATTGCCGATTTGGCGTCTGTGCTCTCGCCACACTGGAGAGTGCCCCTGGATAGCACAGAAGAACCAGCGCAATCCAAAAACCTGAAGTTTTCAGCCGAACTTCGGCTGAAGTCTTGGCTTCCTTCATCGCGATAACCTCCAACGTCTAGGCGATCGGTTGGGCTCACGCTCCCGCGTCGGTCCCGAATCTCGATAGGAATTGGTTCAGCAGGAACTTCTCGATGTTAACGCTCCGCACGCACCGGCTTCTTTTCGCGCCCCCCAACCGCTATCGGCTGCGCCGGCATCAAGGAAGCGGACGACTGCTGGTCCATCCACTCATCGATGCGTGACTTCTTGAAGCGCCACCGGTTGCCCAGCTTGAAAGCCGGAATAAACCCTTCGGAAGCATACTTATACAAGCTGTCGGGGCTGATGCCGAGGTAAGCCGAGGCCTGACGGATGTCCATCACCTCGCGGACTTCACTGCGCACGGCGGACGTTCTCATGACAGCCTCTCCGGGTAAAGGGATAGAAGCAGTTCAGATCGTAAGTAGGCGTATTCGTTTCGCCAGAATCGGAAGCAACGGGATCGAGCAAACCCCGCCCCAGAGTTATACCGCCTTTTCCGGTCAGGTTCAAGGATTTCCGGTTTGGCTAGGTTAATTTAGGGTTTTATGCGCTTCTCGATAGAGCGAAATAGAGTCAGTACTGCGGAAGGCCCACCGCTCCGCCTATTCCATCTCCCGCCAAATAAGAATGGGCGCAGTGCAATCGCATCGCGCCCATCCCTCCATTTGTCATCCCGACCGAAGCGAAGCGCAGTGGAGAGACCTGCAGTTTCATGGATTTACTCCCCGTCAGGAGCCTCCATCTGTCTGGAAAATGTGAGCCCTCCTGACCTAAACCGCCGGCTCCAGCCCCGTCAAAATCTCCAGGAAATGATCATCCACAGTCCGGTTCTTCGAGATCGCCTCAGCCAGCGTAATGCTCTTGATCTCCGTCCCCCGCAGCACGACCAGCCGCCCAAACTGCCCGGCATGGACTAAATCCAGCGCCGCCAAACCGTACCGCGTCGCCAGCATCCGGTCGTACGCCGAAGGAGTCCCGCCCCGTTGCGTATGTCCCAAATTCACCGAACGCGTCTCGTACCCTGTCTTCTCTTCAATCTTGTGCGCCAGCAACTCGGCAATCCCCGAAAGCTGCGCGTGGCCAAAGGAGTCTACCTTCGTCCCCTTCGTCGCCTGGCCGCCGGTGTCTGGCAGCTTAGCTCCCTCGGCGACAACGACGATCCCATACTTCTTGCCATGATCGTGGTTGTACTTCAGCAGCGCGCAAACGTGATCCAAATCGATCGGCTTCTCCGGAACCAGCACCACATGCGCATTCCCAGCCACGCCTGCGGTCAGCGCAATCCATCCCGCATCGCGCCCCATCACCTCGCAAACAATCACCCGGTTGTGCGCTTCTGCGGTAGTATGCAGGCGGTCTACTGCCTCAGTCGCAATCCCAACCGCGGTGTCAAAACCAAAGCAAACATCGGTCCCATTCAAATCGTTATCGATCGTCTTCGGAACGCCCACTCCCGGAACGCCCAGCCCAATCAGCGCATTCGTCACCGACTGAGTATCGTCGCCGCCAATCGCAATCAGCGCGTCCAGCTTGTTCGCTTTGATATTGGCAACGCACTTCTCCAGCCCACCCTCAATCTTCCGCACATTCGTCCGCGAAGTCCGCAGGATCGTCCCACCCTTGGTGATGATCCCGTCCACCGACTCTAGCGTCAGCGGAATCGTGTTGTTATCCAGCACCCCGCGCCAACCCTCAAGAAACCCGACGAACTCGTCGCCATGATGCAGAATTCCCTTCTTCACTACCGCGGCGATCACCGCATTCAAACCGGGGCAGTCTCCGCCGCCCGTAAGCAAACCGATGCGCATTACTGAACTCCTCCAGGAAAATCTCTGCGACGGATCTGCCGCAGGACACGTGCGCCGGAACATCGCGCGGGAGATTCAAACTCCTCCACGAATGATACGGGGAGGTCGCCCCAGATTCAATTCGCTGAAAACAACTGGCTTCCTCAGCTCCGGCCTTTACTCATACCGCAGCGCAACTACAGGATCGACCCGCATAGCGCGCCGCGACGGAAGGTACGACGCAAACAGCGCAATGGCCACAAACAGGGCGGAGACGCCGGCAATCGAAATTCCATCAACCCCCTTCAGCCCATAAAGCACTCCCCGCAGTAGATAGGTAGCCCCCAACGCGAGACCCGTCCCTGCCACCAATCCCGCGATCACCGGCCGCATACCCTCCCGCAGCATCAAGCCGAGAATGTTCCCCTTCCTCGCGCCCAGGGCCATCCGAATGCCAACCTCACGCGTGCGCAACACAACGATGTAGCTGACCGTGCCATAGATGCCCATCGAAGCCAGAAAGAGTCCCAGCGATCCGATCGCCGAGGCAAGCATTGCCGCAAGGCTTGAACCAATGAACGACGGCGTCTGGTGCAGCAAATTCTCAAGGGTCAACGACGTTACCACCAGACCGGGATCGACCGCCGAAATCACCGGCCCAAGAGCACTCACAAACTCCGCTGAGTCGGAGCTGGTCCGGACCAGGATCGGATAGTCCGGCGCCCGGTCTTCCGGCAGCGGAATGTAAATCTGCTCGGCATCGCTGCCGTCCATCAATACTCCGCGAGTGTCGCGCGCAACGCCAATGACCTGATAAGTCGGCCCATCGGGGAGATTGTCGTTCTTGCCATGAAACTGCCCATCCGTGCCCAAACGAAGGCTGCGCCCAATCGGGTTCTCCCCCGGCCACAGAATTTTCGCGGCAGACTCGCTAAGCACAACCGCAGCCTCAGGCTGGCCAGCCTCCATTTGAAATCCGCGCCCAAAAAGCATCGGTATTTCGAGCGTCTGAAAGTAGTTCGGCTGAACATAGGAGTGATCGAGGACCGCCCGCGTATTCTCCGGCGACGGCTTCTCTCCATTCACCGAAACCGATGCTAATCGATCAGGCTTGCCATCCGGCGCCCAGGCGCTTGTCACCGCGGCCACGCCAGGCATCGCTGCAAAACGCGCACGCAGCTCGCTAACGGTTGCCAACTTGTGTTGCGTGCCATATCTAGGCGCTTCCGGAAATTGAAGCTCGAGAGCCACAGTCTGTTTCGTGTTGTACCCCGTCTCCATCTTGACCGCTCGAATCGAACTGCGGATC
>CAVUKL010000051.1:0-22883 GCA_963742015.1 uncultured Acidobacteriaceae bacterium | reverse complement strand
GGCAATCCGGAAACTGCACAACCGGCAACCATCAGCCCTTGCGTTGTCGTATCTTACTCACATACCTTTGCTGCCGGAGACTAACCCCTGCATGTTGCGTTCTCTCAGAGTCTGCGTACTCGCCCTGTGCCTCGTTCCATTCGCCGCCGCCTTCGCCTCTACCCCGCTGCTGTTGCGCGATCCATCCATCAATAAGGACCATGTCGCCTTCGTCTACGCCGGTGATATCTGGACCGCACCCCGCGACGGCGGCGAAGCCATCCGCCTCACCAGCGAAGGAACGATCACCAGCGGCCCTTACTATTCCCCTGACGGCACTCGCATCGCCTACTCCGCAAAGATCGCCGGAGCCGAAGACGTCTACCTCATCGACGCCAACGGAGGCGTGCCCAAACGCCTCACCTGGAACCCGATGGGCAACGAGGCCGCAGGCTGGACGCCCGACGGCAAGAGCGTGCTCTTCGCTTCTTTCCGCACCAGCTACTCCGACTTCCCCAAGCTCTACACCGTCCGCGCCGACGGCTCCGGCATCCCCGCCTTGCTACCACTTCCCAGCGCCACCGAAGGCTCCTATTCCGCCGACGGCAACTCGCTCGCCTACGTTCCGGTCCAGCAATGGGAGGCCGCATGGAAGCGCTATCGCGGAGGCCAGACCACACCCGTCTGGCTCATCGACCTCAAAACCCTCGACCTCGTCAAAGTTCCCCGCGAAAACTCCAATGACAAGAGCCCCACCTGGGTCGGCGACACCGTCTACTTCCTCTCCGACCGCAACGGCCCAGTCTCGCTCTTCGCCTACGACACCAAGACCAAAGCCGTCACGCAGCTAGTCGAGAACCACAGCTACGATCTGAAATCCGTGAGCGCCGGTCCCGGCGCGCTCGTCTACGAGCAGTTCGGCTCGCTGCACCTCTACGACCTCAGCTCCCATCAGGACCGCACCATCAACATCACTATCAACGGCGATCTGCCCAACCTGCGCCCGCACCTCGCCGCCGTCGCCGCCAACGAGATTCGTAACTCCAATCTCTCCCCGACCGGAGCGCGCGCCGTCTTCGAAGCTCACGGAGACATCTTCACCGTCCCCGCTGAAAAGGGCGATACCCGCAACCTGACCAAGACTCCGGGAACAGCCGAACGCGACCCCGCCTGGTCCCCCGACGGCAAGTCCGTCGCCTACTTCAGCGACGCTTCGGGCGAATACCAGCTCTTCATCCGCGATCAAAATGGACTCGGCGCACCCAAAGTCATCGACCTCGGCCCCGATCCCTCCTACTTCTACGCTCCGACATGGTCGCCTGATTCCAAACACATCGCCTACTCCGACAAACACCTGCATCTCTGGTACGTCGACGTCGATAACGGCAAGCCGGTGAAGGTCGACACGGCGATCTACGGAGGCTTTGGCCGCGGATTCGGCAACGTCTCCTGGTCGCCGGACTCCAAATGGATCGGCTACACCCGCGATCTCGACAACCAGATGCACGCCGTCTTCTTCTATTCGCTCGACACTCACGCGGCAACCCAGATCACCGACGGCATGAGCGACGCCGTGCGTCCGGTCTTTGATCCCAACGGCAAGTTCGTTTACTTCCTCGCCTCGACCGACAATGGCCCATCCAACGCCGGCATCGACCTCTCCTCGCTCGACCGCGGCACCACCAGCAGCCCCTACGTCGTCGTGCTCAAGCGCTATGGAACCTCACCCGTCCCGCCCGAGAGCGACGACGAAAAATCCAAGGACGAGAAGAAAGACGACGACAAGAAAGACAGCGATAAGACAGCCCCGGCCGATCAGAAAAGCGGAACCGCAGACACGAAGGCCGCAGATACCAAGACCGATGACACGAAGAAAGACGACACCAAATCAACCGACAAAGACGCCAAGAAGGATGAAAAGCCCGTCGAAGTCAAGATCGACCTCGAAGCCATCGGCAATCGCATCCTCGCCCTGCCCGTCCCCGCCCGAAACTACGTCGATCTAGAAATCGGCAAGACCGGTGTCATCTATCTCGCCGAAGGCCCGCCCGTCGGCCGTCCCTCCAGTGAAGACGGCCCCGGCATCCGCGCGCTCTGGCGCTTCACTACCGAGAAGCGCGACACCGACCAGCTCCTCACCAACATCGACAGCTTCACCGTCTCGAATGATGGCGAAAAGCTCCTCTACAACAAGCAGGACAACTGGTTCCTCGCATCCACCGGCGACCTCAAGCCCAACTCAGGCGACGGCCCGCAAGGCAAGCCCCTCAACATGGGCGGCATGCAGGCAGTCATCGATCTCCCCGCCGAATGGAACCAGATGTACCGCGAGACCTGGCGCATCGAGCGCGACTTCTTCTACGACCCCAACATCCACGGCCTGAGCATCCCCAAAATAGAAGCCAAATATCAGCCCTACCTCGCCGGCCTCGCCTCGCGCGACGAGTTCACCTATCTCTGCGAAGAGATGCTGGGCGAGATCAGCGTTGGCCACATGTTTATCCGCGGCCCGCGCACGCCCTGACAAGTCTCCCAAAGTCGGCCTTCTCGGCGCGGACTACATCGTCGAGAACGACCGCTACAAATTCGCCAAGATATACAACGGGCAAAACTGGACGCCGTCTCTCGCCGCCCCACTCACCCTGCCCGGCATCAACATCCAGAAAGGCGAATACCTCTTCGCCGTCAACGGCCGCGAACTTCACGCCAACGACAACCTCTACAGCTTCTTTGACGGAACAGCCGGCAAGCAAACCGTCCTCCACGTCGGATACAAGCCCGACCAATCAGACGCGCACGATGTAACGGTCGTCCCAACAGACTCCGAACACGGCCTGCGCAATCTCGACTGGATTGACACTAACCTCCACAAAGTCGACCAGCTCAGCAGCGGCAAAGTTGCCTACGTCTACATGCCCAACACCGCCGGTGCTGGCTACACCAACTTCAACCGCTACTTCTACGCGCAGCTCAACCGCCAGGGCCTTGTCCTCGACGAACGCTACAACGAAGGCGGCTTCATCGCCGACTATGTCATCAACGTGCTGCGTCAGGAACCGCTCAGCGGAGCCATTGAGCGCGACGGCAAACCGGTCCACGATCCCGAAGGCGCAATCTTCGGCCCCAAGGCCATGATCATCAACCAATCCGCCGGCTCCGGAGGCGACGCCATGCCCTGGTACTTCCGCAAGGCCAAACTCGGAACGCTCGTCGGCACCCGCACCTGGGGCGGCCTCGTCGGCATCGGCGGCTACCCTCCCCTGATTGATGGCGGCGGCGTCACCGCGCCCCGCTACGCCATCTACGGCCTGCACGGCGAATGGGAAGTCGAGGGCCACGGCATCCCACCCGACGTCGAAGTCGAAGAGCTACCCAAAGACGTCGCAGCCGGCCACGACCTGCAACTGGAGAAGTCAGTCCAAATCGTCATGGACCAGCTCAAAGAACACCCAGTCCCCGAAATCCCCATCCCGCCCTACCCGAACTACCACAAGACCGACGGCCTGGGGATCAAATAATAGATGAGGAGTACACTCGCTCTATGGCTATCACTCATATTTCCGAGGCTGAAGCGATCGCCGATCCCGTCGCTCTTCTGTCCCGCGCCCGCGGCGGTGAAGAAATTGTGATTGAAGCCGATGGAGTGCCCATAGCCGTTGTGAAGTCTGCGGAGACAAAAGGGCGCCGGCTCTCCGAGTCCATCACACTCGCCGAAGCCCACGCCAAGGAGCGTGGCTATGATGCCGTGATAGATGCTGACTTCAAGGCGGACTTAGCGGAAATTATTGCGAACCGGAAGCCTGCAGATCACTCCGCGTGGGAGTAATTCTCGACAGTAGTGTGCTCATTGCCGGCGAACGAAGCCTTGAAAGTGTTCAACAAGTTCTGGATCGAATCCGAGACGCAGTCGGCGACCTTGAGTGTGCCGTTTCCTCTATCACCGTGGTTGAATTGACCCACGGAATTTATCGAGCACGAAACACGGTAGACCGCAACCGACGAGAGACTTTCTGCCAAGCACTTTTCTCCGATGTACTTGTGTATCCCGTCTCGTTCCCCATTGCTCAACTTGCTGGACAAATCGAAGGCGAGCAGGCGGCGCTCGGGAGCGTAATTGCAACTGCAGACTTGTTGATCGGAGTCACTGCACTGTTCCTTGGATATGATCTAGTGACACTCAATCTCCGTCACTTCCAACGTATTCCCAGGCTCAGCGTCGTCCAACTTTAGGTCCGGAAAGCTCAGCCTCCCAACCGTTCCTTCTCCCGCTCAAAGAACCGTTCCATAAACTTCGTATCGAACTCTCCCCGCCGAAATTCCCGGTCAGCAAAGATCTTCCGATGCAGCGGAATCGTCGTATGAATCCCCTCCACCACAAATTGCTCTAGCGCCCGTGACATACGCGCCTGAGCTTCGGTGCGGTCCCGCCCATGCACGATCAGCTTCGCAATCAGCGAGTCATAATAAGGAGGAACAACTCCCTCCTGATACTGCGCGGTGTCTACGCGCACGCCATTCCCACCCGGCACGTTGAACGCCGTGATCTTCCCCGCTGAAGGCGTGAACTTCTCCGGATGCTCCGCATTGATGCGGCACTCGATCGCATGGCCGCGAATCGCCTGCGGCGCCGACAAAGGCCCAGGCAAAATACTCGCCAGCTTCTCACCCGAAGCAATCCGCAACTGCGCCTTCACCAGGTCGATCCCCGTCACCATCTCCGTCACCGGGTGCTCCACCTGAATGCGCGTGTTCATCTCGATGAAGTAAAGCTGCCCATCTTCATCCATCAGGAACTCAATCGTCCCCGCATTCTGATAGCCCACATGCTCCAGGCTCCGCTTCAGCGTCTTCGCGATATCGGCGCGCATCTTATCGTTGACCATCAACGACGGCGCCTCCTCAATCAGCTTCTGATGCCGCCTCTGGATCGAGCACTCACGTTCACCCAGCGAAACAACCGTGCCATGCTCATCCGCCAGCACCTGAAACTCGATATGCCGCGGACGCTCAATGAACTTCTCCATATAGAGATCGCCGTTGCCAAAGGCATTCGCCGCCTCGGTCTGCGCCTGCTGGAAAAGTCCCGGCAACTCCGCCTCGCTCCGAATCACGCGCATCCCACGACCACCGCCGCCCGCCGAAGCCTTCAAAATCACCGGAAAGCCGACCGTCCGCGCCCACTCGATCGCCTCGCCCTCGGAGCCGATCACTCCCTCCGACCCCGGCAGAATCGGCACCTTGGCCTTTTTCATCGCCATGCGCGCCTTTTCCTTTTCGCCCATCAGCCGAGTCACTTCCGGCGGAGGCCCAATGAACTTGATATTCGAGGCGCGGCAGACTTCGGCAAAGTTCGCATTCTCACTTAGCAGGCCATATCCAGGATGAATCGCATCCACATCGGCAATCTCCGCCGCCGAGATCACCGCCGGAACACTCAAGTAGCTCTCCGCCGACCGCGGAGGCCCAATGCAGATCGCCTCATCGGCAAACCGCACATGAAGCGAGTTGCGGTCAGCCTCGCTATAAATGGCAACCGTGCGAATGCCCAGCTCTTTGCAGGCGCAGATCACGCGGAGAGCAATCTCTCCACGATTGGCGATAAGAACTTTTCTTAACATGCTTTCCTAAGCAAAATCATTGTCATCCTGAGCGGAGTGCGAAGCACGGAGTCGAAGAGCCTGTCCTGAGCCTAGCGGAGGAACCTGCGGTTTCAGCGACGCGCGTCCAGCGCCAGCCTAGCTAGGCCTCACCGAAAACAGCGCCTGCCCATACTCAATCGGCTGCCCGCTCTGCACAAACCGCTTCACGATCTCGCCGGCCACGTCGGACTCGATCTCGTTCATCAGTTTCATCGCCTCGACAATGCAAAGCACCTGTCCCGCCTCGACGACATCGCCAGGCTTCACAAAAGGAGGCGACCCCGGAGACGGCGATTCATAGAAAGTGCCCACAATGGGAGATTTCACAATATGCAGCCCGGCGTCTTCATCGACCGGTGCAGGCGCTTCCGCAGCCACCGGAGCAGCAGCCGCATGAATAGCCGGCACCCCAGCAGCCGCTGGCGCTGAAGCAAGCAGCCGGTTCAGACCCGCCAGATCAAGCGCCGCAGCACCTGCCGCAGGCGCCTCCGATGCAAACTTGATGCGGACCTTCAGCTCGCCGCGTTCCAGATCGAACTCGCCGATCTTGTTCTCTTTCAGGAACTCGATCAGTTCCTTTAATTCTTTCAATTCTTCCGGATTCATGGTTCCTGCGTGGTGCGCCACGACCATTCTGGGCCAATGGCTCTAGCTAAAGTTCAATGAGGACTTTTGGCGCTGGGGTGAGTACCCTCGGTGCGCGGTCGGTAACTACGACCATATCTTCGATGCGTATTCCAAACTTGCCTGCAATATAAATCCCCGGCTCGATGGTCACCACCATTCCGGGGACTAAAACCGTCTCCTGTTCCTTGGCGATTCGCGGCGGCTCATGGATCTCAATTCCAACGCCATGCCCGGTCGAGTGAGTGAAATACTCGTCCAGCCCCGCCTTACGTAACACGCCGCGCGCCGCCTCGTCCACTTCGCCGCAGGTCGCGCCCGGAAGCACCGCTTCCACCGCCGCCTGCTGCGCTTCGAGCACCGCCTCGTAGGCGAAACGCTCTTGCCTGCTCACCTTGCCCAGATGGACGGTACGCGTCATGTCCGAGCAGTACCCATCGAGAATAACACCGAAATCGAGCGTAACAAACCCGTTGCGAGGCAAGCGGCTCGGCCCCGCATGGCCATGCGGCATCGCCGATCGAGGCCCCGACGCAACGATCGTCTCAAACGACATTCCCTCCGCACCCCGGCTCCGCGCCGCAAACTCCAGCTGCGCCGCAACCGCAATCTCCGTTGTCCCACTCTCGATCTTCGCCAGCAGTTCTTCAAACAATTCGCAACCCAGTTGCGCGGCCTTACCTATCAACGCCAGTTCGTCATCATCCTTCACCTGCCGCAATTCAGAAACTGGCGGCGTCGCCAGCGGGACAAAAAAGTTCCTCCGCCGCCGGTCGATCGACTCCCGCATCCTTTGAAGCATGGCAACCGTGACACGATCAGGGTCGAAGTAGGCCCGCTTCGCGCCGCATCTCTCCAGCCAAACGCAAGCATCAGCGAGCGCAGACTTCTCCGAAATCACCACATGCGCCGATTGTGTCTGATCTTTCGCCTGCACGATGTAGCGGCCATCGGTAAACAGGGCCGCCTTCGTGCCCGAGATACAAAGCGCGGCGTTCGAACCAGTAAATCCGCAAAGATACCGGACATCCGGCAGGTGCGTGATAAGCAGGGCTTCCATGCCCTGGTCTTTCATCTTGCGACGCAATGCGCGCATACGGCGAGCGTGGTTCATCACACGAGTAAGGGTAACAGTCTCACCAAAGCGATGAACCGGCAGCGTCAGAGCTCCGCGTCCACTTTTGCAATCAGCCGGTTTCTAACTCATTGCCATGTTGGCCCTGATCTGCTCGACAACCGCCGGTTCCCGCAGCACGCTGCGCGGCTTAATCATGTGCTGGACTTCAAACATCAGCTTGTGAATTGCGGCATCTTCGTATGCTGTCTTGATCAGCGCCGCGCTAAACCTCAGTGCGTTCGCCAGGTCGGCGGGCCGCTCACCCTCCGTGAGAGGGTCAAGAAAGTCGGGAATCACTGCCATCGCCCACGGAGCATCGATGATGGGCTGAGCCTGAACCAGAAAATCGGTAGCCAGCGAGCCCAGTCCTTTGCCCTCCGCGGCCGCTGTCTCCAGCAGACTAAGAAGCAGGCAAGCTTCCTTGGCCGCCACACTCATCCCCTGGCCATAGACAGGATTGAACCGGCAGATGCTATCGCCGAAGGGGATGAGCCCGGCGGGAAATCTCTCCAGCTTCTCGAAGTGTCGCCAGCGGCTGGCCTTTAAACCGTAACGCGCGATCGGGGCGCACCGTTTGGCGCCCTTGACGGCGTTGTAAATGGTTTGCGTGCGAAGATGTTGGGCGAACTCAAGAAAGCCTGCTTCATCTTCGGGCGGTTTTACGTCGTGATTTCCCCCTAGAGACAGCAACCAGCAATTCCCCTCAACCTGCGATAGAAGCGCGCCGCGGCGATTGCGCGGAGGTTCTGGGAGGGTATTCACCGCCCTCCAGTCGGAAGGAGCATCGTTGGGAATCTCAAAGATCGTGGAAGAATAGCCCATGTCTACCCCGATGGCAGCCTCTTCAGGGGCCGGCAAACCAAGTGCAGCCAGAAGGTTGAACGTGGGTTGACCGTTACTGCTGGCATCAATCACCAAGCCCGCCTGTATCTCCTCTGTCTTGCCGTCTGAATGAAGACAGCTCACGCCCTTCACCGTCCTGCCATCATCGGTGGTGATCAACTGCTGGGCGCGGCAGCGTTCATGAACTGTCATGTTGCCGATCGCGGCGAACTTCTTCCGAACCACCGATTCAAGCAGTGGCCTGGTCATGCTGTAGGAAGTGAAACCGAGATCGCGTCGGGGATAGCTTTCATACCCTGGTCTTTCCCATAGCATGTCCACTGAGACCCTGAGCAGTTGCGCCCCGGCGTTGGCGAGAGCTTGCCCAAATCCAGGGAAGAGAGTTTCCAGGGATTGCAGGCCGCCGGCAAGGAGTACATGTACGTGTTTCGACTGGGGCGTTCCCGCGCGCGGAGCCGCATCTGAGGGCAAAGTGTCGTTCTCGATGACAACGACCTTGTCGAAGTAGTCTGCCAGCACCCGGGCCGCCGGCATCCCAGCCATCCCGGCGCCGATAACAACCGCTTGCCTGCCAAAATGTCTTGCCATGCGCACTTTCCTATTTATGGTTCGAACGCTCTCTGGTGAGGAGCAGTCGTGAGCCGCAATATTAACATCGGCCTGGAAGCACAGGACCAGCGAAGCGATGAAAGTCAGTCTCCGTAAGAAAAACAATCCACAGGTCCACGAAAACCTTCGTTGACAAGTACGAACAACTTCGTATACATTCACAAACATGCTGAAGAAACGCGAACTACCGAGACCCACGGAGGGCGAGCTGGAGTTGCTCGAAATCCTCTGGGAACGAGGCCCGGCTACAGTCCGGGAGCTATTCGACGAAGTCAATGTCAAACGCCCCGTCGTCTATACCGGAGTGCTCAAGCTCCTTCAAATCATGACCGAAAAGGGCCTCGTCGAGCGCGACGAGCGCGAGCGCGCTCACGTCTACCGCGCCGCCGTCTCCCAGGCAGACACCGAACACCGCTTCCTGCGCGAGTTGAGCGACAGATTTTTTGCCGGAAGCGCGGCACAGCTGGCTCTCCGCGCCCTCGAAATGGAAAGCGCCAGCGAAGAAGAATTGGCCGCAATCCGGAAGCTGATTGCGAAGAAGAGCGCGGCGCAGTAGTTCTTGAGATTTTCATCTCTGAACGACGGTCAATGGAAGGCCTAAAGGATTTCGGAGGATCGCATGGTCACAACAAAGATGGTCGCAATGAATTGGTTATCTCGCGAAGAAACGGTGGCTCTCGGCCTGACGCTCCTGCACTTCCTCTGGCAGGGGGCAGCGTTGGCCGTGGCCTATGCGGTCGTCGATCGAGTGACTCGCCGCGCAAGCTCGTCCTTGCGATATCTCGTCGCCGTGGGCGCCTTCGCGCTCATGCCGCTGGCGGTAGTCTCCACCTTCGCCAATGAAATGCGGACTTCGGCTCCCCCAACGACAATGACCCACCAAGAAGCAGCAGTCTCTCGCATCTATCTGAACGGGATAGCAGCCCCAATCGCGCAGGATCTAAGCGCCGCCTCGTATCCGGCCATGAATCGCCGCCGCATCTGGCTCGCCAATCATCTCGAGCCCGCGCTTCCGTGGATCGATGGCCTCTGGATGATCGGCGTCTCGCTGCTTGCGCTCAGGGCGATGGGAGGATGGTGCCAGCTGCAAATGCTCCGGAAACGCGCGCGATGGACGGTTCCCGCCGAAGTGACGCATCAATTCCATCAGATATCCGGGCAAATGCGACTAGCGCGTCAAATCTCGCTGCGCATATCGGATGAGGTAATTTCTCCGCTAGCGATGGGAGCTTGGCGTGCCACCGTCATCCTGCCGGTCAGCGCGGTGCTGCGCATGCCCCCTTCAGAACTGGAGGCCGTCCTCGCGCACGAGCTCGCCCACATCCGCCGCTTCGACTACCTCTGCAATCTCTTCCAAACGGCCGTTGAGAGCGTCCTCTTCTTCCATCCGGCGGTTTGGTGGCTAAGCCGCACCGTTCGCGAGCGACGCGAAGTCTGCTGCGATGAGATCGCAGTTTCGGTCTGTGCCGATCCCGTCGTCTACGCCCAAGCCTTGCTGCGCCTCGAGGAAGTAAAGACTGCGCGGCTCCAACTGGCCGTCGCGTTCAAAGGCTCCAAAGGCTCGCTCTTGCGCCGCATCAAGCTCGTGCTCGGCGATCGAGGAATCGCCGAGAGCGGACCGACGAGCGGCGTGCGCGTGGCAGCTGCCGCCATCTTGGCAATGGGACTCTTGTTCGGTCCTAAGGTGAAAAACGTTGTCGCTGCGCCCTTGATCAGCGTCTCGCAAACAACCTTCAACCACGCCACGCCGGCCCTCTCTCTGGTCGCGAAGCCCCAGTCACCGGCCACGCCCGTCAATGCGAAGCCCAAGTCCAACGACGAGGGGCCAGCCACCTTCGCCGTCACGCCAACACCGCCTCCCCATCTGGATCTAGTTAGTGTGAACGACACTCCTTCCCCCCATATCGCAGTCGCCGACGAAGCTGCGTCGATCAACCTTTCGCTAGCCGGAGTGACGGAGCAATCCTCTGGCACGGGAGATTCACAAGCCCCCGGCCGCTCTTCTTCAATGAGAGGATCGGTCTATATCGAAGAAATGAAGGCCGCCGGCTACCCTCTCGACCTGAACAACGATCTCGACACACTCGTGGCCCTGAAGTCGCTCGGCGTCACCCCCGACTACGCCAAATCGATGGCCGCGACCGGCATGGGAAGACCCTCAGTGCATGATCTCATCGCCATGAAATCGCTCGGCGTGACGCCGGAATACCTGGCCTCGCTCAAGCAAAGCGGACTCGGCCCAAACGACCTTCACGAAGCTGTCTCGATGAAAGCTTTAGGCATCACCCCGGAATATGCCGCCGCAATGAAACAGGCAGGTTTCTCCAATCTCGACGCCCGCGAGCTCGTGGCGCTGAAAGCCCAGGGCATGACTCCCGAGCATGCCAAGTGGCTCAAGCAGCAGTTCCCCCAAGCTACCCCCGAGGAAATGCAGCGCGCGGCTGTCTTTCACATCGACGACAAGTTCATGGCCGAGGCAAAGGCACACGGCTTCGACAGCAAAGACCTGGACAAGCTTCTGCGGTTAAAGATGTCGGGCCTGCTCGACGAGTAGCTCTCAACTCACAGCACAAATTGGAGAATTGGCATGAAACGAACATTCCTTTTGAGTTTGCTGATCTCGCTCGGCGCGGCAGCAGCGATGGCTGACACTCCACAGACCTGCTCGATCGGCTCCGGGCACTCCGAAGGCAAGATGCGGTTCAGCTGGCAACGCGGCGACTGCGAGCCGAAGAGTCACTGCAACGAGGGCGACTCCGATATGTCCTGGAGCCGATGGACCGGAGTCACTCCCGCCGACCTGCAGCGCGAGGGCGCAGCCGTCGACGCCCGCCTCAAAGGCTGAAGCCGGAGAGATGCGCTGCGTTGGTGCCGTCCACGATTCCGAAATGCACGGAACCTACTCCTTCACCCCGGATCCGGAGTTCATCCACCGCATGGAAGCCCTCGGCTTCAGCCTCTCCAACCAGACCGCCAGGCAGACTAATGACCGCCTGCAAGGCTACGCCCTGCTCGACGTCACCACAGCATGGGTCAAGCAAATGAAAGATGCAGGCGTTCAAGGAATGAATGCCGAAAACATCATGGGCCTCCGTGCGCTCGGCGTGGACCCGGCCTACGTTCACGGCATGGCCGCCGACGGCTATCCCGAGCTCGACGCGGGCAAACTGACCGGCATGAAAGCCGTCGGCGTCACGCCCGAGAAGGTCCAGCAAATCCGCGCCATGGGCTACTCACCAACCCAGGAGGAACTGATTCAGATGAGCGTCTTCAAAATCGATGCTGCCTTTATCGAAAGAATGAAGGCGCGAGGATTCCAGAACCCCACCATCGCGCAATTGGTCAAAATCAAGGTCTTCAAGCTGGATGAATAAATCTCGCCGGGGCGTTGGCTATTTGCAATTGCAGGAGGCTTGATCCTTACACCGGGTTTGGCCAAACCATACCTCTCCCGGTTTGCAGGTGGCCGTTGTTCCGCCATTGCACGAGATTGCACACCCACCGCACTCCCCTACATTGCCCACTCGGCACGAAGTCGGCCCTCCGGCCAACCCTGGGGGTGGTGGCCCCGCATTCTTGGGAAATACACAGCTGCAGCTCGCCTGGTCCTGGCAGCGGGTCTGGCCGAACCATGGGCGCCCCTGCGTGCATGTCGCCTGACTCCCGTTCCCACAGGTAACCGAGCATCCCGTGCACTCCCCGACTTCACGAACCCGGCACGAACTCGGCGGTGGCGGCGGAGCCACAACCACAACCTGGGCAGGACCTCTTGCAGGATAGCCGCCGGCCGCTGGACTTGGTGGGCTCGCCTGGCCGGTAAGCTCATCCAGCAGCCGGCTCGACGCCTCGGTAAACCCGCGCAGCGGATTCTTCGTGCACCAGTTATTCAGCCAAAGCGCATTCGAAGGTGCCGACGAAGCCTGCAGCGCCTTGGAATACCGGCTGCTGCCCTCCTGTGCATCCCGCGATTTGGCAACGTCCGCAGTCGCCTGGAGATAGGTTCCATACGCCACCGGCCCACCCTTGTAGGCCTCGACATAGTCGCCGCATTGCCGATTTGGCGTCTGTGCTCTCGCCACACTGGAGAGGGCCCCTGGATAGCACAGGAGAATTAGCGCAACCCAAAAACCCGAGGTTTTCGGCCGAACTTCGGCTGAAGTCTTGGCTTCCTTCATCGCGATAACCTCCAACGTCTAGGCGATCGGTTGCGCTCACGCTCCCGTGTCGGCCGAATCTCGATAGGAATTGGTTCAGCACGACTTTCGATATTACCGCGCCGCCCCCACCGGCTTCTTTTCGCGCCCCCCAACCGCTATCGGCTGCGCCGGCATCAAGGAGGCGGACGACTGCTGGTCCATCCACTCATCGATGCGTGACTTCTTGAAGCGCCACCGGTTGCCCAGCTTGAAAGCCGGAATAAACCCTTCGGAAGCATACTTATACAAGCTGTCGGGGCTGATGCCGAGGTAAGCCGAGGCCTGACGGATGTCCATCACCTCGCGGATCTCACTGCGCACGGTGGACGTTCTCATGACAGCCTCTCCGGGTAAAGGGATAGAAGCAGTTCAGATCGCAAGTGGGCGTAATCGTTTCGCCAGAATCGGAAGCAACGGGATCGAGCAAACCCCGCCCCAGAGTTATACCGCCTTTTCCGGTCAGGTTCAAGGATTTCCGGTTTGGCTAGGTTAATTTAGGGTTTTATGCGCTTCTCGATAGAGCGAAATAGAGTCAGTACTGCGGAAGGCCCACCGCTCCGCCTATTCCATCTCCCGCCAAATAAGAATGGGCGCAGTGCAATCGCATCGCGCCCATCCCTCCATTTGTCATCCCGACCGAAGCGAAGCGCAGTGGAGAGACCTGCAGTTTCATGGATTTACTCCCCGTCAGGAGCCTCCATCTGTCTGGAAAATGTGAGCCCTCCTGACCTAAACCGCCGGCTCCAACCCCGTCAAAATCTCCAGGAAATGATCATCCACAGTCCGGTTCTTCGAGATCGCCTCAGCCAGCGTAATGCTCTTGATCTCCGTCCCCCGCAGCACGACCAGCCGCCCAAACTGCCCGGCATGGACTAAATCCAGCGCCGCCAAACCGTACCGCGTCGCCAGCATCCGGTCGTACGCCGAAGGAGTCCCGCCCCGTTGCGTATGTCCCAAATTCACCGAACGCGTCTCGTACCCTGTCTTCTCTTCAATCTTGTGCGCCAGCAACTCGGCAATCCCCGAAAGCTGCGCGTGGCCAAAGGAGTCTACCTTCGTCCCCTTCGTCGCCTGGCCGCCGGTGTCTGGCAGCTTAGCTCCCTCGGCGACAACGACGATCCCATACTTCTTGCCATGATCGTGGTTGTACTTCAGCAGCGCGCAAACGTGATCCAAATCGATCGGCTTCTCCGGAACCAGCACCACATGCGCATTCCCAGCCACGCCTGCGGTCAGCGCAATCCATCCCGCATCGCGCCCCATCACCTCGCAAACAATCACCCGGTTGTGCGCTTCTGCGGTAGTATGCAGGCGGTCTACTGCCTCAGTCGCAATCCCAACCGCGGTGTCAAAACCAAAGCAAACATCGGTCCCATTCAAATCGTTATCGATCGTCTTCGGAACGCCCACTCCCGGAACGCCCAGCCCAATCAGCGCATTCGTCACCGACTGAGTATCGTCGCCGCCAATCGCAATCAGCGCGTCCAGCTTGTTCGCTTTGATATTGGCAACGCACTTCTCCAGCCCACCCTCAATCTTCCGCACATTCGTCCGCGAAGTCCGCAGGATCGTCCCACCCTTGGTGATGATCCCGTCCACCGACTCTAGCGTCAGCGGAATCGTGTTGTTATCCAGCACCCCGCGCCAACCCTCAAGAAACCCGACGAACTCGTCGCCATGATGCAGAATTCCCTTCTTCACTACCGCGGCGATCACCGCATTCAAACCGGGGCAGTCTCCGCCGCCCGTAAGCAAACCGATGCGCATTACTGAACTCCTCCAGGAAAATCTCTGCGACGGATCTGCCGCAGGACACGTGCGCCGGAACATCGCGCGGGAGATTCAAACTCCTCCACGAATGATACGGGGAGGTCGCCCCAGATTCAATTCGCTGAAAACAACTGGCTTCCTCAGCTCCGGCCTTTACTCATACCGCAGCGCAACTACAGGATCGACCCGCATAGCGCGCCGCGACGGAAGGTACGACGCAAACAGCGCAATGGCCACAAACAGGGCGGAGACGCCGGCAATCGAAATTCCATCAACCCCCTTCAGCCCATAAAGCACTCCCCGCAGTAGATAGGTAGCCCCCAACGCGAGACCCGTCCCTGCCACCAATCCCGCGATCACCGGCCGCATACCCTCCCGCAGCATCAAGCCGAGAATGTTCCCCTTCCTCGCGCCCAGGGCCATCCGAATGCCAACCTCACGCGTGCGCAACACAACGATGTAGCTGACCGTGCCATAGATGCCCATCGAAGCCAGAAAGAGTCCCAGCGATCCGATCGCCGAGGCAAGCATTGCCGCAAGGCTTGAACCAATGAACGACGGCGTCTGGTGCAGCAAATTCTCAAGGGTCAACGACGTTACCACCAGACCGGGATCGACCGCCGAAATCACCGGCCCAAGAGCACTCACAAACTCCGCTGAGTCGGAGCTGGTCCGGACCAGGATCGGATAGTCCGGCGCCCGGTCTTCCGGCAGCGGAATGTAAATCTGCTCGGCATCGCTGCCGTCCATCAATACTCCGCGAGTGTCGCGCGCAACGCCAATGACCTGATAAGTCGGCCCATCGGGGAGATTGTCGTTCTTGCCATGAAACTGCCCATCCGTGCCCAAACGAAGGCTGCGCCCAATCGGGTTCTCCCCCGGCCACAGAATTTTCGCGGCAGACTCGCTAAGCACAACCGCAGCCTCAGGCTGGCCAGCCTCCATTTGAAATCCGCGCCCAAAAAGCATCGGTATTTCGAGCGTCTGAAAATAGTTCGGCTGAACATAGGAGTAATAGAGGACCGCCCGCGTATTCTCCGGCGACGGCTTCTCTCCATTCACCGAAACCGATGCTAATCGATCAGGCTTGCCATCCGGCGCCCAGGCGCTTGTCACCGCGGCCACGCCAGGCATCGCTGCAAAACGCGCACGCAGCTCGCTAACGGTTGCCAACTTGTGTTGCGCGCCATATCTAGGCCCTTCCGGAAATTGAAGCTCGAGAGCCACAGTCTGTTTCGTGTTGTACCCCGTCTCCATCTTGACCGCTCGAATCGAACTGCGGATCAGCATGCTTCCGGCAATCATCAGCACCACCGATACCGTGACCTGGACCCCAATCAGTGCATCGCGAAGCCGGCGGCTGCGAAGCGACGAACTCCCCGTGCTCGCCTTGAGTGCAGACGAAAGCGCCGCGCTCGAGCTTTCCAACGCCGGTGTGAGCCCGAACAACACCCCCGCAACGAGCGAGAGGACAAAGACGTACGCAAAAATCCCCAGATCAGGCGTCACATGAAAAATGAAGGTGCCAACTTCGTCCGGGAAAGCATTAGCCACCACAACCACCAAACCCTGCAGCAACGCCCAGCTGAACAGCAGCGCGGTCCCGCCTGCGATCAGTCCTAGCAAAGCGCTCTCTGTCAGTAACTGCCGGATAATCCGCGCCCGGCTCGCACCCAGCGAAAGACGCATGCTCAGTTCATTCTGTCGCGACGCAGCCCGGGCGAGCTGCAGGCTCGCGACATTGGCGCACGCAATCACCAGCACCATCCCGACCGCGGCCATGATCAGCAAGATCGCATATTTCAGCCCGCCGTATTCCTTGATGGGAAGAGGAAACGGAGAGCCCGGCCAAACAATTGCGCTGGCGGGCTTGCCCAGGTCCGAGTGAGGATCATGCAGAGTGCGAAGATGCTCAGCAAGCACGTTCATCTCCGCCTGCGCCTGCCCCATCTTCGCGCCTTCAGCCAATCGGGCAAACACCCGGCAGCACAGGTTCTCGCGATCGCGCAGCCAGTTCTCATCGGGATGCACCAACGGCGCCGCGCTCATCGGAAGCCAGAAATCAGGCACCGCAACGCTCGTCCCGACGAAGTTATGCGGCGTGACTCCTACCACCGTAAATGCAACTCCGTTGAGGCGGATCGTCTTGCCAAGTATCCCAGCGTCCCCGGCGAAGCGTTTTTGCCAGTAGTTCTCACTGATGAGCACCGAGGGCGCAGCGGCCTGATCCAAGCCAGCCTCAAATAGCCGCCCCCGCAAGGCCGATACCCCAAGCACTGAAAAGTAGTTCTCCGAAACAAAAAAAGTGCTGGCGTGCTCAGTGCCGCTAACGCTGTTCGGAAGCAGACCGAGTCGCCCCACCAGCGTGCCGGACGCAGAACTAGGCTCGCTCCGAACCCCGCCGGCCCCTGACAGGGTCAACAGATCCACCCCTTTCCAGGCGGCTAGCCCGCTAAACGAATGAATATGGTCGCGGTAAGCCTCATAGTCGGGATAGCTGAACCAGCCAGCGGTGGCGCCCGAACGTAGCTTCAGCGCCACGTTCACCATCTGCCCGGAGTCTTGAGCATCCAGAGGGCGTTTCACAAACGCCTTGTACGCGGTGAACGTCGCCGTGTTGACCCCGATCCCCAGCGCCAGGGCAAGCACGGCGATAATCGTGGATCCCGCATTCCGCCGCAACATCCGCGCCCCATAGCGAAGATCCTGCAGCACGGTCTGCGGCCAGATCATCACATCGATCTCGCTCATCCGCTCTCGCCACGTCACCGGATTGCCGAATCGTCTCCGCGCGTCGCGGCGGGCATCTCCATGCTTCATCCCCTGCTCGACATTCCATTGCTCTCGCATCGACAGATGGAATTCGAGCTCTTCCTCCAGCTCTTTCGAAAGCCTTTCTTGCCCCAGCAGTGCGCGAAACCTGGAAATCCATGCCATCGACACGCTCCTAAACCGCCATCGCTTCGGCGTCCCCCTACCGCTTGTAGGCTTTCGCTCTCACACTATCGCTTCTCCCCTAGATATCTATAGGAGACATCTACACAAGATATGCCGAACCTCTGGCAGAGTGTCAAGTAGGAGGTACTTTGAGATTCAATTCACAGGAGCGCAGTGCCCCATCGCCAACCAGGGCGGTCGGCGCCATCGCGCAGAGAAGCGGCCCGGGTTTATAGTCCAAGGAGCGTTCGGTCAGAACCTCGTCACGATGACAATCGACAACACAATAGCGACCACATCCTCCAGCAGAGCCGCCGGCAGGTCCTTGCCAAATGCCGCAGCCAACCGGCCGCGACCCGCTGCGCCGCCGTAGGTTCCCAGAACCGCGCCAATCGCGCCAGCCACGAGCCCGACAAGCAGCGATCCGAACCCCGCTCCCACCGTCGCGCCAACCAACGACCCGCTCAGAATCCTGGCGATAAGTTGCGGAGGAGTCTTGCGGCTCGGCGTCTTCGGCAGCTTGTCATTGATCAGCTCACCAACGGCCAGGAGCGTGAAGATAATCGGTGTGTACTTGAAGCCCATGAAAGCCATCGGCGTACCAGCAACAGCCAGCATGCCCAGCTTCGCCACCCAACTCACCGCCGCAGGCGCGGTGATCGCCCTCAGCCCCGCAACGACTCCCAACAGCAACGCCAGAGCAATAAACATCGGCAACACCCTCCATTTTTCTTAGTTTTTGCCAGTCTGGGCCGAACGAGCCTTCGGGACAAGCAGCATCCTTGATACTCTCTCAAGAGCAACGAGCGGCAAACGTTCTTTCGTGTCAGAAAAACCAACCCTTTAGAGTCGCCTGTTTCCACGCGAGTACCCGGGAGGGTCGCGCAGATTCCATTGCCTGCAAACCCTGAGACCCATCAAGCGTGAGATTAGTTACGCTGGTGCGGCAGAACTCCGCGCGGCGTCTGATCTGCCGTGTTTAACGTTTATAATCCGGCTCATCATGCCTCTGCCCGTGGGCACAAAATTTGGAGGCTATGAAATCCTCGGCCCACTTGGCGCCGGAGGCATGGGTGAGGTCTACCGCGCCCGTGAGGCCGCCCTCAATCGCGAAGTCGCGATCAAAGTTCTGCCGCCATACGTCTCTCGCGATCCTGACCGTCTGCGTCGTTTTCAGCAGGAGGCGCATGCCGCCGGAAGCCTCAACCACCCCAACATCCTCGCCGTCTACCGCTTCGGAACTTACTCCGGCGCGCCCTATCTCGTCTCCGAGTTGCTCATCGGCGGCACGCTGCGCGAGACGATGAACCGCGGCCCGATGCCCGTCCGGAAGGTCCTCGACATCGGAGCCCAGATCGCCCACGGCTTGGCCGCCGCCCACGAAAAAGGCATCGTCCACCGCGACCTCAAGCCCGAGAACTTTTTCATCACCAAAGACGGCCAGGTCAAGATCCTCGATTTCGGTCTCGCCAAGCTCACCCAGCCGCCAACCGACGAAACCGATCGCCGACCCTCCGGAATGGAGGAGACCCATCCCGGAATGCTGGTCGGCACCGCCGGCTACATGTCGCCCGAACAAGCACGCGGGGTCGATGTCGACCATCGCACCGACATCTTCGCCTTCGGTGGAATCCTCTACGAAATGCTCACCGCGAGACGCCCGTTCAAAGGCCCTACCTGGGCGGAAACGATGGCGTCAATCATCAAAGACGACCCACCGCCCTTTACGCAGACGGCGCCGGCCACACCACTCGCGTTGCAACGGATTGTCCTTCGCTGCCTCGAGAAAAGCCCCGAAGAGCGTTTCCAATCCGCTTCGGACCTCGCCTTCGCCCTTGAAGCCTTGTCAGACCCAGCGACCCAAACGACACCCGCGAAGATCGAGCGCGCTTCGCGCGGAACATCCCCAAGCCTGCTCTGGCCGCTGGGCCTGCTCTCCGCTCTCCTGCTGATAGGCGTCGTCTGGCTTGTTATCGCTCGGCACCCGCCACCCGCCTTACGCTTCACCGACTACGCTCAGATCACCAACGACGGACGCTACAAAGCTCTCGCCGGAACCGATGGAAGCCGGCTCTACTTCAACCTCGACCCTTCGTTGCCGCCCGAGCAGATTGCTGTTGCAGGCGGCGAGACCGCGCCCGTCAAGATTCCCATTCCGAGCGCCGTACTGGAAAGCGTCTCTCCCGACGGCTCAACCTTCCTCGTCGGCTCCGAGTCCGTTAACCAGACTTCCGGCCATCCACTCTGGAGTGTCGGCGTTCTCGGCGGAGCGCCCCGCAGCCTGGCTGATTCAGTCACCGCCTCAACCTGGTCGCCCGACGGCGCCTCCATCGCCTACGCGACGCCGAACGGCGAAATTTATGAGGAGAAGAGCAACGGCGCCGACCCGCACAAGATCGCCTCCGTTGGCGGACGAATGGAATGGCTCGCCTGGTCTCCCGACGGTGCCAGGCTGCGTTTTTCCACCAACGGGAAACTTCGCGAAATCTCCGCTGAAGGATCGAACCTTCATGAACTCCTGCCCAACTGGCCGGCCTCAGCCGACCCATGCTGCGGAAGCTGGAGCCCCAACGGAGACATCTTTTACTTCCTCTCTGCCGGCCAGCTTTGGGCCTTCGATGAGCGCTCCGGCCTCTTTGGCAGGCGCTCCAACGAGCCGATCCAGTTGACTTCAGGTCCGCTCGACTGGGCCACGCCCGTGCCCGGCAGGAATGGAAAGAAGCTCTTTGCCACCGGCCTCACCCGGCGCGGAGAGCTCGACCGCTTCGATCCGCAAACCAAGCAGTTCCAGCCCTACTTATCGGGTATCTCCGCCGATCTTCTCGCCTTCTCCAAAGATGGAGCCCACGTCGTCTACGTCTCCTACCCCGACGGAAGCCTATGGCGCGCCGACCGCGACGGAAGCAACCGCGTCGAGCTCGTCGAGCCTTCACTGAAGCCGATACTGCCCAGCTGGTCGCCCGACGGCAAGCGCCTCCTCTTCGTCGGCCTCACGCAGAGAGAAAATGAATACCAGACCTACATCGTCTCCTCCGAAGGAGGCGCAGTTCGACGGCTGCTTCCCCACGACGGAGGCCCGCAGACCGACCCCGACTGGTCCCCGGATGGAAAGAAGATCGTCTACTCGACCAGTCGCCTCGGAGGACGCGACCCGAAAAGCACGATTCGCGTCCTCGACCTGGCCACGGGCGACGTGACGACGCTGCCCGGCTCCGAAGGCATGTTCTCCCCGCGCTGGTCTCCCGACGGAAAATACATCTCTGCCTCGACCTTCGATCAGCTCAGCATCAACCTCTTCGACCTCGCTGCTCAGCATTGGACCGTCCTGCACAAGGGCATCATCGCCTTCCCGGCGTGGTCCGCTGACAGCCGCTTCATCTATTACCTGTCTTATGTGGATGACCCAGGCGTCTTCCGCGTCCGCGTCGCCGATGGAGCAGTCGAGCGGATCCTCAGCCTGATGAACATCGGCTACACCGGAACCCTCGACTCCTGGATGGGCCTCGACCCAACCGACGCCCCGCTCATGCTCCGCGACCGCGGAACCAACGACATCTACGCCCTCACGCCGGCTGAACAGTAAATCAGCCGAAGCGCGGTGTCCCGTTTATAATCCGGCTCACCATGCGGCTGGCTACAGGCACGAAGCTGGACGGCTATGAAATCCTCGGCCCCCTGGGAGCAGGTGGCATGGGCGAGGTCTACCGCGCCCGCGATTTGAGCCTGAAGCGCGAAGTCGCCATTAAGATTCTGCCCGCCTTCGTTTCGCAGGACGCAGATCGCTTGCGCCGCTTTGAGCAGGAAGCCCAGGCAGCCGCAGCCCTCAACCATCCGAATATCCTGGCCGTTTATCAATTCGGCAGCTTCGAAGGCGCACCCTATCTCGTCTCCGAACTCTTGGTCGGCGGAACACTGCGCGAGACCCTGGGTCACGGCCCATTGCCCGTTCGCAAAACAATCGACTACGGCGTCCAGATCGCCCACGGACTAGCCGCCGCGCATGACAAAGGCATCGTCCATCGCGACCTCAAACCGGAAAACCTCTTCGTCACCAAAGAAGGCCGCGTCAAGATCCTTGACTTCGGTCTCGCCAAGTTGAAGCAGCAGCCGGACTCTGACGAAGGCGCAGACGGGGCCGGCCCCACCCAGACCAGGCAAACCGAACCCGGCGTAGTAATGGGCACCGTCGGATACATGTCTCCCGAGCAGGTCCGCGGAAAATCCGTCGACCACCGCACCGACATCTTCGCCTTCGGCGCGATCCTCTACGAGATGCTCACCGGGAAGCGGGCATTTCACCGATCCACCTCAGCGGAGACGATGACCGCCATTCTCAACGAAGACCCGCCCAGCATTTCGCTAGTCGCACAATCCACTCCTCCAGGCCTGCAGCGAGTAATTCATCGCTGCCTGGAGAAAAATCCCGAGCAGCGCTTTCAATCCGCAGCCGATCTGGCCTTTGCTCTGGGGGCTTTGTCGGATTCCGGAAGCACCTCTGCGGTGTTGCCTGATCCTGGAAGGCGCTCACGTTGGGTATGGGCAGCAGTGGCCGCAGTCGTGGTTGCGCTCGCCGCGGCAGGCATCGCGTGGTGGCGAATCCCGCCTGCCGTTCCAGTGGTGGAGTCCGTCACCCAACTCACCGACGATGGCGAACCGAAGCCGGGCCATATTGGCATCTACACGGACGGATCGCGTATTTACTTTAACGAGGGTTCGATCGGAAGTCGAAGAATTGCCGAGGTCTCGGTCAATGGTGGGCCCACTGCGCTGGTTGACTCCAAGCTTGATAGCCCCCAGATCCTTGGACTGGCAGCCGACGGCTCAGAAATGCTCGCCGCGACTGACTCAACTGAAAGTTTTGCGAGCCCCTTATGGTCGATTCCGCTTCCGGCAGGAGAGCCACGCCGCATCAGAGCCATCGAGGCCGCAGGCGCAGCATATTTTCCGGATGGCCGCATCGTCTTCACGAGCGGAAAGGGCGTCTTCGTTGCCGACCGGGACGGCGCGAATCAGCGGCAGCTGGCCTCCGTGACGCTTGCTTATATGCCTAGTGTGTCGCCGGACGGGCAGACAATATCTATCGCAATGGGCCAAAATGGCGCCGGTTTCCCTTCGCTGGTCGAGGTCGCAGCGAATGGTACAGGATTCCGGACGGCGTACCCCGCTGTG